>JAYPVG010000008.1:88867-91225 GCA_038134485.1 Pseudomonadales bacterium
ATCCTGATCTCTCAGGAACTCTTACTACCGAAGCCGACAATTTGACTTCCGACGAGTTTACCTCACAGCCGGCGTACACGCCGGGCGGTAATGATTTTGTCAATACCCTTCAGGACGAGGACGTCCTCACCGGCGAGGGCGATAATGCGACACTTACCGCGGAAATTGGATCGATCAACGATAATGCCGAATCTGTAATCACGCCAACCATGACGAACGTGTCTGTCGTCAACGTGTCGGTCACTGGCCAAGGTGGAGCAGTCGGTCTAAACTTCCAGAGCACCGACGGAGTCGATGCTCTTAATGTAACCAGGATTTCTGTAGATGCTTTCGCGATTTTCCAAGATTTGCAGGATTCCACAGGCGAGGTGTCTCTTGCGAACGCGACTCGCGACGGAATAACAGAATTCAACTGGGCCGAAGGCTCATTGGAGGGTGGTGATGACGCTCTGGCCCTGACGTTTGACAACGTCGGGCAAACCATAGTCGCGATCACGCAGGGCAGCGACAACTTTATCGACTCCACCGACGATTACGAAGACGAAAACTACGGTTTTGAGACTGTTAACATCGAAGTCACAGGCAGCACTAATATAGACTGGCTGCATATTGGTGCCAACGACGAAGAAGATCGCGCTAGCGGCACTGATCAGACAGTCAATATAACCGCTACTGAAGATCTCGAAGTCAACTACCTTCAGGTAACGGGTGCCGAGCATGCCTCTATCGACGCCACCGGCACAGTCGACATCACCTGGAATGAAAGGACCAACAACGACGAGAACCTTAACCTTGGCCTCGACAAAGACGATGACACCGATGGAAACAGTGATGTAAACGCCTTCATCGCTGACGAGCTTCAGGATTTGACCATCACCGGTTCTGGTGATGTCACCATTAACGGCATCATTTCGCAGAACGAGGATGGCGTTGACATCATGGGCGGCACTATGACCGGAGATCTGGCCATTCGTGTCGATGCGGCCATCACGCTCAACGAAGACAGCTCCCTGGAATCAGGCTCGGGTGATGACGAGATCATTCTCGAAGAGGGTTCCGAGATGGACGTCACCACCAACGCCGGTGACGACACCATCAGAATCGAAGGTGATGCGGGCAATGACGCTGACTCCGATGTGGATGGAACTCGTGAGACGATTTCAACCGGCGCTGGTGCGGACGCCGTGTTGGTTGGCTATGTTGACTATGAAGGGAACGTGGCCGGCAGTGGCGAGTCGTATTCCAATTACAGCACTGGCAGTGAAGACGACCTGATAGACATTCTCGACGGTCACACTGGAGGCTCAATCAACACGGGTACGGGCGACGACACTGTGCTGGTAGGTGGCGATCTGGTCGACGCTTCCGTGGATACTGAGGCTGGTGACGATCTGGTCTATGGCGGAGACGACATCTTCGACGCCGCCATCACTACTGACAGCGGGGCAGATACTGTTTCGGCTGCTGACGATATCGGCGACACTACAATCAATACCGGATCTGAAGACGACATCGTAAGCGCGGGGGATGACTTTTACGGGGGCGCAATCGAAACCGAGTCTGGCGCTGACGCAGTGCTTGTTGGTGACGACATAGATGATTCCACGATAAATACAGGGTCAGAAGATGACCTGGTCGACGTGGGTGGTTCTGTATCAGACGCCACCATCGAAACAGAATCCGGCGCTGATGACGTGCTCATTGGTGGCACGCTTTCTTCCTCCTCGGTCAACACCGGCTCGGAGGACGATTTGCTTACCACGGGCGGAACGGTATCCAACAGCACGATCGAGACGGAAGATGGTGACGACACAGTATTAATTGGATCGAACACCATGGCCGCCAGCCTCGTTGCCGGAAGTACTGTATCAACCTCCGTTGGAGACGACCTCGTAGAGATCTGGGGCGACGCTGAAGATGCGGATAACGGCCTGCTGGGCAATACTGATGCCGATATTGATCTGTCCACGGGTTCAGACTCTTTGGTTGTAGCCGGAGACTTGGCCGCAGACGTTGCTGCGGGATCCGATGATGAGACCGGTAACGCCGACGGAATGGATAGCGTAACTGTCTTAGGCTCCATGGCGGGCACAGCGACTATCACCACCAACGCTGGCGATGACACTGTCTCTGTTGGTGGCGAACTTGGCGTAGTCAGGGCTGACGACGTCAGCAACGCGTGGGTATCGGAACATAACGGAACTGAATACAAAGACCCCGACAAGACCGGGGACTTTACAAATTACGACGTAACCGAAGCCGCAAGCATCGACACTGGTGACGGCAACGACTCGGTAAGCACAGGCGGCTTACGTTCTGGCGCTCAGTACAACGATAACGTCATTGAATTGGACTTGG
>JAYPVG010000008.1:91255-107586 GCA_038134485.1 Pseudomonadales bacterium
CGCTTCCATATCGACCGGGGCTGGCGACGACGCCGTCAGTCTTGATCAGGATGGCGATTTGGTCCTTATTGATGAAGGAGCTTCCGTATCGACCGGTGCGGGTGACGATACCGTCAATATCGAATACGACTTCGGAGTAGTGCTTCAGGCCGACAACGCCCAGACTGGCGCGTTGACCACGCGAGAAGCCTCCGATCCAAATGACGAATCGACCCAGGACACTACTGGCGCTGTCTTGGATCTGGGTGATGGAGACGACACGATCACTTTGGTTCAAAATGATTGGGAAGTCGACGAAACGCTGGTAGTCGATCGTGGTGCAGAACTGATCGGAGGAGCTGGAATCGACAGCCTTACCATCAGCTCTACCGACAACGTCGAAGTTGTCGAATCCAAAGCTTACACAGCAACCAACCCCGACAACGACCTTGATACTGGCCTTGATATCGTCATGGGCGGGGTTGATTCCGCCGATTACATGGACGGTCAGGGTGGCTACGTTCGTGGCATAGAAAATATCACGCTCATCGCTGAAAACTCAGTGAGCGAAGAAGAAGACGAGGATGGCATAGACGGTGACGACGATGCCGGCACGATAGAAGCCGCCACTGATGACGGGGATGCGATCCCCGCTACGTTCGATCTTGATGTAGAGCAGGTAGACGAGGACCTCGAGACAATCGAGCTGGTTTCGCTCGAACAGCGTCTTGAGCTGGATGACGAGAGTGACACAGACGGAACCGAGACTAGCACCACGACTCCTGGATCGGGAGCGGTAGGCGAGACCGGTCCTACTACCGAGGAAACCGGAAGCCTGACTTATACTTGGGATAACGGATTTATCGCCGGTGACGCTAGTACAGAATTCAGCATCGACAACCTGCGCGGCGACATAGCGGTGTCACTATCTGCTTATGAGGCGACAGGCGTGTCGGAAGACCATACCGAAACTGAAGTCACTCGATTAGACACGGGTACGCAGCTCACATATAGCGATACTATTGTAGGTGAAGGTTTTGACCTTGAGGACGACTGCGAAACAGACGTAACCGTAAACATCAATATGGACGCTCAGGCTCCTGGATTAGAGGCCGTTGGTGCGTACCTCGGCGTTGACGTAAACCGTGCGTTCACTCTGGATCTGGAGGCCAATGCTGATCTGGCAAGCCAGACTGGTGAGCATAACTACGACGTTGATCTGAATTCGGAAAACCAGTTCAAGCAGGATTCGAGCGACTCCATTGTGGATGATGGCGACAATTCGGATCTGGACGCCCGTTACGCGCGCGACATTACTATCAACGTTAATACCGGCGCATCCCATCATATCGATGTGACCGACACCTTTGGCAACGTTGGCGATAGCGAATACGCAGTGTATGACACTGACGACGATCTCGACGGTTATGGAGCCGAAGATTATATCGGTACCGTCGACGCCGCTAGCGCCGCAGATGCCGTGGCCAGTTTCGCTGACGGTGTGTTCGCCGTGCAAGGCGATGCTACCGAGACGTCACTGACTGTAAACGCAGACGCTGATGGAGAAATCATTGAACTTGTAGGCGTGCACGCAGACACGGTTACCGCGACCGGCATGTCCGACTTCATCATTGAGGTTGATGAGTCAAACGACTATTCCATTACCACAGACTCTGGCGACGACGTCTTCCTCATGGGAATGGACGCGCTTGACGACGACGATGTCGTAGACGGTGGCGCAGGCCATGACATGATGGTGATCGGATACCTCGGCAGTGTTTTGGTAGACGTCGACAGCGTTACCAATGTGGAGGAACTGGTTATAGGCATGCCTGAAGGCGGCCTCCAAGATGTCCAGGTTCAGAACCTCAATACTGCCGAGTGGGATCAGGTAACTATTATTAACTTCCCCGCAGACGGTCTCGGAGACGAAGACGGTATCGACGATAACGATGTAACTCCGGTCGGCGTTCAGGGAGTTTGGGTTCAATACGACAACGATGGGGAAGAAGGCACGTCCCTCAGAATCGAAGCGGACACCTCGGGCCCTGACAGGGTCGCACTTTGCGACGACCCGGCCATAGACTTTCATTCGGACGAATTGGTCCTTTTAATCGAAAACACCGGTGCTGGGGCGCCAGTGGATTTGACTGTAAGCGTCAACGCCTCCGAAGGCACCCAGATAGTACTCGACACTGAGGATGACGACGACGTCACCATCGAGTTCACCGTGTCAGGCATCGTAGACAACGTGGTTCTGGGTGACGTGACCACAGGAGACTCCGGTAGCAACGACAACAACACCCCCGCAGATGAGGGCGAGCTCGGGCTTTCCGTTTTAGGCGGAGACATTGACAGGATAATCATTGATGGTGATGCAAACGGAGGTTATGTAGACGTCATAGTAAATGACGATTGGTCTTCCGATTCACTTCTAATTGATGCCAGTCAGGTTATCGACGCTGATGATGATAGCTGGCTGGGAGCGATCCCGGACAACATTCACGGTGACGAAGGTCTGGAGACCGACGCGACTCTAACCATATTTGCTACCCAGTCCAGTGACTGGATTTGGGGCGGACGACTCAACGACAACCTGTACGGTTTGTCCGGCGACGACGAAATATATGGCGGGCTTGGGTCTGACACGATTGAAGGTGGATTCGGAGACGACCTTATCCAAGGTGGCATGGCCGGTGACGTCCTCACGGGCGGAGGCAGTACCGCTGGAATCGCTGGTGGTGCGGACTCGACTCTCGATACCGGAAACGATATTTTCATGGTCGGTTACGGCACCGACGCTCAAACTGCCATAGACCACTCCAATGCCGGTCTTAACGGTCAGAACGCTGACGTGATTACCGATTTTGAGACCGGAAGCGACATTCTCGCAATTAATCTTGGAACACTGCTAGACGCCGACGCCGACAATCAGGTTGACCTATCTAGTTTCGCTGTTGTTAGCAACACCGCTTCTGGTGACGACTCCCTCGTGGGAAGCGTAATCACACCTGTCGCTCTCGATATGTTCTACAGTGAGGACATTGGCGCCTTCGTTATGGACGTCGACGGAAACGGAGACATCACGACCAACCAGGACATCGTCGTTTTCTCTGAAAACGCGATTAACGCATCTGACATGTGGGTTTCTTTGGACGCTGGCGCCGGTGACGACATCATACGCATGGGTCAAGGTATCGAGATTGTCGATGGTGGGGCAGGCGATGACACATTTGTTATCGTGGGTTCAATCACTCAGGCTGATCAGACAACTTACTCAGCAGACTTCGCTGGTGACGATGGTGACGCTGGCATGAACTCGATTTCCGACTACGGTCTCGATTCTGTCGTCGACGAAAACCTGCTGATGACTCAGCGCGCCGAGACTGAAGCGCAAGACGGTGACGCAATAAGCGGCGGCGTTGGTAACGATGTGCTACACGTCTACGGGACGACTGATCTTACCGACGTTGACATAGACGTCGAGAACATGATACTGCACTCAAGCGTTACCATCTTCGAGAGCCAATATGCGGCATTTAGCGTTGTAGTCCTTGACGATTCTACAACGCATAACCTGACCATTATCGACCAAGGTGATGTAGGCCTGGCCCTCAACAACATCCTCATCGGTTCGGGTACGCTAGTATTGAACGGAGAAGAGTATGACCTTAGTGATGCTGGCGATGTCGGCGATCTGGAAGCAGCTACTGGCGTAGAGCATTTCGCGACGCTTGAGGAATTCTACGCCGCCTATCCGACTGAAATAACTTCGATCAGTGATGCTGGTGATGACGCCGGAAACGATGACGACGTGACCAACATCGTAGAGTCTGGCAACGGCGGCATCGTGGTAAGCGGCACCTCATTCCCGGGTGCGAATATTACCGTAACCGCAACTCAGGATGACGGATCAGAATCCTTCGACTTAATAGCCGTAGCCGACTCGAACGGCGATTGGTCGGTTGAGTTCAACGACGAACTCCTTGATTACGAAGGAGAGATGTCCTTCTCTATCAGTGTGATTGGAATCCTGGGAAATACGGTCGACAATTACACCATTGATGAAGCTGAAGATACCGAAACAATAGACACGATCGCCCCGGTCGCCCTGAACTGGGAGCTTGATGTGGACTCGGGAGACTCCGACAGTGACGAAATTACCAATAACGGCGAAATCGTAACTGACGAAGAAATGGGCGCTACCGTCGAATACTATGACGGTGGTATCTGGTCTACTGATCCTGTCGTTCCGATGGACTCATCGGAATACGGTGATACGATCTCTTACCAGATTCGTCAGGTAGACGCCGCCGGCAACATCGGTCCTGCAACATCTGTCGAATTCACGTTTGATGATAACGCACCGTCAATCACGATCTCCACGGTAGCCGGTGACGACTACATTAACAGCGATGAGAAAGCTGCTGGCGTGACCATAACGGGTACCGCCGAGGGCGCTAACGGCTCCGTTATAACAGTCGATCTCAACGGAGTAGCTAAAACCGCTACCGTTGCTGGGAACGCCTGGAGCGTATCTTACGCATCGGGCGAACTCCCCGCTGATGGTCTCTACACAGTGGTAGCCACCGTGACCGACGTCGCTGGCAATCAGATCGTTGAGACACGGGGACCCGTTACCGTCGACACCACAGCAGATGTAATTCCGCTGACTACGGTCACCTTCAACGACGGTGACGGATATATCAACGCCGCTGAGTCTGGAGCTGCCGAGTACGAAATTGCAGGCGTAGACGCAGACGCAGTGAATGTGACCGTATCGATTAGCGATGGCACCAATACCGTAGTCAACGTCTATGGTTCCGCTGCCGCTGCAAACGGGACCCACACTGCTGACTTGTCGGGTCTCGATGACGGATCTCTTTCTATAAGTATTGTTGTAGAGGATATTGCCGGCAATACCGGTGTTGGTACTGGTGACAGCTCGACTCTTGATACTACAGCTGACTCGGATCCAGGAGTCGCCGTGGCGTTCTCCGATTCGCTGATAAACGCAGCGGAGTCTACAGCTACCGAGGTTAGTGTTAGCGGCGTAGACCCTGATGCACAGGCAACCGTTACGATCACGTCCTCAGGGGGAGGATCCGTCTCCGAGATATTCCTCGGAAATGGTGCTAGAAACATCGACGTAAGCGCATTAGGCGATGGTGAGCTGTTAGCGACAGTTGAAGTTGTCGACACTGCCGGAAACATGGCAGAGGGTACTCCGGCATCGTCTGAACTAGACACAACGGCGCCGACCGTTTTGACTGCGAGTATCTCTTCCGATAACGCAAACGACGCAATATACGCCATGAATTCGGACACGATAACTATCGAGTTCACAGTTGATGAGCCGCTAGCTTCGGTAGCCGTGACTATCGAAGGAGAGGTCGCGACGGTAGTCGATGGTGGCTCCGGTAGCTATACAGCTACACTCCAGTTGAGTGGAGATGAGTCCGAAGGGCCCGCTTCTTTCGAGATAGATCTTGTCGACGTTGCTGGTAATCCGAGCGTAACGCAGACGACAACCACCGACGCTTCTTCCGTATTGATCGATTTCACAAATCCTGAGCAGTCAAATACTCAAGATCAAACAGTCGATGAAAACATTGCTGGCGGCACTGCGATAGTAACCGGCACAGCGGTTGAAACTGGCAGCGGCGTATCTCACTGGGAAATCGTAGCAGGCGACGACGGAGCTCTGTTCGACATCGACTCGATGACCGGAGAGATAACGATAGTTGACTCGCCGGACTACGAAGCATTGTTTGGCGATAACAACGATGCGTCTGGCGTGCTGGAATACTCCGTACGCGTGTACGACAACGCCGGCAATTACGACCAGGATGCGTACACTCTAACCGTCAACAATCTCGACGAAGAGTCGCCCGTGTTGCCGGATGATGCGACTATCGCCGTTGACGAGAACATCTCTGCTGGTGGCTCTGGAACAGTGATATACACTGCCGTTGCCGACGATAGTCAAGACATATCGGCGGGCGTGTCCTATTCATTGGCGGAAGTTGATGACTGGGAAGCGTTTACTATCGATCCAGTGACAGGTGAAATCCGTTTTGTCACTTCGCCCGATAGGGAAGCACAAGAATCCTACAACATCACCATTGTGGCTGATGACGGGGTAAACGCAACAGATTCGCAAAATCTCACGATTGATATCAACGATCTCAACGACGTAGACCTTGAGATTACTTCAATTTACGTTAGGGAGTCCGGTGGTACATATCGAATAACGATTGAGGGTGCTGACGATGCTACTGAAAACGTTAGCCTTATAGATGGTCTTCCATTCGAAGGAATTGAATACACCGAATTCGATAACAACGGTGATGGAACTTTCTCACAGACCTTCTACGTTGACGCGCTCGCTGTCCCTGAAAACGTCTGGCTTCAGGCCACCAACGACGGCACGGTATTCCAGGAAGAAACCGGTATATTTGCCAACGTAGCTATAGGGACAAATATTAATGCTGGTTGGCCTATTTTTGGGGACGAGTTATCCAATACGGATTATATCGATATCATTCTCGGGTTCGATGGGGAAGACACGGTTTTCGCAACGGCCGATACCGATTTCTTTACAAGCGGAGGACTGGGGGAAGACAACTTCTCTGGTGACATAATCTTCGGTGGTGGAGAAGACGACACTATTTACTTTGCGCAACAAGGCGAAGATTATGACCCCGTTGGAGAGGATATTAGCGGTGTAGGAGCCTGGGTTGATGGTGGCGGTGGTGAAGACTACATATACCCGGGTTTCGTCTGGCAGTATGCTGACGATACCCTGATTGGTGGCAATGGTGATGACACCATTTACGGCGGCGCAGGCGATGATTTTATTCATGGTGCCTATGCCTATGACTATGGAGGCGAAGTCGCGATCGAAGACCTCGATATGACGGATAACGACACCGACTACCTATACGGTGAGGATGGTGACGATACGTTCTTTGCAGAGGATCGTGACAGGGTCTATGGTGGTGCTGGTAACGACACCGTGTACTACGACGATGATGTTTATTCCGGTCAACTATTGGACGATGAGCTAGTGAGTGTCGAGAATATTATTCTCGCCGGCGAAGATACCTTTAACTTTGCCGCTCAAACAGAGGCCCTCAATATTTCTGTTTACGAGCCGGATTATTGGTTAGAGGAGCAACAGATCTATGGCGGCTCTGCCGGGGATACTATCAACGCCGGGCTTGGTGATGACACCATCTATGGTGGCAGCGGCGCTGACTACATCTACGGTGGAGACGGTGACGATGATATTTACGGCAACACCAGATCGGCATACGTTGATTCCCAGTCAGACTACTTGTATGGCGGTAGCGGCGATGATTATTTTTACGCCTCAGACATCGATGCCATCTACGGTGGCGATGGCGATGAAGACACCGTGAAGTTTGATGATGACGTAAGTGCTACCAATTTGCTGGACGACGATCTGCAAGGTGTAGAGAGAGTCTCTATCGGTGATGTTGACGCCGACCAACTGGACTTTTCTGCCCAAACCGAGGATCTCTATATCTCAACCGCTTACGGAGCTACCATTACGGGTGGTGCAGGTCAGGATACCATCGTTGGTACGGGGGCTAATGACCAGGTCGTTGAAGATGCAACCGAGAACGAGGTCTTTACCCTGGGTGCCGGCACTGGAGACACCGTCAACTTTACTGGTGATGTCACCGCGGCCGAATTGGTTGACGACGACCTTACAGGAGTAGAGTCCGTAACGGGTGACGGCGATCTGGATTTCTCTGCTCAATCAGAGGGGCTGGAAATCACAGGCGGCATTGCAGACCAGACGATCGTAGGCGGTGGTGGAGCGGACACCATAAATGGTGGCCCAGGTTCCGACACGCTAACTGGTGGTGACGGCGCTGACGACTTTGTCCTCAATACTGCAGACTTTGGGGAAACGGATGTCATCACCGACTTCGAGTCAGCCGTAGACGACATTGATCTGGGAGGCTCTCCAACAGCTTCTTACGGTAACTTCGAGGTACTCAATGGCACAGATGCTGGTAGTGACTACACTATTGATAACGATGTGACCGACGGAGACGGATCTGGTGTAATTACGGTTGCAGCCGACTTGCAATTGGGTGAGGCTGCAGACGTACTCGGAGACGTGGATCCCGTCTCGATGATTCTGGAAAGGCTTGAAGAGGCCCTTACCGGAGAAATAGGTGCAGACGGCGAATTTGGCCTTTCGGACGCCTCCGGTAATTTCACTCTAGCGATTACGGATACGGATACAGGTAATACGTATCTCGTGTATGCAGATGACGGGGCTAATGGAAGGTTAGAGCTTGCTGACGAAGTTGTACTTGTCGGTATCATCGAGGATGCGACCATAACCGCTGGTGATGTTATATAGTCCTATAGCATCGGTCTAGAAGGCACAAAACCCCAGTCGGCCTGCCGACTGGGGTTTTTTTTAAGCTATGTATTATCAGTAATGGGTAAAGCCGAAAAAATATTTGCTCTACTGAGCGAGAACACGTCCTCTGCTGAGCTCTGGCGGGCTCTTGCACTTGCTATTCACCATTCGCGGGAGGCAAAAAAAACAGAAATAGTTCAACGTATTAGATCAATGCCTCTTGATTCGCCTTTTGAGCATTTTCTCAAGAATACCTGCTTACACTTCATAGACAACACTGCGATTTCTCCAACCGATATCGCAAAAGCGCTTAGTTTGGAATTGCCAGCAGAGCTTCTAATGACCTGGGTCAACCTCACTTGGGTAACCGCAATATCCCAATCAAAATCCCACCAGGAATTTCATAGAATCTTTACCGAACACGACGTTTTTCGTATTCAGTCGTATTTAGCCTCGAAACTTTCACTATCAAGATCTGCTGGACGGTCTACCTCGAATAGAATAGCTATCATTACGCCACAATTAGCCAATAAGCGTCATGGACCAACGGTTTTCGCTTTAGGATTGGCTAGCCTTCTAAACAAAAATGGTATGAACACCGCTATTTATGCGAGTCAGGATACGGAGATTCCTTTTAATAATCTGTACTCAGGCTCTCCGAGGTTTTTGAAAGCAGAAAAAGTTACAAGGCCTGATATACTCGTTCGGCACGGTAGAACCAGGGTTGTAGTGAGTGATGGAACGGTACCACTTCGCGAACGCTATAACGATTTGTTGGAAAAGATCGCAGACTTTGATCCGAGGATATGTTTTTTCGCAGGCTTCGCATCACCTCTCGCCCATAAAGTCTACGAGCAATATCCATTGGTGGGACTGTCGACACACTCCATGAATCCGCCTGTACCTGTAGACACCCTATTGACCCCAAAAGATTCAGACAGCGAAAGCGAACCATCAGATAGCCAATCGCCCTCATATAGTGCTATACATTTTCCCTACAGATTCTGGCCAAAGGATGACGCACCGCGGTTTTCTCGTTCCAAACTTGGGATTCCGGAGTCCGCGGTGGTGGTTACAACTGCCAGTTTTCGCTGCAACATCGATCTGCCTCCCGGATTTACCAAGGAGTTTCTTCGATCCATACAAAGCAAGGCTGATATTTATTGGCTTGTGATAGGTGTCGGAGAGAAGGACACAATTAACGATCATTGCAACTTACAAAACGTAGTACTACATCCTCCCGTAGAACAATTGACCTCTATGCTTAAAATGTCGGATATCTATATGGCAGCTCCGTCGGTTGGAGGTGGAAATGCCGTTGTTGATGCAATGCAATTTGGATTACCAGTCGTAGCGTTTGCAGGAACCGACGGCGGGGATAAGATAGGCGCTAGTGCTGTGAGAACCCCAGCCGAAGGTATTGAGCGCGTAGAAGAACTTTCTCGTGATGCAAAGTTGAGAGTAGAGGAAGGAAACAAAATGAGGGAATATTTCAGACATAATCTAGACATGACCAACCCTGCAGCTATAGAAGTCATAGAAAGAGCAATAAAAGAAGCCGAGCTGGCCTTCACTAAAAGAGTTAATAAATAGAACTAAATGATTAACAAAGACTCGGAAAAAAATCTGGATAAGCCAATTGTTATATTCGGCAACACTTCTTCTGCGAGCCTGGCTTGGTATTGTCTGAGTAATGATTCGGCCTACGAAATAGCCGCGTTCACTGTTGATGAAAAATACATTGACGGTACCGAGTTGCACGGTCTGCAGGTGGTGCCATTCGAAAACATCAGCCAACATTACCCGCCCAACGGCTACCGAATGTTGATACCCGTTGGTTATCAAAGCATAAACTCACTGCGCAGAACCAAGTACGAAGAGGCCAAATCACTCGGGTATGAGTTCATCTCCTACGTCTCGAGCAAAGCCAGCATTTGGCCAAACAACACAATAGGCGAAAATACGTTAATATACGAGGGGGCAATTATTCAGCCTTTCGCAAAGATAGGCTCTAATTGCATCATCCGCAGTGGAGCACATATTTCACATCATTGCATTATAGAAGACCACTCCTTCGTCGCAGCAGAGGTTGCGATGGGCGGTGAGGTGGTTGTAGGAGAGCAATCCTTTCTTGGGGTCGGCTCTGTAATCAGAGACCGTATTCGAATTGCGCCGAAAACTTTTGTTGGTGCGGGTTCCGTTATTATACGAGACACAGATAAAAATGCAGTCTACGTTGGTAATCCGGGATTAAAACTTGAAGGCAAATTGGCCGAAGCATTATAGGCAATGGACATGAAAATTGGTGAGCCGATAATAATCAATCTTGCCTGCACTGGCGCTATACCCAAGAAAAAGCATGCTCCTCACGTTCCTACGAGTATCGAAGAGATAGTATCTGATATTGAGGTTGCAATAGGTCTGGGGATTCAGATGGTGCATCTACATGCGCGAGATAGCGAGGAAAATCATAGCAACGATCCTGTGCTCTACGGCGAGATTATCTCGGGAATTCGCGGGTTAACCGGAGGTAAGGAGCTGATTGTTTGCGTTACGACAAGCGGGCGATTTGATTCTGAATTTGAAAGCAGGTCCAAGGTTCTTGACCTTGATGGAACACAGAAACCTGACATGGCAAGCCTGACACTAAGCTCGATGAATTTCATGACATCCGCCTCGGTTAACACACCCGAAACCATTCAGAGGCTGGCTGAAGCCATGTTAGCGAAAGGTATCAAGGCTGAACTGGAAGTTTTCGATCTCGGAATGGCCAACTACATTAATGTGCTGGCAAGCAAAGGGTTAATCGAGCCGCCCTATTACGTCAATGTTTTACTTGGCAATATAGCTGGCGCACAGTCCAAACTCAGCCATTTAATTGCAATTCTTGATAGTCTCCCCGAAAAATCTGTGGTAAGTATTGCGGGTCTTGGGGCGTTTCAATTCGAATCCAATGGTCTGGGATGCTTACTAGCTCACGGAGTTAGAACCGGGCTTGAAGATAATGTCTGGTTGGATAATGACAAAACCCAGCCTGCGAGCAATGCGGTGCTTATAGAACGAGTGATCAAGATGGCCACGGCATTTGATCGACCTCTTTATTTAAAAGGTAAACTGAGAGAATTGTTGGGTCTGACACTGTGAGCGACCCCTACATCGTCTTTGGCGCGCCGTATTTGAACGAGGAAGAGATAGCGGAGGTAATAGACTCCCTGAAATCCGGCTGGCTTGGAACCGGGCCGAAGGTCAGGCAATTCGAACAAGAATTCTCCCTCGCTCTCAATCTGAATGCTGAAAGCTTGGTTGCTGTAAGCTCTTGCACTGCCGCCCTGCATTTGAGCCTGATCACCTCGGAAATCGGTCCCGGGGACGAAGTGATTACCTCTCCACTGACATTTGCTGCTACCGCGAATGCTATCATCTACACAGGGGCCACTCCGGTTCTCGTAGACATTGATCCCACTGCGCATACTATCGATTGTGATCTAATCGAGCGGGCGATAACCTCAAGGACAAGGGCGATCGTTCCTATACACTTTGCTGGTTATCCTTGCGACATGGGGAAAATTCTCCAGATCGCACAGCGGTATGGGTTGTCTGTTATTGAAGATTGCGCACATGCTCTTGAGACCCAAATGAACGGACAGCAGGCTGGAAGTTTTGGGGATTACGGCTGCTTCAGTTTTTATGCAACCAAGGCCATTACGACTGGAGAGGGAGGAATCGTTTATTGCCAAGACCCATCTCATGCGCGAAAAATTAAAACTATGTCCTTGCAAGGAATGAGCCTCGACGCCTGGCAACGATTTTCCAGCTCGGGATATAAACACTATCAGGTTACTGAGCTTGGATTTAAATACAACATGATGGACCTGCAGGCGGCGATTGGGCTACACCAGCTGCGAAAAATGCAATCTTTTTATGAGAGACGAGCTGCTATATGGCGGCACTATCAGCTGGCTTTTGCCAAACTGCCCATAGCACGTCCGACGGAGATACAACCAGGCGTCAAGCACGGCTATCACCTATACACCATACAGGTCGATTCGGAACGATGCGGGATCAACAGGGATCAACTTATCGAGAAATTGCATCTCAAAGGTATTGGTGCAGGCGTGCATTACTTACCGCTCAATCATCATCGATACTACCAGGAAAAATTTGGCTGGAAGCCAGACGATACTCCTGTTGCAATGGCAGTTGGTAAGACCACACTGAGCTTGCCTCTGAATAATGGCTTGAAGCAAACTGACTTGGAAAGAGTTACCGAAGCAGTAATTGAATGCCTTGCCGGTTGAGTTACTTTTTGAAGGTAATGGGTGAACCCCGCCCTGATGACTTGTTGAGGATCAACCGCAATCTCTGATCAGGGATATTGCAACAAAAATGCTCGCTAGAGTGCAGGGCAGTTGAGCGGCCGATAAGCTGTCCCTTAACTTGTTAAGACTGATATAATTGCTGCTGTGAGAAACGCGACTTCCTGTGGCATACGGATAGTTATTGGCGAACAGATAGGCTGGATTTACAAAGTGAGGAAACATTGATGGCGCAAATTACGATAGACGGTAAAGAATACGACTCCGAAAAATTGTCTGACGAGGTGAAAGCCAGAATTAATTCGGTTAGGGCGACAGACAATAAAATTGCGGAGCTGAACAGAGAACTTGCGATAGCCCAGACTGCCCGCAATAGCTATTTTGTTGCTCTCAAGGAAGCCCTCGACGACAAGCAGGATTCCGAAGTAAAAAAGAAGTAGCCACAGGAAGAAAACTATCTGCTCTAACAAAAATAGCGCGATTCTTCGGCTCTGACTGAAGAGAAATTGAGGAAGCCCTTGATATGCTCAAAACTACAAGGGCTTTTTTATTGATGCACCAATTAGTTCTCGCACCTCTTGGCCGCGGTGAAGCCTGAATGGTGTTAATAAATTGCCACTACATAATGCGTTCAACGAGTGAATAGTTTGACCGCTGAATGAACTTATGTGAGTGTCTCAGACTCCCACCCGGAGGGATTGGGGTCTGGTGAAAGATGAACGTGAACAAACCTCATCGACATTAAGCATGAAAATTCTATTCATTCATCAAAATTTTCCTGCGCAGTTTATGCATCTCGCGCCCGCATTGGTGCAACAGAATAACAATGTGATGGCTCTGGTTCCCAAAGGAAAAAGACCCGATAAATGGAAAGGGATTCCTATTTTAGCTTACCCCGTGGATAGACGAAGCACAAAGAATATACACCCTTGGTTAATTGACTTCGAAACCAAGATTATTCGGGCCGAGGCTGTTCTGAATGCCTGTTTGAAATTACGAGAGCAAGGGTATTCTCCGGATATCATAATTGCTCATCACGGTTGGGGGGAAAGTCTTTTCCTCAAGGATGTCTGGCCCCATGCGAAACTTGCGATTTATTGCGAATTCTTCTACCAGGCTCATGGATACGACGTAGGCTTTGATCCGGAATTTCAGAGACAAAAAGGCAATATAGAACACGAATACGCCAGATTGCGGCTAAAAAACCTGAATAATCTGATGCATTTTGAATTCGCGGATGCTGGTCTGTCCCCCACCTATTGGCAGGCTAGCTCTTTTCCAGAGCAGTTTAGAGACAGGATTAGCGTGATCCATGATGGAATCTTCACCGAAAAAATAAGACCAAACGATCAGGCCAAATTCCTGGTCCAAAAATCCGACGGGAGCAAGCTGACATTAACTCATGACGACGAGGTCATCACCTTCGTTAATCGCAATCTGGAGCCTTACCGGGGGTTTCATATCTTTATGCGCAGCCTACAGGCACTCCTCGGTGAGCGACCTGACGCGCAGGTATTGATAGTGGGTGGTGAGGATTCCGGATATGGTGCTCGCCCTGACCCGAAAACTGGATGCAAATCCTGGAAAGAAGTTATGCTGAAGGAGCAGAAGGACAAACTATCTCGCGAGCAATGGAGCAGAATTCATTTCTTGGGACGGATTCCCTATCAAGACTATCTTTCAATGCTGCAAATTAGCTCTGTGCATGTTTATCTGACCTATCCATTCGTTTTAAGCTGGAGCCTGCTGGAATCCATGAGCGCTGGTTGCGCCATCGTGGCCAGTGATACCCCTCCTCTGCACGAAGCTATCAGTCATGGCGAGACAGGTCGTCTGTTCGACTTCTTCGATGCAAATAGGCTGACCGATGAGATTTGTGCCCTTCTGGAGAATTCAAAGGAGCGGGCCCGGCTTGGCGCCAACGCTCGGGAGTTCGCCGTTAACAATTATGATCTGCAAACGGTCTGTCTGCCAAAACAACTGCAATGGATACAGGAATTGGCGTCAACCGGATGAGCAGGCTCAAACATCAATACCGGAGGTTTCATAACGAGTTACACCGGTGGGGAGAACGGGATTTTTAGAGCGAAAACCCTGATTAGGCTGTATTGATAACCGTAACTAGTTCCACACTGCCAAAGCTTGACGGTGACCAACTGCCCTCGCTAAAAACCAAATTGCTGCCCGGAGCGTCTTAGTTGTGACATAGTGGTAAAGTATTCTTGTTCAGATATGGCAGTCTTTTTCGGAATGATTTTGCTATAAGACTCCCTTTGTTGAACCTGGCGTTGAATTATTGAGAAAATCACAGCCAAAAATGGAGTCGCGTGGACGGAGCGTAATATCCACATGGAGGGGGGTGACATAACGATGCGACAGACAGGGCGGGCGAGACAGATAGAACAGATCCCAACAAAGCAGTGGCCAATAGATAAGAGGCTGACAATGAGCCGACAAGGTACCATCGACAACCGACTAATACGCCCTTTTACCGCAGTATTAACTGCGACTCTTCTCGTGATCCTGCTAGCGCTGGCGATATCGTCAGGCTCATCTTTTGCCCAGACTCCTGCTGACACGATCCCGACAGAGCCGCAGGTTTTCTCCCTGTTTGGCGACGTGGACGCCTCCGGTTCTTCTGATCCTGACGACCGACCCACAGGCCGCAGAGGGCGGGCAGGCTCTACTTCCGGGACGAACGGGCCGGAATTCACTCTGGTGGGCACCTCCCGCATTGGGGACCGATACAGCGCCATTCTCAAGAACCGCGATCGCACGGAAGTGGTGGTGACCGCTCGTTCGGGGAGAAGTGCGAGCATTGAAGGCTACGGACAGTTTTCTGTGTTGGACGTGGGGCCCGGACGGGTTTCCATCCAGTATCCCGACGATTCCTCCTGCGAGGACTACCTGGACCAAGGCGTCAGCTGCAACCGTGCTGCCAATACTGCTTCTCTTGAACTTACCGTTAGCGATCCCATCCCTCGTGCCGTCATTTCTGCCAGGGAAGATGAAGCAGAGAACGATGTTTCGGCAGACGACGTAGAAGAATCAGAAGAGCCGGTGAATCCGTTTGCGGCAATGCGCGAACGGGCCCTGCAGAATGGCGATGCGCCTGAGTCGCCCCCCAATCCAAGGCGGGGATTCACTCCGCGCCGTATCGATCCGGCCGATGTGCCGCCGGGCATGCGCATCGTCTCCACGCCCTTCGGCGACCGGTTGGTGCGCGACTAGCCGCCCGACTTTATTGAGTCGATTCACTCGGATGCTAGCTCGAATTTGAACAAGCACCGTGCCGCTGCGGGCTGGTAACTGGTAGACTTGTCGGTCTTCAGTCAAATGCAACAGGGCCAGCCTCGGGTCGCTTCCAATGGCAGCTAGAGAACCAGTCACGCTGACAATTTCCATAGTCGTTTACTATTCGCCAAAGCAGCAGCTCGAAGCCCTGCTCGATTCGCTGCTGACCGCCCTGAACGCTTTGCCTGCCGCAGGCCTCGACGTGCTCGCGCATGTTAGCCTGGTGGATAACAGCGAGAAGCCGCATCTGAGCGCGAATGACTTCGATAGTCACCGCAAGCGCCTGCAGGCCAGCGGAGGATCTCTGCATCTGCTGACAGGCCACGGGAATGTGG
>JAYPVG010000009.1:0-99934 GCA_038134485.1 Pseudomonadales bacterium
GCTTGCGCAGATGTATCGTTGGGTCAAACCGCGACTGGCGGTGCCGGTTCACGGTGAGCAGCGGCATATGGCACGCAATGCCGCCATAGCCCGCGAGGCGGAAGTATCGCAGCAGCTGCTGGGTCGTAACGGAGATCTGTTCGATCTGGTTAGAGCACGGGTGGAGCCGGCGATGGCACCGACGGGCAGGTTGTTTCTTGACGAATCTCGCAAGCGACTGGGAAGGGTAGTAACTTACTCAGGCGCGTGACTGGAAGTTATTTTCCTGTTTCTTCGACAGCGTTCCGAACAAACCGAAACCCGGTCCCAGTCCCGCCGCCATTTTTTCCGCCAGCTGAATTCTTTGCCGCAGACAGTGCAGGGTTTACTGGGTAACTTGAGTTTCTGATGGGTCATCACGCTTTCGCTCGTATTTCTCTCCCGAGAGACCGGGATTCCCGACACCCGGGGCAGGCATCGGTTATTCAATTATTTCATTAACCGGCGATCAAAAGCAGCAGGTGAGTACTTATGACCACGCTGGTCAGCACCAGGCGCATTTTCATGTAGTACCTGATCAAATCAGTGGCATCAGCATCGGTGTGCCGGCGTTCGGCCAGATAGACCAGCAAGTAGCCCAGCATCAGGACCAGAAGGGTTGGTTTGTAAGCCGTGTCGCCAAGAAGAAGTCCTGACCATGCCATTAGGGCGAAACAGTTGCTGAGCAGGAGCACGATGCGACTGGCTCTTGCCACGCTTTGACCCAGACAGCGTCCCCAAAGTACACCCCCCAGAAAGCTCAGTATGATGGCGCTGTAGCTGGTAAATAGAAAGCGCGGGTCTGCGCCGATCGGCGAGGTGCCGACTAAACTCATCACGGCACTCAGCGCAAAAGGTAGCAGTCCCAGATAGCCCAGCAGGTTAAAAGTCAGTCGTTGCGTCACAGTTCTGCTCATTACGCTCTCAGGCCAGGTCCGGATCGCAATCGACGTGCTTCTGCCGAGTGGAGGCCAATGTCATGGACAAGCTGCGGGATTCCGGCTAGGTTAAGTCAATTCGGGATCGCAACTACAGAATGATTCCGGGGCCGCAAGCTGAAAATTAAATCGAATCAGTCCAGGAGAATAACAATGATGAGACATAAACGAACGCTGTTAGCAATTGCCGCAACGCTCGGCGTAGCGGTGATTCCCGGTCTATCCATTATCGCCCAACAACAGGATGATGAACCGCCGGAAATGGGCTTTTTTATCACCAGCCGTACGATTGGTGATGGTGGCAATCTCGGTGGTCTGGCAGGTGCCGACGCTCACTGTCAGGCACTCGCCGAGGCGGCGGGTTCAAACCGCACATGGGCTGCGTATCTGAGCACCCAGGGTCCGGGCGCGGTGAATGCCCGGGATCGCATCGGGTCAGGTCCGTGGGCCAATGCTAATGGCGTGGTCATGGCTACCAACCTGGAAAGCCTGCATTACGACAATTCCAATTTCAACTGGCAGTTTACCTTGGACGAAAACGGTAACCAGTTTGCTTCCCGTATTGATGGCGATCCGGATTTTTCCGAACACGACGTGCTTACCGGTTCTCGAATCGATGGTACCGCTTTTCCGGCAGGACAGGACCAGACTTGCAACAACTGGACCAGCAACAGTGAGGGCAGCGCCAGAGTGGGCCATGCGGATCGGTACTCGTTCATGACTCCGGGTTCTCCGTGGAATTCGGCTCACGGCACGCCGGGTTGCACTCAGGCAAATCTGGTTCAGGTCGGCGGCGCCGGATTGCTGTATTGTTTCGCAACGGACTAGTTTACCGACGAGCCCAATAACCGCTGCAGGAAAATGAAATGAGGCAGGAGCAACATGACGCTTCTGCTTCCTCACCATGAAGGTTGGCACATATGAAAGCGCACTTCAGGCCAGATGAATTCTCAATCACAGGGGCACTCGCAGTCGCGCTTCTGTGTGCTGTGGGTCTGGCAGGCTCCCGGTCTTTGTTCGCCGCTGAGCCCGGGGAACAGCCGGTTAGCTTCACCGCGGCTCAGGCCAGTCTGGGCGAGCAGCTCTATATTGAAAGCTGCGCCTCCTGTCATGGCGCCAACCTTGAAGGATTCGGACTGGTACCCAGTCTTAGCGGCAGTTATTTTGCCGACCGTTGGGGCGACCAGGCGGTGTCGAATCTGGCTGACGATGTGAGGCGTATGCCACCGGGTGAGGAAAATTCCCTGACTGTCGCCGATCGCGCCAATGTACTGGCCTATCTGTTACGGCATAACGGCCTTTCGGCATCCGCCACACCAATACCGGAATTGCCGGTGGACCTTGCCGGGTTGATCATACCGCGCAGCGAAATTGGTGCGCCGAACGTTCCTGCTGCCAATCCTCTGGTATATCTCACTGACGGGCCGCTGATGGATTCCCGGTTGCTCGAGAATCTTGGCGCGGTTACCGATGAGTTATTGCTGAATCCGCCGCCCGAGGACTGGCTCAACTGGCGTCGCACGCTTAACGCCTGGGGACACAGCCCGCTGAATCAGATTGACCGGACCAACGTTGGCGATCTGCAGCTGGCGTGGAGCTGGTCGCTTCCCCCGGGCGCCAATATGATGGCCCCAATCGTCCATGACGGGGTGATGTTTACCTACAGCTTTGGCGATGTGGTGCAGGCACTGGACGCGACTAACGGCGAATTACTTTGGGGCTGGCAACGGCAGCTGGAGCCCGGTCGCGACCCTGACTCCAAGAAAGGGCTGGCAATCTATCGGGACATGCTGATCGTTCCGACATCCGATATGCATCTCATCGCTCTGGACACCCGCACAGGCCGTGAGCTCTGGGACCATCGGGTGGCACTCGACGGGGAGGATGGTCACTGGTTCAAGAGTGCGCCTATCATCGCCAATGGCCGGGCTGTTATCGGATTGACCGGTCGTCAGGCAGTGGAAGGGGGGAATTTTATTCTCGCGGTCGATCTGGAGACAGGTGAGGAGGTCTGGCGGTTTTGGACGATCGCGAGGCCTGAAGAACCGGGTGGCGATACCTGGAACGGCCTGCCTCTGGAGCAGCGAACCGGCGGTTCGGTTTGGGTCCCCGGCAGCTTCGATCCCGAGCTGAACCTGGTTTATTTCGGTCCGGCGCCTACCTATGACACGGAGAGGCTGCGCCAGGGATCCGCCGACCTCGGAAAGAGTAACGACGCACTGTTTACCAACAGCACCGTCGCGCTCGACGCGGACACCGGACGTCTGGTCTGGCACTATCAGCACGCCCGCAACGATCAGCTTGACCATGACTGGGCCTACGAGCGTCAGATTATGGAACTTTCGGTCAATGGTGAAAGGCGCAAGGTGGTGGTAACTGGCGGCAAGCTGGCAATCTTCGAAGCCATGGATGCCGCTACCGGGGAGTACCTGTGGTCCTTCGACATGGACATGCAGAATGTGTATTCCGAGATCAATCCCGTCAACGGCGAAAAGACCCTGTATCCCGCCGCCATTCCGGCGCTGGATGACGCGCTGAGTCAGTTTTCCCTGCCCGGTATCTGTCCGGACTGGCTGGGCGCCCGGAACATGCAGTCCACGGCCTATAACCCACAGACCCGACGCCTTTTCATTCCGCTCTCGGATACCTGTCTCGATGACCAGACCGGTGAGCGTTGGCAGAAATATCCGGACCCGGATACCGACGGTAGTTACGGGATTATTCAGGCGGTGGACATGGATACCAGAAATATCGTCTGGACTGCGCGCCAGACCGGCCCCCAGGCAGCGGCCAACCTCGTTACCGACGGTGGACTTTTATTCATCGGCTCGGTAGATCGCTGGTTCAAGGCGCTGGACCAGGACACTGGCGAAGTGCTTTGGCAACGCCGTCTGGATAACGCATTGAATTCCTACCCGGTCACGTATCAGGCTGGCAGCGTGCAGTACGTTGCCGTGGCGACCAATAGCGGCGGTATCCACACGCGCACCATGCGAAACGCGGCGGCTATCAATTTACCTGCGTCCGGTGCAACGATGTGGGTATTCGCTCTGCCGGAGTAACCCTGAACCTCGGACGGAAGTAATGGGGTCTGAGGTCGGAATCGCTGTTGCAGTGATCCGACCTCTTCTCAACAATCAGTCGTCGACACCAAATTCTTCGTGAATTTCCAGCGTGCGTGCTCCTGCCAGTGATCCCGGCATCGAGTAGTTGCCCTCGTGGCAGGCGTATTCGTATAGCCTGTCTTCGGTGGCGTAGAAGCTCAGCTCGGCAGTCCAGGTCTGGCTGTAGAGATTGCTGTCTTCCACGGTAAATCGATACAGCATCTCGCCGTCAGAATAGCGGCTGAAACGCTCGGTGATGCGACCCTGCTTGGTGATCGGCACCGAACTCTGGCGCAGCTGCTGGGGCTTGATGTTGACAGTCTCCACTACCAGTTGATCTCCCTCGTACCAGCCGACCGAGTCACCGAACCAGGGTTCGTGCACCGTGGGGAGACGATTGGCGCGCGCTTCTTCCGGGCCGTCGAAAATCGGAATGATACGGGCGTCATGCACCATTTCCACCAGGATCATCACGTAGTCATCGGTCTGCACAAACTGATAAGTGTTGTTATACAGCGCCCCCATCATGCCGGGTCCGGCCTTGTTGCCGAACCCGATCAGGCAGCGTTCGGAATTGGGGAATGCCTCCGGGCCGCTGAAGTCCGCAATACCGGTTGCATAGCGCGCGCCGAAACTCTCGCGCTCGAAATCGAAGCGCGGATTGTCCAGCCAGGGTACCCGGCCATTCTCCGGGTTGACGATGTAGGAGGTCCGGTATTCGCCTTTGATCAGTGCCAGATTCGAACCGGGGTCGACCCAGAAATTGTTGTAGGCGCGCACACCGAAATCGTCCGCTCCCTGCTCAGGCAGGTCGTTGACGCCGTCACCCTCGTCGAGGCCGCCCTCGATGCCGGCGATAGGCGTTCGGGCGGCTATCACCCGGGCTTCCTCCGACGAAACCACCAGGGTCTGGGCGTACTCCGGACGCTGCAGGTTCGTTAGGGAGGCATTGGTCCAGATGCCCTCCAGATCGGGCTTGTCTGCTACCTGGGCGCGTACCGGGGTCGAGGTGGCAGTGATGATGAGCGCCGCTGCGCAGCTGCCAAGCAGGAAGATTCGTGAGGAACGCATTGAGTGGCTCTCTTTGTTTCTTTGATGGAGTCTGAACGATACGAAAGACGCGGACGCTTGTCCATCGCCAATTTACCTCCCGGCGATCAACAGTTCGCTGTGCCGGAGTCGCAAAGCGTGTCCGCATTTTTTCTCGCGCTAGAGAATTTCAAATACGAATACCCGACTCGCACTTGAGGGAACTTCGCCGGAGTGGCGGGTGCCGGCCGCAATGAAATGCACGTTCGGCAATGATGCGGCGTCGAACCAGACCACTACCGCGTCATGCTGATGAAGATGAACGGCGCTATCGGATGCGGAATGTCCGGGCGGGTATTCCCACACTCTCACCCGTTCGTTGGATCGACGATCAAGGGGGCCGTCGTCCGGGAATACTGCGATACCCGAGTCGACAGTCGAAGGTTCGCCGACATCCCGTTTGATCTGGATAAATATCGCCTGCAGCGGTGCATCGCTGACGCCGGTCTCGGTGTGGGTAACGCCACTGGGCTGGAAGGAAATGTTCCAGGCATCGGTATGCACTTCTCGAGCCTCGCCCTCCAGGGAGGTAATGATCCGGTCGCCGGGAGCATAGTAAACACCTGTATGCGGGTAGCGATGACGATGTACCGGATAGCCTCGCTTGAGCCAGCTGATATCCCAGACGATGACGTGCTCGTTTTCCAGTACTTTTTCCGCACCTTCGCGAGGGTAGGCGGCTGGGAAATCGTCCTGTCCCAGGCCTGAAGCATGGAAAAAAACGCCAATAATCAAAAACAAAGTTCGCATAATTTTTCTCCGGCCTGGCAAGGCGAGATCCCTATTTTCAATTGCTGGACAGTAACTGCGACAGGCTTTAGGCTGTGAATCTGGCAACGACGATAACATGACTCTTATATCTGGCCAATTGCCGGAGACCGAGCTCAACTCACTCAACTCACTCAATAATGCAGAGTAGCAATCCATGCTAAAACGATTTTTACTTGTCATTGGCCTGACTTGTGGTTGCACCGCAATTGCACAGACTCAGTCGGACCGCGGTGCCGACAACTGGATAGCGCTATTTAACGGGCAAGATCTCGCAGGCTGGATTCCGAAATTTACCGGCCACCAGCTGGGCGTCAATTACCTGGATACTTTTCGGGTCGAAAACGGATTGTTTACCGTGTCCTACGACAATTGGACAGACTTCAACAGCGAGTTCGGCCATATCTTTTATCGTGAACCGTTTTCTCATTATCTGCTCAGGGTGGAGTACCGTTTTGTGGGCGAACAGGTGACTAACGGTCCAGGCTGGGCTTTTCGCAACAACGGCATCATGCTGCATAGTCAGGATCCGGCCAGCATGACCGTGGAGCAGGAATTTCCAGTCTCCATCGAGGCGCAGATGCTGGGCGGCAATGGTCTTGATCCGCGGCCCACGGCCAATGTCTGCTCGCCAGGTACTCACTACGTAATGAACGGCGAGCTGGTTACCGTCCATTGCACCAATTCCAGTTCGCAGACCTATCACGGTGATCAGTGGGTCACCCTGGAAATTGAGGTGCGGGGCAGCGATCTGATTCGCCACGTGGTGAATGGGGAAACTGTGTTCGAGTACTCCGGGGTGCAACTGGACGAGTCAGATCCCGACGCACAGCGGCTAATTGCCAGTGGTGCCGGGCTCGCAATTAGCGGCGGTTATATCGCGGTGCAGGCGGAAAGCCACCCGACGGAAATTCGCCGCATCGACCTGCTGCCCCTGGAACCCGATTGATCCGTCATCGCGTGGGTTGTTACCACCGGGGCCTGGTGCTGACGTAGTTTGGGTCATTGGTAAGCTGGGTGACTATTCCGCTGGGAATATGCAGCTTGAATATCTCCCAGTTCCCGCTGCGATCGGATTCAAACAGCAGCCATTCTCCGTCTCTAGAAAAAAACGGATGGCCGTCATTGGCCGGTGACTGCGTGACTCGCCGAGGTCGTGCGTCCGGCTCGGTCAGATCCAGCAGCAGGATATCGTCTTTACCCCCAGCGGTAGTGGAATTGGTTTGCCAGGCTAACAGGTTACCGTCCATGGAGATCGCTGCGCGCCGGTTTCGGAACTCCCAGCTGGTCACCTGCAGATCGGTTCGCTTGCCCTGGCTGTCAAACTCGGAAAGTATGATGGCGATAGTGCGGGCAGCCTGCTGATCTGATGGGATTTCGCTCTGATAGACGACTTTGCGCCCGGCGCTCATGCCATTGCTGACCAGTGTGCCCACCGGAATCGGTTCAACTACGATTGCGGGATCTGCCAGTTCGGTGACCAGCCCGTGGTTATCTCCGCAGTCCCGCGCATAGGTGAGCACCTCGTCGTCCATAGACAGGGCTGCATGATGCAGGGAGCATCCGGTCTGTTCGCGAATCAGTGTCCGCTCACCCGTAAGCAGATCGTCGCGGTACAGGCTCGCCGGTCCCTGAGTGCCGGATTCAGCGCTTTCGAATTCGGCGTAGATCACGTAACGACCGTCGCTGGTAACCGAAGGGTGATCCAGGTGTCTGGCGGACGGTCCGCGACCGGGATGCCGCAGCAGCCTGGGATTTGTGCCGTCGGCTTCCATCACCCAGATGCTCGCACCGCCGTAAAAGCCGGGAATATCGGGGGTTGCCGCATCGGACCCGGTGTTTTCAAAACGCTGGAATACCACCGGGTTCTGGTAGCGGTGCTCGGCTGCCAGTGAGTTAATTGCAATCCCGAACAGGATACCTGTGACGATTGCAGCGTTTACCAGATTTCGTATCCCCATAACTGTCCTTGGCTCCTTTTCAGTTTTGTTTTGCTGTGGGGTCTGCCTTTACCGCGATCAGGCTTTCAAACAAGAGGTCTTTGTCACTCTCGGTCAGATTCGCGACCGTCATAGCCTTATGGAATAATTGGCGGTGCTGTTCATCGACGCTTTTTCCGGATTGCAACAGCAAAGCAATGTTCGCAATTATAAGCTCTCCCAGGTCAGTGATAGCGGGTCGAATACGATTGGCGAGGTCCAGCGGCTGCGCAGTGGTCGGCGTACTTTGCCAGTCGGCGAGGTGGCGATACTGGATGGCCTTCGCAACTGCAATTTGGGCGGCAAAAAAACCTTCAATGGACTCCGGGTCGAGACCCCGCCGGCTGGCGCCCAGTTTGGAGTCATCTATTACCATTCGTTCCCGCTGCTGATCTTCTATCGCCAAGTCGTTGTGGTGTTTGTACAGAGCCACCTGCTCCATGTACGAAAGGCGCTCGTTAATCAGCGCAAACAGGGTTTCATGGCCACCGTCGTAATTGGCTGTCTCTAACGGCGTGCCAAACAGCAACAGCAAGCTGAGAGCGAAGGTTCGGATACCGAAGGGGATTGCATGCATGCAGAGGTTCCGCGTAAGGGTTTATACTCAGGCCTGTATGAGCTATTGAACCACACTAAGCGGTTCAGGAAAATTGCAGTGATACTGGAAAAACTCCGGATAAAAAGAGCTAGCGGCAGTCTTCAAAAGCCGCTAATCCATTCAATGGAAAACAAGTCAATTGAGCGATAACAGCCTGCCCCTCGCCAGCTACAAGGTTCTGGACCTGAGCATCGCCCGAGCCGGCCCTTCGGCGGTTCGGTTGCTGGCCGACTGGGGTGCGGATGTTATTCGCATCGAGCCGCCCGTTAGCGGCGATATTGCCGGCAGCAGACACGGACCGGATTCACAAAATCTGCATCGCAACAAGCGCAGTCTGTGCCTGGACCTGAAAAGCGTGGACGGCAAGAAAGCTTTCATGCGCCTGGCGGTGCAGGCGGATATTCTGGTGGAAAACTTTCGCGTTGGAGTGACAGCCCGTCTGGGCATCGATTACCCGGTGCTGCGGGAAATCAATCCGGCGATCATTTATGCCAGCATTTCCGGGTTTGGGCAGGATGGGCCCTATGCCGACCGGCCAGCAGTGGATCAGGTGGTGCAGGGAATGAGTGGTCTGATGTCGATTACCGGCAAGCCGGGCGATGGGCCGATGCGGGCCGGAATCGCGGTTAGTGATACTTCCGCTGGTATGTTTCTCGGCCAGGGTATCCTGCTGGCGCTTCTGCATCGGGAACGGACCGGCGAAGGGCAGTGGGTCCATACTTCATTGCTGGAGTCGATGCTGTGCAAGCTGGATTTCCAGGCCGCCCGTTACACCATGAATGGTGAGGTGGCGACCCAGGAGGGTAACAACCACCCGACCCTTTCGCCCATGGGAGTATTCGATACCAGTGACGGGCAGATAAATCTGGCAGCCAGTACCGATCGAATGTTCCGGAGTTTTTGCGAAGCTATGGATGCTGAGGAGCTGTTGGCTGATTCGCGCTTCGCCACTGTGGAAGCGCGGCTGGAAAATCGCGAGACATTATGGCGAGCGGTCAACGCTATCACCGGGAGATTCAGCAGCGCCGATCTTGTTTCGACCCTGAACGCGGCGGGAATTCCTTGCGGCCCGATCAACGGCATCGATCAGGCCTTTGAAGATGAACAGGTACGTCACCTGAAGATGACCCGCAATGCGCATCATCATATATTGGGAGACCTGGCGCTTATAAGATCACCTATAAATTTGTCACGGTTTGAACAAGACGGTAATTTTAGCGCTGCTGGCCCTGAAGCTGGGGAACACTCGAGAAAGATACTCGAGGATCACGGGTTTAGCGACGCGGAGATCGACAGGCTGGAAGAAAGCGGAGCGATCAGGTGTTATTCACCTGGAAGCGAAAAGGTATAAGAACAGTTGTGGCAAGGAAAGAGGGGATAAAGTGGGCATGGGTACTACGCGGATAGACTCCGGTAGCGAAAAGCTGCTGGCCAGATGCGATGGCGAAGTTGGAGTCATCACCTTCAATAACCCGGAAAAACATAATGCCATGTCGATGGATATGTGGCAGGCGCTTGCCAAAGCGTTGGGTGCCATGGCAGAGATCGAGAGCCTGCGTCTGGTAGTGTTGGAGGGGGCCGGAGACAAGGCTTTCGTTTCCGGTGCAGATATTTCGGAATTCGAAACCTTGCGCTCCGGGAAAGCACAACAAATAGCCTACGAAGACGCATTCGATGAGGCTCAGCATGCCCTGGCGGGCTTCGAAAAACCGGTAATTGCCAGAATCAAGGGTTATTGTGTCGGGGGAGGACTGGCTCTGGCTCTAAATGCGGATATTCGCCTGGCCAGTGCCGACTCGGTCTTTGCTATACCTGCGGCGAAACTTGGGGTTGGCTATGGCTATGAATCCATAACGACTCTGACATCTGTCGTGGGTACGTCGTTCGCCCTGGACATCCTGTTCAGCGCCCGGTTTCTCATGGCAGACGAGGCATTACGAATCGGCCTGGTCAACCAGGTGGTGGCCAGAGATGAACTGGACGCCCTCGTAGAGGATTACGTCGGCAGGTTGGTCCGCAATGCGCCTCTGACAATTCGATCGGTAAAATCTGCGGTGCGGGAGATCATTCACGATCCCGGGCAAACAGCGCCGGAGTGTGTGGAGAAACTGGTAGAAGCCTGTTTCGCAAGCGATGACTATCGCGAGGGTCGCAAGGCGTTCATGGAGAAGCGCAAGCCAAACTTTCGTGGGTCATGATGCTCCCCGGTTTCCCGAGTTGTAGCGGGCGGAGACGGCGCTAACAGATATCTCTAACCACGCAGGGTCCGCCAATCTCCCATCTAATCGGTGGCGTAATGTTCAGCGCCGTCAGGTGCACCGCTACGCCGTCGAGCCGGCTACCATCGTTTCGCCAGGTGACCGCGATCACGCCGTCTTCGACCTCGATGCCATGCTGGGTCGCTGTTCTCTCTTGCTCGATCGGAATGCCATTCGTTCCCGAGTTCATGTCGCTCAGTGTCTGTATCCGACCATTCTGTACATTAACGGCGACGGAAGCTTTCACACCTCCAACGGCAAGAATCGCTTCAGAGAATCTGGCTTCATCGCTGTAGGCAACGTAGCTTGGCAAAGCCAGCACGGCTAGTGTGCCAATGATTCCTACCACCATCATCAGTTCGATGAGTGTAAATCCTCGGACTTTTCTCAAAGATTCGACGCATTTCATTGTTATTGCTCGATTAACTAAGGGATGCGAAGGTTAGCGGAACTATTCGCGGGAATTTTTGACGCAGTTCACCTTTTCAAAAACTTTAGGGCACAACAGCGGGTTTAATGTGATCCCCATCACATAATCAACCATTAATAGGCAGGGTTCCTGACTTACTTCCGATAGCTTGAAAATTTAAGGGGGTAAACCGGCCAAGCCACGAACCAGATGCCTGGCTCAGATTGGTCAATTTTACCAATGGCGAGGGATTAAACCTGACCCGACTCAGTAGTCCAGGATCTTCAGAAGTGCGTCCTCGGTTTCGGGTGAGCTGACTATACTCATGCCCCGATAAATCCCCTGGGCGATGATCAAGGGAGTGTATCCGAAGGCGTTTTCCTGATTCCACACCGCGATCTCCGCACCGGCTTCAAAGAGGTATTCGACGACCGAAGGAACATGTTTGTATGCTGCACCGTGCATTACTGTATTACCCCGATTATCGACAGCATTAATATCGAACCCCAGCGTCAGCGCGTATCTCACGGCTTCCAATACCTCGGCTTCGGAACCGGGGTCCTCGCCTGGCGCCCCGGTGCCCAGTCCGGCTGCGACCATTAATGCGCTGCTATTTTCTGAGTTGGTGATATGGGGATCGGCACCCAGTTCTACCAGCAGACGCATTAGGTCTACATCGGCGGTGCGTGCGGCGAGCAGAAAAGGAGTCGCGCCAATCATGTTCAGGGAGCTGACCCCAACCGGCGGTCGGCTGCTTGCCAGGGAATTCAAGTCCGCGCCTCGCTCCACCAGTATCCGGGTAAATTCCAGACTGCCTATCTCGCCTGAACCTTCAGGCGCGGGATTATTACTGCCAGCCTGACCGGCCTTGCGCACCCAGGAAACCTGGTGCAGCGCCGACCATCCCAGGGGCGCCTGGTTGGGATCGGCGCCGGATTCCAGCAGCAGGTTTGCGGTTTCGTAATGGCCACTGCCTGCTGCCAGCAGGAAAGGCGTCAAGCCAGTCTGAGCAGCAGCGCTCATACCACTTTCGTTGACTACGGCTTCTCCGGATGGCAGAGCAGCGTCAAGATCGGCGCCCAGCGCAAGCAGCAAGCCCACCGCGTCGGTCTTGCCGTCGCGCGCAGCGAACATTAGCGCAGTAAAGCCTTTATCTGAGCGTGCGTCGATCTCGGCGCCATGCCTGGCCAGTGCTTCAATGACAGCCAGGTTATTTTCAGCTGCCGCCCACATCAGGGGTGTCTGGCCACGCCAGCTTTCCCGCACGTCCACATTGGCGCCGCGCTGAATCAACATCTCCACGACTTCCGGTACGCCGGTTCGTGCTGCAGTCAATAGAACCGATTCGCCTTCCGGCATACTGGTGTTGGGGTCGGCCCCCGCGTCCAGCAGCAACTTTACGATATCCTGCTTGCCATTGTTGGCGGCCAGGGACAGGGGCGCCACCCCGTAGCGGTTCTTTCTATTGATATCGGCTCCAGCTGTCAGCAATCGGCGGGTCATTGCTGCGTTGTCGCGGTGCACTGCCCAGTGCAGAGCCAGTGTCCCGTCCTTATCAGCAGCGTTGACGTCGACATTTTGTTCAAGCAGTGCCTCGAATCTTGCCATGTCCTGACGGGCAACGGCATCAACGAGGCTATTATCAGATTGCGCCAGAAGCGTTGCCGGCAAGGCCATGAGCAGACTGAGGAACAGGACTGACACGGAAGCTGAGACGATGATTGGACTGGGCATGCGCATTGTACGTTCTCTCTCAGGCTGAGGTATGGAAGAGTTCGTCAACCCGGCCGGTATTGTCTGCAAAGGAATCCAGGTGCACACCCATGCTGTCCAGCAGGCTGAGATGCAGATTGGCCAGCGGTGTCTGTTCCTCGTAGCGGATGTGGCGACCACCCTTAATACCGGTTTGTGCGCCGCTGGCGACTACGAGCGGCAGGTTGGAGTGGTCGTGTATATCCGGGTTACCCATCCCGCTACCCATCAGGTAGGTGGTGTTGTCGAGCAGTGTGCCGCCCGCTTCCTCAACGGAATCGAGTCGCTCCAGCAGGTGCGCGAAAAATGACACATGGTACTGATTGATGCGAGCAAGTTTCTCTAATTGCGCTGGATCGTTGCCATGATGAGAGACCGGATGGTGTGGCTCGGCGACGCCGATCTGAGGGTAGGTCCGCGTGCTGGCTTCCCGTGCCAGCTGGAAAGTGACCACACGGGTCAGATCGGCCTGCAGGGCCAGCACCTGCAGCTCTATCATCAGCTTCACGTGCTCTTCCCATTCCTCCGGCACATTGGCAGGGCGCTCCAGATCGGGCAGAGCAGCAGTTTCTGATTGTGCCTGGGCACGCTGGATACGGCGCTCGACTTCCCGCACCGTGGTCAGATATTCATCGACCCTGGCCCGGTCTCCGGCTCCCAGTCTGGATTGGTAGCTGGCAATGTCGGCCATGACCCAGTCCAGCAGACTGGCATTCTTGGCCAGTTCGGCTTGCCGTTGTTCGGGTGTACCACCGTCTCCAAACAGCCGCTCGAACAGGATGCGAGGATCTGCCTCGGCTGGCAGGGGCGTGGTGGGTGAAGACCAGGACAGACTGTTCTGGTAAACGCAGGCATAGCCATTGTCGCAGTTACCGACCAGTGAGATCAGATCAGTGCCCAGCTCCAGGGAAGGGAATGGTGTCTTCCCGCCTATCTGCTGTGCCGCTATCTGGTCTGCGGTGGTGCCCAGGTAATAGTCACTGCCCTCGGTGCGCTTCGCTTTCACGCAGCTGAGGAATGCGCAGTTGGAGGACGCATGATTGCCGGTAGTGTAGGCATCACGAATTTCCATGTTCGACAACACGGTAACCCGATCGAGAAAAGGTGACAGAGAGCTCAGCGACGGAGTCAATTCAGTCAGTTTGCCCACCGGTTTCGGTACCCAGGGTTCCGGGTTCATGCCCATTGGAATGTAGAAGTAGCCGATACGACGCACCGATTCTGCAGCGCTGCCTGACTGCGCCAGGGCCGGAACCATGGCGTCCAGCAGGGGTAGCGCAATGGCAGCACCCATTCCGCGCAGGAAGCTGCGCCTCGGCAAGGCTTTCTTGGTAATGATCATAGGGCTTTCCTCATCTGAAAAGGCGTGCTGTTAACGATTCCCAAGACCAGACTGGAGAAGCGATAATCCTGCTGCTGCGCGTCGCGCAGGATCCGGCGGATGGCCGGGGCATCGTAGTACTCAAGACCTCTGCCGAGGGCGTAGGTCATCAGTTTTTCGGTCATGGTGCCGACGAAGGCTTCAGGGTTTTCCAGCAGCGCACTTCGCAGGCCATTGACTCCGTCAAGTGGATCGCCGCCGGGTAGGTTGCCGCTGGAGTCGATAGCGGGGTGGTCGCTATTGACTTCCTGCCAGCGGCCAATGGCATCAAAATTTTCCAGTACCAGACCAATCGGATCCATGACCTGGTGGCACTGGGCACAAGCAGGATTGGCTCGATGTTGCGCCATGCGGTCGCGCATGGTTACCACCTTTACTTCCGACTCGTTTTCCGGAAGTGTCGGCACATTGTCCGGTGGAGGCGGCGGGGGAATTCCAAGCACATTATCCAGCACCCATTTTCCGCGCTGCACCGGCGAGGTGCGGGTCGCGTAGGAAGTGACCGTCAGCACACTGGCGTGACCCAAGATACCCAGCCGGGGACTGTTCTCATCCAGGTCGACCTTGCGGAAATGGTCGCCATAGACATTTGGTATCTGATAATGTCGCGCCAGTCTCTCATTCAGAAAGGTATAATCGGCGCTGATCAGTTCCATCACATTTCGGTCCTCTTCGACAATGTTCTGGAACAAATATTCTGTTTCCTTTCGCATGGCTTGCCGAAGGTTATTGTCAAAATCTGGAAATAGCCGAGTGTTTGGATCCACGCCGTCGAGATTACGAATGTACAACCACTGACTGGCGAAATCCAACCCCAGGGTGCCGGCCTTTGGATCAGCCAGCATGCGCTTAACCTGCGCTTCAAGAACTTCGGGATCCCGCAGTTCTCCATTGGCAGCCAGCCCAAGCAATTCGTCGTCGGGGATGCTACTCCAAAGGAAAAACGACAACCGCGAAGCCAGCTCCAGGTTGCTGATAGCGTAAACATCTCCGGGCGCACTTGTCGCGGGATCCTGCTCGATGCGGAAAATAAATTCGGGGCTGATCAACAGAGCTCTGATGGCCATTTCGATACCGGCTTCAAAACCTTCCTGCTCGTTAACCTGGCTGAAAAATGCCATGGGCCGCTCGATGTCTCCGGCGCTTATCGGGCGTCTGAAAGCTTGCCGGCCCAGGTTGGAGACAATCGAACTGGCACAGTCCTCGACACTGATCTGGTCGCCAGGTCGACAGGTGAATATCCGTTCCCGGCTAGGCGTCTGCGACACGCCGGTGGACTCGAAGGGACCGCCGATAGCAACCGAGTGCACCGCAGGTTGTTGGCGCGGATGCCGGTCGCGGTTGAAATGGGCAAGGTAAGGCTGGCGGGTGCTTTCCAGCAAGGCGGAATTCTTCTTCAGGAAAGTTACCGCCACTTCATGGGGCCCGGCCTTGACGTCGACGCTCGCGGTCAGGCCTTCTCCGGCACCCTGATCTGAATAATAGAACAGGGCAAAGCGCTCCGAGCGATTTGGTACGATTTCGAATAGGCCGACGCGCTCTCCGTCGACACTCATTTCCATCTCGTGAGGCTCGGTAAGGCCTTCGATATTCTCGTTTCGGTCACGAGCCAGCACCACGTCGAGCTGATACTGTCCGTCCCGAGGGAAATGGTAAGTGAAGGCGGTTCCCCCGCGGGTGCCAAAAGGCAATCCGTCGATGTGATCTTCCTGGGTCAGGCTGGCCTCAACCAGCTCCACATGACTTGCCGGGCTGTTAAGCGGCGTGCCGACAGCCAGCTGACTAATCTTGTGCGCTGCTGCCAGGTAGCGCTCCATCAGAGTAGGGGACAAGTTGGTCAGGTTGACGCTGTCAAAACCGTAGCTAACATCGTCCTTGGGCAGCAGGTCGGAAACGTCGACCTCGAGGTCCAGCAGATCGCGCACAGCATTCTGGTATTGCAATCGACTCAAACGGTTAAAGCTGGCGGTACGACCGGGATTGGGTTGTTGCCGACTTAACTCATCCAGTGATTCCTGCAGGAAATTTTCGAATGCCAGAAAGGTTGCTTCGTCAGGTCGGGGCATGCCCGTAGGCGGCATGGCATTGGCACGCAGCTTTCTGAGTACCCGCTCCCAAACATCGGGATGATTTTGCACCTGATTGACATCGATGGCCTGCAGTGACAGGCCGCCCGTTTTGAGGGCCTCATTGTGGCAGACCACACAGTATTCCTGCACCAGAGAGCCATGGTCGACCGTGGCGGAAACAACCGCGGATTCGGCACCTGAATCCGGAGAGCGGGAGGGCAGGTGGGTGACAATGAGGATTGAGCCCAGGAGGATTACCAAAAAACCCAGGGAGACCAGCAGGCCCGATTTTCTCATAGCTGCTCCTCGCCAGGGATCACTTATATTTCCCTGATTGTTCTTTTAGGTTACAGGTTTTCAGCTACTGCTAGATCAGCTTGATCGACCAAATTAATATTCCCTGCCAAAGCTGTCAAGGTGAAGATCATCGCGCCTCGCCAGCCAGTAAGATCCCGCCACCGCACAGAAAAGGTTGATTAGGAGACCATAAAGACCCGGATGAAAGCCCCACACTTTTCCCGCTATAACAAAACTGAAAGGCCCAAAGGCCAGGCTTAGCGAAACCACCAGTCCGATAGCCAGGCCTGCAAGCACCGGTCCGGCGCGCAGTGAAGACCAGTGGATGCCGAGCATGAAAGCGGGCGCGAGCTGCACCAGTACATCGAATTTACGGTCCAACAGGCTGATCAATGAGGTTTGCTCTTTTAGCATTACTGCAAGCAGGCTCAGGGCAGTAACCACGACCCAGGAACAGCGTTTACTCAGGCGCGTTAATTCCCGTTCTGGTGCACCGGGTCGGATATGAACGGCATAAATGTCCTTGGTGAACATCGAGGAAATTGACAGCATCGCGGAATCTGCTGTCGACATGAGCGCTGCCAGCACGGCGCTGAAGATAAGTACCACCAGAGCATAGCCCAGCAGCGACTGTTCCTGAATGATTCGGAGCACGCTGGCCAGAGCCTGGTCAGTGGCAGCACCCTCGAGTCCCGGTACGTATGCCAGTGCGTAAATACCGACGATCAGGGCGATGAGGACCGAGATAAACGGCATGAACGCCATTACTGCAAAACTTCGTTTCAGGGAGCGGGCCGAGCGCGCAGAGTAGATGCGCTGAATAGCCTGCGGGTAAAGGGCGCCGCCGATTCCCACCAGCAGAATATAACTGAGCCATTCCCTCAGCATCGACGCATTCGGACGTTGCAGCTTTTCAGAGTTAGTTGATCTGGCGATGATATCGGTTGCGTCCGACAGCGGGCCGAACTGGTTTATCATCAGGAACAGCAGCACCAGGAAGCCTACCAGTAGCACGGCGCCCTGCAGAACATCGGTCCAGGCGATAGCCCGTATTCCACCCAGGGTCCCGTAGATCACCATGATCAGCGCCAGCGAGAGGACGCCGTAGTTATAGGCGATATCGCCCAGTGGACCGGCGAGTCCCTGCAGGGCGCGACCCATGGTCATCAGCTGGGCCAGGAGGTAATTACTCAGTGCCACGATCATGACTATCGAGGCCAGTGTAGCGAGCGCCCGGGAGCCAAATCGGTCCCTGAGGTAGTCGACCGGCGTGATGTAATTCCGGTGTCTCGCCAATTCGTGCAGCTTGAAGGCAAACGTCTGATAGAACACGATGATGGCCATCATGTAGTGGATGCTGATTAGCCAGGCGAAACCCAGCCGATAGGTCGCGCCGGCGACACCAAAGACCGTATTGCCACTGTACTGGGTGGCATATAGCGTAAGAAACAGCACCAGAAAGCCAAACCCGCGTCCTGCCAGATAGAAATCCTGCAGTGAATCTTCCTTACGCGCCTTGCGGCCTAACCAGCCAAGCAGCAGCAACGAACTGAGGTAGCAGGCGAAGAAAAGCCAGGCGCCCGGTCCGAATGGCAGCAGGTCAGTCATTCTTCAGGCTCATCGCCGTGCAGACACAGCCAGGAGGTAAGGGCGGCGATAATAAACAACACGCCCAGGCTGACAATTGCCCACAAGGGGAAGCCATACAGCTGTCGCATATCGTCCTCGGGCCAGTACCAGGGAATGAGGAGCGCCAGCAGAAACAGGTAGACGGCAATTATCCACGCTTGCTTTGACTGGCTTGGGCTGGAAGGAGTTCTCATTTATTCGTGACCAGTTGCCGGTGGTTACCTGTTTATAGGGCCCGGGGAAGAGGCCGAATTTGCGTGAATCAACGAGCGCTGGTCACAGGGTACCTGGAGCAGCGCATTGTTGTCGTTCGAGCATCCACCCCTGCTCAGGTCACTCGGTCAGAGGGTCCCCGCGGCTACCAAGTCTGCCGCGTAGTGTGCTGCCCGAGCACTGAATGCCATATAGGTCAGCGACGGATTCTGGCACGCGGAGGACACCATGAAAGCTCCATCGGTCACAAACAGATTGGGAACGTCATGGGCCTGGCACCAGCCGTTCAGCACCGAAGTTTCCCGGTCACGGCCCATGCGCGCGCTGCCCATTTCATGGATGCGGTTGCCGGGTTTGGTCAGACTCACCGGGCTGGAGGTGATGTTGATGGCACCGGCCGCTTCCAGCATGGCGATGGCATCTTTACGGGCCTCCTCCAGCATGGAGTATTCGTTATCGCTGTAACGTACCTCGAACACGGCCAGCGGGTTGCCCCAGCGATCCCTTCGGGAGGGATGAAGGGTCACGCGATTATCAGGGTTTGGCAGCTGTTCACCGAAAGCACCGATATTGATTCGCCAGGGTCCCGGTCGCCGATGCGCCTCCTTGAACTCGCGGCCGATCCCGGCAATGTTGCCATTCGCCTGGTCGAGTGGGCTGGCGCCTCCCTGATAACCGAATCCGCGTTTGAATGGTTTATCGTTCTCCGTGACGTTGGCGTAGCGGGGAATATAGATGCCTCCGCTTGGGCGGCGACCAAAAACCTTCTTGGAATCGAATCCGGTCATGATGCCTGCGGCGCCCGCGCCACTGACGTGGTCCATCAGATTGCGGCCGACCTGATCTGACAGGTTGGCCAGTCCGGTGGGGAACGCCTCGGATTTGGAATTGAGCAGGATCAGTGCAGAAGCGATGGCCGACGCGTTCAGAAACACAAGTTTAGAGGTGTAAAGTCTGCGCTCGTTGGTTTCGGCGTCGATAACCCGCACGCCAGTAACCCGATTGGTCGCAGGGTCGTAATCCAGCGAGCGTACGATCGCATTGTGCACCATGGTGAGGTTGCCTGTGCGTTCGGCGGCCGGCAGCGTGGCGTTCAACGACGAGAAATACGCTTTGAAAGTACAGCCGTGATGACAACGATTTCTTGCCTGGCAATTGCTGCGTCCCAGCGACCGCTGCTCTTCGGTGGCGTCGGTGAGGTGTGCGATCCGTGCCGGGATCACGTTGCGTCCATTAAATCGTGTTTCCACTCTTTGCTTGAACGCCAGTTCCACATCGGTTAATTCAAACGCCGGCTGGAAAACACTGTCCGGCAGCTGCTCCAGGCCTTCCTCTGTTCCGGCCACGCCAATAAAAGTTTCTACTTTTTCGTACCAGGGCACGATGTCTTCGTAACGTACTGGCCAATCGATGGCGATACCTTCATCGCGGTTGGCAGTAAAATCCTGCGGACTCAGGCGGTAGGTCTGACGGCTCCACATGATGGAGCGGCCCGCGGTGTGATAGCCGCGCAGCCAGTCATAACTGGTGCCTTCTGCCTCTTCATAGGGGTGCTCATCGTCTTTGACCCAGAAGTGTTTGGTGGATTCCTTGATGGCGTAGGCCACCCCGGGATACTGCCGGAAGTAATGCTGTTGAATCTCATCCTGGGAAACATTATCAAGGTTAGGACTCTCCCAGGGTGCCAGCTGATCGCTGTAATCCCGCTCGGGGATAATCTCGGGTCCCCGCTCCAGCACCAGTACCTTGAGTCCTCGCTCGGTGAGTTCTTTGGCGGACATGCCGCCGCTCATGCCGGAACCCACTACAATCGCATCGAAATCTGCCATGATCGTCTTCTAGCCTCCCGCCGTTACGTCAACACTTGGATCCCAGCGACCCGGCACTGCGACCCACTTCAATTCCTGCAAGGCACCTTGTTCGGTCGCGAAATAGGCCTGGGTGATATAGCCCTTCAACGTGCGGTAACCACGCAGGTTGTTGTCGTCGGAAAACGCTGCGGCGTCCAGTTCGCTAAGTACCCGTGTCGCCTCGGTGTCGCTGGCGTTAAGAAAATCACCTCTTGCCGAGTCCAGCCGGGTGGAGATCATCTGCAGTGCCTCGCGATGGGCGCGCTGGGTCTCGCCGCTTGCCCAGTCAGCCATCAGGGCGTCGAGATAACCGGGAACGTTCGCATCCAGGGCGCCCGGAGTCTCGGTGCGAGGTATGATGAGGTCGCTCAGGCGGCTGATCAGCGCCATTTCGCTGGCGGCATAGAATCTGCCCCCGCTGCCCGGTGCCGTGGCAACCAGTTGCGCAGCTCCACCGCAGGCACTCAGCGCCGTGGCGCCACCAACGGAGAGAATAAGCCCCTGCAGGAGTTCCCGTCTGGTTTGCATGGATGTTTCCTCTCTTATCCTGTTGTCTTCTGTTTTCTTGATGGGTGCGTTTCTTCGATCTTGCCGATCAGGTATTGATACTATGACGAACAGTTAAAACCGTAAATTGCGCACGGTATAAATGCTGTTGGCAACTGACGCCAGTCCGTCCCCTGGATTGTCGTGTTCGACAAAGTAATGCCTGAAGCCTGCTGTATCGACATTGGAAAACAGGCCGGCGAAATCGATGGTGCCAAGTCCGACGTCGGCCATGCGTCCATGAGTATCCCGGTCTTTTACATGCAGCATGGTGAAGCGCCCCGGATGACTGGCGAAGTAGGCCAGGGGGTCGGAACCTGCTACGTTAATCCAGAACAGGTCCATTTCGAAGTCCACCAACTCCGGATCAGTTTCATTCAGCAGCACATCATAATGAGTTTGCCCGCCAGTTCGCGCGAATTCAAAGTCGTGATTGTGATAACCCATTTTCAGGCCAGCCCGGCGAGCCGCTTCTCCGGCAGAGTTCAGGGTCTGGGCATGACGCTTGTAATCATCAAGGCTGCGTTCGTCACCGGGCAGACTGGGTATCACGATATAGGTTTGTCCCAGTTCGGCGGCATAGTCGATTTCTCCTTGCAGGTTGGATCGCACTGAGGTCAGCTGGATGTGGGCCGCAGGAGAGGTGAGGCCATTGCTCTCCAGTACCCGCCGCACATCAGACGCCGAGCGACCGAAGTAACCGGCGAATTCCATCTCCTTGAAACCCAGGTCGGCAACCCGGGCCAGGGTAGCGTCGAAATTCTCGGCCATTTCCCTGCGTAGCGTGTACAACTGCAGGCCGACCCGTTCTACACGGCGGTCCTGAGCTTGAGTCAATGGTGGTATCAAGGCGGCTGCTCCCAGGGCGGCGGTCTGGTGAATGAAGCGTCTTCTGCTTGCGGATCGAATTGTTTTGTCGGTTACGTTATCCAAGGCGACATTCCTGTGTGGGTGTGCAAAACAGGCACGGTTTATGTCTGAGGGTTTCAGAGCCTATCTCAATTTGGGTCAGTTTAAAAATCCACTTCTATATCGATTCATTAGCAACAATCCCCCGATCTAGTTCGACCCAGGTGCTGCCGTTGTTAGCCGATGCCACTGCGGCCTCGACGAATTCCACTCCTCTCACTCCGGCGGCGAGATCAGGAACCAGCGAAGCTGCCAGAGCCGCGTCATCGCCGCCACGATGGGCGTCGATCAGATCTGCAAAATCCCGATAAAGATTCGCGAACGCTTCGAGAAATCCTTCCGGATGTCCTCCCGGAATGCGAGTTGCCCGGGTAGCGCTCTGGCCGACTATAGCGCTGCCGCGGGTCAGGAGGCGGGGCGAGTCGCCTAGCGGCGACAGGCGCAACTGATTGGGTTGTTCCTGGAACCACTCCAGGCCTGCTTTGTCGCCATAGATTCGAATGCGCAATCCGTTTTCATGTCCTACAGCGACCTGACTTGCCCAAAGGGCCCCGCGGGCTCCTCCGGCGAAGCGCATTAGCACCTGGGCGTTGTCATCCAGGCGGCGGCCGGAAACGAAAGCATTAAGATCCGCCAGTATGCTGTCCACCTCCAGACCAGTGATAAATTCCGCGAGGTGAAACGCATGGGTGCCGATATCTCCGAGGCTGCCACCGGCGCCTGCCTGGCCAGGATCGGTTCGCCAGCTGGCCTGCTTCTGCCCGCTGGCTTCCAGGTCTGTACTGAGCCAGTCCTGGGGGTATTCAACCTGCACCAGGCGAATAGTGCCCAGCTCCCTGGCCGCAATCATTTCGCGTGCCTGTCGCACCATCGGGTAACCGCTGTAATTGTAGGTTACGGCAAACAGTACATCGCTTTGGCGCGCTGCTTCGCGCAACATTCTTGCGTCCCCGGCGCTGGAAGTCAGGGGTTTGTCACAGATCACATGGATTCCGGCTTCCATGAAGGCTCTGGCGGGCGCGTAGTGCAGGTGGTTGGGGGTGACGATGGCGACTGCTTCTATACCGTCCTCCCGGGCGCCTTCCGCTGCGGCCATGGCGTTGAAATCGTCATAACTGCGATCAGGATCTAGCCCCAGCTCGCTGGCAGATTCGCGGGCCCGGTCGGGGTTGCTGCTAAGCGCTCCTGCTACCAGTTGATAGCGGTCATCCAGGCGCGCAGCCATTCGGTGAACTTCACCAATAAAGGCACCCTGGCCGCCGCCCACCATGCCAAATCTGATTTTTGCAGCTGCGCGCCCCATGAAAAATCCGTCCTTTTATTAGTCCAGACCCAGCAGTTTGCGGTTGCCGGCGCGATCTGTTCCGCTGTCCGCGAAATCGTCGAACGCTTTGTCTGTGACTCGTATGATGTGCTTGCTGATGAATTCTGCACCCTCTCGGGCACCATCTTCCGGATGCTTCAGGCAGCACTCCCATTCGAGTACAGCCCAGCCGTCAAAATCGTTGGCTGCCAGCTTGGAAAAAATACCGCCGAAGTCCACCTGGCCATCGCCGAGGGAGCGGAAACGACCAGCACGATCGATCCAGGACTGATAGCCACCATATACCCCCTGCCGGGCAGTAGGATTGAACTCGGCATCCTTTATATGTACCAGCTTGATACGGTCGCGGTAAGCATCCATGAAGCCCAGGTAATCCAGCTGCTGCAGCACCAGGTGGCTGGGATCGAACAGGATATTGCAGCGGGGGTGATTGTTTACCCGCTCCAGAAACATTTCGAAGGTGACGCCATCATGGAGATCTTCACCGGGATGTATTTCGAAGCCGATATCAACACCTGCCTCGTCAAAGGCATCGAGAATCGGGTGCCAGCGTCTGGCCAGCTCGTCGAACGCTTCTTCCACCAGCCCTGCCGGTCGTTGGGGCCAGGGATACAAATACGGCCACGCCAATGCGCCGGGGAAGCTGGCGTGGGTGGTAAGGCCGAGATTCTTCGACGCTCTGGCTGCCATGAGCACCTGGTTGACCGCCCATTCCTGGCGGGCGGCTGGATTACCCTGCACCTCTGGCGCAGCGAAGCCATCGAACATGGCGTCGTAAGCGGGATGCACTGCCACCAGCTGACCTTGCAGGTGAGTCGATAGCTCGGTAATGGTAATTCCCTTATCTGCCAGCATGCCCTTCAGTTCGTCGCAGTAGACCTGACTTTCCGCCGCCAGCGGCAGATCGATCAGACTGCTTTCCCAGCTGGGAATCTGTATGCCCTGGAAGCCCAGGCTCGCGGCCCACTGGGCAATATTTTCCAGGCTGTCGTACGGAGCCTCGCTGCCGACGAACTGGGCCAGGAATATCGCGGGACCTTTAATGGTTTTCATTGACGGTTTCCTTACGCGCTGCGCTGTTTTACCCGCTTCTCTGCCGAGTAACTAGAAGGGGGAGTCCGGAAAATAGTACTGCTCGGCATTGTCGGAAGTGATCAGTGGAGAACCGAGAATGTATTCGCCCTCCACCGGGACATTGGCGGTCAGTTTCAGCGCAGTCAGCTCCATTGCCGTTGAAATCATAGACGGCGGATAGAGCACATCCACCGGAGTCAGCTCGTCGCCGTCCATCACCCGGCGGACGATATCCTTCATTCCACCGCCACCGACAATAAACAGGTCTTCCTGACGACGAGCCTGACGCACGGCCTGGATAACACCGATAGCGATGTCGTCATCCTGGGCCCACACCGCGTCGATGTTGGGAAAGCGGGACAGGAAATCCTGCATTACCGTGAACCCGTCATCGCGATTCCAGTTAGCGTATTGATGATCGAGGACATTGACGTTGCTGCCTTCGATGGCAGCCATAAAGCCATTGAAGCGTTGCTCATCGATGACGGTGGGAATACCCCGCAGTACAACGATATCTCCCGAGCCGTTCAGGCGCTCGCGGATATATTCACCAGATACCCGACCCATCTCCGCGTTGTTCCCGGCCACGTATACGTCCTGGATGTCCGGTTCGCTGAGACCGCGATCGACCACGGTGATGAACACGTCACGGCGCTTGACGTTGCGCACCGGACCGGTCAGCGGCGCAGACTCGAATGGCAGAATGACCAGCGCATCAATGTTGTGTATTGCAACCAGATCCTCCAGATCATTGGCTTGCTCGGCTGCGCTATTGGCAGTCACCAATTGAATACGCAAACCTGGATAGGCGGATTCCAGCCGTTCCTTGGTTTGCTCGGCATGAAAGTTCAGGCCGCCTGCCCAACCGTGGGTAGCCGCCGGTATGGAGACGCCTATGGTCTGGGCGAGAAGGGGAGTGTTGCTCAGCAGGCCGGCCAGTAAAACAGTGGCCAGGTATCGCATGCTTTTCATGATTGCTCCAGGTAGTGTGAATTCGGTTGCTCGGTATTAACCTAATTTTTGCGCCAGGCTCCGCGCTGCAGGTAAACCGCTACAATAACGATTATGCCCTGAACTGCGCCATTGAGGTAGTTGCTGACCGCGTCGGTAAGGTTAAGGATGTTGCCGATGAGGGTCAGTATCAATGCCCCTACCACTGTCCCCCAGATTCGCCCGTAGCCACCCTTGAGAACAGTGCCGCCGATAATGACTGCCGCAATTGCCTCTAACTCCCAGAGGATGCCGGTCTGTCCAGAGGCCGACCCCAGTCGTGGCACGTAAATGATAGTCGCGATAGACACGCAAATGCCCTGCAGCACGTAGGTGGCAGTCTTTATCCGATCAACATTGATGGCGGAATAACGAGCCACGCTCTCGTTTGAGCCGACCGCAAAACAGTGACGCCCAAAAACCGTCATGTTAAGCAGCACGTAACCGATGATCGCGGTACTCAGAAACGCCCAGACGGGATAGGGCAGGCCCAGCAGCGTTCCGTAATAAACTTCGCTGTAAAGATCGCCAATGGTGAAACTCAGGGACAGCGTGCCACCGTCTGCCATATACGTAACCAGGCTGCGATAGATGCCCATGGTGCCGAGAGTGACGATAAATGCCTCGATGCGCGCGCGTGTCGTCAGCAGGCCGTTTACCAGACCTGCCGCGGCACCGATGGCGATGGAAGCCAGGACAGCCAACAGGATGATGGCCAGGATCGAGTCGATGCTGTTGAGCAGCGAATTCATCAGCAGGATCATGCATCCGGAAATAAAGGCGGCCATGGAGCCCACCGACAGGTCGATGCCGCCGGCAGTGATGACAAACGTGGCGCCGATAGCAACGATGCCGATGAACGAACTGCGCGCGAGGATATTGCTCAGGTTACCGGCGCTGAGAAACGCATCGTTAACCAGCACGCCGATCAGGAAGATGGCGATAAGCGCGATAAACGGGCCGGCGGTTTTCAGGTCTGGCACTACGAATCTCCTGTCGCTTTCAGCGGTTCCGGGGTGTTCAGCTGCTGGTCTTTCAGGCCGGTGGCATACGCCATGATTTCTTCCTCGTTGATTGCGTCACCTTCGAGAAACCCGGTCAGCCGGCCGTGGAACATTACCGCCACCCGATGGCACAGGCCGATGATTTCGATGATGTCCGAGGAGATCACGATCACCGAGTGGCCCGATGCGGCGAGTTCGGCAATAAAATGGTAGATCTGGCTCTTGGTACCGATGTCGATTCCCCGGGTGGGCTCGTCGATTATGATGATGCGTGGCTCGGCTTCGAGGACCTTTGCCAGCAGCAGTTTCTGCTGGTTGCCGCCTGACAGATTGCCCGCCGTCATGCCGGCATCCTTGATACGGATATCAAAATTGCTGACGGCTTCGGTGAATGCCTGCTGTTCCTGTTGGCGATCAATCAGTGTGCGGGAAAACTTTTGCAGAGCCAGCAAACTGAAATTAAACACCAGGCCTTTTTCCAGCAGTAGACCGCTACCCTTGCGATCCTTGGTCAGGTACGCCAAACCCAGCTCCCGAGCCTGGGCAAGGCTCCTGATGCGGACCGGCTCGCCGAATAGCTTGATGCTCGCGGGCTGATCGGCCGCCGGTGAGCGCAGGCCCGCCACGGATTCCAGCAGGGCGGTACGGCCCGAGCCCACCAGTCCGGAAAAGCCGAGAATTTCTCCCTGTTGCAGCGCGAAACCGCAGGGCGAGGCCGTGCCTCTGACCTTGAGATTACTGACCTCCAGTACGTCTGGTGCGTGGGACTCCGGTAATTGCTTGGCCGGGAACAGGTCGCCGATTTCCCGTCCCACCATCAGGCTGACCATGTCTTCGCGGCTCAGCTCCTTTGCTGCGTAGTCGCCCACCAGCTGGCCATCGCGCAGGATGGTAATGCTGTCGGCAATACGCGCTATCTCTTCCAGCTTGTGAGAAATAAAGACGATCGCCACGCCCTCTTTGCTGAGACGCCCGATCAGTTCGTAAAGCACTTCGCTTTCCTGCCGGGTGAGCACAGCCGTCGGCTCGTCCATGATCAACACCCGGCCGCGTTTGGCGCGGGTGCGGGCGATCTCGATCAGCTGCTTGGCGGACACCGGCAGATCGCCGACCCGGGCCTGTGTATCGACCCGGCAATGCAGGGAATCGAGATACTCGCGGGATTTCTGATCCATCAGTCGTTTGTCCAGAAACAGTCCACGACGCAGTTCCTGGCCAAGGAATATGTTCTCGCTGACGGTCAGCTGGTCGGCCAGATTCAGTTCCTGATGGATGAGCACAACGCCATTGGCTTCGGCTTCTTCCGCCTGCCAGCCGGTTATGGTTCTGGTAGTTCCGTTCCAGTCGCTATAGGAAAGTTGACCTCGGCTTGGTCGTTCGAAGCCAGCCAGTATTTTAACCAGGGTCGATTTGCCGGCGCCGTTCTCACCGAGGATGGCGCGCACCTCGCCGGCGCGAAGAGTGAGAGACACTCCGTGCAGGACTTCGATCTCGCCAAACGATTTGGAGATATTCTCGGCCCGCAGCAGGACGGAGTTGTTGTCAGTGGACGTCGTTGTCATTGTGAAAGTGTGTCAGTTCGGCCGATTCCACATTGCGGGCAGAAGCGTGGAATTGAGCTCCTGCTGACCCCTCAGCAGGTGGCCGCGTAGTTCCCTGACTACCTCCGGGAACTCGCGGGTATAGCTGTAGGTTTCACTCGGATCTCTGGCCAGATCAAACAAGAGTCCATTGGGTCCGTAATAGGAGCTTTCGTTATCGAAACTGGTGACTGCGGCGCGGTAGCGCGACTCGACTACCAGTTTCCATTTTCCGCTGCGGACGGCTACCAGACGATCGTTATCGAACAGAAACAGCGCCTCATGGGGGGAAGGCGCCCCTTCTGTCAGCATAGGCATAATGTTCCGACCGTCGATGGGCCGATCAGCAGGCAGATTCCCGCCCGCCAGGCTCACCAGGGTCGGAAACAGATCGATATTCATGGCCGGCTCACTGGATACCATGCTTCGAGGAATGGTGCCAGGCCAGTAGGCAATGAACGGAACGCGCTGACCGCCTTCCCAGGAATTACCCTTGCGGCTGCGGTATATTCCCGAACTGCCTTCAAACCAGGGACCATTGTCGGAGGTAAAGATTATCAGTGTATTTTCACTCAGGCCGGCACGCTCCAGTGCTGCTACGATTTCTCCGGTGCTCCAGTCGATGGTTTCGACCACGTCACCGTAAAGACCCGCATCGGAATGGCCATCGAAGCGTGGTGAAACAAACAGCGGCACATGGGGAAACGAGTGGGGGAGGTAGAGGAAGAAAGGATTGTCGCTGTTTTCCTCGATAAAGCGCACCGCTTCGGCGGTATAGCGTTCGGTGAGGGTAGTCTGATCGACGGGATCTTCGATTATTTGTTTTCCACGATATAGTTCCAGCGGTGTCATGTCGTTACTGTGCAGCAGGCCGAAGTATTCGTCGAATCCGTTATCAATAGGAGACCATTCCAGACGGCTGCCGAGATGCCATTTGCCGAAGAGGGCGCTGCGATAGCCAAGCGGCTTCAGCGCTTCCGGTAGGGTGATCTCTTCAGACGCCAGGTGAATTTCATTCGTGGGCCTGGCTACGTCGAGCACCAGATCGAGCCGGATGGGATAACGACCGGTCAAAAGTCCTCCGCGGGCGGCGGTGCAGACGTTGGCGCTGGAGTAGAAGCTGTCAAGACGGGCGCCATTCAGCGCCAGCCGGTCCAGATTTGGGGTTTTGATCAGGGTCGAGCCGTAGATGCCCAGATCGCCGAATCCGAGGTCGTCAGCCATGATCACTACAAAATTGGGCGGCCGCTCCTGGGCCATTGCGGTACTGCCAATGGCAATCCAGCAGGCGGCCAGCAGGACGGCTCTTTTGATTGCAGTTATTATGCCCATCGTTACTGTCTCCCCCTATAACAAAGCGGCACGTCGTTTACTTCCTTACTCTACAAAAAGACACCAGTACGTGTGCCTAGCGGTTATCCAGCTCCCTGATCCAGATATTGCGGAACGATACAAGCTGACCATGATCCTGCAGCCGCAGTGGTAGTTTGCCGGTGCAATCCCGTTCACCTTCCAGCTGGTAGGGAACGCAGTTGGCCTGATATTCCGGTTCTGGAGTAAAAGTCATACCCAATATTTCCGTATGGTTCTGCACCAGCACGCCGTTATGGAAAAGCGTCACGTAGGCGGGTGCCTGCAGATTGCCACGCTCGTCCCAACGGGGTGAAATATAAATAATGTCATAGGATTGCCACTCGCCAGCAGGCCGCGAGGCGTTGACCAGCGGCGCGTGCTGCAGGTAGACGGAGCCCGCCTGGCCATTCACGTAAGTCGGGTTGGCGAAGCTTTCCAGTATCTGCACTTCGTAAAGCGACTGGAAAAATATGCCGCTATTGCCAAGCGTTTGGCCTTCACCTTGTTCTGCAGGATCGGTTCGCCATTCCAGGTGCAGTTGTATGTCAGCAAACGACCGACGAGTTTCGATACTGCCGGTGCCGGGTACTACGGTGACTGACCTGTCGTCGTTGATTCGCCAGGCCGGCTGATTGCCGGTGCGAATATGTTGCCACGCGTTGAGGTCAGAGCCGTCGAATAGCACGATGGCGTCGGAAGGTGCAGCGCCGCTACCCAGTGCGGTCACGGCTTCCGGTATGGGTTCGAAAACACGACGCTCGGCCTGTGCCAGTGCGAGACCTGGCAAGGTCAGAATAATACTCAGTAATGGACAGATTCTCACAGGCAAGCTCCGCTAGGTAATGAGGTTCATGTCGTCGTCCCATTCAGCGGTAATGTCCCGACGGGATTGATCAACACACTTGGCTAGCCATTCCGGGTCATACTGTTTGCCGTGCCGGCGCAACACCTGCTCCGGCACCCCGTCCCAGACGTTGGGGGTATTGCCCTGGTAGCCCAGGTCCCGAAAACCCAGCGCCGTGGTGTAGTAGCCGGTCATGGTGAGGTCTCGCAGCAACGAAAAGAAGCGGATTCCGGGTTGCAGTTCTGCATCTTCAACATCCGGCCAGGCGATGGAATCGCAAATTGCCCGGCGCTCCTGTTCGGTAATACCGACAAAATCAGCGCCATAGCGGTCGATGGCATGCTTATCCAACCACATGATGCCTCCCCGCAGCGGCACCTTGTAGTTTTCCCGCTCCTTGGCCATGAATTCGACGAAGTCCGGGACCCCCGCATCGAGGGCGCCACCATTGGGATGGTCGTTGGGCAGGATGATGTCGCACAGAACGGCGATGGTGACCAATTCGTGATTGCTGAAAAAAGTCTGGCTTAAAAGTTCCGCATCATGAGCCTGCTCGGTCTCGGTGCGACCATAAGAATATTCTGTCGGCAGCGGTGTCCAGGTTAACCGATTGCCTGCGTTGGCGGTCGGTAATCCCGCGGTGCAACCATTACTGGCGATCAGGCTGCCGCCGAACGAGGCCAGAAACAGAGTTTTAAGAGATTCGCGACGATCCATAATCGGGTTCCGTTACAGGTTACGCTGGTTCATTTGCTCGACGATGTAATCCGAGGTGCGCCAGGCCAGTGCCATGATCGTCCAGGTTGGATTCTTGTCTGCCTGGCTGACAAAGGGTCCCGCGTCGGCCACGAACACGTTATCCGCATCGTGCAACTGGCAGTATTCATTGGTGACCGATGTTTCCCGGTTGCTGCCCATCCGGGTAGTGCCCACCTCGTGGATGATTTCCCCTGGTTTTGTCAGCCCGTAATCGTCGTCTGCTCCGGGTTTGCTGCCCAGCAGGATGCCACCTGACGCTTCCAGCAGCGCTTCCATGGTGTCCTGCATGTGCCGCGCCTGGTTGATCTCGTGCTGGGTCCAGCGGTAGTTGAAGCGCAGCACGGGCATGCCCCATTCGTCCACGACGTTGGGGTCAAGCTCGCAGTAGTTGTTGTACTGGGGAACGCTTTCTCCGCGACATGCTATAGAAAGGCGGGCTCCATAGTAACGCCGGATGTCGTCCCGCAAACTGTTGCCGTAACCGCCTACTCTTTCCCCAAAAAACTGATTGTACTGATTGACTGCGAAACCGAAGCCATAGCTAGGCATACCCATGCCGCCACCAATTTCCAGGTGGTATCCGCGAGTGAAATCAAGGTTTTCGTCCTCGAGCCACCAGGGTGTGTAAACGTGCATGCCGTTGACACCGTCTTCATTATAAATATCGCGGTCGATCAGGTCGGGGATAAAAGCGGCGCGACTGGCACCGGTGGAGTCATGAAGGTAGCGACCTACGTGACCGCTGTTGTTCCCGAGCCCGTCAGGATGCGCGGGACTTCTGGAGTTCAGCAGAATTCGGGCGGAGCTGCAGGCTGAGGCAGCCAGCACCACTGTTCTTCCGCTCAATTCATGGACACGGCGATCCTGCTTGTCGATATAGGTTACACCAGTCGCTCGGCCGGTGCCGTTGGTGGTTACCTCGGTCACCATGCAATTGGTAAATAGATCGACCTGGCCCCCATTTAAAGCCGGATAAATTAATGCCGTGCTGGAAGAGAAATCTGCATGTATCGAGCAAGCGCGATCGCACTGCCTGCAGTAGAAACAGACACCGCGCTCATCATTGATTCGCTTGGTTAATACAGACTTACGGGCAGGTATTACCGGGACTCCCAGTTTGCGAGCGCCATCAATGTAGTAGAGTTCATGCAGGCGGGGCTTTGGTGCCGGCAGGAAAAATCCGTCCGGGTCGTTGTACAAACCTTCGTTACTTCCGAATACGCCGATCAGCTTGTCGACCTTGTCATAGTACGGTTTGATATCTTCGTAACCGATGGGCCAGTTGTCGCCCAGACCGTCGATATCACGGCGCTTGAAGTCCAGGGGCCCGAAGCGCAGGGAAATTCGGCCCCAGTGATTGGTGCGACCACCCAGCATGCGGGCGCGCCACCACATGAATTCCGTGCCCGGAGTAGTAGTGAAGGGTTCGCCTTCGATTTCCCAACCCCCCAGGCAGGCATTGAAATCGCCGAACGGGCGCCTGGTGGTGCCGGCGCCCCGTCGCGGGGACTCCCAGGGGTAGCGCAGCTGAGTGCGCTGTTGGTCGCTCGCGGGGTCGTAAAAAGGTCCAGCCTCGATGAGAGCTACTTTCAGGCCGGCATTGGCCAGCTGATAGGTCGCCATGCCACCGCCGGCTCCTGAGCCAACGATTATGGCGTCATAATGTTGCTGTGCCATGCTTTGCAGAGGTTCCGATTCTTGGTGTTGCAAGTGAATATCGATACTACGTGGCTGCAACCGGCTATGCAATCATGCTGTCGGCGAGCTATTCTCTGGTGTTACAAATATTAGCGAACCCGGAGGGCCATGCGCCTTACCAGGCGGACTTGAAAGATAATACCCATAATCACTCCAACAAGGCTCATCCATACCTCTGCTTAATTCTATGTATACGCCAGAGAAATTTCAGAACACTGATATTGCGGATATTGAAAATATCATTGATAACCATTCATTCGCGACCTTGATAAGCAGCTCTGGCTCCGAGCTGGAGGCAAATCACCTTCCGCTGATGCTTCGCAGAGATGGAAGCAAGAATTATCTGATTGGACACATCGCGAAGAGCAATTCAATTTGGGAAACTCTGCAAGAAAAGGCAGAAGTTCTGGTGATTTTCCAGGGACTTGATTCTTACATCTCTCCGAGCTATTACCCCTCCAAGAATGAAACAGGAAGGGTCGTACCAACCTGGAATTATGTCGTTATTCACGTGAAGGGAGTCATTTCTTTTATTCATGACAGAAACTGGCTTGGAAGAATGGTTGATGCGCTGGTCGAAAAGTATGAGTCTTCCAGAAAGGCCCCATGGACGGCTGCAGAAGCACCCGCCAGTTATATTGAAACAATGCTTGATGGGATTGTAGGCCTTGAAATTGAGATTTTATCAATGCAGGGTAAATGGAAGTTAAGCCAGAATCAATCAGCTCAAGACAGGGGCGGAGTAATGACAGGTCTGGCAGAAGAATCAGACATCAGGGCGCATCAAATGGCCGAATTCATGCAAAAATTCTATCTCTGAATGGGATAATTATCGGTAATCTGTTGTGCTGAAATTGCCTTCTGTCCAATGGTGGTACTTTCTTTGTCTGGGCCATCCGATTGGCATTCCGGTAGAGTACGAATGGTCAGAATACAGACTTGAGAGCGAGGTTCAGATAAAAAAGCGGCCCCTCGATCTGCGGGGAATATTGAAATAATGAAATCGTTAAAAATTGTCTTGTTGGTGTTAGCAGTCCTCGTAGTGGGTACACTCATGACCTTGCGCGCAACCGGACTGCCGCCTGGGCATCCCAGCGCCGTGGAATACACGAGTGCCGGTCGGTCGGCCAGACCGGGATTATGGTTGAAGGGAGAGATTGTTCGAGAACCGATAACGAATTGGGATTGGGTCAACCAGTTTGGCGGCCCTTTTGATGCCAACGCAACCGAGCTTGAGACGCGGACCTGGTACGGCATTCCCCATTCTGTCACAGTTCTACTGGTACCAGACGGCGATAAGCTCTACCTGCAGTCGAGTGCGCAAACGTTCAGGCTGAGCAGGGAATTTCCTTACGGCAAGAGATGGTGGAGAAACGTTGAGCGCGATCCCCGTGTGCGCCTGAAGATCGGTGGAAAGATCTATGAAATGACGGTGGTATTGATCCAGGACCGGGCCGAGGTCGCCCGTTTGCGAGGGGGGCTGGACCCTATCGTGAGAGAGGTGGATGCTGACGGCAATGAATACATAACCGAGGAATGGCACTATTGGCGTGTTTACCAGCGAAACGTGCCGGAATATGATGCAGTGGAGTGATAGGTGGTATCTGTACCTGTAGTCATGGGAAATCATCAAAAGAAACAGTCCCGATAAACTTTATCTTCCCGGATAACGGAGAATCAAAAAATGAATTACAAATCCTTCCGTATACCCAAAATTGAAATTTGCACATTTATCGTCCTTGCCCTTGCAACATCTTTCAGCTGGGCGGCGGAACGTTTGCCAACTGCAAATCCTGAATCCGTGGGTATTTCCAGCGAACGGCTCACGCGAATCGACGAGTATTTCCAGCGGTTTATCGACAGGAACCAGATCGCCGGCGCGGTGTCGCTGGTGGCAAGACACGGGAAGGTAGTGCATCACTCGGCTGTAGGTTGGAAATACCGGGAACAGAATGTCCCTATGACCACAGATACGATCTTTTACCTGGCCTCGATGACCAAACCTATTGTCTCCACGGCACTTATGATGCTTTTTGAAGAAGGGCGCTTCAGACTTGATGACCCGATATCAGACTGGATACCCGAGTATGCCAACCACCCGGTGTTGGTGAGTGACGGCGCGCGTCAAAGTCAGGTCCCCGAGGAGCGACCAGTTACTTTTCGTCACGTACTGACCCATACATCCGGTTTAACTTTGGATCCGGAGAATAAAGGCTTAACGGAGGAAGAGATTCAATGGATCTCTAACGATGGCAAACCATTCGCCACTCTTGGCGAGCAGGTGGCGCGCGGTGCCAAAATTCCCGGTTCTTTCCACCCGGGAGACCAGTGGCAATACGGGACGTCGACCGAGTTCGTTGGGGTCCTGGTTGAAAAAGTATCCGGTCAACCTCTGAATGAATTTCTGCAGGAGCGGATTTTTGAACCACTCGGTATGCACGACACCCATTATTACGTGCCGCAAGACAAGGCTAACCGCGTAGCGGCCGTATACAGGCCGGCTGCCGATGGCGGGTCAGAATTGCAGCGTGCTCCAGAGGTCGAAGTACCTAGTAATTATTTCAGAGGCGCTGCAGGACTGAATGGTACTTCTTCCGACTATTTCCGCTTCGCGCAGATGATCGCCAACGGTGGAGAACTGGATGGAGTGCGTTTACTTGGCAGGATGACCGTTGACCTGATGATCAGCAATCACACGGGTGATAAGAACGTTTACGTTCGTGGACCTGGTTACGGGTTTGGTCTTGGAGTTGGGGTACTGGTCGACCCCACGGTTTCATTTGATACGCTGTCACCGGGAAGCTACGGATGGGGCGGAGCCTACGGAACGTTGTATTGGGCGGATCCTGTTGAGGATCTCGTTGGTCTGATGTTTATTCAGCTGCCGGGACATGCTCCACTCAATATCAGACAAATGTTCACCAATGTCGTGACCCAGGCTGTGATAGACAGTGTTGCCGATCAGTCGCCAGCTATACAGGGGTATGCAATCCCGCGATAACGAGTTAATTGCTAGTGATTGTATGCCGGTCACATTTTACCTTGCAGATTTTTGGAATATTCAGAATTAATCGCAGTGCGGGCATCAATAACACCGCTGATCCGAGAATGAGAATTATGAGATTGCGACAAATATTCTGTTTCTGTCTGGCCCTGAATTTTATTTCGATCGCAAGTGTGGTCAAGGCGCAGGATGAAGCGATAGCCTATTCAGGAATCACTCAGTCAAGAATGATGTTCCAGGAAAATTGCGCTGTTTGCCATGGTGAGAACCTCGATGGGGCATCCCAGGGTCCTGCGCTGCGGGGAGATCTGCAGTATGGGGAGTCAATGGACGAGATAATCGCCAGCATCTCCAGCGGGTATGATTCGAATGGTATGCCTGGATGGCGCGATGTATTTGATCCCGTCGAAATCAGGGGCCTGGCGATGTACGTGTTGGAAACGCGAGCCAATGTCGATTATGTCACTTCAAACTATGATGCTCCGCTTGAGATTCCAACGCGGCAATTTGACAGCACTCTTCACAATTTTCGTCTTGAGGTGCTCGTGGATGACCTCGATCCCTTGCCATTTTCAATAGCGCCATTACCGGACGGAAGAATCCTGGTTACAGAAAAAACCAGAGGCGTGCGGATCATAAGTGCCACTGGTGAGAAGTCTGAATTATTAGAGGGCACGCCAGCAGCCTTTGACGATATCTACCGCCTGGAGTCTCGCATTGATATTGAGCGTGGAATGGGCTGGCTTTTCGATGTCGTATTGCATCCAAATTACGAGGACAACGGTTGGGTCTATCTTTACCACAGCCATCGCTGTGAGGGATGCAACGAGCTAAGTAGAGAAAGTGAACGACCGGTTTCGATGAACAGACTTGTGCGCGGACGCATTCAGGATAATACCTGGATTGACCAGGAAATTATCTGGCAGGCTTCAATGGAAGACTACAGTCTGGCAGGTGACGTCGGGGCTGGCGGTCGAGTCACCTTCGACAATAGGGGCCATGTCTACTTCTCTATAGGATCGAAATGTGCAGGGACAGGCGGAGGTGTTCAGGATCTTTCCACGCCCTGCGGCAAGATTCACCGGGTGTATGATGATGGCAGTATTCCGCCGGACAACCCATTTGCGGGACGGTCCGGCGTCTATCAAAGTATCTATACCTATGGTCACCGCAGTCCCCAGGGCCTGGAATATGACAAAGATAATGGTGAGCTCTGGGGAAGTGAACACGGCCCCCGAGGTGGTGATGAGATAAACAGGCTCTTGCCGGGCGAAAATTATGGCTGGCCGCTGTATTCAATTGGGCTGAATTATGATGGCACGCGAGTAAACGGTCTCGACCTCGGCATCGCCTTCGAATTGGCGGATATCGAACAACCCGTGGTGGACTTGACGCCGTCTCCCGCAGTTTCCAGTTTTATCATCAGCGACAGCGCACAGTTCCCGGCTTGGCAGGGCGATTTTCTTGTCGGTTCGTTGAAGGCTCGCAGTCTTTTCAGGATCGATATCGAGAATAATCGGTTCATTGAACGGGAGACTCTGTTCGAGGGTATCGGGCGTGTGCGTGATATCGAGCAAGGTTACAATGGCGAGCTGTACCTGCTATTTGAGCACAGCAGCGGAGGGCAACTCGTCAGGCTGGTTCCTGGAGATCAATGAGGAATTTGAAGCTCGCCGTAACGGGACGCAACGCGCATAAACATTGAATTGAAAATCTCCACGGTATGATTGAACGAGATCGCAGAAGGTAAAACGCAGAATGAATACAGCCCCGCTCATTGGTCTTTTTTCAGCGCTGGCCATTACCGGCTGTGCCACGGTGCAAAATCAGGAAACCGGATTCCTCGATCGCTCTGTAATCGTCGATGGCGAATCCCATAACTATCAGGTCTTTGTACCCCGGAACTATAGCGAAAACGAGCGATGGCCCGTAATTCTGTTTTTGCATGGAGCAGGCGAACGAGGCTCCGATGGATTGAAACAGACTCAGGTAGGATTGGGCAGGGCAATTCGATTGCAGCCGGAAAGCTGGCCGGCTATCGCCATATTTCCGCAGGTGCCGGCTGAACAATCCTGGCTTGGAGGCTCGGCTCTGACCGCCATCGCTGCCCTTGACGCAACCATCGGTGAGTTCTCGGTGGACCCGTCCCGACAGTACCTCACCGGACTTTCTCTGGGCGGTAACGGTACCTGGAATCTTGGATACCAGCATACCGAACGGTTCGCAGCATTGCTCGCCATCTGCGGCTTCGTCGCGCTGCGAGCGGACCGGTCTTTTCTGCCGGATGTGGACGATCCCTATGCGGCTCTTGCACGGGACCTGGCCAGCACCCCGGTTTGGATAGTGCACGGCGACGCCGATGCCGTGGTGCCAGTGGAGGAATCGAGGAGAATGGCATCGGAGCTGCGGACTCTGGGAGCCGATGTGCATTACACAGAACTGCCGGGTGTCAACCACAATTCCTGGGACGCGGCTTATTCGGATGCTGAAATCATTTCCTGGCTGTTTGCCCAGTCAAAGGAACAAAGATAAAAATCTTGTTGAGGATCATCGCTATGACTATCTCTCGCATGTGCATAACGGTATCAATGGCACTATTGCCGGCTTTGACGCTGGGAGCGGAGAACTACCAGCCTCCCCGAACCGCTACCGGCAAGCCGGATCTGCAGGGATATTGGTCGAACGCTTCCCTGACGCGAATGACCAGGCCCCGTGATTTCGCTGAGCTGGTTATACCTGCCGATCAGGTCCCGGGGTTGACGGCCGAACATCCGCAGAATGTCCGTCAGGCTACCGACGATGGACTGGTGCCGGGGCAATTGCTGGATGGTAGCGATCTGGCACAGGGACGGGGTTATAACGCATTTTGGGTTGATCCTGGCACCAGTTACGGCGTAGTCAGGGGGAGCAGCCGCACCTCCTGGATCGTCGAGCCAGATGACGGCCAGATTCCCTGGTCGGAGGCCGGCCGTGTGCAGCGCGATCAACTTGCGGCGCGTTTCAGCGGCACTGCCGGTCCGGAAGCCCGCGCCCTGGGTGAACGTTGTCTAATTGCTACCGGTAATTCTGCCGGTCCGCCCATGAACAACACCCTCTATAATAATCACTATCAGTTCGTCCAGACTGATGATTACCTGCTTATCATGGTCGAGATGGTGCATGATGTGCGCATTATTCCGATTGACCGTAACCACCGCCCAGAGGGGCTGCAACAATGGTTTGGAGATTCCGTTGGCTGGTGGGAAGGCGATTCTCTGGTGGTGGAAACCGTCAATATGCATCCGCAACTGGGGCCTCGTAACTCGGCGCCTCTGTCGACAGAAGGTAAGGTTATCGAAAAGTTTACCCGCTATTCCGACAGCCAGATTCTGTATGAGTTTGAAGTTATCGATCCAGTCTATTACGCGCAGTCCTGGCGGGGAGAAATGAGCTTCAATGCCATGGCTGAAGGCGAGGTTCCTTACGAGTTTGCCTGTCATGAGGGTAATTATGCCCTTCCCGGGATATTGGCAGGCGAACGGAGGCTGGAAGTCGAAAGCGAGTAGCACATCAACAGCAGTTAATTTACGCAGTTAAAAACAACAACAGGAGTTCGTCATGTCAGCAAAAGAGAGACGCACGTTACCTATCGAGGCAATCGAAATCTATAACCAGTTTATTCACGGCGAAATCAGTCGCCGGGAGTTTTTAAGAGGAGCCCAGAAGTTCGCTGTGGCAGGTCTCAGCGCCAGTGCCATCGTGGAGGCACTGATGCCCAATTATGCGATGGGTCAGCAGGTTGCGCGCGACGATGAACGGATCACCGCCAGCTACGAAACCATTCCCTCCCCCGATGGAAACGGATACATCAGGGGCTATCTGGTGCGCCCGTACAGCGCCGATTCACGCAGCGAAAATCCTTCCCAGCTGCCGGGTATTGTCGTCGTGCACGAAAATCGCGGCCTGAATCCCCACACCGAAGACGTCGCGCGACGCTTCGCCCTGGCCAACTTCATGGCATTTGCTCCCGATGTACTGACTTCGGTTGGCGGGTATCCCGGGGACGATTACCAGGGCGGTTTGCTGTTTCGTGAGATCGACAACGACAGTAAGTTCGAAGACATTGTGGCCAGCGCAATGTGGTTAAAGAATCGTTCAGACTGCACCGGTAAGATCGGGGTCACCGGTTTTTGCTACGGTGGCAGCGTGTCCAATCAATTGGCAGTAAGATTGGGCGACGATCTTGCAGCCGCAGTCCCTTTTTATGGTGGAGGCGCCCCCGCCGCCGATGTGCCCAATATCCGGGCTGCAGTTCTCGTGCAGCATGGGTCTCTGGACACGCGTCTGGTTGATGCCTGGCCGGAATACGAGGCAGCGCTGAGGGCCTCTAATGTAACCTACGAAGGGCATATCTACCCGGACGCGATGCACGGCTTTTTCAATGATGCGACCCCGGAACGCTATAACGAAGCAGCTGCAACGGAGGCCTGGACGCGAACGATTGATTGGTTCAATCGGTATGTGAGGGGCTGATACAGGGCACCCTCGATGAAAGTACTGACGCACCTGATGTTCGATGGCGACGCGAAAGAGGCCATGAATTTATACGTGTCGCTGATCCCCGGTTCGAAAATCATCTCGGCGGATTTCTATTCGGAAGGGGAATCAGCAGGAAAGGTTCAGCAGGCAAGATTCGAACTGGCGGGCCGGGAATTCATCTGCATTGATACTCCGATCAAGCACGACTTTGATTTCACGCCCTCCATGTCGATCTTTGTCGATTTCGAGTCGGAAGTTGAACTCAGAAGCTGTTATGAGCAGCTGCTTGTCGGTGGCGCGGAATTGATGCCGCTTGATGATTACGGCTTCAGCCCGCTATTCGGGTGGCTCACTGATCGATTCGGAGTCAGCTGGCAGCTCAACCTGCCCGGGTAGGCAAAGACGCAGAAACGGAATGGCCGGTGGGTCGCAATGAAAATATTCCGCACGCTGAGGTTTTCGGGACTTGTGCTAGCGACCGTGATCCTTTAGTGAAGTGCGAATATCGAGATCGTAGATCGTGAGCTTGCCCAGTCCGGGTCGCCGCCCAAGAATATCGTATTTATCCTGAGCGACGCCGAACCCGAGCACCAGCAGTGAACTTGGTTATCAGGCTGATTTAAACCGAATCTTAAAATTGAAGTCTCTCTCAATGACTCCGTTATCAATTCGACCTGCGCATCCCGATGGCAGAGGGCCAGGAATTGCAGTACGATCGACCTTGATCACCTCAGAACCAATAAGTAGATAGAGGGCCACACCATGAAACACAACCCCGTCGCCCACTTGGTGTTGCTGCTGATGTTTGTTTCGGCAGCAGCCTCCGCACAGCGAACCAGCCCAGATCCGCTGGCGATTACTGAACCCATGATACTGCCCACCTTCGACGTACCGCAGATCCGTGTGGTGCCGCTGGCAACCGGGCTGGCCAATCCCTATGCGTTGGCCTTTCGCGATAACGGGGATATCCTGGTTACCGAGCGATACACCGGGCGCCTGCGGGTCATCAGGGACGGCAGGTTGCAGGCTGAGGATATTGCCGGTGTACCCGAGGTTTATTCCGAAGTCTTCAGGGCGGGACTGATGGACATTGCCCTGCACCCGGACGACGACAGCCTGGTTTACCTGACTTACACCAAGCCGCTGACGTCTGGCGAAAATCCGACTCATACGGTGGCACTTGCTCGTGGCAGGCTGGTGGAAAACCAGCTGACCGATGTTAGCGATATCTTTGTCGCCAGAGAGATAGATGAAGGCATTGCGGGTTCGGTGCTGCAGTTTACCGAGGACAATAAACTTTTCATGTCTCTGGGTGGTGCATATGCCTACCAGGCGATTGGTGAATTAGCGCAGGATCCTGCAGTTCACTTTGGCAAATTAATGCGACTCAATGACGACGGCAGCGTGCCGGCTGACAATCCGTTTGTGGCCAGCGGCCAATATCTGCCGGAAGTCTATTCGGTGGGGCACCGCAATCAGCTTGGACTGGCCTTTCATCCGCAAACCGGTGAACTCTGGGCTGCGGAAAATGGTCCCCAGGGAGGCGATGAAGTCAACATCGTGCGCGCAGGCGAGAATTACGGTTGGCCTAATGTATCGTTCAGCCGGCAATATCGGGGTGACTGGATTGCCGGTGAACCGGGGCATGCAGATTACCGGGCACCTGAAATCCTGTTCTGGCCTTCGGTCGCCCCGGGCGCGATCACTTTTTACGACGGTGACCAATTTCCCGAGTGGCAAAACAATCTTTTTGTAGGCTCTATGATGACCGGTCGGATTCCCGGCACAGGGCATCTGGTGCGGATCGTATTTAACAGTCGTGGCGAGGAAATTCGGCGTGAAGACCTGCTTACCGAATTGCGATCCCGTATTCGCGAAGTTCAGCAGGGTCCGGACGGCCTCCTGTACGTGCTAACCGACGAGGAAAACGGCTCTCTTCTGCGGCTCGAGCCGGCGGTCAGTCGATAACTTCTGCAGTCTGGAGTAGCGGTGTCGGGCCCCTTTGCAAGCCAAAGGCGTTGATACCTTTCAGCAGATTAAGCGCCTCGTTCAAGGGGTAATCATTGACCAGGATCTGCTGGGCGCTGACTTGCGGTCGCTGACCGGGTTCCTCGGTCGTGCTTTCAAGATGGCCCTGCAGGTCTGCTTCAGTGTAGGCAGCCCGACTGCGATCCAATCTGGTGATGAGGGCTTCGTCCACCACGATATCGGGCTCTATACCGAATGCCTGAATCGATCGCCCGCTAGGCGTGTAGTACAGTGAGGTGGTTAATTTGATCGCCCGATCTTCGCTGAGAGGCAAGACCGTCTGTACCGAACCCTTGCCAAAACTTCGATTACCCATAATGATGGCGCGTCCGTGATCCTGGAGCGCACCAGCAACGATTTCCGACGCGGAAGCTGAGCCTTCATTGATCAGGACCACCAGCGGCGTGTCACCGCCGGGATTGCTGCGGGTGGCATCGAACGACATTTCACTTTCATCCATTCGGCCCTTGGTAGACACAATAGTGCCTTCGGAGATGAAGGCATCTACTGTGGCGACCGAGGCGGGCAGCACGCCGCCAGGGTTGTTGCGTAGATCCAGCACCAGCCCCTTCAGCTGGGTATTCTCTTCTTGCAGGTCCTTGATGGCATTAACCACCTCGTTCCCGGTGTTGGCCCTGAACTGGGCGATGCGGATATAGCCGTAGCCGGATTCGAGTGTGCGGGAGCGGACGCTGGCAACGGCGATCACCTCGCGCGTGATTGTCAGCTCGAAGGGCGCAGGCTCGCCGTCACGCACGATGGTAATGGTGACATCTGTGCCAGGCTCACCGCGCATCATTCCCGCAGCCTCTTCCGGCAATACATCCTGCAGCGGCTGTCCATCAATGCGGATGATGAGATCGCCTGCCTGTATGCCGGCCCGATCGGCGGGCGTATCATCAATCGGGCTGATTACCCTGATGTAACTGTTTTCCTGACCCACTTCGATGCCCAGACCGCCAAACTCCCCGGTCGTGGTCTCCTGCAGGTTGTCATATTCCGTCGCAGCCAGGTAGGAAGAGTGGGGATCCAGGCCGGCCAGCATGCCGCGAATGGCATTTTCCAATAGCACTTCATCATCGACCGGCTCTACGTAGGCTGCCCGGATGCGATCCAGTGCCTGGGTGAACATGCGAACTTCCTCCAGCGGCAGCGGCAGTTTTTCGGATTGGCCAGTCTGTTGGGCACTGGCCAGGACAGAGAAAAACATCGCCAGGATAGCGACCGGCAGGGCTATCGGGGTCCGTGAAAAGGAAAGGTGGTCTGCTGGGTAAAGACCGAAAAGTCGCTGGACAGACTGCATGGTGTTCATTTTACGTGCCTGATTTTAATCAAAATGTGTGCTGTTTGAGGTACTACGTTCAACGAGCACCTATAGTTTCAGTTTATGCGCCTCGAAGCAATGCCGATAGTCGCAAATTCTTTGTTGCCAATGGGCTCGCGATTTGGGCCGGTCAGTCTGGGGCTGGAATTGCGGCCAGTGGCCAGCGCGGTGAATCGCCATCACCGGCAATCAGGCAGTGGCTTGTCGGTTTGACTTCTCGGCTGCAACCAGCAGCACACGGCCACCCATTTCTGTCGGAACTGGCAGTTTCATGAGGGCTAAAAGGGTGGGCGCAAGGTCGCACAGTGAGCCTTCGCCGTTGAATTCCAGACCGCTGCTGCCGACGTAAACCAGTGGCACGGGGCCATTGGTGTGGGAGGTCAGAGGCTGACCGGTTTCACCGTCCATCATTTGCTCCACGTTGCCATGATCGGCGGTGACCAGCAGGTCCCCATTGACTTCTCTGATAGCTGCTTCGATTCTGCCCAGGCACTGATCAATGGTTTCGACTGCCTTGACGGCAGCATCAAAGTCGCCAGTGTGCCCCACCATGTCGCCGTTAGCGTAGTTGCAGATAACGGCATCGAATTGACGGGAGAGAATTGCTTCGACCAGTCTGTCGGTGACTTCAACGGCACTCATTTCCGGCTTCAGATCATAGGTTTTTACTTTGGGGGAGGGCACCAATATGCGCTTTTCACCGTCAAAAGGCTGTTCCCTGCCGCCATTGAAAAAGAAAGTCACATGGGCGTATTTCTCTGTTTCCGCGATGCGCAACTGGCTCTTCCCCTGTGAAGCCAGATATTCACCAAGCACGTTTTTCAGTCGCTCCGGCGGAAAAGCGCAGGGTGTTCCGATGTCAGCGGCGTATTCGGTGAGGGTGACAAAGGCAGCCAGTTCGGGGCGGGCCTGACGCTCGAATCCGTTAAATTCGGCATCGACAAACGCGCGAGTCAGCTGGCGAGCTCGATCGGCACGGAAATTCATGTAAATCACGCAGTCACCGTCAGCAACTGTAACAGCTGGATGCGAGGCGTCGCTGATGACGGTCGGCTGCACGAATTCATCATCTTCGTCCCGCTGGTAAGCGGCCTCCAGCGCAGCCGTAGCACTGGCGCATTGAAAGCTTGCCTGGCCCAGAGTCAGCATGTCATAAGCCGGCTGTACTCGCTCCCAGCGCTGGTCGCGGTCCATGGCGTAAAATCTGCCGGCTATCGAGGCGATGCGGCTGTCGCCTTTGTCCTGAAGGAGTTTTTCAGCCTTTAACAAAGAGTCGAGAGCACTGCGCGGAGGTGTATCGCGGCCGTCAAGAAAGGCATGCAGGTAAATCCGAGTGGCGCCGCGCTGGTGTGCTAGTTCGATGGCAGCAAAAATCTGTTCCTCGTGACTGTGAATCCCGCCGGGGGATAGCAGACCGAAAATATGTATCGCACGCTGCCCGCTGATCGCCTGATCTATCGCCTGACAAATAGCGGTATTGTGGAAAAACTCTCCGTCTTCGATGGCCTTGTCGATGCGCGTTAAAGACTGGTACACGACCCGGCCGGCACCGAGGTTCATATGACCTACTTCTGAGTTTCCCATCTGACCTTCAGGCAGTCCAACGGCCAGGCCTGAAGTTCTGATCAGGGTATGCTGTGCGTTGGACCACAGCCGGTCCCAGACTGGCGTATCGGCGCTGTGAATGGCGTTATGGTCTGTTTCTTCGCGGTATCCCCAGCCGTCCAGAATCAGCAACAGGGCAGTCCTTTTCTGCGTGTCGTTCATTGACAAGTTTCTCAGGTGCTATGACGGAGTTTCGACGGCAATTATACGCGGAGTCAGACCACTTGAAACTTCTTTCGGGCTGTTCTGGCGTGTATACTGCTCCCCTTTTTACGCGCGGGCTCCTCACGACAGGCCCGTCATGTTGGAATAACTGAGTATATGGAGCAGTTCGTCGAGTTCATTGGCAACCACCTGGTTTTATCAGGCTTGTGGCTGGCACTGGTAGTGATCATCTTTGCTCAGCAAAGAGCTCGGTCCAGCAAATCGGTCGGTCCGCAGCAGGCAGTCATGATGATTAATCGCAATGATGCGGTTGTGCTCGATATTCGTGACAAGAAAGAGTTTGATGCCGGCCACATCGTTGATGCCATCAATATTCCGGTAAGCAAGTTGGGGCAGCGTGTAACTGAACTGGACAGACACAAGCAGAAACCGGTGGTGGTGGTGTGCAAGATGGGACAGCATTCCGGCGATGCCTGCAAGACTCTGCAGGAAGCGGGTTTTGAGCAGGTAGTCAGATTGGGGGGTGGAATTGCCGAGTGGCGAGCACAGTCCCTCCCGCTGGTGCAGAAATAATCCGGTCGAAATAGCAGCCGCACAATTATTAACAGTCAGTCAATTAATCACAGGAATGACCATGTCAGAAAACGATCAAAGCAATGAGCAACAGCCAGCAGCTGCCAACACAGAGCAGCAGGGCCCCAATTTTTCCCTACAGCGTCTTTACCTGAAGGATGCCTCTTTCGAGTCACCCAACAGCCCTGATTCTTTCCGGGGCGGGGCCTGGCGACCGCAGATTACCTTCGACATAAAGAGCCGAAACAACAAGCTGGAGAACGATCTTTATGAGGTGGTTCTGGTATTGACCATTCAGGCTTCCCAGGATGACAAGGTTGCTTTTCTGGTTGAGGTCCAACAGGGTGGTGTATTTGTTTGCAATGGACTGGACGATGCGCAGCTGGAGCAGGTTCTGGCAACAGTTTGTCCCAACATCATGTTCCCCTATGCCCGCGAGACAGTTGACTCCATGGTGATCAAAGGCAGCTTCCCTCCGCTTATGCTGGCGCCGGTAAATTTCGAGGCGCTGTACGCCCAGAGCAAGCTGGAAGCACAGCAGGCTGCCGCGAGCGCTAACGGAGGTGCAAATGGCAATGGTGCCGCTGCGACTGAAGAGACCAAGGCCGCGGGGGACGAAGAAGGAAACGAAGAAGATTGAGCGCGGCTTACGCGCCGCCACTGAATCCGAGCTGTCGCCAGGCTTCGTAGACGGCGAGCGCGGCAGCATTGGAAAGGTTCAAGCTGCGGCTGTTCGGTAGCATGGGGATGCGTAGTATTCGTTGCTCTCCAAGTTGCTCGCGAACGGATTGGGGCAGCCCACGGGTCTCCGGTCCAAAAACCAGATAATCATCTGCCTCATAGTTCACCTGATGATAACCAATCTGCCCCTGAGTACTGATGCCAAATACCCTGCTGTCTCCGGTTGCATCCAGGAAAGCCGGCCAACTGCTATGCAGCTTTAGCTGACTGAACTCATGGTAGTCGAGACCCGCGCGGCGCAGTCGTCGGTCGTCGAGCTCAAAGCCCAGAGGCCTGATAAGGTGCAGTGTCGCTCCGGTATTGGCAGCCAGTCGAATGATGTTGCCGGTGTTGGGCGGAATCTCAGGTTCGAATAGAACAATATTGATCACGTGCGGGCCATGTTCAGCTGAGTGAGTTCAGCCTATGATACGTCAGCCTTCCTGTTCCTGTCGGTCAATTTCAGTACTGCCCAGTTCCTTGATCTTGCGGGTCAGGGTGTTGCGTCCCCAGCCCAACAGGTCGGCTGCGTCGCGCCGGCGACCAGCTGTGTGTTTCAGTGCCACCTCGATCATCGAGCGCTCGAACATGGGCACTGCCTGACCCAGGATTGCAGTATTGCCCAGCGCCAGCTCCTGGTCCGCCCACGCCTCCAGCGCCTGGGTCCAGCTGCCGGAATTGCCGCGCTGAACCTCCTGGTCGGAGAACTCCGGAGGCAAGTCATTGAGTTGAACTTCACGGCTGGAAGCCATGACGGTAATCCAGCGGCAGAAGTTTTCCAGTTGGCGCACGTTGCCGGGCCAATTCAGTCTGGTCAGGTACTGTTCGGTTTCCGGACGCAGTATCTTGGGCTCGACATTCAGCTCCCTCGCTGCCTGACGCAGGAAATGCCGCGCCAGCTGCGGAATATCCTCGCGCCGATCGCGCAGCCTGGGAATGTGGATGCGGATAACATTCAGGCGATGAAACAGATCTTCCCGGAACAGGTGTTTGGCGACCAGTGTCTCCAGGTCCTGATGGGTCGCGGCGATAATCCTCACATCCACCTTGCGAGGCGTATGACCGCCGACCCGGTAAAATTCTCCGTCAGACAGCACGCGCAGCAAGCGGGTTTGAGTCTCGGCCGGCATGTCGCCAATCTCGTCCAGGAATAGCGTGCCGCCGTCCGCCTGCTCGAAACGTCCCACTCGCTGCTGGGTGGCGCCGGTAAAAGCGCCTTTCTCGTGACCGAACAGTTCAGACTCGATCAGTTCCTTGGGAATTGCCGCCACGTTGAGCGGAATAAAGGGCCTGTCCTTTCTTGGGCTGTGCCGATGCAGGGCCTGCGCCACCAGCTCTTTGCCGGTGCCGGATTCGCCGTTAATCAGTACAGAAATATTTGATTGGGACAGTCGCCCGATAGCGCGAAAGACTTCCTGCATTGCCGGTGCTTCGCCGATGATCTCCTGAGCTTTTTCCATCGGTTCCGACTGTACGCCTACATTTTTTTTGCGGGTGTGGTCCAGAGCTCGCTGGGTCATTGCTACCGCCTCTTCAATATCGAAAGGCTTGGGTAGATATTCGAATGCGCCGCGGCTATATGAAGAGACTGCACTCTCCAGATCCGAGTGGGCGGTCATTATTATTACCGGCAGCTGCGGGTATTGCTGCTGAATGTTGGACAACAGCTCCAGTCCATTGATGCCGGGCATGCGGATGTCGCTGATGATCGCGTCGGGTTGATCGTGCTCCAGGCGGTGGAGCAGATCATCACCGGTCTCGAAGGAAACCGTTTCAAGGCCTTTTTTCTCGAGAGATTTTTCCAATACCCATCGAATTGATCGATCGTCATCAAGGATCCAGACAGAATTGTGCGCGCTCATGCTTGATCAAAACCTCTTTAGCTGATTTCTTCAGGTAGCGGTAAGGTGATGGAAAATACCGTCGACCCCGGACGGCTCTCACACTCGATTATGCCGCCATGCTGGTTGATAATGCTCTGGGCGATAGAGAGTCCCAGCCCTGTACCCTCTGCCCGCCCGGAGATCATGGGATAAAATAGCGTGTCGATGATTCGCTCGGGTATGCCGGGACCGTTGTCGCAGACATCGATCCGTGCTACCAGTCGGTGAAGAGTATTGCCGAGGGTGATATTACGCAGTACCCGGGTTCGCAAGCGGATGATGCCAAGATCGTGGTCGACTGCCGGGCTTTCCAGCGCCTGCACGGCGTTACCGACAACATTTAGAAGCGCCTGGATCAACTGTTCCTGATCCCCCATGATTGAAGGGATACTGGGATCGTAGTCTTTTTCCAGCTCGATCGCCTTGTGGACGGTTTCAGCTTCCACCAGGCTGGCGACTCGTTCTACTACTTCATGGATGTTAAGCGCCACCATCTCCGGTGGCTTGCGAGATCCGGTTAGTCGGTCCACAAGGTTTCGCAGGCGGTCGGCTTCTTCAATTATCACATTGGTGTAGTCTCTCAATTCTTCATTCGGCAGCTCTTGGGCAAGCAGCTGTGCAGCTCCTCGAATGCCTCCCAATGGATTCTTGATTTCATGGGCCAAGCCTCGGACCAGCTCGCGGGTTGTGGCCTGGGTCGATAGCAGCAGTTCGTCACGGCTTATGCGCTGGGTGTAGTGCAGAGAATGAAGCTCCATCAGAATTCTGGTCTTGCCATCCATATCAAACGGACTGATGGTGTAATCCACAGTAATGTCTTTGCCGCTATGAAGTCTGAAACTTGCCTGGTGCTTGGTATAGCTCGAATTGTTCTCCAGTGCTCGCCTGATTTCCCTGATGTCCTCGTCAGCGCCTATCAGAATTTCATCCAGCGTCATCCTTGGTGCTTTTCGGTCACTGACTTCAAGCAGCGATTCTCCTTCCAGGTTCAGATACAGAATCCGCAAACGCGGGTCCAGTAGCAGAGCGCCGGTTTTTAGCTGGTCCAATAGTCGTTTGTGATGACTGTTCTGTTTCATGCTGAGCAGGCTCGCAGGGGATTTCGGGCTGACAGCCATTACCAGGTTCGATTTCATGCCTGCACCCATGCAATAACCAAACCAACAACGGCCAAACCAATCAGGTCATGCTGAGCGGGTGGAATGTGACCATTTGGTGGGACTTTCCAGCACTTCGGGCTACAGGCAATGGAGAATGCCTGGTTATCCACTGCGATACTATGCACCAATATGGTGCGTTTTGCCAGGCCTTTGAGGTCATTTTGAGTAGCTGTTGGTGCTAAAGATAAGTTGAGCCTGGCCCAGAATATGCCGTTGCCGCCAGCAGCGCACTTTACGGGTGCAAAAAAAGCCCGGGTGAATGCCCGGGCTCTTTATGTTTAAGCTCGCTGTAAATTGCTTAGACGGAATAGTACATATCGAATTCAACCGGGTGAGTGGTCATATTCAGACGTACTACTTCCTCGCTCTTCAGCGCGATGTAGCCATCGATCAGGTCGTCATCAAAAACGCCGCCGGCCTTGAGAAAATCTCGGTCGGCATCTAGGGACGCCAGCGCTTCCTCAAGGGTTCCGCAGACCTGAGGAATCAGTGCCTCTTCTTCCGGGGGCAGATCGTAGAGGTCCTTACTGGCCGCTTCGCCCGGATCGATCTTGTTCTGGATACCGTCGAGACCAGCCATCAGCATGGCGGCGAAGAACAGGTACGGATTCGCAGTACAGTCCCCGAATCGCACTTCTATGCGGATTGCCTTGGGGTTGCCACCGAGGATGTAAGGAATTCGAATTGCCGCGGAGCGGTTTCGGGACGAGTAAGCCAGAAGAGTCGGTGCCTCGAAGCCCTTCACCAGACGCTTGTAGGAGTTGGTGGAGGCATTACCAAAAGCGTTCAATGCCTTGGCATGCTTGATGATGCCGCCAATGTAGTAAATTGCTTCCTGAGAAAGGCCCGCGTAACCGTCGCCGGCGAACACATTCTGGCCATCCTTGAAGATAGACTGGTGGCAGTGCATGCCGCTTCCGTTATCACCTACCAGTGGCTTGGGCATGAAGGTGGCAGTCTTTCCGAAAGCGTGTGCCACATTATGGATACAGTACTTGAGGATCTGCACTTCGTCTGCCTTGGCTACCAGGCTGTTGAATTTGGTGCCGATTTCGTTCTGACAGGCGTTACCCACTTCGTGGTGATGCAAGTCGATCTCAAGACCCATGGCCTGCATGGTCTCGCTCATGGCACAGCGCAGGTCATGGGCAGAGTCCACCGGGGGCACAGGGAAATAGCCGCCTTTGACGCGTGGTCGGTGACCCATATTGCCGCCTTCGAATTCCGAACCGGAAGACCAGGCTGCTTCCTCGGCATTCAGCTTGTAGCTGGCGCCCTCCATATCGACGTTCCAGCGTACGTCATCAAAGACAAAAAATTCCGGTTCAGGACCAAAATAGGCGGTATCGCCGATGCCGGTTGATTTCAGGTACTCTTCGGCGCGGCGACCAACCGAGCGAGGGTCGCGATTGTAGCCCTGCATGGTTTTGGGCTCGATCACGTCACAGCGTACGTTGACCTGCGGTTCGTCTGCAAACGGATCCAGTACTGCGGTACTGTCGTCCGGGCGCAGAATCATGTCGGACTCGTTGATGCCCTTCCAGCCTGCGACAGAAGAGCCATCGAACATCATGCCTTCGAAAAAGTCTGCATCGATGCGCGCAGCGGGAAAAGTAACGTGCTGCTCCTTGCCCTTGGTGTCTGTAAAACGGAGGTCAACCCACTTTACATCGTTTTCTTTAATTAAATTAAGCGTCTTTTCAGACATTGTTGATCCTCCGTGTGATCAATCTGATTGGTTCATTTATCTCGGTTAGCCAGCTACGAGCTGTCTCGGTCCCATCGGATCGCCCGACGGCGCTTCCGTCCACTGCTTGCACAACCGGTCAAGAGCGCCGACCGCCATGCTACACGATCGACTTGCCTTGAGTGCAAGTGGTGGAGCAAAATATATGCCATAACTCGCTAACTTAAAAGGCCTGTAAATCAGGACCTTAGAGAACACGTAATCGCAATGATGCACAAAAATAGTGCAACTAAGCCTTGAGTGCACTAATAGGGTGCGCTTAGATGCTCTTTGTCGTTAAACTTTACCCCGAAATCACCATCAAGAGCCGACCGGTGCGTCGCCGCCTGGTCCGGCAGCTAGGCAAGAATCTCAGGAAATTGCTGCGAGAGTTGGACGATGGGGTGCAGGTCACAGGCGACTGGGATGCGGTGAATATTGAAACCTCGTCTGATGATCCGCTTCTGATCACCAGGATAAGCCAGCGCCTTGGTTGTATTCCTGGAGTTGGCCAATTTCAACTGGTCAGGCGCTACCCGCTTGTTGATCTCGATAACATTGTCGACGCATGTGTGCCGGCATTTGCTAAAAGACTGGTGGGTAAAACCTTTGCCGTGCGCTGCAAAAGACAGGGTAAACATCCGTTCAGTTCAGTAGATGTAGAGCGTCGTGTTGGTGGCGCACTCGTGCAGCAGACTGGCGCTACAGGGGTGCGATTGAAAAACCCCGATGTAACGGTTCAGCTTGAGATCAGGCAAGACATTGTTCATCTGATACTGCAGCAGCAAAACGGCATTGGCGGATTTCCGCTGGGTTCGCAGGATTCCGTGCTGTCGTTAATCTCTGGTGGGTTTGATTCGGCGGTATCCAGTTATCTGTGCATCAGGCGCGGTCTATTGATGCATTATTGTTTTTTCAATCTTGGAGGCAGGGCCCACGAGCTTGCCGTCAAAGAGGTCGCTCTTTATCTGTGGATGAAGTACAGCGCTTCCCACCGGGTACGCTTCGTCACTGTGCCGTTCGAGCGGGTGGTGGACGAAATCCTGAGCAAAGTCGAGAACACTCAGATGGGAGTGGTGCTCAAGCGCATGATGTTGCGGGTGGCATCACGGGTCGCGGCGTCTTTTGGAATTCAGGCACTAGTGACTGGAGAGAGTGTGGCTCAGGTTTCCAGTCAAACGTTGGCTAACCTGGCTGTCATTGACAGTGTAAGTGACATGCTGGTCCTACGGCCCCTCATTTTGTCGGGCAAGCAGGACATTATAGATATTGCCAGACAGATAGGGACTGAGGAGTTCTCCAGGCACATACCAGAGTATTGTGGCGTCATTTCCGACAATCCAACTACTCGCGCGCGACCGCTCCGCATTGCCCGCCAAGAAGAACATTTCGATATGCAATTGCTCGATGAAGCGGTGGCCGGTGCCCGTATACAGCTGGTAAGCCAGTTAGTGGAGGAAATTGACCGGTCCCAGCCAGAGATTCCAATGGTTGAACACCTGGAGCCAGGCGTCACATTAATTGATATCCGGCATCCCGGCGACATGGAAAATTCTCTGCTTACGTTTGATCAGGCGGACAAGCTCGAGGTTCTCGAGATTCCCTTTTACCAGCTGCAGTCTTATATGGCAGATAAAGACCGGTCCGATAACTATGTGCTCTATTGTGATAAAGGTATGATGAGCCGGTTGCACGCAGCCCATCTGGTGGACCTGGGTTTCGAAAATGTTGCCGTCTACCAGCCTGCCAGAGCGCATGGCTAGCCGCGCAACCACCGGCTTATTAAAGATCGGTCGGCAGATTCGCGTTGTCCGGCGACGCAGACGGCGAACAGCAACACGCAATCATCATTGAGGTCTAGGATATGCTGAAAAAAGCAGTTGCACTGGGTAATCAACTAATACCTCTGGAAGATATCTTTTTTCGATGGTTGATCCGGGTAATGCTTGCGGCGCTATTAATCGGTTCTGCCTGGATAGATGACGCGCCGCCGCTGGAGCTGGCCGCATGGCTTATCGCTGGCTACGTCGTGGTTCGGGTCATCATGCAGTTTGTCCCGTTCGCTGATGCCGCGCCGTTTAATAATCGCGTGCTGAAGGTGTTCACTTCGTGCGTGCTCCTGGTATTGCTGGGACTGTCCTTCCTCACAGTTGTGACACTTGTCGACCATCTGGCACTCCTGGTTGCCCGCTGAACAAAAGATTACTGCCGTCGATAAAGATCGCGGTGCTCGCCAGAGACTGGCGCCCCTTCCGGGTACCACCAAGCTACTGTATACTCGCCGCCTTTCGCGGGCACGCCAACGTGGTTGACCCGAGCCCCTGCAAGCGGCATTCATCCCACCAATGATTGAGAAAATACGAAACATAGCCATTATTGCCCATGTGGACCATGGTAAGACGACGCTTGTAGATCGGCTGCTGCAGCAGTCGGGTACTCTCGACACACGGGGTAAGTCCATTGACCGGGTGATGGATTCCAATGACCAGGAGCGGGAACGCGGCATTACGATCCTCGCGAAAAACTGCGCCATTGCCTGGCAAGACTACCGAATCAACATTGTCGATACACCAGGCCACGCTGATTTTGGTGGTGAGGTGGAACGCGTTATGTCGATGGTCGACAGCGTGCTGTTATTGGTGGATGCGGTGGAAGGCCCGATGCCGCAGACCCGCTTCGTCACACAGAAGGCATTCGCTGCCGGACTAAATCCGATTGTTGTGATCAACAAGGTTGATCGTGATGGTGCGCGCCCCGACTGGGTCCTCAATGAAGTATTCGACCTGTTTGATCGTTTGGGCGCCACGGATAAGCAACTCGACTTCCCGGTAATCTACTGTTCCGCTGTGCAGGGGATTGCAGGATATGAGGAAGACCAGCTGGCCGAAGACATGCAGCCTCTGTTTGAAACCATCATCAAACATGTTCCGCCGCCGGAGGTAGATCGGGATGGCCCGTTCCAGATGCAGATTAGCGCGCTGGATTACAGCAGTTACGTGGGGGTGATCGGAGTCGGTCGGATCACTCGCGGCCAGGTCCAGCCGAATATGCCGGTGGCAATTGTGGATAGCAGTGGAGAGATTCGTAGGGGCAAGGTTTTGCAGGTTAAAAATTATCTCGGCCTGGAGCGCATTGATTCGGAACTGGCTGAGGCTGGGGACATTATTTGCATCAGCGGGATTGATAATCTGCGTATCTCAGACACGCTGTGCGATCTCGTCAAAATTGAGGCGCTGACTCCGCTGACCGTGGATGAGCCGACGATCAACATGACATTCCAGGTCAATGATTCGCCTTTCGCGGGACAGGACGGCAAATTCATTACCACCCGCAATATCAAGGAGCGCCTGGAAAGGGAGTTGCTTTACAACGTGGCGCTCCGGGTAGAGCCGGGCGATTCGCCGGACAGATATCGTGTCTCCGGGAGGGGCGAACTACACCTGTCAGTATTGATTGAAACCATGCGTCGCGAAGGCTATGAATTGGCAGTGTCGCGGCCGGAGGTCATTGTGCAGGAAATCGACGGGGTTAAACAGGAACCCTTCGAGGAACTCGTAATAGATTGTGACGAGCAGCATCAGGGCAGTGTTATCGAGGAGCTCGGCAAACGCAGGGCAGATATGCAGGAATTGTTGCCCGACGGTAAAGGCCGGGTCCGCATGGGATTTATTATTCCCACCCGCGGGCTGATCGGTTTTCGATCTCAGTTTCTCAGCATGACTTCAGGCAGTGGCATTATGACCCACGTGTTTGATCACTACGGGACGGTCAAGGCGGGAGAAATAGCCCGCCGCAACAACGGTGTTCTGGTTTCAATGGTGAGCGGTAAGACGCTGGGCTATGCACTGTTCAACCTGCAGGAGAGGGGACGCCTGTTTATTGGTCCCAATGTGGAGGTCTATGAAGGAATGATTGTCGGCCTGCACAATCGGGAGAACGACCTGGTGGTCAACCCAACCAAGGCCAAGCAGTTAACTAATATTCGCGCTTCTGGCAGCGACGAAAATATCATTCTTACTCCGCCGGTAATCCATAGCCTTGAACAGGCGATGGAATTTATCGAAGACGATGAATTGGTGGAGGTGACACCCGCCCATATCCGCCTGCGTAAAAGGCACCTGACAGAAAACGAACGCAAACGCCACAGCCGCGGCAGCCAGGCCAGGGGCTGATGGCGCAAAGCGCCTGGAGCAGGCAGTCCGCTATGTCAGTGCCTGGCGGCCGATGTCGGTGTTAAGACTGGAGCAAACAAGGCGTCGCTGGCAGTCAGAGGACTGGTCGCCAAATTGGCCGAATTAGCCTAACATTAACTCTTAAACTGATAACTGGCTGTTGCTCTGAGGGGACTGTCTTGCTGGCCTTGTATCCTGAGTTAAAACCCTACAATCGTCACCAGCTAAGAGTGTCTGAAATCCACGAACTCTATCTGGATGAGGCGGGCAACCCGGACGGCATCCCCATCCTGTTTATTCACGGCGGCCCGGGCAGCGCCTGCAACTATACATCGCGACGCTTCTACGACCCCGAACAGTACCGGATCATTACCTTTGATCAGCGTGGTTGCGGCCGTTCAACTCCCCATGCAGAGTTGCGTGAAAACGACACAAAGAGTCTGGTTGAAGATGTGGAGTCCATCAGGAAGTTTCTCGGTATTGAAAAATGGGTATTGTTTGGTGGGTCCTGGGGCTCCACTCTTGCGCTGATCTACGCGCAGGAATACCCCGATCGAGTTCTAGCCATGGTGTTACGCGGTATTTTTCTGTGTCGCAGGAGCGATCTGGATTGGCTATATGTCGAGGGCGCCAGCCGGGTATTCCCCGATCACTGGAAAGAGTTTGCCGAGTTTATACCGGAAAATGAACGCGACAATCTGGTTAGCGCGTATCACAAGAGATTGACTGCAAACGATGAGCTCGCGCGCATGGCGGCGGCCAGATCCTGGGTTGGGTGGGAAACCAACTGTTCCACATTACGCCCTAGCGGTGACGCCAAGAATAGTATTGACAAAAAACACAACGCCCTTGCCATGAGTCGTATCGAGAGCCACTTTTTTATCAATAATGGTTTTATTGAAGAAAATCAGATATTGAATAATCTTTCCAAAATTAAAAATATCCCGGCCAGGATTATTCACGGACGCTACGATATGGTCTGCCCGCTCGATAATGCGGTGACTTTGCATGATCATTGGCCGGCGTCAGAGTTGTATATCATCCGCGATGCCGGCCACTCGGCGTCAGAACCGGGAATTATCGATGCTCTCATTCGCTCGACTACAGATTTGGCAAAGGAACTCAGGGACGAACCGCTTTAGTGATTGTTCTTATTCAACGCGTCAGGCAGGCCCGGGTGGTGGTCGACGGTGAAACCGTTGGCGAAATCGGACAGGGATTACTGGCTTTCCTTGGTTTGCAGAAAGAAGATACCCCAAAGTCGGTTGAAAATGCCCTGGAACGTATGCTCTCCTACCGGGTCTTTGCGGATTCCGATGACAAGATGAATCTGAGCGTTCGGGACATTAAAGGGGGTTTGCTGTTGGTTTCCCAATTTACCCTTGCTGCTGACACCCGCCGTGGTCTGCGACCCAGTTTCTCATCGGCAATGGATCCGCGGGAAGCGGAACGACTTTACGATCACATGGTAGAACTTGCCCGTGCAAAGCATGATGACGTGGCGAGCGGTCGTTTTGCGGCGGATATGCAGGTAGAACTGGTCAACGATGGACCGGTTACCTTCATTCTTTAACCCGAATCAGTTGCCTGCTCTGCTTCTTCAGCGTCGCCTTGTTTCTTTCGGGCCAGTTTTCCCGCTACGATTCCCAGTTCGAACAGCGCCCACATAGGCAGTGCCAACATTGACTGGGTAAAAGGATCGGGTGGCGTGAGCAACATGGCGACCACAAAACATCCCACCACCACGTAGGGTCGTTTGGCCGATAGCGACTCCGGCTCAGCCAGTCCCGCCCAGATAAAAAGAAAAACTGCGATGGGCACTTCGAAGGCAATCCCAAAAGCAAAGAAAATTGTCAGCGCGAAGCTAAGGAAACTGCTTATATCCGGGGCGACCGCAATACCTTCAGGAGCGACTGATATGAAAAACCTGAAGACAATACCGAAAAGTATGTAACGGGCGAATGCTATTCCTGCGTAGAACAGGGCCACGCTCGAGATAAACAACGGCATCGCAACAGCCTTTTCGTTTTTATAAAGCCCCGGCGCGATAAATGACCAGAGTTGATAAAGAATATAAGGAGCTGCAACAACCACTGCCGCATAGAATGTGAGTTTGAAGGGTGCAAAGAACGGCGACGTTGGATCGATCGCTATCATGCTGGAATTTTCCGGCAATGCGGCTATCAGCGGGTCGGCGATAAAGACGTATATTTCATTGGCAAATGGAAAGAGGCACAGAAAGATCACCACGACGGCAACCAGCGCCTTGAGTATGCGGTCACGTAGCTCCACCAGATGATCGACGAGCGTGAGCTCCTTGTCGTCTTCGGCAGAGCTCACGGTTTATCACCTGACTTTCTTTTGGCGGCGTAACCGGGATTCCGGATTTTTTCCTCTATTTCCTGCGCAGAGGCTTCCACCGAGCGGGAGATGTCGTTGACGTAGCTGACCGCCTGTTTGATTTCATTCCCTATGGTGGGCTCAGCTGACTCGGCTTTCCGCTGGTCTGGTATTGATTCAATCTCTCGGACGGTACCTTTGTCAGAATCTTCACTAGTGCTGGTGACTTGTTCTTGATTTCCCCCGGCGACCTCCTCGGTGACGTTTCCCCGCTTGTCAGTGCGGGTGTCTGATTCAATTCCCAATTCCCTGACGGCTGCGCTTTCCAGATTACTGGTAAGTTCTTTCGCCTGATTTTTGGCTTCTTCTACTTCTGCGAGGATAGATTCATTGTGCAACTGACGCCGGATTTCATCAGCATTAAGCTCCCTTTCCACTTCTGCTTTAATCTTGTGGAAGCTGCGACGGAACCTGCCTATCCAGAGGCTGGCGGTCCTTACCGTGCCTGGCAGCCGCTCGGGGCCGATGACCAGCAACGCCACAACGAATATAAGTAGGAGTTCCGAGGGGCCAATATCAAACATAGAACATTTGCCGATTTTTCCGGTAGGGCAGGAGCCAATCGTCGTTAGCGACGATTAGCATTTCTATACCGAAGCGGGGAAGGTAATGAAAATCAGATTAGCCGTTGGCTGTGGAATCGCCGGATTCGGGATCAGCCTGCTCGGACTTTTCGGTGTTGTCTTCCGCGCCGCCTTCGTTCTCGTCCTCTTTCATTGCCGTCTTGAATCCTTTAAGGGCACCGCCCAGGTCGGAACCAAGGTTTCGCAATTTTTTCGTGCCAAACAGCATCACCACAATCAACAGGATGATTAACAGCTGCCAGATTCCAATACCACCAATGCCCATGTGTTACCTCCGATATAGAGTCTTCGAGAATCCGCCGGTACGCGCCGCTCCTGATCTTCTTATTGATCAGTCCGTGACGCCTTCTCGACGAGGCCGGATATATTAAAGCGTTTTTCCAGTTCCTCCAACACCTGCTCGGCGCTCAGCCCCAGATGGCTTAGCATTACCATACTGTGAAACCAGAGATCAGCTGTTTCCTTGAGCACCGCTGTCTTGGCTTGTGTTGACGGGTTAGTGCCGCAATCCTTCGCTGCCAGCACGGTTTCGACTGCTTCCTCGCCTACTTTTTCCAGGATCTTGTTTAACCCTCCGGCGTGGAGGCTGGCGACGTAAGATTCACTGCGGTCAGCCTGCCTGCGTTGCGCCAGGACCGCAGTCAGCTCCTTAAGAATATCACTCATAATCAGTATCCGCTGAAGGTGAGGCGATTATTCGCCGCTGTACATCTGCTCCGGATCACGCAATACCGGTTCGACTACCCGCCATTCGCCATCGACAAGCTTTTGATAGAAACAGCTCTCCCTGCCGGTGTGGCATGCGATCCCGCCAATCTGGTTAACCACGTAGCAGACCGAGTCATTGTCGCAGTCGAGGTAGATATCCACAAGTTCCTGCACGTTTCCTGACTGCTCGCCTTTTCGCCACAGGGAATTGCGCGAGCGCGACCAGTAAATCGCCCGTTTTTCCTCTACTGCTTTTTCCAGGGCTTCGCGGTTTGCCCAGGCCTGGGTAAGGATACGCTTACTGTCGTTATCCTGGGCAATTACCGGTATCAGTCCCTCTGAGTTCCAATTGACCTGATTCAGGAAGTCTTCTGCCATGATTTTGCTCTTTCATGCCCGTTTGGGGCTGTTGGTACAGAACGGATTATAAAGGAACCGGATCGTCTTCGTGCGAAAAAGCGCAGGGTAAGGCGCGCTGTCAGTCCCGGTTTATCAAAATCCAAAGACCCATCAGGCCCAATAACATCGAGCTTAATGGCAGCCCGTAGCTAATCGCTGAAACTGCCGGCTGCACACTCAAGACAGCTGCCGCGAGCAAGCTGGTTCCGACGACCAGTGAGCGACTGCGGCGCCTGACCTGTTTTGCCTGCTGCAATGCCTGCTGATTACGCAGATTGACGTTGATCTCCCTGAGCTGCTGAGTCTCGCGGATGGCGTCGATGGAAAGTTGTGGCAGATCGGGAAGCTGATCGATCCAGTCAGGTATATTTTCCCGCAGCCTGTTGAGCAGGGATAGGGGGCTCAGCCTTCGGGCATTCCAGCTCTCGAGATAAGGCAAGGCAGTTTTCCATAGATCAAGTTCCGGATAAAGTTGCCGGCCAAGACCCTCGACATTAAGCAGTGTTTTTTGCAGCAGCACTAGCGAGGGTTGCACTTCCATCTTGAACCGTCCTGCGGTACTGAATAGCTGCACCAGCAGCTGCCCGAACGAGATGTCCTTCAATGGTTTTTCAAAAATAGGTTCACATACCGAGCGCATGGCGGATTCGAACTCGGTTACCCGGGTTTCTCTGGGGACCCACCCGCACTCGACGTGTAGCTCAGCGACTTTGCGATAGTCGCGTTTGAATATTGCCAGCAGGTTTCTGGCCAGGTATTGCTGATCGGCCGCACTCAATGATCCAATAATGGCGCAGTCGATGGCTATATATTGCGGAGAATCTGGTCGGTCCGGGTTAACGAATATATTACCGGGATGCATGTCGGCATGGAAAAAACTGTGGTCGAACACCTGGGTAAAAAAGATCTCAACCCCGGTTTCTGCCAGTCGCTTCATATTTATACCGTGGGCGTTGAGCGTTTTTACATCCGCCACTGGTATGCCGTGAATTCGTTCCATTACCAGCACATTTCGACGCGAATACTCCCAGTAGATCCGGGGCACATAAAGCAGTTGAGACTTGTCGAAGTTACGCCTTAGTTGGGTCGTGTTGGCTCCTTCTGCCAACAGATTCAATTCGTCCATAATGGTTTTTTCGTAATCGTTGATCACTTCCACAGGACGCAGCCGCTTGCCAACAGGAACATGGTGCTCAATGTAAAGAGCCAGCCATTTGAGCAAAGCGATGTCGGCGCGAATAGTCTTCTCGATACCCGGCCGGATCACCTTGACCACCACCTCTTCTCCCGTTAACAGCCTGGCTGCATGAACCTGGGCGACCGAGGCTGAGGCCAATGGTTCCGATTCCAGATTACTGAAAATCTCATTGGCATCCAGTTCCAGCGATTCGTCGATTAGCTGCCTGATTCCGGGGCTTGTAAACGGCGGGACGTTGTCCTGCAGTCCCTGCAGCGCGTCTGCGAGCGCTGGTTCCAGAAAATCCCGGCGAGTGGATAGGAGTTGCCCAAACTTGATATAGATAGGGCCAAGCTCCTCGAGCGCCAAGCGCAGGCGCTGGTGTCGATCCAGCTTGCGGGTCTCGCTGAATATCCAGGGCAGCCCGTCAATAAACAGGAACAACTTGATCAGCGATGTACCGCTGCGGCCGTGCAGATACTCACCCAGCCTATACTTCGCGGCCACGTTTATAATATTAAGCAATCGAATCAAGCGGCGCACAGGGTTTTCCGAGTAAATTCATCGGGTTACGGGGCAAGAGAAGATACCACTGCGGAACGGGCACCACAAGATGGATAAATTCGGGAAAGTGCAACCAACTATCAGGTAAATTCACTGTGGCGGTGTTTCGGGGTGCTGAAGCATTTGCTGGTCCAGTCTCTGAATCCGAGCCTGCAGCCGGTCCAGTCGCAATCGCAAGGAGTCAAGTTTACGATCGAACGCTGTCAGCTGATTGTGCGGCGGAACCAGGCGGCTTTCCTCGTGCAAATATTCATCGACATTGCGCTTGAGACTATCTGCCGCGGTACGTCTGAATGCATCCAGGTTTTTGAATAACTGTTCCAAGCCGTGGGTCGGGACGTCGCCAATCAGCTGAGACAGGGGTTCCTGCCAGTTGATTTCCATATCCAGAAACAACAGGTAAACAGATTGGACGAACTCACTGTCACCGTGAATCTGAATCGCAGGATTGACCAGCGAACGGGCTTCATTGCGGTCCAACAACAACCGCAGCATGCTAAGCGACGAAGCGCTTATCCTGCCATCAGGATCATTACTCGCTGATCCGCCAGACGGATCCGCTGTCTGATGCCAGACATCTGTGGTGAACGTCAGCGAAACACTGGTTGGGTAAAAGTGCACCAGGACGCCGAGCGCGGGCGAGTTAATATCCAATTGCAGCGTTTTTCCGCTGTGCCGCGCGATGCCATTGGCCAGCTTGATATCCTGTTTGATGCAGCGATTTATGAGGGTCTCGAAGGGAACCAGCAGGTTTGGCGACAACGGTTTTCTCACTCGCGAAAACTCCCAGACAGGACCGTTTGCCAGCAATTACTGGGCAGGTTCGATGGGTTTGAAACCGATGTGCAAAGCGCAGACACCGCCCATCAGGTTATGAAAACGTGTGTCGGTGTAACCTGCGTCGTTCATCATCTGCTGCAGGGTCTGCTGGTCAGGATGCATGCGAATTGACTCCACCAGGTAACGGTAACTTTCGCTGTCGCCGGTCACCAGTTTACCCGCCAAAGGCCACAGGCTGGAGTAGGCGTCGTAGGTTTTCCCCACGAGGGGATTTACCGGCTTGGAAAATTCCAGGATAAGCGCACGGCCCCCGGGCTTAAGGGTTCTGAACATGGAATGCAGCGCAGCGTCCTTGTCGGTGACATTGCGCAGACCATAGGCGATGCAGATGCAATCGAAACTCTCGTCTGCAAAGGGCAGGGCTTCGGCGTCCACCTGACTGAATACAATATTGTTACCGGCACCTTTATCGATTACGCGGTCCCGTCCCACCTTGAGCATGGCGGCGTTAATGTCGGCCAAGACAACCCGTCCTGAATCGCCAACCAGCCTTGATAACTTGATACTCAGATCGCCGGTGCCGCCGGCCAGATCCAGGACCGTTTGCCCGGCCCGGACCGCGCTGAGCTCAATGGCGAAGCGTTTGATCAGTCGGTGGGTGCCAAGTGACATTATGTCGTTCATGACATCGTACTTGCTGGCGACCGAATCGAAGACTCTGGCTACCAGTCCTGATTTTTCTTGCACCGGGACAGTCTGGTAGCCGAAATGGGTGGTTTCGGTAGTTTTTGAGGGCTCGGACATTGGGCTTTGGATGCCGATTCAGGCTACTTTGATTGCGGAGGTACAATACTAACCACCCGGGTTCCGGGTGGCAATGGCTCTCTGGACGCGCCCGCCGAACGAAGTCGATCCAGGTAAGCAGACCAGTATTGTTCCTGGTTTTCCCCCAGTTCCTTCAGATAGTCCCAGCTATAAATCCCCGAGTCATGACGGTCGTCAAACACCAGTCGAACGGCATAATTGCCGGTCGGCTCAATTGCTACGATCCTGACGTGTTTCTTGCCGGTTTGCAGAACCTCCTGACCTTTCCCGTGACCGCGTACTTCCGCCGAAGGTGAATAAACTCGCAAAAACTCCGCATTCAGTTTTACGGTCGAGCCGTCCGGGTAGGCCAGCTCCAGAATGCCGGATTTTTTGTGCAGGCGGATATCGGTGGGGACGTTGTCTGTGGACATAGATACTGACCTTAGAGGATAAATCGGCTCAGGTCTTCATCCTTCGCCAGGTCGCCGAGTTGCTGGTCCACGTAATTTGCGTCCACCACCAGCTCGTTGTTTTCGCCAATAGCGGTATCCGATGCGTTGTAGGATATTTCTTCCAGCAAACGCTCCATAACCGTGTGCAGCCGTCGGGCACCAATATTTTCCGTGCGCTCATTGACCTGCCACGCTGTTTCGGCGATCCGGGCAATGCCGTCGTCGGTAAATCGCAGGCCCATGCCTTCGGTGCCAAGTAACGCTCGATACTGTTCGGTCAGTGAGAAATCAGGTTCGACCAGGATACGCTGGAAGTCTTCCGTGGTTAAGGGATCAAGCTCCACGCGGATTGGCAAGCGACCCTGTAGTTCGGGGATTAGGTCCGAAGGTTTGGAGAGATGAAATGCACCTGAAGCGATGAAAAGAATGTGATCAGTTTTAACACTGCCATACTTGGTGGATACCGTTGAGCCCTCAATCAAAGGCAGCAAGTCGCGTTGAACTCCCTCGCGGGAAACACTGGCTGATCCCTGTTCGTGTCGTGTCGTTACCTTGTCGATTTCGTCTATGAAGACAATCCCCGTCTGTTCGGCGGCCTCGACCGCACGATTCGTGATGTCGTCTTCATTGACCATTTTGGCGGCTTCCTCATCCTTGATGACCTTCAGCGCCTGCTTCACAGTCATGCGCCGGGAACTCTTCTTGCCGCTGTTGAGATTGGAAAACATGTTTCGCAACTGACTTGTCATGTCCTCCATGCCCGGTGGCGCCATGATCTCGAATCCGGCGACCGATTCGGTAACCTTGATTTCGATTTCCTTGTCATCGAGGTCTCCTTCCCGAATTTTTTTGCGAAACATCTGGCGAGCAGCCGACTCGCCCTGGTCAGCCTCATCATCGCCGCGGGCCTGAGGCAGCAAAACGTCCAGCACCCGCTCTTCTGCCAGGTCCTCTGCGACGTGCTGGATTTTCTGGATTTCTTCCTCGCGCAGCATCTTGACCGCCACATCAACCAGGTCGCGAACAATTGACTCGACGTCGCGTCCAACATAGCCCACCTCGGTGAACTTGGTGGCCTCGACTTTGATAAATGGAGCATGGGCAAGTCGCGCCAGGCGCCGGGCTATTTCCGTTTTGCCGACTCCGGTGGGACCTATCATGAGTATATTCTTTGGTGTGATTTCGTTTTTCACCGCATCTTCCAGGTTCATCCGGCGCCAGCGGTTACGCAAGGCGATGGCGACAGCCCGCTTGGCAGCATTCTGGCCAACAATGTGCTTGTCGAGTTCAGAGGTTATTTCTCTCGGTGTCATGGTGGACATGGTTTTACTACCTTGATTACTGGCTCTGGACGATTCAGGACAGGGAAAGTTCTTCGATGGTGTGAGTATGGTTCGTATAAACACAGATTTCGCCAGCAATCTGCAGGCTTTGTTCGACGATCGTTCGCGCGTCCAGTTCGGTGTGGCGACAAAGCGCTCGGGCAGCAGACAGGGCATAGGGGCCGCCTGAGCCAATCGCCATGATCGAGTCTTCAGGCTCGATGACGTCACCATTGCCGGAGATGATAAGTGAGGCCTCACTATCAGCTACAACCAGCAGAGCTTCCAGTCTTCGCAATGACCTTTCGGTACGCCATAGTTTAGCCAGCTCGACCGCGGCACGGGTAAGTTTGCCGCGATGCTGTTCCAACTGTTCCTCAAAACGTTCGAAAAGGGTAAACGCATCGGCCGTGCCTCCTGCAAAGCCTGCCAGGACTTTGTCGTGATAAAGTCGACGAACTTTTCGGGCGTTGCCCTTGAGAACGGTGCTGCCTTGCGACACCTGGCCGTCGCCGCCCACGACCACCTTGTCGTCGCGGCGCACGGATACGATTGTCGTGCCTCGGTATTGTTCCACGTTTTTCTCCAGTCAGAACTCTCTTAAGTAAGGGAGGAGGAGCGCTTTTTCAAGCGTTCAGCGACGATCAACGAATATACTGTCGATGTCGTTGCGTTGCAGCAGTGAGCGGATTTCATTCAATTCCGCATTGCTGTTGAAAGGTCCGGCCTGAACTGCGTGCAGGGTACCGCTGGCGCGAGTGTATTGAGTTATAAACGCGTCCACACCCAGAGATCGGACTATAGCCAGCTGGGTCTGCGCGCTGCTGGCTTGCTGAAAGGCGCCAATCTGGATCAGCCGGCCATTACCCGCATTGACCGGTTCAACCTCTTCTGCCGTGGTTTCCACGGTAATCGCGGGCTCCAGAGGAACTGGTGTGGCGTCCACTTCAACCACATAGTTCTGCAATTCGCGGTAGAAACCCAAGTCGACGGTTTCCTGCAGATTCTCGGCAGCTGATTCCGCTTCCAGCGCGGCGGTCTGTGCCTCTCGCGGAGTCGCTTCCGGTTCGAGGGTGGTCATCGCATCGGCAGGCCTCAAGGGAGGAACGTTACCTGACAAATAAAAAAGGAAGCAGCCGAACACCCCGACTGCAATGCCTGTTACGAGGCCGGTAATAAGAAGTGTCCATGCCGGCGGCGCTTCGATCGCGCGTTTTTCCAACACCGGCTCTGGCCTTATTTTGGCAAAATCCTGAACCATCAAAGACGAGCCTTCGCAGCGCCAGACTCCTTCTGGGCAGCGATCAGGCTCTATTCCCCGTTTATAAATCAACCACAACAGATTATCGGTAGTGGCGGTGACCACTTTATGATGCGGTTTTGAATTAATCCTGTCACGTCAGATCCACCGGGTCGACATCTATCGACCAGCGAGTCAGGCGCGCAGCCTTCATCGATTCGACCTGTGGGCAGGCGGCAGATAGCAGAAGCTGCAGGGCACCGCGGGAATCCGCTTTGAGCAGCAACTGGGCGCGAAACTTTCCAGCCTTTCTTTCCATTGGTGCAGGCAATGGCCGATGCACTTCCACGATTCCGGGACACAGCTGTGTGATCAGCCCCGTACAAAGGACCTGTACAGCTTCGAGCAAGCCCAGCGCGTGAGCTGCGTTGGTGCTTTCTGCCCTGAACAGGGCCAGGTGCCTGAACGGAGGCATCTGGCTCTGCTGTCTTTCACCTAAAAGCCGATCCGCAATCTGGTGGTAATCGTTCTCCTGCAGCGCCTGCAATGAAGCATGGGTCGAGTGACGGGTCTGTACAAGCACTTGCCCCGGAGTTTCTGCCCTGCCGGCCCTTCCGGCTACCTGAAAAAGCAGCTGGGCCATGTGTTCCTGACCGCGGAAATCGGCGCTGAATAAGCCGCTGTCAGCGTCGAGCACTGCCACCAGCGTTACCCGGGGAAAGTGATGGCCCTTGGCAAGCATTTGGGTGCCTACCAGAATGCAGGGCTGGCCGTTCTGCACCTGCTCAAGCGTGGCGCTAAGCGAGTCCCTGTGCCGGGTTGAATCGCTGTCGATTCGCAGGACAGGGAACTTTCCGAAATGATCCTGCAGTACTTGCTCACTTTTTTCAGTGCCGATACCCCGGGTTTTTAACTTACTTGATCCGCAGCCAGGGCAGCTTCGCGGAATTTTCTGACGCGCATTGCAATGGTGGCAATGCAAAACCGGCGGAGACTTGTGGACGGTCAGCTGAGCGTCGCAATGCGCGCATGCAAACTCATAGGCACAATCCTGACAGAGCAGGTTTGGAGCAAATCCCCTCCTGTTGATAAAAACCAGTACCTGATTGCCGGATCCCAGGTGCCGGCCGATGAGGTCCAGCAATGGCAGGGAAAAACCGTCCCGATTTTCAGTGGCGGTGATATCGAGTAAGCTGATGGGAGGCTTACTGGCGAGCCCGGCGCGCCGATGGAGGACAAGATGGGTATAGCGTCCGGCTCGGGCATTCTGAAGACTTTCTAGAGCCGGCGTTGCCGAACCCAAAATGACATTGATGCCTTCTTCCCGTCCTCTAACGATAGCCAGGTCGCGGGCAGAATAGCGGAAGCCGTCCTGCTGTTTGAAGGAGCTGTCATGTTCTTCGTCAATAACCAGCAACCCGGGACGTGCCAGAGGCGTGAACACCGCCGAGCGGGTACCGATGATAATGCCGGCTCGCCCTTCGCGAGCCAGTCTCCAACCAGCCAGACGTTCGTTATCGCTCAATCCTGAATGCAACACCACGATCCGGCAGTCGAAGCGTGCCTCGAATACTGCTACCGATTGGGGAGTAAGGCCGATTTCAGGGACCAGTACCAGGGACTGTCGACCCCTGGCGAGAACTCTGGCAATGATTTGCATATAGACCTCAGTCTTGCCGCTGCCGGTAATGCCATCGAGCAGATGACAGGCAAACCCGTCCAGAGAATTGCCGATTGTCTCGATCGCGCTATGCTGATCCTCGTTTGGTATACGGGCAGCCGTCTTGACTACTGCCTTCCGAATCGCCTTCTCGTCCTGATCTGAACTGCTCGCTGTCAGCGAAACGAGGCCCCTGTCGGCCAACCCGGCTATCACTGCTGAGCTGTAACCGGCCTGTCGAACTGCTTTCGATGACAGTCCAAGGCCGCCTTGCAACAGAGTCAGCAAAGCTCGCTGTTTTGGTGCGCGCGCCAGGAGTTGCTCATCCGCATCGAGACCAGCGTCTGTGATTTGCCAGCGCAGAGTTGCCGGTGTTTCCGCCTCGGCTCCTTGACGCAGTTTAACCGGCAGGGCGGTGCTGAATACTTCCCCGAGAGGATACTGGTAGTACTCCGCCGCCCAGCTCAGGCTGCGCATCAATGCATCGCCAAGCAGGGGTTCACGGTCGAGGACTTTTACAGCCCTTCGTAACTGTTCGCGGGGCAGGTCACTGGTACTAGCGGTCGCTGCCAGTACTGCGATCACCTGGCGTCGACCAAACGGCACCAGCAGTCGTATACCAGGCTTCCAGCTTTCCCTTTCAGGCTTGCCACAATCTGCCGGTGGCAGGTAGTCGAATAGTCGCCGCAGCGGTGAGGGAACAGCAAGCTGAAGAATGATTTCTGGTCTGTCTTGATTGGACGTCGGCATGCCGCAGGAAAATTCGAAACCCGAGTATCAGGGTTGAGGTAACTCGCGGCATGGTAAGGCTTAAGTAAACTGCGATCAATCGGGGGGGTCGATTGAGTTGCGGATTAGTCAGACTAAGCGCTCGCGCAACGCTTGTATGGCTCGTAAATAATTGGTTTATACTTGCTCGGGTTTTGTAGGTGATAATTGACAAGTCCGGCATTACATTTCTATGTCTGTCGAGGAGTTCCTAACATGGCACTGGCGCCGGTTCCACAGCAATTGCTTGAGGTCAGGGGAAAAATAGATCAGGTGGATCGGCAATTAGTGCTGTTGTTGGCAGAAAGGTTTGGTCTGACGGGGCAGGTAGGACGTTTAAAAGCAAGTAGCGATTTGGAAGCGGTTGATCCTCAGCGTGAGGCGCAGAAACTGGAGACTCTCCGAACCCTTGCTCAGGAGCATGATCTTGACCCCGAGCTGATAGAAGAGCTATTTGTCCGCATAATGGCTGAAGTTGTGAAAAACCATCGTCGAATAAAAGACGCAGATTGATCTGAAACTAACGTCGCCGATATTCGTGTTCCATCCACTCTGCGATAGCATTGATCCTGTTTTTTAATCCGCGCCAAACTCCCGCGATACAGCCCTTGCTTGGCGCCTGAACTCTGGTAGAATGCTCGCCCGTTTTGCTGGATGGTTCCAGCGCGTTACATAGATCAGGTGTGGTGCGTTAATTCATAAGAGTTATGAGACGACTGCGTGGCGACACCGACGGAGACCCCAATGAAGCCAGAAATACATCCCGAGTACACGCCGATCAAGGCCACCTGCAGCTGCGGGAACGTGATTGAGACCAGTTCTACCCTGGGGAAGGATATCCTCATAGAAGTCTGCTCTAATTGTCACCCGTTCTATACCGGCAAACAAAAAATCGTCGACAGCGGTGGGCGGGTTGATCGCTTCAAGCGCCGATTCGGCAATCGCAAGGTATAGCTGGCAATCTCTCTCGGACTCTGAGTTTGGCTGCGATCAACTCTCCCCGGGCATCGATCGCAGGTCTAGAACAAGGTTTCGATCGAAACCTCGGTATCCTCGCCATCAGAGGTAACCCCGGGTATCTCGCCGTCAGGGGCCTCGGGCGCGTTTTCCGCCCGGAAATATTCGAATTCAGCGTCAGGCTCGCCGGGCCTGGCTAGCCTGCCGGTGGTTTTTTCAACCAGCCTGTCCACCAGGCCATCGGGCCTGGCCATGGTGCGTTCCGGCATGTCTGCCAGCGCCTCACTCATGTAGTCGATCCAGATAGGCACGGCCACTGTTGCTCCCTGTTCGGACTCACCTAGCGGCTCAGGCTGATCGAAGCCCACAAAAACTGTAGTTGCAATATCGCGATTAAATCCCGAAAACCAGAGCTCTGCCGGTCCATTGGTCGTGCCAGTCTTGCCCATCAGGTCGCTTCGATTGAGCGCGCGCTGCACGCCCCGACCGCTGCCTTCTACCACTACAGATCGCAGCATGCTGTTAAGGATAAAGGCGACTCTCGGATCAAGAATCTGCTCCGCTTTCTGCACTGGTGTTTCGGGGTTCTCGGGCAGATACAAACTGCAATCCGCTTCGCAGGCTATCACCGGTTGTGATCGATAGATAACGCCATCGCTGATACTGCGTATTTCCTTGATAAACCACGGATCGACTCTAAATCCACCATTGGCTATGGCGGCATAGGCGGTCACCATTTCCAGTGGTGGCACGTCCTGACTGCCAAGAGCGACAGTCAGATCTCCCCGCGGGAAATGCGCGGTCTGAATGCCCAGTCTGGACGCGAAGTCCAGCACTGCTTGTGACCCAACCTGGTCAAAGAGGCGGACCGCCGGCACATTTCGGGAGTCCTGCAGGGCGTAGCGCAGGGTAATCGGACCCATGAAGGTATTGTCATAGTTGTTCGGTCTGTAGCCGCTGCGCGTTATCGGTGCATCGTTGATTGTGGTGGAAGCAGAATATCCCTGCTCCAGGGCAGCCCCGTAAACAAAGGGCTTGAAATTGGAACCCGGTGGCCGCGGTGCCAGCACCCGATTGACCTGGCTGCGTCCAAAATCGTAGCCACCCACCAGCGCCAGAATCTCTCCGGTAGTTGGCGATACGGATACTACAGCGCCCTGCACGTCTGGAATCTGCCCCAGGTGCCACTGGCCGTCCATCTGCTTGACCCTGATCAGGTCACCTACCGCAGCAATGTCGCTGGCGCTTTGCGGTGGCGGCCAGGCGTTATCCCTGGAGATGAAAGGCCGGGCCCAGCGCATCTCCTCCCAGCCAACGTTGATCAGCTGGCCGCTCTTTAGCAGCACGCGCAGGCTTCGTGAGGATACCTCGGCGACAATTCCCGGCTGTTGATTGCCGTACTCTTGAATGTTGGCCAACTCCTGCAGCCAGCTTGCGGTCGGGTCAACTTCTTCCGAGTCATAGTGGGCATCGACCCCGCGGAACCCATGGCGCTTGTCGTAATATTCCTCCAGTCCGTTCACCAGGGCCCGCTTTGCGGCCAGCTGTTTGTCGCCGTCAATACTGGTGACTACTTCAAATCCCTGAGTGTACGATTCTTCGCCAAACTCTTCGTACAGTTGCTGCCGCACCATCTCGGCGATGAATGGCGCGGGCACCTCAATGTTGCGGCCATGTCGACGGGCAGTGACCGGGGCGGACCTGGCGTCTGCCAGCTGCAGCTGGTCGATCATTCCCTGATCATGCATGCGGTCCAGTACCCGGTTGCGGCGTTCCAAAGCCCGGTCCGGATCGGCGAGCGGATTACAGGGAGATGGACAAGGAAGAAGCGATACCATCATCGCCGCTTCCGGCAGGGTGAGTTCACTCGCCTCCTTGCCATAATAAATGAACGCCGCGGCTCCGATACCGTCGGCCCCCGCACCAAAATAAATCAGATTCAGGTAAAGAGTTAGGATTTCCTCCTTGCTCAGCTCGCGCTGGATCTGCAGTGCAAACGGGATTTCCTTGAACTTGCGCAGGTAAACATTGTCGTTGTCGAAGGAAATATTGTTGGCAAGCTGCATGGTAATGGTGCTTCCACCACCCAGATTCACGCCCCTGACAAACCCCCAGAATCCCCGCACAAGGCCACGTAAATCGACTCCAGGATGAGAATAGAATCCCGGGTCTTCGCTGGCGATTACAGCGTTGCGCATGACTTCCGGGATCTGATCGAAGGTCAATGGCTGGCGCCGATTACCGATTTCATCGATTAATCGGTTGTCCGACGTGAAAATACGCAGTGGAGTTTCCAGCTGCACGGTCCGATAAGTCTCGGCAGACGGTAATTGGGGTGCGAGGTACATGTAAGCTGCCGCAAGGACCATTATCATGCCGCAAGTTCCGGCCACACTGGCGAGCAGGAACCACCTCAGATATTGTCTATAGTTCGCTTTCAAAACAGATTGTGATCCAGCTATCCCTCGTTTCCTGGCGGTGCGCGCGGATTTGTCAAAAAATTTCCGACAATTGGCAATTGCGCGGACAGCACTCCGGCACCAAGTCTGAAGTATACACCCTGCAGCGATTGTCAGTAACGGACCTAAATACCTTGCAAACGCTGCATATCCAGCGGGGAAAGTGTTACCCCAAGTGAATAATTGTCCTCGATCATGCGGTAATCGTGACGGGATTCATAGAAATCACATCTCAGTTGCGCGATCATCTGCTTCGAAGTTATTTATACAGAAAGCTTTATAATTCCATGAAAATACTATATTTTTCTTTCAATGCCGATATATAGATTGAATTGTGGAAATTACGGTCTCTCTGATCTAAGTTTTTTGGATGGATCATCCACCTTGTAGACTTCCGGCCGCGGCAATCGGTCCGCAGGGATAGTCGAAGAGGCGAAAATTACGAACCGGGTATGCAGGCGAAAATTTGTAGCATTATGAGAAAGTCAATTTCAGGAATTGCCAGATGTTAGACAATCTTAGAATCTTTGGACGGCGATCCAAAGACCTGCTGGGCGTCGACATCAGTTCTTCAGCGGTGAAGATCGTGAAGCTGAGTTCCGGTGGTGGCAGCTACAAGCTCGATAACTATATTATCAGACCGCTGCCGGCCAAGTCGGTCGTGGAAAAAAATATTGTTGAAGTCAACGCGGTTGGTGAGGCCATCGCCAGCGCGATCAGTCTCATGAAACCCAACACCAAGGATGCTGCCGTAGCAGTGGCGGGATCGGCGGTAATTACCAAGACAATCGAAATGAATGCAGCGCTCAACGATAATGAGCTGGAAAATCAAATTATCGTAGAAGCTGATCAATATATTCCCTATCCACTGGACGAAGTTGCTATTGATTTCGAGCGTCAGGCAATTTCCGCCCGGAGCGATGACCTGGTGGAGGTTCTACTTGCAGCCTGTCGAAGAGAGAATGTCGATTCGCGAGTTCTGGCGCTGGAACTGGGCGGCCTGGAGCCCCGAGTGGTTGACATCGAGGCCTATGCGATAGAAAGGGCATACAGTCTTATCGAACAGCAGCTGGGATCCGATCATGATCAGACCACTGCAATTATTGATGTTGGTGCCTCAATGACGACTCTGAATGTCATGCTTGAGGGCAAGACTCTTTATAACCGTGAACAGATGTTTGGCGGCGATCAGCTCGTCGATGATATCGTGCGGCGCTTCGGCTTGACTAAATCTGAAGCCGAATTAGCGCTCAAACGAGGAGGCTTGCCCGAGGAGTTCGAAGCCGAGCTGCTACTGCCATTCACAAACCTGGCAGTTGAGCAAATCACCAAAACGCTGCAGTTCTTCTTTTCTTCAAGTCAATATAACGATGTAGACCGCATTGTGCTTGCTGGCGGCGTCGCAGCGCTCCCTGGACTTGCTGCCCTGGTGCAGGAACAACTATCTACCCCTGCATCGATCGCCAACCCGTTTCTGGATTTGGAAATCGGAGCCAAGGTCAATAAAACGATGTTGAACAACGATGCACCGGCGCTGCTGATAGCGACCGGGCTGGCGATGAGGAGTGTCAACTAATGACGCAAATCAACTTGCTACCTTGGCGCGAAGCTCTGCGGGAAGAGAAAAAACGCGAATTCCTCTCACTAATGATATTCGCAGTGATTGCGTCTGGTGGGATGTTGTTGGCCGCGGATCGATATGAGCAGGCCGCGATGGAATATCAACTGGCGCGGAATCAATACTTGATGGACGAAATTCAAGTGCTTGATGAACAGGTGGCGGAAATCAACCAGTTACGACAACAGAAAGCCGAACTGCAGGATCGAATGACCGTGATTCAAAATCTGCAGGGATCTCGGCCCGTGATCGTGCGAATTTTTGACGAACTCGTCAAAACCCTGCCCGAAGGCGTTTTTTTTGAGTCCCTCGAGCGGACTAACGACGAGATGGATATCACTGGAGTCGCTGAGACCTACAGTCAGCTTACGACACTGATGCGTATGTTGGACGGTTCCGACTGGTTTTCCGAACCCAATCTAAGAATTATCTCTGCCGCCGAAGACGAAGAGGCATTCAGCGACACGGCGGCAAATCGTTTCAATCTCAAACTGACTCTGGTCACCCCCGTGGAGCCGGACTCGGATGATGCGGTGGAATAGGCGTACAAATTATGTCGGGATTTAAACAAGCGCTAGACGATCTGCGGAATTTTGATATTGCTGACCTTGCGGACCTGGACAGCGCTGGCTCTTGGCCGCAACCGGTAAAATTTGCCCTGGCCCTGATAACGGTGGCTGGCTGCTTGTGGGCTGGATATTTTCTGCATATTAAAGACCTCCAGGAACAGCTCGAGCGACAGGAATTTGAAGAAGTCAGCCTGAGGCAGAACTTCGAGGCGAAAGCGTTTCTCGCAGCCAACCTCGAGGAGTACCGAGCCCAGACCGTGGAGATGCAAGCAGCATTTGCGGAATTGTTGCGGCAGTTGCCAAGCGAGACCGAGGTACCGGGATTGGTCGATGATGTGACCGAGACTGGTCTTGGGAGCGGCCTTGAGTTTTCCAATATCGAACTTTCCGACGAGGTGACACAGGAAATTTACATCGAGCTTCCAATCGAAATCGACGTGACCGGTAGCTATCACGATTTTGCCACTTTTGTAAGTGGCGTAGCTTCATTACCCAGGATTGTCACCCTGCACGATTTTGAGATAGTCCAGCAGGACGGGTTACTGCTGAGTATGCGCATTATCGCTAAAACATATCGATACCGAGAAGAAGAGGATGGGGTAAGCACCCTATAAGATGGCCCAACCAATGAAATCATTCAAAATAGGAAGCTTGTTAACTGTTGCACTGCTGCTAGCGGGTTGTGCACGGTTCAACGATTTCTCAGACCTGCAGGCTTTTACTACCGAGGTTAGAGCGAGGCCCGGCGGTCGAGTGGAGCCGATTCCTGAATTTCAGGAGTATCAGGCATTCACGTACAGCGCTGCAGGCTTCCGCAGTCCGTTTGATATTCCCATCCGAATTCAGCTGCAAGAAGGCACAGTGTCCTCTCAGGATGTCCAACCTGACTTCGAGCGTCCGAAACAGCCGCTCGAAAACTTCTCAATAGCTGAATTGGTAATGGTAGGAATGGTGGAGAGAAACGGGCATTACGTGGCCCTGGTGGAAAATATAGCTGGCGAAGTCTATCGCGTATTGCTCGGTAACTACCTTGGCAGGAATCATGGGCGCGTGGTGGCGATAACAGAATCACGAATGGATCTTATAGAAATCGTCCCCAGCGGTACCGGTGGATGGATGGAAAGACCACAAACCTTGACATTAGACCGATAAGAGAAGGACGCGAAGAAAAGGGGTATAGGATGCTATGCCCGAAACTAGATTGCGCAGACCGGACGTAAATTGGGACGAATTGATTATGTACACGAAACGTTTTTTATTGATTGTGACAGGCTTGCTGATGGCAGGCGTAGTCAGCGCGCAACAGGATGTGCGACTCCAGGGCATCGGATTTACTAGTCTGACCGGTGATGCGGTTGAGATTCGTTTGGCTTTTGATGGGACTCCGCCCGAACCTTCCAGCTTTTTGCTTGATAATCCTGCGCGGATATCTATTGACTTGAACGGGGTTGCCAACGGTCTGCCACAACAACGCTACGACATCGATTCCAACAATGCCAACAGCGTTATCGTGCTGGATGACGGCAGTCGAACTCGTTTGATAGTCAATCTGAGCCGGATGGTGAACTTTGAGACTAACACCGTTGGTAATAACCTCGTTCTTGCCGTCGGTAATGTTGCGTCTCAGACAGCAAGCGCGGCGGCAGCCGGCGCGAGCCAGCAGCAGACACAGACCACCGCAAGTTCTGCTTCGTCCTCGGGCGCCCAGGCGATCACCGACGTCAGTTTCCGCCGCGGACTGGGTGACGAGGGGCAGGTTGTGGTCGAGCTTTCCAATGATCAAATTGTCGGCAGTATCGAGCAGATTGGTGCCCGAGTTTTCGTGGAATTCAGCAATACCTCGGTTCCGGAGCGCCTGAGCCGTCGGTTCGATGTCACTGATTTCGCCACTCCCGTGGCTACTGTTGATGTGTTAGGTGAAGATGGTAATGCCACGGTGATCGTCGACGTCGATGGCGACTATGAGTATGTCGCTTACCAGACCGGAAATCGGTATACGATTAGTGTGCAACCTCCGCCCGCGGCCGCTGTGGCGGAGCAGGACCCAACCGATGCCTACAATGGAGAAATCAGTTCGTTAAGTTTTCAGAATGTGGAAATCTATGCGGCTCTGCAAATTCTTGCGGATGAGTACGATTTCAACCTGGTAGCACCGGCGATCGAAGGCACGGTGACCCTGCAGTTGTCAAACGTTCCCTGGGATCAGGCCCTTGATCTGGTGCTCCGTGCCGGCAATCTGGACAAGCGGCTGGTGGGTAATGTGCTCTATGTAGCTCCGGTGGAGGAGATTGCTGCGCAGGAACAAGCTGAATTGCAGGCCAATATCGCTGCCCAGGCACTGGCACCGCTGCGCACGGAATTCGTGCAGATCAATTACGCCGATGCCAACAACATACTCACGCTGCTGCTCGGCACAGGAACTGAAGGGCAAGGCGGACAGGCCCAGACCCAACCCGCGGACGACGCCGGGCTTAACACATTGGACGCCGGTGGTAATGGCATTCTGTCATCCCGCGGCAGCGCGACGGTTGATCCTCGCACCAATATCATCATTGTTCGTGACGTAGAAGAAAAATTGGAAGAGGTCAGAAATCTGGTTGACCGGCTTGATGTGCCCGTTCGACAGGTTTTGATTGAGGCGCGCATTGTCAATGTGACGACCGATTTTGGAAAAGACATCGGCGTTCGCTGGGGTGGAGCTGGTTACACGTCGTCCTATGACAATTTTCGCTACGGGGGTTCGCTGGAGTCAACCGCAGAGCAAAACAATAATCGCGTAGCTCGAGAACTCGCGATACAGCAAGCTCTGCTGGAGGGAGGAAGGGTGGAACTGGACGCCATTGAACAGGGTACCGATCCCAGTCTTATTCCTGGCCTGGTTCAGCAGGCGATCGATGCTATACCCATCCCGATTGGAAGCACCTCCTTTCCGGATGCGCTGGCTATCGACCTCGGTTCTGAGGAAGAGAATGCCTCGTCATTTGCAATTGGCTTCACCGGCAATGATGGTCTTATTGAGCTTGAGCTCTCAGCTCTCGAAAGCAGCGGTAACGGCGAAGTAATCGCGCGCCCGAAAGTAACCACTCAGGACAAGGTCACTGCCGTTATTAGATCTGGGATATTGATTCCCTATCAGGCTCAGGCTGGAGGTACGGCAGGTGGTTCAACGGTGGAATTCCAGGAAGCTGTGCTGTCTATGGAAGTCACACCCCAGATTACACCCGATGGCCGGATAATCATGCAACTGCTGGTAAATCAGGACTCGGTAGCGCCGGGTTCGGGTCTCGTGCCTGCAATTAATACCAACTCGGTAGAGACCAGCGTCCTCGTGGATAACGGAGAAACGATTGTTCTGGGCGGCGTATTCCGCGAGGAAACTACGGTGTTCGAGACCAAGACACCCCTGATCGGGGACGTTCCCTATTTGGGCAGGTTATTCAAGCGTACACTGAACGAAAGCCGACGGACTGAACTGCTGATCTTCATAACACCAAGAATTATTTCCGAACTCAACTTGCTATAAAACACAGACCCGATCGGGTCCTCATGCCAGCAAGTTCCTCGATAAAGCCCGCGCTGCGAGTCAGCGCGGGTTTTTTGCTATGAAGCCGAATTGCACCTGACTCGCAGGTTTCAGAGTACAATAGGAATCCTCACTCGCCAGATCAGAGTAACAGGGATGAAATCCACAGGTAACGTCATACTGGTTGGCCCCATGGGCGCGGGCAAGACGACAGTTGGCAAAGTTCTAGCTAGTCAGTTGAAGCTGAAGTTCGTGGACTCCGATCGCGAAATCGAGGATGCGACAGGTGCGGACATTCCATGGATATTCGATGTCGAGGGCGAAGCCGGCTTTCGACAGCGCGAATCCAGGATGATTGCCGAGTTGACCGCTCGGAACGGCATCGTGCTTGCCACTGGCGGAGGTTCGGTGCTGGCGCCCCAAAACCGCGAATTCATCAAGGCCAGAGGCTTTGTTGTTTACTTGAGAGCCTCCCTGGCGCAACAGATTGAACGCACCAGTCGCGATAAGAATCGACCATTATTGCAGACACCCGATCCGGCGGGCAGAATCGCTGAACTGATGCAGATTCGCGATCCTCTGTATCAGGAAGTAGCTGACCTGGTGATTGATACCAACCGTCGAAGTCCGCGTATGGTGGGGCAGGAAATTGCCCGGCGCCTGAAGGAATTCCGTGATCAGCAACCAGCTGACGACAACACCATGCTGCAGGGAGGGGCATAAGAAAATGCAATCGGTAACGGTTGATCTGGGAAGCCGGAGTTATCCAATTTATATTGGTAAAGGATTGCTGAACGACACCGCACTGGTCGAACCGTTTCTGCGGAACGGCCGAATTCTTATAGTGACCAACGAGGCTATTGCGCCGCTCTACCTTGAGCGGGTCAGGCAATTAGTGGGGCAGAGTGAAGTCATCGTATTGCCGGATGGCGAGCAACACAAATCCCTGCAAACCGTTAGCCTGATTTACGACAAGCTCCTCACTGAAAAATACGATCGGAATACAACTCTCGTTGCCCTGGGAGGAGGTGTCGTTGGGGACATTACCGGGTTCGCGGCTGCCACTTTTCTGCGGGGGGTAAACTTTATACAAGTGCCCACCACTTTGCTTGCTCAGGTTGATTCGTCAGTAGGCGGTAAAACCGGAGTTAATCATCCATTGGGCAAAAACATGATCGGCGCCTTTCACCAGCCGCAGTGTGTTATCGCCGATACCGACGTATTGCAGACATTGCCAGAACGGGAATTGAAAGCGGGCCTGGCAGAGGTCATCAAGTATGCGCTGATCAACAAGGCAGATTTCCTCGACTGGCTTGAGCAGCACCGAGAATCGGTGCTGCTCAGAGATAGGGACCTACTGGCAGAAGCCATCAAGGTCAGCTGTGAACAGAAAGCTGAGATCGTCGGCAAGGACGAGTTGGAAGGGGGGATTCGCGCCTGGTTGAACCTTGGCCACACCTTTGGCCATTCCATCGAGACAGCAACCGGATACGGCACCTGGTTGCACGGTGAAGCGGTCGCGACGGGTATGGTAATGGCTGCTGACCTGTCGATGCGACTGGGATGGATATCCTCCGGAGACGCCAGCCGAATTAAAAACATTTTGCAAAATTATGGTATGCCGGTGGCGCCCCCTGCCGATATAGAAGAGCAGCAGTATCTCGATATTATGCTGTCGGATAAAAAGGCCCGGGCAGGGAAAATTCACTTCATCCTGCTGCGCGGCATTGGCAGGGCCGAAATCACCAGCGCCGTTGCGCCGGAACTCCTGAGCCAGACCCTGAACGCAGGGGTCCGGCTATGTTGCGCCGATAGTCACTGATCAAGATTGCTGCGACTAATTGACCCGTGTGGGCCTGAATCGACCCGCACTAAACGCACCAGCGCGGTTGACAGTTATGGCGATATTCGGCGACGGAAAACTCGATAATACGCTAGAGCTCGATTTTGACCCATTCGACTCAGGCGAGGCCTGCAGTCACTTCTTCTCCGGTGGCAACCGCCGTGCGCTACTGGATCAACTCGTCGAAATTTGCTGCTACGGCTCCGACCCTGCAGTGGTTACCGGTCCTCTGGGCAGCGGCAAATCGACCCTCAGGCAATGGCTGGAACTCAGCCTGGACGAGGAATTCGTCGTCGCTACAGTCAGTGCCACGCTGTTCATGAGTGCGGAGCAGCTCCTGGAAGCCCTTTGCGAAAATCTATCGCTGGATGGTGAGGAGGGCGCATCGACAGAAGAACTACTCGAACAGCTTGATCAATATGCTGAATCCCTCAGAGCTCGCTCACACACATTGCAGCTTCTGGTGGATGATGCGCATGAACTGGGAGAAGAGGCCTTGCAGACTCTGCTTGAGCTGCTGGAGCGTCAGGCCGATCCCACCCGCCTTGGAGAAGACGGCATCAAGGTGGTGCTATTTGGCGAACCAATGCTGCTCAATACGGTTGGACAGTTATTCCCCTCGTCTCAAGTCCAGCTCGAACTCGAACCTCTAAACAGCGATGAAATTTTCGACTACGTTGCCTTCAAATTTTCGAGTGCTGGATATCAGGGCCGAATGCCACTGCACATCGATGCGATGACGGTAATCGAAGCTCGCTCCCGTGGTGTGCCGGGCGCAATCAACGCGATGGTCAAGGATGAGCTGGGTCGCACGATTACGCCACGGGCTTCTCAGCATCGTCTGGGATTTGTGGAACGCAACCTAGCAGCCGCGAGCGCGCTGTTCGCGGTATTGCTGTTAACCTTGTTCTTTACCCTCGGTGGAGACGATGATTCTCCCCTCGAGGAGGAGCTGTTTGCAGATAATACAGAGGGCCCAGCAATCCGCTCGCAAACGATTGAGATTCCGTTACAAATCTCGAACCAGCAAGAGCGCGAAGACGTTGCTGACAGTGGCGGCTCTCCAGAAGCGCAACCAGAGACTCCTGCCGCCGGCACGGAGCCTGAATTTGATCGGCCGGTAGGGCAGCAGACCGCTTTGGTGACCCGATTAATGACGCCGACATCCAATTCCTCAGAAGTCCCGGAGCTTTCGACGAATGTTGAGAATATAAGTCCTGATGCTGTCGTTCCGGGGTCTGTTTTGCCCGAAAAGGAGACAATCGGAATTCCCGAGCTTTCTCAATCACCAGCGGGTCTGAGCGCGGCTGAAAGGGAGCTGCTTGCCAAGTCGCCAGAAAGTTACACAGTGCAGCTGCTGGGGTCGCACTCGGAGGCGAATGTCAAAGACTTTATCGCCAGTAATGGCACACCCACTGGGCTTAGCTATTTTGAATCAAGTTTCCAGGACCGACCCTGGTTCGTGGTAGTTCAAGGCAGTTATCCGAATCGCGCAGCAGCGCGAGAGGCAATCGATCGATTACCGGCAGCGCTGCGGGATCTTCAGCCCTGGGCGCGAACTTTGTCAGACATACAGGCCGATATCCGCAGGCCTCGCTAGTTCACCGACTTCCTGCCACAGCGCATGTTTGTCCGTTGCTGGCCCGCCATGTAGAATGACCGGCCGATGGACCTGCAGCCCCGATTTAACATCTGGGCTGCGTGACTGATACTCCCAAGGAAAGATGGTGAGCTCCCTAAAGAACGATATATTTATCAGAGCGCTATTACGGCAACCGGTCGATTACACCCCGGTCTGGATGATGCGTCAGGCGGGTCGATATTTGCCCGAATACCGCGCAACGCGCAAAGAGGCGGGTAACTTCATGAAGCTCTGTCAGACGCCTGAACTCGCTTGCGAAGTCACCCTGCAGCCCCTGCGGCGCTACCCATTCGATGCGGCAATCCTGTTTTCCGATATCCTTACTATCCCCGATGCACTGGGTCAGGGGCTGTATTTCGAGGAGGGGGAGGGACCCAAATTTCGCAAGGTGATTCGCGAACCTGCCGATGTGGAGGCTCTGCCTGATATCGATGTGGCAGGGGAGTTGAGTTATGTCACTGACGCCGTAGCGCTTATTCGTCGCGAGTTAAATGGCTCGGTGCCGCTGATTGGTTTTTCCGGCAGTCCCTGGACGCTGGCGACGTACATGATTGAAGGCGGTAGCAGTAAGGATTTCCGCATCGCCAAGCAGTTTCTCTACGACCATCCCGAGGCCATGCATCGATTGCTGGAAATACTCGCCGATGCAGTCATTCAATATCTAAATGCTCAGATTGCAGCCGGTGCCCAGGCAGTGCAGATTTTCGATACCTGGGGCGGCATTCTTACCACTCCTGCGTATCGTGAATTTTCTCTGGCCTACATGAGCAGGATCGTGTCCAGACTGACCAAGCTTCGGGACGGACAGCGAATCCCTGTCATCCTATTTACCAAGAATGGTGGATTGTGGTTGGAGGACATTGCCAGCAGTGGTTGTGCATGTGTTGGTCTTGACTGGACGATCGAGATCGGCACCGCGCGGCAGCGCATTGGTTCGGAGGTGACTTTACAGGGGAACATGGATCCGTCGATCCTTTATGCCTCGCCGACCCGTATTAGGGAGGAGGTTGCCCGGATCCTGGCCGACTTTGGTAGTGGTAGCGGTCATGTGTTTAACCTCGGACATGGAATCACGCCGGGAGTGAATCCCGATAACGTTGCTGCCTTCGTTGAGTCTGTGCATGAACTCTCAGAGCGCTACCACTCCTGATCTTCGGTTGCGGTCCGAGAACCGGGCCTTCCTCGCCTTGGGTTCAAACTTGCCGTCGGCCGTCGGATCGCCTGCTGAAACGGTGCTGGCGGCAATGGATGAAATTGCCGGCTGGTCAGATCGGCCGCTGTTACGTTCATCGCTGTGGTCCAGCAAGCCGATAGAGTGTCCACCGGGTTCGCCCGATTTCATCAATGCTGTTCTGGCCATGGTGCCGCGAGAGTCGGAAACACCGCGCTCGCTGTTGATCAGGATGCTTGAATTGGAGCAACGGTTTGGACGACAGCGAAGCACTGTCGTGAATTACCCAAGAAGTCTGGACGCCGACCTCATCAGCTTCGGTGAGCAGATTATTGTAGAGACAGGCCTGATCCTTCCTCATCCAAGGGCGCACTGTCGCACTTTTGTGCTGTTGCCGTTGGCGGAAATAGCTCCGAATCTTCAACTCCCGGGTCATTCCCTTCAGGTTCATGAAATGGCTCGAGAAATGGCGGAGAGTGGCGGGGACAGCGTGAAAATTGTCGGGTAGACGTTCAAGCGCTGCTCCCCGATCTCCGCAATGCTTCGAAGAGTCCTAATCTAGAGGGTTTCAGACGACTGGTGTGAATCCGCAAATGTCGCGTATTCGGGATGCACTTATGTAAATTCGGTGGTAGACTGTCAGAGCTCTGAGCATCTATGTCAGAGGCAAAAATAGTATAAAAAATATGCGCACATCTCTTGTCAACAAACTGGGTAGCGTCATGCTTAAAACGCTGGCGGGCGCCCTGCTTCCACTGTCCCTTGCTATCGCGCAGAATGGCGGGGTTGATGAGTCGTCGTTGATGTTGGCCGATCGAAACGTTGCAGACAAAGGTGCGGGGCTGATACTGCCGGTTATTCGCATTGAGCGTCAGACTGGTCAGTCCGACATGCGGGGATTTTACAGCAATAGGTCGACCGACATTAATCTGGGGCTCGAACTGAATCCCACCGATGGATTAAGTCTGCGCGCCAGTGCCTGGCAGTTGGAAGACCAACAGTTGCCGATCAAGATTGGTAATCAGTCCGAAACCTGGCAATCCGGATTGTCTCCAAACTACCTGGAAAATGTCGCGACCCAGGATTTCAGTCTGGAGCAGCCTTTCTCCAGTGGTAGCCTGGAGAGTAATGGTATCGATCTGGGCGCTTCCTATATCTGGGACGCTGGTAAGGTCGGCACATTCACAGTGGAGACTACGGCTATCCTGATAAACGAGCTGGACCAGGGTACCGAGCTGACAACTGATTATGCACTGCTGTCGGAAGACAACCAATTGCCCGGCAGTCCTGATTTACAGGGCAGCCTGACGCTAACCTGGCAGTTGGGTAACCATTCTGCCAGTGCCGTAACCAACTACTTTGACTCGTTCAAGGACATCAGCGAGTTGAATGTCGAGGAGATCAACCAGCTGGTTGAAAACATCACCACCTTTGACCTGCAGTATGGCTACAACGTCAAGACTGGCAAGCAGGACCGGGCAGTGATCTCGTTCTCGCTGGGGATTAGAAATATCTTCGATAAAAAGACCACTCAAATTCTCAATCAGAACAGTCGCGTCATCGACCAGAACGGCCGGGTTGCTTACGGTTCCATCAAGTACCAGTTTTAAGTTCCACCAAACTCATCGCGGGTGTTTCATTGGCTGAGGCTTCCGGCTCTTGCGATTTTGCCCAGCCGCCGCATTCATGCTCTGGCAAGTGCCCAGATATCAATTCGACCTGCACCAGCAGCGAGCAAGGCGTGGCTTACGGCTCGCACGGTCGCAGTGCTAGTCACCACGTCGTCGATTACGGCAATGTGGCGGAAGCCCGGGCCGACAAGCTTCTTGGTCACCTTGAAGGCACTATGCAGGTTGATTGCCCGCTGTCTGGCGGTGAGTCGGGTCTGCGGTTCGGTCTGGCGGCGGCGAATCACTAACCGGGTATTCACAGGCACTGAGGTGTGGTCGGACATCATTCTGCCTAAAAGAGCAGACTGGTTAAATCCTCGCTCTCGCAATCGACGGCGGTGCAGCGGCACGGGCACGATCAACTGGGGGAACTGTTGCGTGCCGAGCAATGATTGTGTCGCGGCATAGTGATCAAAAAAGGCGCGAGCCAGCTGCAGTCCCAGCGCACGACCGCTGGCAAAGTTGCCATGGAATTTGAAGTCGGCAAGCAATTTGGCGACTGGCTGTCGATAATGAAATACACAGCGGGTCAGTGTGTAGGGCGGCGGCGTGAGCAGGCAGCGGCCGCACCTGTTGATCCTGTTGGCTGTAGCTACGGGCACTCCGCAAACAGCGCAGCACTGATAATTTCGTGGTAGCAGGGATTCACAATCCCGGCAAAGGCTGATTACCGCTCTGACAGGAAAACCACAGATCAGACAGTTACCCGGCAGACACAAGCGAAGACGATCAAGCAGGGCCAGGTTACTCGCACCGAAGATATATTTCATCTCTGGAATATAGTCCTTGGTTAAGGCAGATGCTCACTTTCCAGCGCTAAATGTTCGGTACTGTTCAAAGGGCGGAATACGCTATGATCAGTGTTCAGGAACGCCCCGGCACTCTGTATACTGGTGCTCTCTTAAGATCAGGGAATTGACAATGAACAGGATAGCTATCGCAGGCGCTGCCGGTCGCATGGGACGTGCCCTAATCGAAGCGGTGATCGGTCGGGAACAGGAATTGCGGCTCACAGCTGCAACCGTGCTGGCCGATGATCCTGCGTATGGTATCGACGTGGCCACCTTGATCGGTAACAGCCCCATGGGTCTGGTGACAGACTCCTCCCTGCTATCGGTGGTTGATGAGTTCGATACCCTGATAGATTTCACAGCACCGGAAGCCACCATGGAGCATCTTGCAGTGTGCCAGCAGCATGGAAAGTCCATGGTGATCGGAACCACGGGATTGACCAGCGTGCAAAAGGAGCTTATCGAATCCGCGGCGCGACAGATGCCGATTGTTTTTGCACCGAACTTCAGCATCGGGGTCAATGTATGCCTTGACTTGCTGCGCACGGCGGCGGCAGCACTTGGAGATGACGTAGACGTGGAAATTGTCGAGGCCCATCATCGACACAAAAAAGATGCTCCCTCGGGCACCGCCCTGCGCATGGGAGAAGTCATTGCAAATACGCTGGGTCGCAATTTTGATGAGGTCGCCGTATATGGTCGACAGGGAATCGGAGAGGAAAGAAATCGCAATACTATCGGCTTTGCCACTGTACGCGCTGGTGATGTGGTCGGGGAACATACGGTAATTTTTGCCGGGCCCGGCGAGCGCGTGGAGATTACTCACCGGGCCAGCAACCGGCTCACCTTCGCGAACGGCGCAGCGCGGGCTGCAATATGGCTGGCAGGTCGGCCGGCAGGTCTGTATGGGATGAATGATGTTCTCGCACAAGTGGACAAGCTGTAGCAGATTTCCTACAATGCGCGCTCAGAATGATTCGAGCGAGCAATCCCAGATAGATAGAGAAAACGGAGCGAAGGTGATCCTTCCCTCCGTTTTTTTTTGCGCCGTTGTCAATTGAGAATTTTGACCGAATGAGGAGACCGAGTTGACAGTCACCGCAGTATTGGCACTTGAAGACGGTACCCTGTTTAGAGGTCAGAGCATCGGGGCGGATGGGCTGTCCGCAGGTGAAGTAGTTTTCAACACTTCCATGACCGGTTACCAGGAAATTCTGACTGATCCGTCATACGCTAAACAGATTGTTACTCTGACCTATCCTCATATAGGCAACACCGGCGTTAATCACGAGGATAGCGAGTCAGACAGAGTTTGGGCCTCCGGACTGGTTATCCGCAATCTGCCGTTGCTGGCAAGTAACTGGCGTTGTGAGCAGACGCTGGACGAATTTCTCAGACAGCAGAATGTCGTGGCGATCGCCGATATCGACACGCGCCACCTGACTCGGTTGTTAAGGGACAAAGGACCCCTGAATGGCTGCCTGTTGAGCGGCGCGGAGCTGGAACGGCTGGGAGAGGACGCTGCCATTGAAGCTGCACGTAATTTCCCCGGATTGAAAGGAATGGACTTGGCACGGGAGGTGTCGACAGACAAACCTTTGCGCTGGACCAGCGGTGAATGGCAGCTGGATTCAGGCTACAGTGAGCCGGTCGGCAGCAAGTACAGCGTGGTTGCCTATGACTTTGGCGTGAAGCGCAACATTTTGCGCATGCTGACTCAGCGTGGTTGTGCTGTCACCGTCGTACCAGCGCAAACTCCCGCCGAGGAGGTGTTGGCTATGAATCCCCATGGTGTTTTCCTTTCCAATGGACCGGGCGATCCAGAGCCATGCGTCTATGCGATTAACGCGATCCGCGAGATTTTGGATTGCGGATTGCCGATTTTTGGCATTTGTCTCGGTCACCAGTTACTTGCTCTGGCTTGCGAGGCGAAAACCTTGAAGATGCAACTTGGTCATCATGGGGCAAATCATCCGGTTCAGAATGTGGACGACGGCACGGTAATGATCACCAGCCAGAATCACGGATTCGCGGTCGACGAAAGCTCTTTGCCAGCCAATCTGCGGGCTACCCATCGGTCACTGTTTGACGGATCCCTGCAGGGGATAGAGCGCATCGATAAACCGGCTTTTGGATTCCAGGGACACCCGGAGGCCAGTCCGGGCCCCCATGATGTGGCCCCTCTGTTTGATCATTTTATCGAACTGATAGAAAACCGGGTACGCAATGCCTGAGCCAGGGACCATCTAACTCATATAACAGACCAGCAATCTGAAATTACAGAATCGAACCAGTAATGCCAAAAAGAACCGACATTGAAAGCATCCTGATTATTGGCGCGGGGCCCATCGTGATCGGGCAAGCCTGCGAATTTGATTACTCCGGCGCGCAGGCCTGCAAGGCGCTGCAGGAAGAAGGTTATCGGGTAATACTGGTTAACTCGAATCCGGCCACGATCATGACCGACCCGGTGATGGCGGATGCTACTTATATCGAGCCGGTCAAATGGGATATCGTCGAGAAAATTATTGAGAAAGAACGTCCAGACGCGATTCTGCCCACGATGGGTGGTCAGACTGCCCTGAATTGTGCATTGGACCTTAACAGGCATGGCGTTCTTAAAAAGTACAACGTGGAGCTTATAGGAGCAACGAGGGAGGCGATCGATAAGGCCGAGGATCGCGAATTGTTTGACAACGCAATGCAGGCAATCGGCCTCGAAACTCCGGCTCACGGAATCGCGCGCAATATGGAGCAGGCCTTCGAGACACTTGAGCAGGTTGGTTTTCCGTGCATCATTCGGCCGTCTTTCACTATGGGTGGAAGTGGCGGTGGAATCGCCTACAACAAGGAAGAATTTGAAGAAATCTGTCAGCGCGGGCTAAAGCTTTCCCCGACCACCGAATTATTGATCGATGAGTCATTAATAGGTTGGAAAGAATACGAGCTGGAAGTGGTTCGAGACAAGAACGATAACTGTATTATCATTTGCCCGATTGAAAACTTCGACGCCATGGGAGTCCACACCGGCGATTCGATCACTGTGGCGCCTGCTCAAACCCTCACCGACAAGGAATACCAGATTTTGCGCAACGCCTCTATCGCGGTATTGCGGGAGATAGGGGTAGAGACCGGTGGTTCAAATGTTCAGTTCGGCATGAATCCGAATAACGGCAGGCTGGTAGTCATAGAGATGAATCCGCGAGTTTCCCGCTCTTCGGCGCTGGCTTCCAAGGCAACGGGCTTTCCCATCGCCCGAGTGGCAGCAAAGCTCGCAGTGGGTTACACCCTGGATGAACTGCGAAATGAAATCACCGGCGGAGTGACTCCGGCTTCGTTCGAGCCGACCATTGATTATGTGGTCACCAAGATTCCTCGCTTTACCTTTGAGAAATTTTCTGAGGCTAATGATCGACTGACTACTCAGATGAAGTCGGTAGGAGAGGTCATGGCCATCGGCAGGACATTCCAGGAATCTTTGCAGAAGGCGCTGCGGGGGTTGGAGGTCGGAGTAAGTGGTTTCGACCCCATAGTGGATACCAGACTCAGTAATGCCAAGGAGTCGCTTAAGCGGGAATTGATGGAACCCGGCGCGCAGCGCATCTGGTATCTCGCAGATGCTTTCAGAATGGGTTGGTCTGTCAACACGCTCTACGAATTAACCGGTATCGATCCCTGGTATCTGGCGCAGATCGAGGACCTGATTAGCACCGAGGCAGAGATAGTGAATTTGTCTCTTGGTCAGATAGACCGGGAGAAGATGTTCGAGTTGAAGCGCAAAGGATTTTCTGATCGCCGACTGGCCACGTTAATGAATGTCAGTGAGCTAGAGGTGCAATCAAGTCGTCACCGTCTCGGCGTCAGACCCGTATATAAGCGTGTCGATACCTGCGCTGCCGAATTTGTCTCCACCACCGCGTACATGTATTCCTGCTATGAGCAGGTTTGCGAGGCAGAGCCATCCGATCGGCAAAAAATCATGGTCCTGGGCGGGGGGCCTAACCGGATTGGTCAGGGCATCGAGTTTGACTATTGCTGCGTGCATGCGGCACTCGCCATGCGTGAGGACGGTTACGAGACCATTATGGTCAACTGCAATCCGGAAACCGTCTCCACAGATTTCAATGTATCTGATCGGCTGTTCTTTGAGCCAGTCACTTTTGAGGACGTTATAGAAATAGTCCAGTTGGAAAAACCGGTTGGCGTAATTGTGCAATTCGGAGGCCAGACGCCACTGAATATAGTCACGCGGCTGGAAGAAGCCGGGGTTCCGGTGATTGGTACTTCCCCGGACGCCATTGATCGGGCTGAGGATCGGGAACGTTTTCAGCAACTGATAGAAAAGCTGGAGCTCAAACAGCCACCCAATTGCACGGTACGCAGTGTCGAGGAAAGCATCTCTCAGGCCAAGAAACTCTCCTATCCGCTCGTGGTAAGGCCGTCTTACGTCTTGGGCGGCAGAGCGATGGAAATCGTCTATAACGAAGAGGAGCTCAACCGATACCTCCACACCGCTGTGAAAGTCTCGAATGACAGTCCTGTGCTGTTGGACTATTTTCTGAGTTCGGCGATCGAGATAGACGTAGACGTGGTTTGCGACGGCAAGCAAGTCGTGGTCGGTGCGATTATGCAGCACATTGAGAAAGCGGGAGTACACTCCGGAGACTCCGCCTGTTCGCTGCCCCCTTACAATCTGGCCGAAGACGTGCAGGCGAAAATTCGCGATCAGGTTACCCGTCTGGCACTGGAGCTGGGGGTGGTTGGTTTAATGAATACTCAGCTGGCTTACCAGGATGGTGAAATTTATATCATTGAAGTAAATCCGCGGGCGTCGAGGACTGTGCCATTTGTTTCCAAATGTATTGGTGAATCACTGGCGAAGGTTGCCGCCCGGTGTATGGTGGGTCAGAGCCTCGAGGATCAGGGATTTACTCGCGAGATAGTTCCTCCCACCTACGCGGTAAAAGAGGCGGTGTTTCCTTTTAACAAATTCCCCGGCGTGGATCCAATCCTCGGGCCGGAAATGAAATCAACCGGCGAGGTAATGGGAGTAGGCGAAACCTTCGCCGAGGCTTTTGCCAAGTCGCAGATAGCTGCCGGTGAGAAAATCAAGACGTCTGGCACCGCCTTCATTAGTGTCAAGGATGCCGACAAGGAAGAATGCCTTGACGCTGCGCGCAAGCTGCACGATCTTGGTTTTACGCTGGTCGCGACTCGCGGTACTGCCAACGTTATTGAACGGGCCGGATTGCCTGTTCGGGCTGTCAACAAGGTTGCAGAAGGGCGCCCCCATATTGTCGATATGATCAAAAATGATGAAATTCAACTGATAATCAATACCACAGAAGGCAAACAGGCGATTGTCGACTCATCAAACATTCGACGCAGCGCTCTGCGCCATGACGTGTTTTGCACGACCACGCTTGCCGCTGGCCTTGCGGTTTGCGAAGCATTGACGTTCGGTGACGAGATGTCGGTTCACTGCCTGCAGGACTTGCACAAAAACCTGGCTGCCTGCTGACCGACAGGTTTGCGAATGCACGCAAGGCTGTTATCCTACGTAAAGTAAGACGTTAATTACCCGTCACTCCACTATCGATATTCCACCAGAAGAATGGTTCTGCTCGGGATGACGCTCTGGCCGGTGTCACCTGAAGACACCGAATTGTGAGTCGGAAGCATTATGCAAAAAGTACCAATGACAAAGACCGGTGCAGAAAAACTGCGACAGGAATTGGCGGAACTGAAGTCTGTCGTCAGACCGCGCATTATTGCGGCGATCGCCGAGGCGCGGGAGCATGGTGATTTGCGCGAGAACGCTGAATATCACGCGGCTCGCGAACAGCAAAGCTTTTGTGAGGGACGTATCAACGAAATCGAAGGCAAGCTATCGGGAAGTGAAGTAATCGACATCACGCAGATCAAGCCGACCGGGAGAGTGATCTTTGGTACGACAGTGACCCTGGTGAATCTCGAAAATGACAAAGAGTCGGTTTACCAAATCGTTGGTGAAGACGAGGCTGACGTACCAGCCGGTAAAATATCGGTAGCTTCGCCAATTGCCCGGGCGCTTATGGGCAAAAGTGAAGGCGATGAGGTTGTGGTTAAAGCGCCAGCGGGAGACATCGAGCTCGAGATTGTGTCGGTCGAACACCTTTGAGCTGAGCCGCTCAGGTCAACGTGCGTAGCAAATTGGAGAGGCGGGGGTCCGGTTTTCTGGCCGCACGAAACAGCAAGATGACATGGCCAATCTGCTGTATGCATTCGACGCCAAGCAGCTCCAGCATTTCATCCCTGATCGCATTTTTGGCCTGTCGATCACCCGCTGCGATTTTTACCTTGATGAGCTCATGCTCCTCAAGCGCCCGGTTCAGCTCTTTCCTGACATTATCGGTAAGACCTTTCTCTGCAATTGTTACCACCGGCCTCAGCTTGTGGCCTATGCTGCGATAGCGTTTCTTTTCTTGCGGAGTACTGGACATAGGGTTTCTGGGTACTGTCAAATTCAAGGGTCCGCATTTTAACGAAGCAATCGCTTACTTAGAACTGTTTCATCCAATTTTGGTAATTATTTTGGCAAGGTCAAAGAGCAGTAAAGGCTGGTTGAGAGAGCATTTCGACGACCCTTATGTGAAAAAGTCTCGCGAGCAGGGACTGAGGTCGCGCGCAGTTTTCAAGCTTCAAGAAATTCATGAGCGGGATCACTTGTTTAAACCTGGTATGACAGTAGTCGATCTGGGTGCTGCGCCGGGCAGCTGGTCTGAGGCTGCAGCTGAGCTGGTAGAACCGGGTGGTAAGGTTATTGCAAGTGACATACTACCTCTGGACACGCTGGCGGGAGTACAGTTTATTCAGGGAGATTTCACTGACAATGAGGTTTACCAGCAGATTCTTGCGGCGCTAGGAGACACAGGGGCTGATCTTGTAATTTCGGATATGGCACCCAATTTAAGCGGTATGAAGGACATTGATCAGCCGCGAATGCTGCATCTTGCCGAGCTTGCCCTGGAACTTGCCAGCACGGCCCTCAAGCCGGGAGGCAGTCTGCTGGTGAAGGTTTTTCAGGGTGCAGGCCTTGCCGAGTACCAGCGGGAATTGCAATCCAGCTTCAGGTCGGTAAAGGTGCGCAAGCCCAGAGCGTCCCGGGCCCGATCGGCTGAACTGTATCTGCTGGCAGAGGGATTTATGGCGGCTCAATGAACTTTAATGTAATAATCCGCGTATCGAGTAACAGCAAACGGGATATTACTTGCACCGAGCGTGAGCAACACAAACTCCGGCAAGAAGCCTGTGACCAGGCTTGATAGCAAGGCGCCTGGAAGGAGATAACTCTTTGAACGATATGGCAAAAAACTTGGTTTTATGGATGATCATTGCAGGTGTGCTGCTGATGGTCTTCAACAGCATAAATCAAGAAACCAGAGATGACAGTCTGAACTACTCGTCCTTCATCCGTGAGGTTCGGTCGGGGCAAGTAGCTGCGGTGGACATTTCCGGTATCAATATTATCGGTGTGCGTGATGACAATACGCGCTTTCGGACGGTCATGCCTATCATCGGCGATGATCAGTTGATGGACGATCTGTTCGAAAACGGCGTCGAGATTCGGGCCAGCGAGCCCGAGCAGCAGAGTATCTGGAGCCAGTTGCTGGTGGCAAGTTTTCCCATCTTGATCATCATAGCGCTGTTCTTCTTTTTTATGCGCCAGATGCAGGGCGGTGCCGCCGGAGGCAAGGGTGGACCCATGTCATTCGGCAAAAGCAAGGCGAAACTGCTGGGCGAAGATCAGATAAAGGTAACGTTCTCCGACGTGGCGGGTGTTGACGAAGCGAAAGAGGACGTTCAGGAACTGGTGGAGTTCCTGCGTGAGCCGGACAAATTCCAGCGGCTGGGTGGTCGCATTCCTCGCGGTATTTTAATGGTGGGTCAGCCTGGCACCGGTAAAACGTTGCTGGCCAAGGCGATTGCCGGTGAAGCGAAGGTGCCTTTCTTCTCGATATCCGGCTCAGACTTCGTGGAAATGTTTGTTGGTGTCGGCGCGTCGCGAGTTCGAGACATGTTCGATCAGGCAAAAAAGGCAGCTCCCTGCATCATATTCATAGATGAAATCGATGCGGTAGGCAGACACCGCGGTGCAGGACTCGGTGGTGGTCATGATGAAAGGGAGCAAACCCTCAATCAGCTGCTGGTCGAGATGGATGGTTTTGAGGCCAATGACGGCATCATCGTCATCGCCGCTACCAACCGACCGGACGTCCTCGATCCGGCGCTCTTGCGACCGGGTCGTTTTGATCGCCAGGTCGTGGTTGGATTGCCCGATATTCGGGGTCGGGAACAGATTCTCAAGGTACACATGCGCAAGGTTCCAATCGACGATCGCGTCAAGGCCAGTCTCATAGCCCGTGGTACTCCTGGATTTTCCGGAGCCGACCTCGCAAACCTGGTGAACGAGGCAGCCCTGTTCGCGGCCCGCGCCAACAAGCGCCTGGTTTCCATGGAAGAATTCGAGAAGGCCAAAGACAAAATCATGATGGGTGCCGAACGCAAATCCATGGTGATGTCGGACAAGGAAAAACTGAATACAGCCTACCACGAGGCCGGGCACGCGATCGTGGGACGCCTTACTCCGGAACACGATCCGGTCTACAAGGTCAGCATCATACCTCGTGGTCGAGCGCTGGGCGTGACGATGTTTCTGCCTGAGGAAGATCGCTACAGCATCAGTAAAACCCATATTTTGAGCCAGATCTGCAGCCTCTATGGTGGGCGTATCGCCGAGGAAATGACTCTGGGCAAGGAAGGAGTGACCACTGGGGCATCTAACGATATTCAGCGGGCAACCGAACTGGCGCGCAACATGGTTACCAAATGGGGTTTGTCGGATAAGCTAGGGCCCTTGTTGTACTCCGAAGACGATGGCGAGGTTTTCCTCGGGCGCTCCGCGGCTACTCAGTCCAAGTCGGTATCCGACGATACCGCCGAGGCAATTGATCACGAAGTTCGTAGCATTATTGATGAGTGCTATGCCCGCGCCACAAAAATCCTGGAGACCAATCGCGACAAGCTGGAAATGATGAAAGACGCACTGCTGGAATACGAGACAATCGACACCGAGCAGATCAACGACATCATGGAAGGCAAGAAACCGCGGCAGCCCGCTGACTGGTCAGACAGCGACCAGAACAGCAGCGGCGCCGGCACGGTGAAGAAAGAAGCATCCGGGAAAGAAGACGATGTGAATGATGGCACGATAGGTGGCCCGGCCAGCGAACATTGAGGGGCAGTGTAACTCATGCGTCCTGACGTGATTTTCTATTGGGACGCAGGCAAAGGACTTAAGACGTCTTGAATCAGGTATTGTTACTACGGGGTAGGCAGCTGCAGTTGTCTACCCCGCTTGTTATGGGTGTGTTGAATGTAACACCCGATTCTTTTTACGATGGGGCTACTCTCGGCGCAGAAGTAAATAGTGGCTTTCAGGTGGATGTCGATCGTGCGCTGCGGCGCGCTGAAACCATGATTCATGACGGCGCCGCAATCATTGATGTCGGGGGCGAATCGACCCGGCCTGGTGCCAATCCGGTATCGACGGCTGAAGAACTCGACAGAGTGATACCGGTTATTGAGGCGATTCGCGTTAATCTGGATACGGTTATTTCCATTGATACCAGCTCGCCCGAGGTAATGAGCTCCGCATGCGGCGCCGGGGCGGAGTTGATCAACGATGTGAGAGCACTTGGCAGAGAAGGCGCTGCGACAGCTGCCGCGGCTAGCGGGGCCGCAGTTTGCCTCATGCATACAAGGGCCGAACCGAGGGTAATGCAGCAGGACATTCATTACGCCGACGTAGTGGAGGATATTCTCGACTTCCTCAGGCAGCGGATTGAGGCAGCAGTGGGGGCTGGCATTCCAAGGGAAAAATTGCTGATAGATCCCGGCTTCGGATTCGGCAAGACGGTACAGCATAATTACCGGTTGTTGCGCGAACTGGAGCGCTTTACGGAACTTCACTTGCCGGTGCTGGTCGGAGTATCACGTAAGTCGATGATCGGCAGTGTTATTGATCGACCGCCGGAACTGCGGCTCGCGGGATCGCTGGCGGCAACTGCATGGGCGCTGGCAAATGGAGCCAGTATCATTAGAACCCATGATGTTGGACCGACGGTCGATACAGTAAAAATACACTGTGCAGTAATGGCAGCAGACTAGCAGAGCGAGGAAGGAATGGGGAATAACGGGAAAAAATATTTCGGTACCGATGGAATACGGGGAACCGTAGGCCAGGCACCGATTACCCCCGATTTTATGCTCAAGCTCGGTTGGGCGGCCGGCAGAGTTTTCGCCGCAAAAGGCAACGGACGCAACAAAATTCTGATCGGCAAAGATACCCGCATTTCAGGCTATATGTTTGAAGCAGCGCTCGAGGCAGGGATCACAGCGGCTGGCGTGGACATCAGCCTGCTGGGACCAATGCCGACACCGGCGATTGCCTATCTTACGCGCACCCTGCGTGCTCAGGCGGGAATCGTGATCAGTGCCTCGCACAATGGATTTGAAGATAATGGCATCAAGTTTTTTTCCAGCAAGGGAGCCAAGCTGGAAGACGAGCTGGAATTCGCGATCGAGGAGCAACTCGATAAAGAAGTGATAACTGTCCCCTCTAACTCCATTGGCAAGGCGACCAGGGTCAATGATGCCGCCGGTCGATACATCGAGTTCTGCAAAAGCGCGGTGAGTTCGAGCCTCAAGTTTAACGGCCTTAAAATTGTACTGGACTGTGCCAATGGATCCACCTACCACATTGCGCCCAGCGTGTTTGAAGAACTGGGTGCCACGGTCAAGGTTATCGGGGTCACTCCGAATGGGCTGAATATCAACGACGGATGCGGTTCTACGTTTCCGGGCACGCTTCAGCAGGCGGTGCTGGAACATAAGGCGGATGCAGGTATTGCATTCGACGGCGACGGTGACAGGGTCATCATGGTCGACCATGAGGGGCAGATTGTCGATGGTGACGAGATACTCTACGTGATTGCCCGTGACAGACATCGGCGAGCAATCGATTTTGGGGGCGTGGTTGGAACCAAGATGACCAATCTCGGTCTTGAGCTGGCGCTGCAGGACATGCAGATTCCCTTTGTCCGTGCGGATGTCGGAGATCGTTACGTGCTGGCGGAAATGTTGACCCGTCGCTGGAGTCTTGGCGGCGAGTCATCGGGGCATATCATTTGTCACGATATCAATACTACCGGTGACGGCATCATCTCGGCCTTGCAGGCGATGGAAGCGGTAGTGCACAGTGGTAAGACCCTCGCAGAGATCAAAGGGGAAATGCGCAAACTGCCCCAGACGATGGTCAACGTGCGGCTGCCAAGCAAGCGGGACATAACCGGCAATGAGCGCATATTGTCAGCTGTCGCCGAGGCAGAAACTGAACTCGGCAAAAGTGGTCGGGTGTTGCTGCGTCCGTCCGGCACGGAGCCGGTAATCCGGGTTATGGTTGAAGGCGAGGACCGGGTCATGGTGGACAAACTGGCCCGCGAGCTGTCGGAAGTAGTGGCCACGGTTGTCAGCTAGCCCTAGCGAGCCCCTTACAGGATTTATTCTGCGAGCGCGAACAGACATTTTTGGCCGGGGCAGACAGGTCCTGATTAGCCCGGCGAGTCGGCGGCAATTCTTGCTTTCGGCAGTTTTGTTGGGTAGTATTGGCGCCCATTTTTTCCGGGTTGCAACGCCCGGACAGGGCATCAGGATCAGGCATAATGCGGCGAAAACTGGTTGCCGGAAACTGGAAAATGTACGGTTCCAGGCGGTTTGTTGAGGACACGCTGGAGGCCGTTAAAAAGGCGACTGAAGGGAAGGCTGCAATAGATATTGCAATCTGTCCGACCCTGGTGCATCTGCCGCTTGCAGCAGAAATAGTGCGCGGCAGTCAAATTGCGCTGGGTGCCCAGAATGTTTATCCGACAGATCAGGGAGCTTTTACTGGTGAAGTCTCTGCTCCTATGTTGGCGGAATTCAACGTTCGCTATGTGATTGTCGGACATTCCGAGCGGCGCCAACTGTTCGGTGAGACGGACGAGCAGGTGGCGGAGAAATTCGCTGCAGTGCTCGCTGCCGGCATGACGCCGATCCTCTGTGTAGGCGAGTCGTTGCAACAGCGAGAGCAGGGGGTAACCCGACAGGTCGTGCTGGCGCAGCTGGATGCGGCGCTCGGGCGAAACGGAACGGAAGCGTTTCAGCAGTCGGTTATTGCCTATGAGCCTGTCTGGGCGATTGGTACTGGCCAAACGGCCACACCGGAGCAGGCTCAGGAGGTCCATGCAGCCATTCGGCAGCACCTCGCCGAGCGAGATCGCGAGGCCGCAGAGCACTGCGCAATCCTTTATGGAGGCAGTGTAAACGCAGCAAATGCTGCAGAGTTGTTTGACCAGCCGGATATTGATGGCGGTCTGGTGGGAGGCGCGTCATTAAAAGCTGACGAATTTGCCTCAATTTGTGAAAGCGCGAGTTAAAGAATATGCAATCATTTGTAGTCGTTATACACATCATAGTCGCCGTTGCCATTGTCGGTCTGGTATTGCTGCAACAGGGGAAGGGTGCTGATGCCGGTGCTTCATTTGGATCTGGCGCCTCACAGACGGTATTTGGCGCCTCCGGTTCCGGTAACTTCCTCACCAGGGCAACTACCATCGCAGCCACGATTTTCTTCATTACCAGTCTGTCGCTGGCGATATTTGCCCGCGAGAACGCTGGTATGAGCAGCACGGCGGGCTTGCCGATAGTGAACGAAGCTCTGCTGGAAGAGGCAACTGCCGCGCAGTCAGACGATGTCCCGCTGCTGGATGCAGCGCCTCAAGCCCCGGCTGGTGACGACGTACCACCTGTTCCGCCTGGTAATTAGGCGCCCGTCCGCTGAGCAATCGCGAGTAATGATCAATGCCGAAGTGGTGGAATTGGTAGACACGCTATCTTGAGGGGGTAGTGACCTACGGTCGTGCCGGTTCAAGTCCGGCCTTCGGCACCATCAACCGCTACAAGCCGCGAAAAACGGTTCGTAGCACAGTGAGTTACAAGGAAGTTTCTCCTGATTCCTGCAACTATTCCTGCAACTCTGCGTACGCTGCGATTGGCTGCGCCCACACTTTCCTGCCTGTTCATTCTTTCCCCAGAGCGGATCATGGGGGGCACGGGGGAGATTTCGCAACATCTCAATGTATTACCTGCCCGGATTTGCAGCGAGTGAAATTCGGATTGGGTATGGCCCCGTTCTGATTCCATCATTGCGTCAACGTCTAGGGGTGATTTTTCTGAGCTACGCTTTTAGCTGATCTTCTATTTCCCTATTGATTGAACATCGCAGATAAAGTCTTACTGCGCACCGAGGTGAAATTCAACTTGGAGTTGGAATAAACCGGTACAATCCATTGAGAAATTGATTTTCCTGGAGGAGGCGACTTTTGGCAGAGATAGACGGAACTGACAATGCTGACACTTTGAACGGCAGCCCGCTGGACGACACCATCTGGGGGTACTCTGGGGACGATGTGATTAATGGGGGCGATGGTGCGGACAGAATTATCACCGGAGACGGCGCTGATACCGTATTCGGAGGTAACGGTGACGATGAAGTTAATGGATATTTAACTGGACCGAATTCATGGACCTTTTACGCGGCAGCTGGTCCTCTCTTGATTTATGGCGAATCCGGAAATGACGTTCTTATCGGAAGCTCTTCAGCCGACCTCATCTATGGAGGCGCTGATCAAGATTTTCTGGCTGGTTATCAAGGCAACGATCAAGTTTTTGGTGATGAAGGCAATGACACCCTTCTTGGTGAACAGGGCAATGATTATCTTGACGGGGGCGATGGAGATGACGACCTGGATGGAGGCTCTGGCAATGACACCCTAGTGGGTGGGTCAGGAGCAGATGTATTGTGGGGCGCCCTAGGTAATGATCGGATAATTGGCGACGCTGGTAATGACACTTTATTGGGCGACGAAGGTGATGACCTAATCGCGGGAGGTGATGGCGCAGATTGGATAGTCACAGGCAATGGCTTGGATACTGTGTATGCGGGAAGTGGAAATGACGACATTAATGGCTATTTGACTGGCCCTGATTCATGGAATTTTTACGAATCATCGGAAGCACTGGTTCTTTATGGGCAAGAAGGAGACGATTTCATTCATGGAGGTCAGTCACATGATTTTATTAGTGGAGGCGATGGTAATGATTCTCTTATTGGCGAGGAGGGTAATGACAAATTAGAGGGTGGTGACGATGACGATTATCTGGATGGAGGAGCTGGCGACGACACACTGGTGGGCGGCTCCGGAATTGACGAATTATGGGGCGGTTCGGGGGATGACGTTTACGTAATAACCAGTAAAACATTTGACCTCTGGGATTCTGATGGAAATGATATTGCCAATGTATTTGCAAATTTCGTAAAAATTCCGAGCGTTATTGAGAATATTAACCACATCAACGGCGCCCTGCCATTGCCCTACTGGATAGATGCGTTGTTGCCCGATCGGGCGGGAATCTATTCATCATTCTTGGATGAAACGAGGACAGTTTACTTCGGCTTCCCCGAATCCATTCCCGGATATGACAATGATCCGGAGAACGCAGAAGGATACGAATCATTCAACGATACACAGAAATCTTTCGTTCGTTCAGTTCTCGCCTACATAGAAAGTATTATCGATGTGAGGTTCGTAGAGACAACAAGCTTCAACCAACCGAACACAATCGCTCTTGCCAATAATCTTCAAGAACTCACCGCGGGGTATGCTCTTTACCCCGATGAGGCAGCAACAGGGTCAGACGTCTTTCTCGACGTAACCGATGAAAGTATTCTTAATCCTCAGGATGGTGACTACGCAGTTTTAACCTACATTCACGAACTTGGTCACGCACTGGGACTTAAACACCCCTTCAGCACCCCGGGTGCAAACGGTGAAGTGACTGAGCCCCCATATCTCTCTAATTCGGAGGACAACACTTCATGGACCGTCATGTCCTATGAAGAATACCCCGAAGATTATCATGCCGTATTTAAAGACCTCGATATTGCTGCGCTTCAATACGTTTACGGACCCAGTGCTGCAACGAGAAATTCAGACACTGTCTATCGATTAAGCGAGTCTGATCCAAATTTTATATGGGATGGTGGGGGAACTGATACGATTGACGCCAGTCAAATCTCGTCATCCGTAACGATTTACCTTGAACCGGGATTTTGGGGTTTTATCGGTAACAGCAAGGCCGATTTAATCTCTGCATCTGGTCAGATTACCGTTAATTTCGGAACTATTATCGAGAATCTCATTGGCTCACAATTTGATGATGCGCTATTTGGTAATACAGACAATAACGTGATCGAAGGAGGTAGCGGCAACGACAGCATTACTGGAAATGAAGGTAATGACACAATCAACGGCGGTGATGGCATCGATAAGGTGCTGTTCTCTGTAGAGCTGAGTAACTACACCATCACCCGTGCAGATA
>JAYPVG010000010.1:0-53387 GCA_038134485.1 Pseudomonadales bacterium
TTGAAACTGTTCGGGAAGGATATGAAGCACTTCAAGACTGTGAAGAGTCGCTTAAAAATTTAAAGATTAAGGTTATTGCTGATCGATCAACGATCAACAAGATGATAAAAAAAGCCGCGAGTGATTTTGTGATGCGGGCTATGGATCGTCTGCCTCTGTCTTGGGCAACTCTCTACACCGTGGCAACCGCTGTCCCTAAGAAAGTGACTGAAGAAGAAGCAGAAGCGATGCTGGACGAAGGTCTGATTCGATCAAATTCTTCTCAAAAGCAAGTAGTTGAAGTGTTCGCTAATCATAAGGGCATCGAGTCTGAATCTGAAGATGAAGACGCAATTGAGTCTGATAAAGAGAACTTGAAACTGAGAATCTTCTACAACCCCAAGTATGTCGCGGACGAAGATCGAGAAAAGGTCGATCAAGCGATCTCGATGCTTGCGGAGTGTGGGTTCGAAATTATCGATTCAAACGATCAAAAGGAGGCAGCGTGTTGTATTGGCCTGTAACAACTCTATGGCCCGATCAGATTCAGGAATTTGATTATCTGTTGCTGATCGACAGGATCAAAAAACAACTCTACTTTTTCTACGAGTGTCCAGAACAGTCACCCCAAGTGATGTTGTTCTATGGGCAACCTGGAATTGGTAAGACGAGTTTTGCGACCTTGTTCGGTAGGAATAAGTGTGCTGATTTTGAGTATTTTGCGATGAACGAGTGCGTGAGAAAACACGCTGATCTACTAGATCTCAATATCAATCCTGCTCGGTTATCTGCATACTACAAAGATACTGGAGAACGAGTAATCGACTATCTGACTATTTTCGATGAGTTTCACGATCTGACGATGAAGCAGCAAGATATCTTCAAGGTCAAACTGGAAACTTTACGAGAAGAGCAGCGAGTCATTATTTGCTTGAACACTTCTCGTGATCGACCTCTTGATACCGTACTCGCTTCGGCAATCAAATCTCGCTGTCACTTAGTGAATTTTGACATTCGACCTAACGAGCGAGGTGAACACGCCAAACTCGTTCAAGAACGGTTCCCATCTCTAAGTCTCAGAGATGTAGAGAGATTGTTGCCTGATATGCGTAAGATCACTCGGGAGCATAAACTGAGAACTGCGTTTAAAGATTTCTATTTACAAAAAGCGTCGTAAACTTAAAAAGGAATATTGAAATACGAAAAGCGAATGTATGTAAATTGAATTTAGTCGAGGAATATTCCTCGACCAACAAACTAAAGAACCCGCAACTATTGCGGGTTTTTTATTTATTTTTTAAAAAAACACAAAATCTTACTTCAATCTGTATATATATAAAGGTAGGAGGAGTAATACATGAATACCTTTAAATCTCAAAATATTAAGGTAAGAGAGTGAATATACAACCAATACATTATGAAGATTTCTGTAGAGAATACATTGGAGAGAGTGGTTGGTTTATTACACTAACTTTCCATGAATGGTGGAGGTGGTTTGATAAAGGAGAGAAGTCAGTAGAAATGAGAAAAAAATATAAGGTTTACCCTACACGAGGAGAACATCAAAAGGAGTTTGTGTGTAAAACATTTGATACCTACTTGAACTGGGAAACAAATGAACTATTCCACACCAAGAAGAATAAGAATGGTTTTAGGAGAGTAGCATTTTTCCATTCAGGTGATGACTTGAATCAATACCCTCATATACACCTTGTTATGGAGGATTTTACAAAAACAAAACTAAGAAAACCCAAATACAATGACATACAAGAATACAAACTATACACATTGAAACTATGGAGTAAGTTCGATACGACGGGTATCAAAAACCCTTTTGGTGATGGTTGGTTTAAACCTATTACATACTGGAACCAACTTGTTGAATACGGGGTAACTGATAAAGAAACTGGTTGTGTTGAATATGACTCTATCATTCGGATTTCCAAGTAACGATTCTACTCATTGAGTTGTGAACGAACTTGTTCAGGTTGTTATAGGAAAGAAGTTCCGAATTACATAAACAAAAATAATGGTGAAGGTGATTTCACTGTATGGATTTTTCACCCACAATAAACCTAAATAGAATTAACAAGAATATAACTAAGCATCCTTTCGGAAATATCGTAAATACGAAAGTAGTTTTTATGTAAAAAATATATCTAAGAAAACATTAAAGAGGAAATAACTAATATGGATACTGTAAAAATGAATTTCAACACGAATAGTAATTTGAGAATAGAATTTCTAAATTTCTGTAAAACTCAAAGAACCACAGCAACATCAAAATTTAATGAATATATGAGAACTACTTTGGAGCAATACAGTAAAAGTAAATCTGAGGCAGTTACTAAAAAAGATAAAATAACAAATACTCCAATCGATACTTGGCGTGACGACTTGGTGCGGCGAGGATGAAAGAAATCAATAAAGCAGCAATTAATTCTTGGTTGAGAGACAAGAAAATAATTAAGGTTTCAAGTAGCGATAATTTGACCCTGTCCGAAGAAAAAGATTTATCAAAAGAAGTTGGTTCTATCAGAAAAAGAGGTAATGGAACTTGCCTCCTCCTCATAGAAACGAAATGAAGACGTTCAAGCAGTACATAACTGAGGGCAAATATCCAACTTGGACGCGACTTACGGTCGCTGCACTCGCTCTTCAAATTAGGTCGCTCTCAACGCAAATCGAAAACGAGAAGGACTTTCTTAAGCAAAATTCCCTAATTGCGAAACAAAATACACTAATTGGGTATATCACCGGTTTGGGCGTTGGCATATCGTCGAACGACAAAATTCTGATGAATCGGATGCGTACGATGAGGAAAGGATAATACTTTTGTCTATGTGCGCGAGAGAAACTTCAACAGGATGCTTATCTTGGTGGGGATGACAAGTAGTGCTAATAGAGAAAGTCTCTTCATTCTTTGATTAACCTCGCAATTGAGTTATACAAAGTTGAAATCATAGATGTTTTTTTATCACTATAGTGCAATGCGCGATGACAGTTCGGACATACTGCTACCGCATTAGTAATTGTATCGCTGCCACCATCTGCTAAACGCCTTAAATGATGCACTTCAAGGTAGAAATCACCATCGAGTTTGGTGAATGGTGCTGGTTCATTGCAACTTTCACAGATTCCATCTGAATTCTTCAATAACCACGCCACTACCTTTGGGTCTCTGATGAAAATGGGCGTTTCTTTAATCTGCCTACTGGGAGTTGCATTGCCTTGAGGAGTCGGGAGTTTCGCTTCATGCCTTAATTTAGATACCTGTCGCTCGAATTCTATTTGTGAGACAAAAGCACTTCCCTCGTGCTGACTAATGAGTTCCTCGATTATTGGAAGAACATTCGTGCCTACGTTTTTTGCTGGTTTAAGACCGCTAATCCATTCTCTTCCCAATTCAGAATAGACATAGGAAATGTTTTGCATCCTGTACTCGAACGCTTTTGGAGACCTGCCAAATTCTTCGCTGAGTCTCTCGTAAACTCTTTTCTTGGTGAACTTTTTCCCCTGACGCTCAAGGTCTCGCATTTTAATGTATGCGGTAACAGATGCACTAAGTTCTTCTTTAGACCATTCCATATCTTCAAGATAGATAAACTACCCCTTTTAGTCAATTTCGCTTTTCTAGAATTTGTGGTACGGGAATTGGTATATCGTCGACTGACAAATAACTACTAACTCGCATACGAACGATGAGGAAAGGATAATACTTTTGTCTATGCGCGAGGGGTGGAATAGTAATTTCGGGTCCCTTTTTTAAATCAGTCTAAAGGTATAGGGAACCCCAGCGATCGATGGCGAGACTTTCTATGCTTTACTCAAGCACTTCTGCACTAATCAAAATAATTCTTGTCGCAATCTGCCATTTATTGGAATATTGTCCGAAATCAGTGGGGCATTTACATTCGAAGGCAGAATGGTCAGGTATTGGAGAAAAATATGAGAAATCTATTTGTAATAGGTCTAAGCGTAGTTATCAGTGCTTGTGGTCCATCCGACCAAGAAAAACGAGAAACCGCAATAATCACCTGCAATATCATGGGTGAGTCCAGGAATATGGACGCAGCAATGAGAATTCGAGAAATTAATTCTGCGAGAGAGAGTATTGGTGAAGATGCTTACTTAGGAACTGATAGCGGAATTGTGGAGGCATTTGAATACGACTTGTGTCAAGAATTGGTGTTAAACGATCCTGAATATTCTGCAAAGTTGTTTGAGCGACAAGAAGCAGAAAGAATTGCAAGAGAAGAAAGAGAAGAAGCAGAGCGCATTGCGAGGGAAGAGCAAGAAGAAGCATTGCGCATTGCGAGGGAAGAGCAATTAGAAGCAGAAAGAATTGCATTAGAAGAAAGACAAGAAGCAGCAAGAATTGCTTACCAGAAAAATCAGCAAGAGTATACTGATTCAATATTAAGTGTATTCGAGGAATACCCACCTAGTTTTTCGTTTGTTAGGAGCACATTTACAGAGTTATTGAGTCCAGGAGGATATCGTTCTTCTACTCGCTTCAAAGTCAAATTCAGATGTATTAATGCAGGGGGTTTTTTAATTTTAATTACTGTGGAATTTGAAGGAAATCTTGGGACTCTTACAACTGAAGACACAGCATATTCCTGCTTAGATGGCACCGATATTGTTCTCGAGGAGGCAGAGATGCAAGATCTTTATGCGAATAACCCGAGTGATTTTATTCAGAGGATAGAAAAAATAACGATCGAATGGAATGGACGAATAATTGAAAATAGGTATGACGATACTTTTTCAACTGCTGTGGAAAAAAGAGACATGACGGCAAAGGTTGATAGTAGGAACTTTGGAGGAGTCGATCCTGACTTATCTCGACTACCTCATACCTGGGTAATTTATGAAAAAGAATAAATTGACGAAATCTACTTCCAATCTTGCACCAAGAGTGATGTAAACCAACGGTCGGGGTGTTACTTTCAATGCCTCGCCTAGGCACACTTCACTAATCAAAATAATACTCTCGGTGTGAATCAAGACGAGGCATCACGGGCATTTCGTCTTCTCTCGCCTCCTCTCGTCCTCTTGGAGCGTCCATCTCTGATAAGTAGGAGATACGGGTAGGTCAGATTTATGGCGACTCCTCGGTCCTTAGAAGTATCCTTAAAACCCCTTCAAATATCGACCCATTAGCAAGGGTTTGAGTAAAATGGTGGTCTCGCGAGGAATATATTCCTCCTAACCGCTGGGTTGTTGCTGTATTGCGCCACCTTCGTAAAGTTAGGCAAAAGTTATACTATAATATTTTAACCTGTTTAAGTTATTATTTTATAAGGTTTATTTTAATGGCACAATACGTATTTACTATGAACAGGGTAGGCAAAATCGTGCCGCCCAAACGGGAGATTCTCAAAGACATTTCTCTGTCGTTTTTCCCCGGAGCCAAGATCGGAGTGCTGGGCCTGAATGGTGCCGGTAAATCCACTCTCCTGCGCATCATGGCGGGCGTAGATCAGGACTACATCGGTGAGGCCCGTCCCCAACCGGGCATCCGAATCGGTTACTTACCCCAGGAACCCCAACTTAATGACAGTAAGGATGTGCGGGGCAACGTTGCGGAAGGGATGAAAGAAACTCTTGAGCTGGTGGAAAAATTCAACGCGATCAGCGACCGGTTCGCCGAGCCGATGAGCGACGATGAAATGAACGAGCTGCTGGCGGAACAGGGTGATTTGCAGAACGCGATTGATGCAGCCGACGGCTGGGACGTGGAACGCAAATTGGAGGTAGCGGCCGACGCTCTGCGCCTGCCACCCTGGGATGCCGATGTCAGCAAGCTTTCCGGCGGGGAGCGACGTCGTGTGGCGCTGTGCCGGTTGTTGCTGTCAAACCCTGACATGCTGCTGCTAGATGAGCCGACTAACCATCTCGATGCAGAAAGCGTCGCCTGGTTGGAACGCTTTCTGCACGATTTCCCTGGCACCGTGGTTGCCATCACCCACGACCGGTACTTTTTGGATAACGTCGCTGGCTGGATTCTGGAATTGGACCGGGGCTACGGCATCCCTTTCGAAGGCAACTACAGCAAGTGGCTCGAAGCGAAAGAGAAGCGGTTAGAAATGGAGCAGCGCCAGGAAGACGCCCACCGTCGCACCATCAAACATGAGCTGGAATGGGTACGCTCCAATCCCAAGGCCCGCCAGTCGAAGAGCAAAGCGCGCCTGGCCAGATTCGAAGAACTCAACTCAAAAGAATTTCAGCAGCGCAATGAAACCGAGGAACTCTATATACCACCGGGCGCCCGGCTCGGTGACAAGGTGATCGAAGTGAACCACCTGACCAAGGGTTTCGGTGATCGGACGCTGATTGATAATCTCAGCCTCAGCCTGCCCAAAGGCAGCATTGTCGGTATCATCGGCGGCAACGGCGCTGGCAAAACCACGTTCCTGAGGACCCTCGTCGGTCAGGAGCAACCCGATAGCGGCAGCATAGAACTCGGCGAAACCGTCGACCTTGCTTACGTGGATCAGAGTCGCGACGCGCTTCAGGGTGATCACACCGTATGGCAGGAGATTTCCGATGGTCAGGACTTGATCCGGGTAGGAAACTACGAAACCAACTCCCGGGCCTACGTCGGCCGCTTTAATTTTCGCGGCACCGATCAGCAAAAATTCGTCAAGGACCTCTCGGGTGGCGAGCGCAATCGACTGCATCTTGCCAAGCTGCTCAAGAGTGGTGGCAACGTCCTGCTGCTGGACGAGCCAACCAACGATCTGGACGTCGAAACTCTGCGAGCGCTCGAAGAGGCGTTGCTGAATTTTCCCGGAGTCGTTATCGTGGTATCTCACGATCGCTGGTTTCTGGATCGTATCTGTACCCACATCCTGGCGTTTGAAGGCAACAGCGAAGTCTTTTTCCACGAGGGAAATTTCTCTGATTATGAGGATGAGCACAAGAAACGTCAGGGCGATGCCGTCCAGCCGACTCGGATGAAATACAAAAAGCTGGCCTGACGCGGCGACTTCAATGACTTGTTGACCCGTCTTCAGCTGGAACCCGCAACTCTTAAATACAGCAGTAAAAAGGAAATCCGTGAACCAACAACACCACAGCCTTTTTGCCATTGTAGCGGACGTGGGCGGGACCCACATAAGGTTTGGGACTCTTGTGCAACGCGGGGCCAACCTGCAGTTTATAAAGGCATATAACTGCTCCGATTTCGCGCAACTTGACGACGCAATTCAGCACTATCTGACCTTTGCCGCGCAACAATTGCCAGGCAGCCACCAACCGCAGCTGGTTTGTCTGGCAGTGCCAGGCGATACTCAGAGCGATCCTGTACAACTGGTCAATGCACCCTGGAGTGCACATATCGAAAGACTCTCAACCTTGCTCGATTGCAAGGTAGTTGCGATCAATGATTTCTCCGCTCAGGCCCACGCAATTCCAGCCTTTACGCAATCAGACCTGCAATGGTTGCGGCCATCGGCCCGGGAAAGCGCGGGTCTGAACCGGATTATCCTTGGCCCCGGCACCGGCCTGGGTGTCGCAGCGCTGTTGCCTGATGGCCAGGTCGTGGAATCCGAAGGTGGCCATATCAGTTTCGCGCCGCAGAACCAGGAACAAGAGCAATTGCTGCAGGTGCTGCGGCAATTTTATCCGCGGGTTTCAGCGGAAAGACTTCTGTCTGGCCCGGGGCTTACAACCCTTCACCGATGCATGGCCTTGATTGGCGAACAGGAGGAGCAATTATTATTACCTGAAAAAATTGTCGAGCAGGGACTGGCTGGCGATTTGCGATGTCTGGCGACCATTGACATGTTTATTCAAATTTTTGGCAGCGTTGCCGGCGATCTGGCTCTGACCATGGCCGCGAGGGGGGGAGTCTACCTGTCAGGTGGACTGCTGGCGGGTATGGGTGATCTTTTTAACAGTGACTGCTTCCTTGAAAATTTCGACAATAAAGGTCGCTATCGCGAATACTGCCATGGAATGGCCGTTGCCCGGGTTATGGCTCCTCAGCCCGGCTTGCTGGGCGCTGCGAGGTATGTTGAACTTGAAGTCGAATTTTGAGACAGACGCTGCTTGATTTAGTATCGAGGCAAGTCATCGCCACCACTCAAGACAACCGGAGGTTTCCATGCCATTCGAGGACCTAAAACTCACCCGTCGTCAGGCGTTGGCCGCAACAGCCACCGCTTCGCTCTATCCGTTGACTAACGTGATTGCCCAGCAGCAAACGGCGATGCGCGGCACGCTGATGATTCTCAGCACCCCGTATACGAATTCCGGTGCCGTTGACTACGAAGATCTGGCCAATGAAGTCGCCTTTATCGATCGTTGCGGCGTTCAGGGCATGGTGTGGCCGCAGAATTCCAGCGAACAGCGCTATTTGAGCAAAGACGAGCGACTTCGCGGTTTCGAGACGCTGACCGAGGCGAACAGGAATCGCAATCTGGCTCTGGTGCTGGGCGTTCAGGCCGACGACACCGAGGGCATGCTGGAGTACGCCCGTTTCGCTGAAGCACTTGAACCCGACGGTATGATTGCCATTCCACCGACCACGGCGAACTCGCTGGAAGATATCTATGCCTACTATCAGGCACTGTGCGAGGTGACTTCAAGGCCTGTATTCGTGCAGACCAGCGGCGGGCCTGACATCGAACTGACCGTCGACTTCCTGGTAAAACTGGCAACGGACTTTCCCAACTGCGCCTACATCAAAGAGGAATACGGCAACATTCAGCAACGCATCATCGAGGAGGTTCAGCATCGTCCTGACCCCTTCAAGAGCATAATTACCGCTTCATTCGGTCGTAGCTGGCTTTATGAAATGCGCCTGGGAGTTGATGGGGTAATGACCGGCGGCGCCATGTACGCCGACATTTACGCTCGCCTCTGGGAATTTCAGCAGGCCGGCCTCGAAGCAGAGCTGCGCGACTGTTTCGGTAAGTTGCTGTTGATGCTGAACCTGGACAGCACCATTCCCGGCGTGCGTCTTTACGTGTTGCAAAAACGCGGCATCTTTAAAACCACCCGGTCGCGGCGTGGCGAATACAGCTTCGCGCCGCACCAGGTAACGGAAATAGACTACCGACTGGAGGGGCTCAAGCCTTATTTGAAGATACCAGTGTAGGGATTTCCAAGCTATTGCGCATTGACTGCTGACTTTGAATTTGGATCCTTCCTCGAGAGTATTTTCCCACTCTTCCCATCACCCGCTTTGATCTTTACTGGCTTCGAGGTTCGGATTCGATTGGCTCAAGGCGTTGCCAGACCCAATCGCGCCTGCTCAGAGATCCAGTGATTCCCGCAACTTGCGCATTTGCTGCTTGCGTTCCTCGGGGGTGAGATCCTTACCCTGCGTGTCGGTAAGGGCGGGTGGCGGCTGGATGGCAAAGTCTTCACCCCGCATGACCCGCTGGCAGATTTGCTGGTAGTTGTATTCGAAAATCGGGAACGCGACGGATTCCGGCTCCGTGGCCAGGACAAACCAGTCGCTGGCCCTGGCAGCATGGTATACGGCCGGGTGACTCCAGTTGAACTCCTGTCTGGGCGACGGGGCTCGACAGGCTTCCAGGTATGCTTCCCTGACAGTGGGCAGACCGAACAGCTCGCGTCCGCTCTGGCAATGTCGGACCATAGCTGCGACCGTAGGCAGATAGTCAGAAGATTTGACCAGGATTCTGGCTGCCTGGGTAATCTGCAGCGGAGAAAATTCCGTCAGGCAGCTGAGCCAATACTCTTTGCCGATGTTGATGCTGGCCTGATCCGGATAGGCCTTGTGGAACTGGTTGTGGTAGGCAAACGCGAATTCGGAAAAGACCTGATTAATTGCGTCAACCAGTCCCGGTTCAAATACCGCTGCTGAATCAGGCGATTCCGTCGCGCTAATGTGCCGGTAAGCAATCGAAGTTGTGTCACCATCGTCGGGCACTATCGGCCCAGCTGCGGTCGGTGAGCTGCCTGATTTTTTCTTCAACGCTGTGCCCGCTTTCGCCAGCAACTGATCGATGTTTTCCATGGTCAGATTCTACCTCGGCTGGCGAACGAAGTCGCCTGGCCCAATCCTGCTTGATGTGCTGCAAAAAAACCGTATTCCAGGACGAGCGGACCTGCTGACTGTCGCGCCAGTACATAACAAACTCCGGCACTTTGGCACGGGCATATTCAGAATCGATTTCCGCAAGCTGCAAAATCTCGAAGCAGGCCGGGCTCGGCTGCCAGTCAGCAGGGATTACCCGCGGAGTGTCGTCCTGGCCGAAGGACGCGTTGTACTTATTCCATTGGCGACGGATATGCTCGATAAACTTGGTGTTCCATGTACTGACACGAATTCCACGCTCGCGCCAATAGAGGACAAATTCCGGAACCGCGTCCTCAATAAAGTTCTGCGGAATACCGGCATTCACAAGTATCTCCAGGGCATCCTGACCGGGCTGCCATTCGCGATGCATTGAGCTGGAGAGCTCCCGGGCCCCCTGACGCGTTTCCTCTTCTCGCCAGCGCCTGCGGACATGACTGAAAAATGCATTACCCCAGGAAAACCTGGCTTCTCCCCGATCTCGCCAATAGCTCACAAACTCGGGTACCAGACTGAGCGAAAATTCGTCCGGAATATTGTGATTTCGGCATTGCACAAGCCATTCCTGATCCGGCATCCAGTCAGCAGTGATCGAGCTGGCAGCGGCGCCATGACGAAATAAACTAGCACCCGGCTCTGCTCCTGCCTCCGATCCACTGCCTGCTGCAGGGCTTGTATCTCGGGCAATTGAACCGGTTTTTTCATTGAGCGAGTAATGATAGCTGGCTTCTAAACCAGGATCCGAGCGCCGCAGTATCATGCCCAGGTTGCAAAGGCTTGCAACAATTCTTGCAATGTCCGACAGCTTCCAGAATGGCAAGGCTGATTGTAGCTCCTGATCAGCCACCTCTACCCAGTGATAACCATCCTGCAGGCGACCCCGACGATGACCCGCAAAATCCATCAAAACCTGAAGAAGAATCGCCTCCTCCAGCCCAATGGTGGCGGCCAGAATCGGTGAGAAAACCAGGGGCCTTTCCGGCACCAGATTGGAAGCCATTAGAATTACTCGTGACCAGGAGTTGTTATGAACTGTGCCCGCGCGTCGGCAGGTGAACCATCGAGGTCCGGGGCTACGTATCTACCACAAATCAAATTCACCAGAGAATAGCATGAAACGTTCCCTTCCAAAAAAACTCATTGTGTTGCTGGGGATTCTGCTGCTACTGAATGGCTGCAGCAGCATAGAAGTGCAGGACTATTCAACTAAGCAGCCGAGGCTGGTAATGGAAGAGTTCTTCAATGGCCAATTGGCTGCCCACGGCGTGGTAAAAAACTGGCGCGGCCTGGTCATTCGTACCTTCAACGCCGACATCAGGGCTTACTGGCGCGATGGTGTGGGTGTTCTCGAAGAGGATTTCGTTTTTGACGACGGTGAAGAGCAGCGGCGGGTCTGGACTCTGCGCCCCAGGGGCGGTGGAGGCTATCTCGGCACCGCTGGCGACGTGGTGGGTGAAGCCGAGGTTGAGGTCGCTGGAAATTCAGTATTCCTGGACTACGTGCTAATGATTCCATGGGGCGATGGGTCGCTGAACATTCGTATCGATGACCGCATGTATCTGGTAGAACCGGATGTCATCATCAACGAGTCCGCCATGTCAAAGTTCGGGCTACCGGTGGGTCAGATTCAGCTGGTGATCCGGAGACTGAATAGCCCCTCGGCCTGACCCGGCCTTGCGCTGCCGACCCGCATAAATCGCCCCCTTTCACTGGTGGCCGCCTGAACGGGTGCAGAAATGTTGCGCCTACCAATCTGTTTGAGAAGTCGTTAAGCTTCGAGATGCCTTGATTAATCCGACCGAAGCCGTTCCCATGCAACCCTCACAGAATGGACTCATTGCCCGGTTCCTGGATGAAGAATCGCTGCCCGCAAACTTCGCCACGATCATAACCGACTGGTACCTGCCCCTGGTCCGTGGGTTGTCGTCGATGACTGCCGCCCGAGACCGGCCATTGATAGTGGGCATCAACGGTGCGCAGGGTACCGGTAAATCAACGCTGGCCCGATTTCTGGATTTGATGCTGACTCAACAGAGCCTTCGTGTGGCGAACCTTTCGCTCGACGATTTTTATCTCGACATTACCCGACGCCAGAAACTTGCCCGAACGATACACCCGCTGCTGGCAACGAGGGGTGTACCGTCCACCCATGACATTGATCTGGCGCAGCAGGTCATGGACACGCTGGCTGACCCCGACAGCCGCGGGGAACTTCTGCTACCACGATTCGATAAAGCGCTGGATGACCCGAAACCCCGCTCGCTGTGGGACCCCGTCGAACTGCCGGTTGACGTGGTATTGCTCGAAGGCTGGTTCGTTGGCCTGCGACCGCAGGATGACAAATTGCTCCTCTCCCCGATCAATGCGCTGGAAATCGATGAAGACCCGGACGCTACCTGGCGCACTTATGTCAACAAACGCCTTTCGGAGTACCAACCCCTGTTTCGTGGAATCGACTATCTGATAATGCTGAAAGCCCCCTCGTTTGATTGCGTCTACCGGTGGCGCAGCGTGCAGGAACAGAAACTGGCTGCCGCCACCAGTGCAGGGGAAAGTAAAATTATGAACCCTGCTGCGCTAAATCGATTTATCCAGCATTTTGAGCGTTTGACGCGACATTCCCTCGAGACCTTGCCTGAACAGGCAAACCTGGTGCTGACGCTCAATGCCGACCACGGAATCGACCATGGCCAACCAGCTATGCGGTAGAGCATTCGCTACATTCGGCTAAACCTGTTTACTGCGGATGACGGCCCATGGAATAAATTGGCGAAAAACAGCCGTAAATAAGCCTGCCTGCATCGAAAGGCACCTCCCCGTCATACTCCAGCGCACCATCTTCATGCATTTTAGTCTCCGCGGCATAAAAACTTTCCCTGTCCGGCCAGACCTGCCACGAAACCACGATCTTTTCCCCGGGTTCAGCTGCCACTGCGCGATAAAAGTCCGTGTTTTTACCGCGAGGGACCAGATCCTCCCAGCCGTCGACGATTTCCAGGCACCCGTACTTTTTGAAGATGCCTGCGCTCATCTCAGCCCATTCACGGTAAGCGTCCATCTTCTGTTCGGGTACCGGTATTACGAGTACGGCTATGTACATGGGTACGTCTCCTGGGATTCAAACTTCCAATTTATTTTGGAACTTTTCGTCGCTGCCCGCGGAATCAACCGCGAATCAATTAACTGCAAATGCGAGCAACATAAACTCGCTATCCTTTTCAACTCATGGTCTGCTTCAGACCTGTTCCATTTCTATCGTGTAGTCATACCAGTCGACTATCTTGCCGTCCCTGATGAAGAACACGCCGACACCGTGCCAGCTCTTGATAGCGAAGTTGGAAAAATAATCGATCCGCTCGTTGATCACCATCGGTCCACGAGCAAAGGTATCGAGTACCTCGAAGCGTTCGACATTGTTGAGTATGGACTGAATACGCGCCGCAACGGCGTCGCGACCATCTGCCAGTTCAGTTGTCTCGGTCATGCGGTAGGCACCATCATCGGCAAAAAAGGCCATCAGACGATCGAGATCGTGACCGGGCCAGGCCGCGCAGAAGTCATTTACAAGCTGGATATTACTCTGTTCTGCGGTTGTCAATTCCGCCGCGTTCGATGAACGGGCGATGCCGGCAATGGCCATTGCTCCTACGCCTGCTGCCAGAAATCCTCGGCGATCCAGTTCTACTCCTTTGATTGCCATTATTCAGCCTCCGATTAAAGATAGTTATATTGCGTTCGAATTATATTGTCTTTACTGATCTGTTTTTACTCTCGATCCTGTTTGCTACTGTATCCTCGGCGCATCAAGCGACCGGGCTCGCGAATGCAATGACCGGGGTTCAATTCGGCCGAATGTCAAAAGCGATACAAATTCGCTCTTCTGCGGCCTCGAAAGGTATCGTCTTGTGCCAATAAAAGGACGGAAAGGTTACCAGTTTACCCGGTGCCGGGCAGTAACTCTGTATGATCAGAGGATCCTGAATCTGATAGATTTCATCAGGCCGACCAAATTCCAGATACCCGGCCTGCGATGAGCTCTGACCGACCACTTCTGGCACCTGCAGATAATAACAGCCACTCAACCAGCCAGCGGGATGGTTGTGAGGACGCTGAAATCCGCCGTCTTGGAGACGCACCATCCAGGATTCCAGCTTGTAGCGTTCAGGTACTCCACGACTGAACGGATGCTGCGGAAATTTTTTGCAATTAATTGACATGTCTCTGGTTGCCGCCATGAACAGGGCGTTAAGGTTTTCCATAGCAGCGTCCGGGATCGCGCTAATCGATCTGCTTTGCAATCCTCCCACCGTTGCCCGGTTGGGAGAATCCTCACGCATCTGCGCGTGCTGTTCCACTCCGGCTCAGGGCATTTCAGTCATTTACCGCGATCCTGACAACTTTGGTAGTATCCGGACTCTGCAACGCGCTCCAGGTATTCTGAAAGTCGTTTATGACGTCCCGATAGGATTGGGTGCACACGGTCTTTAGCGCGATTCTGAATTGCTTGCCGAGATAAAAGAAAGAAATGATTACTCCCACTGCACCCAGCAAATCCGCCAACGATCCTAATGCATCCCAGATCATGCTGTTATTCTCCCCGACAAGTAACACTCGTTTTCAATGTACCCCTTGATTCTGACGTGCTTGACATTTGTGCACGCTTGTATCGCAAGCTCAATGATGTTTATCACGCGGAACCATTTCCTTTCCGGATGGCCTGAGAACTGGATTGCGTGAGGGCGGAGAGCGCAATCAGAACGTAGAATGGCGTAAAGAACCGGTCCCAGTTAGCTAACAGGGGAAACAAAAGCATAAAGGCAAGGAAGACAGGTAACCCGAGAAGAGCGACGTGTGCCAGCACGAATTCCTCGCGGGGCCTTAACATACCGGCAACTGTTGATTGCCACCTGCCGCTCATACTGATTATTAGTACCAGCAGAAAATACGGCAGAGCGGTGACTACAAAGGCTCCGGCGGCGACAAGTTGTCTTGCCGCGTTAACCACAACATCCAGGTACAGACTTAAGGAAAAACTGAAATCAAACTCCGCAATATTTACCTGAGGCTCTACCAGGCTGTGATAGAAAAGCAGCCACCATTGTTGGTGGAAGATAATACTGGTGAGAGCATATAGAAGCAGACTTACCACAAAGCCTGCTCCAAAATAATAAAGTTCGTGCTGGTGCCACTGGCCCGGGGATCGCAAGCTGCGCCAGCAAAGCAACGAAAACAGCAGCAATGCAAAGATGATGTTGTTAGTCCGCACCAGAACGGACAGGCTTATCAAGATGACGGCTGCAGACAGCCACTTGCGCACCAGTAAGCTATACAATCCAAGCAGGATAAACAGACTGGAAAAATTGTCTGGCACCGGCACGCGACTCAGATCCACTAATCGCGTGCATAGCAAAATTACGATCGCCAGCAGAGCCGCCTGAAGCGGATTTACCATGGTTTTCATCCAGACAAATAGCAACACGCAAATTATCAGGCCCGGTAACAGCGACATGAGCATTACAGCATCCACCGGGTTCACTCCAGCGAGATACAGAATCCGCAGTGCTCCAACATAGAGGGGTTTGACAAAGTACAGATCTAACTGGGAGGCGAAATTCGATGCGTTCTGGTACAGGTCACTGGCGTACGGTCCGGCGATAAGTGCATTGAATTCAATTTCCGACAGGCGACTTTCCAACAGCGAGTAAGTTGCTTGATGCAATGAAACAGGATCGTCGACGGACACCGCCAAAGTGGTAGCGACGTAGGGTACCAGGTCCCAGGTATACAGGGGATTCAAAAGAACGAAGCCTGACAAAAAGGCCAGAAATGCCAGCAACAATCCCATTGCGATCTGCTTTTCCATTCAGTCAGCCGTGCCTTCGTTATTTCGCAGTATATCGGCATTACCGTTGCTTTTTGTACCGAAAATGGATGCAACGGCTTCTGGCTAGATTTCCGGACTACACCCGGAAACCGGCGGTCCCGGCAGCAGCTGGTCAAGGAATGACGAAGAAGCAGCGATGGTGACCACGAAAGCAATTGTGATCCTGACGAGCATTTAGTACAGTTTAGCCAGACGAGACTGCCTGCACCCACGCGCTTGCCAATGGCGAAGCTCGATGCAAATAGAGGCTGTATGGGGAGCAGCCTGCTTCTTGCTCGACAAGAAGCACCTGACCCCTGACCACAATAATTTCCTGCATTATGGCCGTGCTTTTCAGCTCATTTTCTTTCAAAGACTACACTTTGCTGTTGCTTGCCGTATTCCTGGCGGTCTTTTACGGAGTCACCCAGAACCCGATCAGCCTGGATGGAGGTCATCCCTACGATTCTATGTCGTACTACAATATGGCTGCGCAAGTTGCCGCCGGGGAGCCCATTGCCGAACTACGCCCCTTCGCTTTCAGGCTCGGGCTGCCGTGGCTGGTAGGCACGTTCTTTCCTGACAACCTCGATTTCGGCTTTAGAGTGGTCAATGTGACTTTCGGAGTCATGGCTTCGCTTATACTATTTGTTTATCTCAAGCAATTCCTTATCCGCAACAGTACCGTGTTGTTGCTGCTGATCCTGTACATCACCAATCCGCAAGGACCATTACGATTTTCCCACTATATAACGTCCTACGCAGATCCTCCCGGGCTGTTTTTTGTTCTCCTACTGTTGCTCTTATCCAAGCTAATCAGAAAGCTCGACTGGAAGTCGATTCTGACGGTTACGCTCGTGGGCATAGCCGGCTGTTTATTCAGGGAGATCGCTCTCTGTGGTGTACTGGTGTTCGTCTATCGTAATTGCTTTCATATTGATGGGCGCTTTCCCTACCTTCATATAGTTTCCGGCCGAAATCTGCGACTTTGCCTGTTCCCCTTAATTGCCTCGATACTGACAGTTGCGGCGGTTCACTTGATGGTCGATGGGTCAGGCGCTTATCAGTACACTACCCAGATGATGGGCGTTGTAGAACAGCTTGCTCAGCAACCGACAATCTTTCTTCTGTCGTGGCTCACGGCCTTCGGAATTGTGCCTGTAGCAATCGCACTCGGTGCCAGCAAAGCGATGGGGCAGTTTTTATACGACAATCAGGCCGTGGCGGTGTTTCTGGCAGGCAGCGTTCTGCTGGCTCTTACTTCCGGGTTTCACACCGACAGGATACTTTTCTGGGCCTACCCTGCTGTTTTGCTTTTATTCGGCTTTTTAGTGGAAAATCACCCTGTCACCAGAGCGGGACTCGGCATACGCGCGCTGTTTTTCCTGCCAATAATTTCAGCCCAGATACTGGCTCACAGAATGTGGCTACCCATCCCCGATGATCCCCGTGGGGAATTGTTTGGAGCGGGCGCGCCAGAGTTCGCGGTTCTAGCTCCCTATGGGGACGCCACCCTGGCACATACTTATGCATCAGCCATGATGGCTGAGACCAGGCATGTTTTGCTAATTCAATTCACTGCGGTGGCGATATATTTGGGCATAGTACTATTGATTCACAGTAGATTGAAAATTAGACCAGAGACAAGCTGATTCATGGAAGCTATCCATCCGAAGGCTAACAGACCATTCTTCTTTGGGCTGTTTTTTATTACCAGTGCAACCCTGCTGTTGGAGATACTCAATACAAGGTTATTATCTGTCGTCACCTGGTACCATCTCTCCTTTTTTGCCGTTTCAATGGCCATGTTTGGTATGGCTGCTGGCGCGCTCTGGGTATATTTGCAGCCACGAAGATTCAGCCCGAGCCTCGCATTCGATCGTCTGTACCAATACTCAATCCTGTTCGCGATCAGCGTATCTCTCTGTCATATTGTTATTATTTCCACTTCCCTTAACGTCCGCGAAGGATGGGATCTGGTCAAAATTCTGGTCATGGCAGTGATTACTATCACTGTTGCAGTACCGTTCTTTTTCAGTGGGGTTGTAGTAACGGTGGCGCTTACCCAGATTCGGGGTGACAGCGGGTTGATCTACGCGGTAGATCTGGTTGGCGCAGCGGTCGGCAGCCTGTTCTGCCTCTACATACTGGGAGCGCTCGACATTTCCAGTGCGACTTTTGCCACGTCTGCCATAGCCGTGTCCGGCGTTACGTTTTTTCAACGAGCGCGTGGCGGAAAAATTTCCCTTTCCTGGTTCGGCGTAATAGCGCTGATTCTAATCGGCGCACTGGCCAACAGTCAGTCTGTGAATGGCTTTCGCGTATTTTCGCCAAAGGGAAACAAGATCGCCTATGAAGACAGTTATATCGAATCGTGGACCATCCACGGACAGATTCTGCTATTTCCTTATGAGGGCCCACAGTCAGGGCCATTTTTCTGGGGCCCGGGAGAAGGCGCACCGGTAATGCCCGAATTACAGATGCAGGGACTGGTAATCGATGGCGAAGCAGGCACCGCAGTAACTGAATGGGATGGCAACCGCGACACTCTCGACTGGCCGCGATTCGACGTTACAGCTCTACCCTATCACTTGCGCCCGGCATCAAATGTAGCGGTAATTGGTGTCGGTGGTGGAAGAGATATCCTAACCGCACTGTGGGCGAAAAGTGCTTCCATTACCGGCATTGAAATTAATCGAGCCATTCTTGACGTGATTGAGAAAGAACGTAGAGATTTTGTAAATCTTGCGAATCAGCCTGACGTCCAGTTCGTCCATGATGAAGCGCGTTCCTTCCTCACCAGGTCCGACAATAGTTATGACATTATCCAGATGTCACTCATCGATACATGGGCAGCAACAGGTGCGGGCGCCTTCACGCTCTCGGAGAACGGCCTTTACACAACCGAAGGCTGGCAGGTTTTTCTCGATCGGCTTGCTCCGGGCGGTATTTTCAGCGTGTCGCGCTGGTATTCTCCTGAAGCCCTGTCAGAAACCAATCGTCTCATTTCTCTCGCTACAATGGCGTTGCTGAATCGAGGTATCGAGAATCCAAGCGATCACTTGATTCTGGTGTCGCGACTGTCGGTTGCGACTCTTTTAGTGTCTCCACAACCCTTCAATGAAGCCGATCTGACTATAATCGAACAGGTAGCAGCACAATACAGTTTCAATATCCTTCACTCGCCGCGCCAGCAAAGTTCGGAAGCTCTCGTTCGCGATATTGTCTCCAGCGGCAGTGCAACAGAGCTTGCAGAAGCCACAGAACATGACTTTCTGGATTTTTCACCTCCGACCGACAGCCGTCCCTACTTTTTCAACATACTCAAACCCCGGGCACTTTTCAGCGCTGCAGGCGAACTGGGAAACCTGGGCATTGTCGCAGGTGGGAATTTACTGGCGACTTATACTCTTATGTTGCTTTGCGGTCTGGCTCTGGTCGGTGTAGTACTAGTAATTTTCGTGCCTTTGCTCCTGGCCGGAATGCCCGCCGTGCCAGCCGGAATTTTTACTAGCGGGTTACTATACTTTGCCTGCATAGGCACCGGCTTCATGATGGTTCAGATTCCACTTATGCAACGATTCTCGGTGTACCTGGGGCATCCAGTCTATGCTGTAGCAGTGCTTCTGTTTTCAATGATCCTGGCTGCGGGGGTGGGAAGTTATCTATCCGATAAAATGCAGGTTAACCGTCAAAGTCGCTGGACTGCCTTGCTACCTGCCACCATTGTTGGCCTGTTATTGATAATTTACTTGATCTCTGACTGGTTAATCACGGCAACGATCGCTCAGCCCCTTATATTCAGGTGCCTGCTGGTTATCGCGATGGTTTCGACAGTAGCGTTACCCATGGGTATGTGTTTCCCTCTCGGATTACGTCTGTTCCGTGAATACTCCGATCGCTGTCTGCCGTGGCTTTGGGGTATCAACGGGGCGACCGGCGTATTAGCCAGCGTATTCGCGGTGGCAGTTTCCATGTGGAGCAGCATCAACACTAGCCTGATAGTCGCAATGGTCTGTTACGCCCTGCTAGCGATTCCAGCACGCCGTCTGCAAAACGCACTTCAATGAAAATGCCGCAGGATAAGATTTAGCTGGGTTGACTATCAGTTGCTACTCGAAGACGGCGATCCTAAACAATAGCTTAGGTATTGAAAAGATTGGATTCTCCCATTGAACTAACTGTCCTCATGCCGTGTCTGAACGAATCGGAGACTCTCCTTGCGTGCATTGAGGAAGCTGCGGCCGCAATCACCAAATTTGGAATATCAGCAGAAATTCTGATAGCGGACAACGGCAGTACGGATGGATCACAAGACATTGCTAGCCAAGCGGGGGCAAGACTCGTGGATATCCCCGAGAAAGGATATGGCAATGCTTTGATCGGAGGCATCGAGGCGGCAAAGGGGAAATACATCCTTATGGGTGATGCCGATCAGAGTTATGACTTTGGCGAGCTTCCGCTGTTTCTTTCGAAACTACGCGAGGGTTGCGAGCTAGTCATGGGGTGCAGGCTACCCAAAGGCGGAGGGACTATTGAAAAGGGCGCCATGCCATGGAAACACAGGTGGATCGGTAATCCAATCTTGTCATCCCTTGGCAAGCTTCTGTTTAGATCCCGCATAGACGATTTTCATTGCGGCCTCAGAGCGTTCCGTAGGGACAGTATCATGAAGCTCGGATTGTCTTGCCCGGGGATGGAATTTGCCTCCGAGATGGTGGTTAAAGCGACTTTGTTAAAGTTGAAAGTCGGGCAGGTACCAATAACACTGCGCCCCGACGGCAGAAGCCGACTTCCCCATTTGCGCAGCTGGCGCGACGGCTGGAGACACCTGCGGTTCATGCTGCTATTTAGTCCCAACTGGCTGTTCATCATCCCCGGCCTGATCTTACTGGTGGCTGGAGGTATAGGATTTTCAATTTTGCTGCCCAGACCATTAAACATGGGTCAAGTCACTCTGGATCTCAACTCACTGGTAGGTTTTAGCACCATTTTTATCGCAGGAGCCCAGGTAGTCAGCTTCGGGATATTGGTTAAAGTCTACGCTGTGAAACATGGTTTGTTGCCAGGCCACAAACGTTGGCTGACATTGGCGCGCAGCAATGTAGTTGACCTTTGCATCGCAGCAGGAGTAGCTGTTCTGCTGCTGGGTGTAGGCAACCTCGTCAATGCGTTTATCATCTGGCTGGAAGTCGATTTTTCCGAACTGGACACCCAGGCGAGTATGCGAAAAGTAATTCTGTCGGTTACTGCAATAGCCATGGGCCTGCAAGTTATGTTTACCAGTTTCGCCGTCGCCATGCTGGGCACCAGGCAATGACTGCACCTGTCGATTATTTCTCCAGCAAACATCCACTTCGTAATCTTGCTTCCAGGGTCTCACTTCGGGCTCGAAAAAAAATGCTGAAACGGTTTCTGGACAGGTATAGGCCCACCAGGGAAACTATGATTCTTGATGTAGGCGTGACCCCTGACACCTCATTGCCTGATTCCAATTTTTTCGAACAGCTCTATCCCTACCCGGAATCGGTAACTGCAAGCAGCGTTGAAAATATCAGCAACCTGACAGGAGAATTCCCCGCAATAGGTTTTGTCCAGACTGAAAAATTTGCGCTGCCGTTTAAAACCAACGCATTCGATATAGTTTTCTGCTCCGCGGTGCTGGAACACGTCGGAAACCGATCCTCCCAGGCAAAGTTCATAAAGGAGCTCCTGAGGGTTTCGAAGAAGTTCTTTATCATAACTCCCAACAGAAACTTTCCCATTGAGGTTCATACCTTCTTACCCTTGCTACACTGGCTTCCTCAGAACTTGCATCAATCGGTACTCAGGAGACTGGGGCATGATTTCTGGGCGGAAACGGACAACCTTAACCTGCTGTCCAGAAAATCACTTCGGGAGCTCTTTGATAATCAGGAAAATTTGTCTATCGAAGGGCATTATTTATTGGGGATGTGCTCAAATCTCATTGTCTACGGTGATTGCGATTAGCCGCGGTATTCCGCAGTGACACTCCAGCTTGTGTTCAGCCTGTGATGAAATCGCAGGTTGTAGAACCCGGAACTGGTGAACAGCTCTTCCAACTCTCTTCTTGAATAATACCTGGAATAAGAAGGGTTCAGTTGATCATAAATTACCAGTTTCCTGCCGTATCTATCCAGATGCATGAAATAACCCTGCATGTACTCCGACATTGGCAGCTTGAAATGAGCACAAAGCCTGCCGTAGAGGCTCGCGGGGTACACCAGCATCCGAGACAGAATGTCCAGAAGATTGTTTGGCAGTATTTTCCTGATCAGCCGAAGCGGTCTTAACAGGGCAAGGTATAGCTCGTTGTTTTCTTTACCGTAGACCCAGACAAAAACTTTACCATTCGCTCCCAGGGCTTCTCCCATCGACCGTAGAGCGGCCTCGGCGTCAGCAATGAACTGCAACACGCCTATACAGAAAACCCAGTCATAATCTCCCCCGGGTAATTCGTCGACCCTGAGTTGCAGACATTCCACATTATCCAGGCCCCTGGTATTTTCGCGTAATGTCTTGAACCCGGCCGAAGGCTCAATTGCCAGGATCCAGGCCGCGCCTAGCTCACTCAGAATCCTGGTATAGCGCCCTGTCCCTGCTCCAACATCAACCACCTTCTTGCCAACGACATCTCGTTTGCTGACAAGTTCACCGAAAAGATTGTCGAGAACTTCATTCGATGCGTAGTAGCCAGTGTTTTCAGTGTAGCGAGTCCACTGTTCGCCAAATTGACCCACCGTGTCTCGTTCTTGATCATCCTTTTCCACTGACTAATCCACCTTTACTTTGAGGAAACCCGGATTCGGGAAGTATATTCCAACAAGCAAAATCAGCAGCGGATAAAGGGTAAGGACGTATCTGTGGGTGGCGGTAAAGCTCATTATGTCGACATAAGCTACAAGGCCGCACCGCGTCAGGACTACCGCCATCAGCAGCCACGCAGGCCAGTATGCTTCCAGCATGTCCGCCAGAGCAGTCCGATTCCAGTTCCTGTTGCGGAACACCTCAGCCCCTCGAATCAGCGCTGTGCTGAACACGACTATCAAACCCGCGAATTGCAGAATACTGTATACATAGAAATGGGTGCTACTTGCTATCGAATCATTCCTGTCGTCAATTTCCGCCGCGTGTGTTAACGCCGCGAACCTGCCAATCAGTTCTTCCGAAGGCTGGATGCCGGAAACAGCATCTAACGCAGGCACCCAGGCATGGCTCAACGCGGCATTGAAGAACCATTGAATGGTAGAAAGCGAGATAGCCGGTACATATTTCAGTTCCATGGGGGGTGCCAGCGCATGACCAGTCGGATTTACTGTGCAGAGTATGACCGAATTGTCGCAGGCCCCGCCCAGTTCTTCAGCTACTGCCCGGTAATAATTACTCGCAGCTGTCGCGCTGCGATGATAGCCGCGCTCAGCTGCCGCGTCCCGGATTGCCCATACCAGCCAGCCTCCAGAAATCTCGTCGCAGACACCCATGTAGTCACAACCGTACTGGAGCCACACTCCACCATCGAGCTGATCCGTGAGAAAGGACTGTAGCTCTGCAAAACTGGGACTTGCCGCGAAAGCTTCGGAAAAAGCAACTCTGGTGACAGGTACGTACCGACGATGTTGTTCCGGACTGATCCTGGTCAGGGTTTTCATAGCTTGAGTGAAGTGTTTCTCTGCCAGATCATTATTGGCATATACCCCGTACTTTACGAAGTTTGCAGAAGAAACAGCACTATTCAGCGTAAACACTAGAACGATCGGGCTTATCAGTACGAAGATGGTCGGCAATTTTGGAATGAATTCTCGCTGCTTAATAAGCAAGAGGACGGCCAGCGAAGGCACGACGCTTAAAATCCAGATTCCTTCCAACCTGACATGGCAGAAAACAGCTGTAGCTATCGAGAGCGTCAGCAGCCAGGATACAAATTTTAAATTAATGCTGGGGTAACTGGCGTAGATTCCAAAGCAAGATGCTGTAATCATCACAAGCAACGGCAATTCCAGCACCTCTGCCCCAATCAGTTTAGGCAACAAAAACGTGAGTGGGTGCAAAGCCAGCAGACCAAAAATTACCAGACTCCTGGTACGAGTGATTCCGCTCTGTCGCAGGGCTAGCAGCAAAATTGTAAAGCTCAGCAGCAAGAGCGCATGCTGTAGCAGAGGCAGCCTGAGATTCAACCAGCTGACCGCTGCCAGAAACAACGGATACAAAGGCTGCCTGATCAGTGTGAGTGAATCGTATGGACCAAGCCAGTTGCCCTGCTTGATTTCCAGTGCAGCATCAACGAACCATTCCACGTCGTAAGGGCCGGGGTAAACAATAACTGGAGAAAAAATGCTGCCAGATACTGACAACATCAAAAGCACAAGCAAGGCAATTCCGAACACTGAGTTACTCATCTGGTCCTGCACGGAAAATTACTCTTGATAGATACCTGATCAAACAATTGGGCCACTTCGTTGTAACGTGTGTTTTGTCAATCGGGGGATTGAGGTGGCGACCCTGCCCTGCAGACTGATTCGACCCGTATCCGGGAGATTCTAGCGTGTTGACATTGTCATGTCGAAAGCGAGATCCCTTCCAGCAATGAACCTTCTCAGCCTTCCTCCACTGAGAACAACTCGAAAACGGGCGCCTGATATATTTACGGATGAGCTTCCTGATAGGCTTCCAGTAAGTGATTACCCAGCCCGAGGTTTATCTTGGTTATTGTTGTCAGTCGCCGAACAGACCACCAAATCAGTCAGGCCGCTGTGTTGTTCAGCGGCCACCACAATGCCAACAGGGTGCCTGCCAACAATAGGTAGGAGAGCACTATGACGTTTAAAAACAGGTTCTCGGATATCAGCCTTGTCAAAGCCACCAGGTAATACCAAGCCGGACTGGTGTACACCTGAACCCTCTCCTAGTTGTTCCATACCGGCCTGTTGCCCTCAATAAGCTGTTCAATGCTGCGGAAAATTATATAGGCGTATTCGTCCATCCGCGCATTATTGAAAAACACCCAGCTGACGAGAAGAAAGTGCAGCGATACCCACACAGGTAAGGGCTCGCTTGATGAATCAGGACACGGGTCACAAGACGCCTCACTGGAGGACGGGCAGGATATACAGTCGGCCGAAGCTGCCGTCGATTCTTTTTGCGTTCTCTGACCTGGCGTATTCTTCCAACGCTGACTCGCCGATAAAATCATCTACCGCTGGATCCCACTGATAAAAACCTACCAGAATCGCTGCAGGCCTGTCTGCTGCAAAATCGGATGCCAGCGAGGTGCGGCTGACGGCATGCAGGTTTTTTCGTTGATCCTCTTTCAGCCCCCCACTGACAGAATAAAGAAAAGGACCCGTCGAAAAGCCTTCGTGAATCGGATATCCGGATTCCAGGACATAGAGCGGTCGCATTGAAGCAATTTTTCCATTCACACCATTGGCGCGCAGTTCAGCGCCAAGGTCTTCACCAATATCGGCAAAGTTAAGGCCAACCCAGGCAGACCTTCTGGATTCGTCCGTATGATCAAGCTCCCCGGATAACACCCCGGGGAATGTTCTTAAAAATGAAAATCCAATACCAACAATTGCAATCGCCTTGATAACCTTTTTCTTGTCGAAATCCAGCTGCTTGTAAAAAATTGACAGCGTCAGGATAACGAATGGTATTGGCAATGCGAGGTACTGCAGCCATACAGGTGTCATATACAGGACTATCAGCACGCTACCAAACACGCAGGATATCAGCAGCAAGAGCGCCTGTTTCTGGAATACTGTTGTGCCGGATAATAATTTTACCCGTCTTTCCGGAGATCGGAACCAGCAGAAGCCTATCAATAGAAAATGGATGACAAGAATAGTCAAGGTCGAAAACGAATCTGTTATTGTCAATATCGTCCATCGAAGCTTTTCGGAAATAGAGATCGGCACTTCGACTGACGATTCAGCAAATCTGCTCGCCGTCAGCATGTGATAAGTAAAATTATTGAATAAAAAAACTGACGTGTTCTTGAGCGTAAAATAAAGCGTCGGGAACAGCCCCAGGAGACTGCCTGTTCCCAGCCAGACAGTCTCAGAACTTACCAGTTTTCGTCCATCTGAGTGGAGCAAATAAAGCACAAAAAGAAACTGGATAGCCAGGATAGCTGCGTAATAAAGTTTGGTGCTCACGCTTAATCCTATAAAAAAACCACAAAAGAAAAGCAGCCCTCTCGAGGAGATAATAGGTATCTTCCACCCTCGCATATATGCCAGCAAGAAAGAGAAAGAAAGCATTGAGAACATCATTGAGAACGTATAATTGGACGCCTCAAAGGTTAATCTCACAGTGAAATCACTGATCGAAAAAAGGGCTGCTGAAATGAGAGAAAACGTCGAATCTTCGCTCAGGATAAACGCGCAGTAATAAATACAGAGGAGGCACACAACCCACGCCAGCCAGTTGGCTATTTTGGCATTGAGAAGATAGTTATCGTCACCGGTCAACTTGAACCACAGATTATACAAATAGGGCTGAAGAGGAGTTTGAAGGTAGGAGAAATCTTCATACAAAGAGCCCTTGTCAAGCAACACGCCGGCTGTCACATACATATTCTCGTTGTGATCCTGCGATTTCATTGCCACCGCAAACGAGCTCAACAGGGCAATTATCAGAAATGCAATGAGACCCACTCTCGTCAGGCTCCTAAACACTCCACATTCTCCGCCACTCTTTCGGCTTTAGAATGGCACCCTGTATATACAGAGCCAGAAAACACGTATCGATTCTCTCGAATTGCAATGGTTGAGTTCTTCGCCAACCGCTTGACAAACTGTGGACTGAACGATTCCCGCCAGAATGGGACATAAATCTCGCGTCGACCAATCGCCGTCGCTGATTAGGGTTGAAAGAAGCCATCTCTCGAGTAGGCCCCTGCTTGCAGCTCAAGCGCCGGGGGGCACAGGGCAAATTGCCATAGCTGCGGCACCTGTCATCTCGGTAACATCCTTCAGCGGTCGCTGGCTCACTGTTGCTTTGAAGCATTGGTTCCTGTCGACAATTTCATAAATTGTGAATATCACACTCCATCGCAACCGGGTTCAATACTTCACTAATAGCCCTTTTGTTGCAAGGGTGAGCCTGCCACCACTAAAACCAAAGCGTACTCTAGCTACTTGTCTAAATCTACCAATTCGGCCGAATGTCAAAAGCGATACAAATTCGCTCTTCTGCGGCCTCGAAAGGTATCGTCTTGTGCCAATAAAAGGACGGAAAGGTTACCAGTTTACCCGGTGCCGGGCAGTAACTCTGTATGATCAGAGGATCCTGAATCTGATAGATTTCATCAGGCCGACCAAATTCCAGATACCCGGCCTGCGATGAGCTCTGACCGACCACTTCTGGCACCTGCAGATAATAACAGCCACTCAACCAGCCAGCGGGATGGTTGTGAGGACGCTGAAATCCGCCGTCTTGGAGACGCACCATCCAGGATTCCAGCTTGTAGCGTTCAGGTACTCCACGACTGAACGGATGCTGCGGAAATTTTTTGCAATTAATTGACATGTCTCTGGTTGCCGCCATGAACAGGGCGTTAAGGTTTTCCATAGCAGCGTCCGGGATCGCGCTAATCGATCTGCTTTGCAATCCTCCCACCGTTGCCCGGTTGGGAGAATCCTCACGCATCTGCGCGTGCTGTTCCACTCCGGCCAACAACTTTTCATTGAATTGGGTAATATTCTGAAATCCATCGGGTACCGAAATTGACGTCTCTACCAGGTAATGTTCCGCGCTGTACAATTCCAACAACGCTCTCCGGTCACCTAACAGGTTAAACGCCACGGAAAGCAATGACAGTGCTCTGGAGTTACTCGTCTCGATACCGATTGATCGTTCCAGAAAAGGAAGCGCGTCATTTGGGCATCCAAGCAACAAATGTTGATCAGCGAGCTGATTGAGCGCCCCAACATTTTTCCCTTCGATTTCCAGAATCCTGCTGTAGCAGGAAATCGCGTCCCGGCTGTTACCTAGCCTGGTGTTCAGCACACCCAGTTTGAACAGTGCCGGCACCTGAACTTCGGTTTCGTATTGCAGCTTATCCAGTATCGACTTTGCTTCGTCAAGCTTGTCGCATTCCGACAACACGGTCGCCAGCTCAAGCTTAAGTGGGTTATCTGCTCCAGCCGACTGCAGCGCCAGTCTCAAATGGGCCTCGGCACCAGCATAATCCTCCAGTTTGACCTGGACGCCAGCAAGGTTTTTGAGGATTTCTCGATCAGTTGGTGCGTATTTCTTCGCTTCGCAGAGTAGCGTAAGCGCCATCTCAATTCTGCCAAAGTCCCAGGCAATCAGAGCTGCATTGTTAAGAGCAAGAAAATGATCCGGTCGCACGGCCAGCGCCCGCGAATAACACTCGGAGGCACGCTGCAGTTCTCCGTTTCTGTGATGGCGCAATCCTTCGGCAAACAGATCATCAGCTCGCATAGCTAATCCAAGATCAATACTTCCAATTCCCGGGCAAGTAGCGGCGAACTTTTGTCACCGCCCGGGAAGTTTTTCTAGTCCGGAGCCGCTGCCAGATCTTCTCGCAACGATCTGGATGCCAGATAGAAGTGGGTAGCCGACCAGAACATAGCAATGGGAGTTAAAAACATCATCGCATAGCGCAGCGACTCAGTTCCGAAACTCGGTTCCAGAAAGTCACTGAGCAATCCAACCGACCAGGGGCCCAGCCCCAGTCCGATAATGTTCAGAATGAGAAACAGTATCGCCGAGGCCGTGGCGCGCATACGCAACCCCACCAGGCCATGAGCCATAGCGATCGATGTGCCCAGATATACATTAACTAGCAGTCCGGGGATAAACGACAGGAAAAGCGCTGCGTACTGGTTGTCAACCAGGAAAACGGCAATCATGAAGGGTGTGCACACATAGCAAACAACCGAGGGCAACCACGCATACCAGCGCTTGTCCCTGGGCGCCAGCTTGTCGGCCAGGAGTCCACCGGCAAAAACACCCACGGCACCGAGGAAGCCTGCAGAAAATGCTAGCCATGTGCCCAGTTCACCGGTATTCATCCCGTACTGACGAATAAAGTAGGGTGCCAGCCAGTTGATCGTAGCGTAGCCCGCGTAGGCATTGAGCCCAGCTCCAAGCGCCAGGTGTCGAAACGAGAGACGACTCCATAGCAGACCTGCCACGGTCGCAAAGGAAGGCTGCGTGTCGGATACCTTCCTGTTCTCCAGCAGTCCGCGCACCGGCTCCTTCAGCGTATAGCGCACCACCAGCGCTATCAAAATACCAGGAGCACCCACCACGACAAATGCCACCCGCCAGCCAAAAAACTCGTTTAGCCAGCCACCGAACAGAAATCCAAAAAGAATTCCCAGGTTCACGCCGGTAGAATAGAAAGCGAGCGCGCTGGCCCGTGATTCGGGAGGGAATATGTCTGAAATAATCGAATGGGAGGGCGGACTACCTCCGGCTTCACCCACCCCAACTCCGATTCGTGCCAGCAACAGCTGAAAGTAATTCTGCACCAGCCCGCTAATTGCCGTCATGAAACTCCATAGACCAATCGCGCCGGCCACAATATTGCGACGGTTGGACCTGTCCGCAAAACGGGCTATTGGAATACCTGCAGTCACGTAAAACATGGCGAACGCGAAACCCGTCAACAAGCCCAACTGTGCATCCGAAAGCGAAAGCTCGGCCTTTATGGATTCCTGCAATATCGACAACAGCTGCCGGTCGATAAAATTAAAACTGTAGACGAGGGTAAGAAGTCCGAGGGCGTAGTTTCTGACCCTTTTCGAGGAATAGGCATTTTCGGCCGCGCCGTCATCATGAGATTCCTGCATTGTGACTCCCTGTTTTTATTATTGGAAAGGCATGTGTCACGCCCGAGCAAGCTTAATGGCTAAACTGGCGCTTGCCAACTCAATTCAGGAGCGGCTAGCTTCCCTGACGCAGCTTCCCTAGCTCCCAATAACTCGGCTGTTATCAATTATCTTCGGGCTCAATTCGCAATAGCGCACCGTCTTCTTCATCGGTGAGCAGGTACAGCAGACCATCAGGACCCTGCCGCACTTCCCGGATTCTTTGCCGGAACTCAGCCAGCATGGATTCACGCCGCAGTTCCTCTGTCCTCTCGTTGAAGACTACGCGTTGCAAGTGACCGGTTCCTGGAATCCCTCCCTGACGCAACGAGCCCACGAACAGGTTTCCTTGCCAAGCAGGAAACCGGTCGCCGGTATAAATTTCCATGCCCGCGATGGCTATCGAAGGCAGCCAAACGATGAGCGGTGTTTCCATCCCGTCCCGCGTCGGATGCTCATTGATCCTCTCACCGGAATAATTGCGCCCGAAACTGATTGTCGGCCATCCGTAATTACCGCCAGGCACCAGAATATTGAGTTCATCACCTCCGTTAGGTCCATTCTCATGCTGCCACATCTGACCGGTTATCGGATGCTGAATCAGACCCAGGGTATTGCGATGGCCAAGGGTATAGATTTCCGGCAGGTAATTGAGGCGGCCCACGAATGGATTGTCTGGTGGCACGGTACCGTCGTCTTCCAATCGCAGAACCTTGCCGCGCAGACTCATCCCTTCCTGAGCTGCATTGCCTACCCGTCCCCCTGTGGACATGTAAATCTTGCCGTCACTGCCAAAGGCTACGCGTCCGTTGAGACCGGAATTACCCTCGTAAGCCTCGGTCACTACCAGATCCCGCACACCGTTGAGGGCATTGCCCTCGAGTCGGCCCATCGCCAGCGAGGGCGCACCCCAGTCATTCTCTACCGGCTTGGTATAAGTGAGATATACCAGACCATTACTTTGGAATTCAGGATGCAGTGCAACATCCATCAGTCCGCCGTTACCATCCGTTCTGACCGCGGGGACACCGGCGATTGGGTCCGGATCGAGCACACCACCACGAATTATCCGCAGGCGTCCCGGCCGCTCAGTGATAAGCATGTCACCGTCCGGGAGGAAAGCGATTGCCCAGGGATGTTCCAGCCCTCTGACTACCACGCTGAGGCGAATCTTGTGCTGCTCGGCGGTGTCTAGAATCCAGGGACCGTCGCCCAGGGGCGGCACGGGCACTCCGACCTCCTGACCGTGAGCGAAGCCAACAAGCAACATTGACAGTCCAGCGATAGCTGCGAATCTATTAATTTTCATAAGCTTCTCCATGACAGGCGCAGTCCAAGCTTAAAAGCTGTCGTGATTGAAGTCCAACCGCAGACGCAGGCGTGACCTAAATTGCTGCACCTGCACATCGCGATTTGCAATATCTCAAGAGCCAATTGGAGCAGAATCAGAATGTTAAAAACAACTCACTTTCGAGTAATATAAGGCGACTCGAGTTGACCCTCTGACAGATATTAATGATCATTAAGCAAGTGTCTCGACTGATGGGAGAAATCCGCATGTTGCACAATTGTTTCAAGCTGCTCCTCGCCCTGCTACTTGCGACCGCATCGCTCCCCGCTTTGGCCGATTCCAGGGCAGAAATTGATGCCAACGTGGAGGTCGCGTTGCAGGAGTTCTACGAAAAATTACCCGCCGGAAAAATTCTGGCTCAGGATGCCGCCGGAATGCTGGTATTTCCCAGGGTTCTGAAAGCCGGGCTTGGCGTTGGCGGAGAATACGGCGAAGGGTCACTGTTGATCGAAGGCGAGCCGGCAGCTTATTACAGCACCGCATCGGCTTCTATCGGCTTTCAATTCGGCGCTCAGCTGAAATCTCAGGTGGTTTTATTCCTTACCTCGGAAGCCCTCGACAGGTTTCGCGACAGCGATGGCTGGGAAGCCGGAGTGGACGGCAGTATTGCTCTTATCGAATTCGGGGCGGCAGAGGAGATCAGCTCAAATTCCATCAAGGAGCCTGTCGTCGGCTTCATCTTTTCCAACCGGGGGTTGATGTATAACCTGACCTTCGAAGGATCGAAGATGACCGAAATCGTACGCTAGCGCAGGTTTGCCGAGTTTCGCTTATCGGCAGAGGACCGGGCCTAGACTCTAAAAGGTTGCTCTTATTTTAAAAGCCAGTTCTAGCCCGTTCCCGTTGCAGTAGTTTTCGATCTCTTCAACAATTCCATCCACCGTAGCGCCCACAAATCGAGTTCTCTTGCGACAAAACTCGTTCTCGGTAATGTTGTTGGACTCGAGCCGGAACATCATGTTGCCAAAGGCAAGTTTCTGCACATAAGCTGACAGGTATGGCGACTCGATGCGCTCCTCGATGTCGATGATGTCGATTTCTTCACGACCTTCGCCACCGTTCGAATTGTTGGAATAATTGATTCCGTAGGTCACAGCTTGCTGGGTAAGGTCGTGTCGAAATCCCATGTTCAGGGACCAGCGCCCATTTCCGGGCTGGCGACGCCTGGTACCCAGAAACGGGTCAGTTATCTCAGAATCCCGCAGCCGGACTCCGGTGGTCAATAGCGCGTTATCCAATCCAAGGCCGTTCAATTTGGAACTGATATCCAGATTTAGACCGTAGCGTTTTCCATCTCCGATATTGCCTCGAGCCGATTGCAAATTGGTCGGGCTGGGAGAGACATCGATTCGGGCAATGACATCCTCAAGGTCACGATACCAGAATTGGGAATTCACGACCCCAAGATCGTCAGGCAAGCGTAATTCAAAATTTAGCTCATAGCGCCAGGATTGCTCCTGGCGAATCCCGGGATTGCCCGCCAGAGTATTCTGGTCTTCGTCCCCACCGTCCACAGAAGCGCTGAAATCAGAAAAACTTAGCTGTTCAACGTTTTTTTCCACCAAGGCCCGCAATTGGAGGCTGGAGGTAATATTGAAGCGGTAGTCCAGCTTGGGCCTGACAAATTCAAAATCGCGGGTATTGGTGACGTCTCCCGATTGCGCGATCGTAGAATTTTCAACAATTACCGAACTTTCAAGCGCCATACGCGGATTGATCTGCCAGTTATGGACCGCGAATGTTTCATATCGTATTTCTTCTACTAACGAACCGCTGTTGTCCACGGTAACCGGCACCAGATCACCATACTCGGGTGACGGCATGCCGTCAGTATCGAGTCCCATTTTCAGATCATTGTCGCGAATCGTCTGCGCATATTCGATGCCCATCTCGATGCCGTGGTCAGGATTCGGGTTGATTGTATAGGAGGTCCTCCCAATGCGTTCACGATCGCGACCATAGTTGAACAGGAACAGGTTTTTATTGTAGATCTCGTCCTCAACATCGTAGCGATTGCGGCTAGACTGAAACTCGCGATCATTGATGATGAAAAGAAACCGGTATTTACCCCGCGCACCGAAGTCATGCTCGTAATCACCACCGACTTCCCAGGCATCCCGCTCGCTATTGTTGTAATCAAATTGCAATCGACTGGATTCATTAATCAGGTCGTTGATGACGCGCTCGGTTCGCGAAGGCGTATCGCCCTGGGTTTCATATTGAGCATTGAACTGGGCCACGCTGTTTTCCATGGAGTAACCCAGATTCACGCTGGTCTGGAACTGTGTTTCATCGCGAGTTCGAACCTCCGTGCGCGTCTCCCGCAGGTTGTAATTCGGGTCATAGCTTTGCTCGCGACTTTCCGACGCCCGGTAGCGCGGATCGGCTGCAATATGTAACAGGTAATTTAGCTGACCGGCCTGATTACTGAAGGAAAGTTGCCCCCCGGGATCCAGAGTGCCATCGGGGAGCCGATCGGTTCTGACCTCCATCGTCGTGCTGGAGCGGGAAGGCATGTCAAGCAGAACCACGTTAACCACCTGTCCTCCGCTACGAACGTCAAGCGTCTCCGAGGTGCCGCGAATTATCTCGATATAGTCGACCTGATCGGCAGAGATTCGCGAAAGCTGGTTGCGCCCCTCATTACTTTTTCCAGTGATCCGCTGTCCGTTAATAAGCACCTCACCTTCACCGGAGCCAAGTCCCCTGCTACCACCGCGACCACCACGCAGCGCCAGGCCGATCCCGGGAATGCGATTCAACATGTCATTGGCCGATACCGGATTGAATTCAACGAAGTAGCTGGCAGGATAGACGATCGTCGAGTCATCTAAAGAGTCCTCGAGTCGACTCGGCTGGCCGTAGGAAGTGGTTGTGAAGATAAGACCGATCAGAAGACTGGCGTAAAACGAGTAAATCCTGGCTCTATAATCCATGAAACTGCAAGCATCCTGCTGAAAATTTTTGATTACCTGAACTGCAATCTGGCTATTCTAGCGCAAATTGACCGTATCTTCCTGTTACTGTCTCAAGTAAAGGACGCGCCGTTGGACTTGCCAGTACATCCCCATTATAGTTGCGCCAAGATTTGCTGATGAAAAGTAATGACCATGAGCATCCGAACCCCAACCATGATTCTGTCGCTCCTGTGCCTGGGACTGGCGATGGGTGCCCGAGGACAGCATGGCGTCGTCGAACGCCTGCCCTCTGAGATTCTGGACATTCGCGCACCGTCCGCTCGCGTGAGCGGAATGCCCGGAAGCATGCAAATTCAAGATCGCTCATGCCGAAGCATGCCGGTGGCTGATGTGCGCTCACGTATTGTCAATGCGGCCGTGCAGGAATGGGCGTTCTTCGGCTCTACTGTACTCGATTACACCGACGCACAAGTCAGCGCAGCCACGCGGTCGAGCCTGGGAAGCCGTTGGTCACTTCTCGACCCCGAGCAATCCGTTCGATTTGCCGATAGCATTGCCGGCTACTGGGCTGCTGCTCCCGGCAGTGACTGGATTCTCGAACGTCAGAACGATAACTGGAAAACCCGCGGCGTCTCGACCCGCTGGCGCGATCCCTGGTCAGCCGCTTTTATTTCCTGGGTGATGTGTGAAAGCGGACTGGGTGATCAATCTCAGTTTGCCAGAGCAGTTGCCCATCACACTTATATTGATCAGGCTATTCGGGCCCGCGACAAGGGTGATGTCAGCGCAGTCTATCAGGCCTACGACATCGGCGAACAGGCGGTGATGCCTGGTGACATGCTGTGCCGTGGCAGCCGGCCAGCCTACAGGTCTCTGGACGAGCGTCGCAATCACCTTGGAGTCGGCGCTCGCACCCATTGCGACATCGTGGTCAAAGTGGACCAGGAGCTCCCTGGTTTTCATGTAATTGGTGGCAACGTGCGGGGTACCGTTGGCTTAAAGCTTTTGCCGGCAGAAAGGAGCAGCAACGACTTCCTACAGGCCATCCCTTACGGCAACCGTACTCTGTTCGCCCACCTCAAGTTAAACGCCGGGCCGCTACCGCTTGATGCTCTCGACCTCAGTCCGACCATGCAAGCTGCAGATTGATGCTGACGCCGGACTGCGCGGCCGGGCCGAAATCCCGAGAGAGCCGCGTCTGGACCGAATATAAATTCGGCGCATCTTTCACCAACTGTAAGAGCGACTTCAATGATGCCTCAATTACAAGCGATTCTAGGCCTCGCTGTATTTATCTCCATCGCCGTGTTATTCAGCGAGCAACGCAGGTTGCCAAACTGGAGGTTATTGGCCGCCGGGCTGGGATTGCAGATCATTTTTGCCCTGCTGGTCTTCCGGATTGATTTTATTCAGCAGGCGCTTTACGGCATTAATCGGGCTGTGGCAGCCATCGTCAGCGCAACGGAAGCAGGCACCCTTTTCGTTTTCGGTTACCTGGGTGGCGACCCCGCCAATGTTGCCTACCCGTTTATGGTGGAAGATCCGGGATCGACCGTAATACTGGCATTCAGGGTTTTACCGCTGATCATGGTATTCACCGTGCTGTCGGCAGTTTTGTGGCATTACCGTATTCTGCCTCTTGTAGTGCAGGGCTTTTCTCTGGTGCTGAGTCGCAGCCTCGGACTTGGAGGTGCTGTCGGGCTTGGATCAGCAGCAAATATTTTTCTGGGCATGGTGGAAGCACCGACTCTTATTCGCCCCTACATGAAGGGATTGACGCGCAGCGAGCTGTTTGTGCTCATGTCCTGCGGTATGGCCACTGTAGCCGGATCGGTCATGGTTCTGTATTCGGTGGTATTGCAGGATGTGATTGATAATGCCCTGGGCCACATCATTACCGCCTCCGTTATAAGCGCGCCGGCAGCCATCATGCTGGCAATCATCATGGTCCCTGGCAATAACAGCCAGCAAAGCACCAACACGGCAGCGATTAGCAGCCAATACCATAACCTCATGGATGCCATCACTCGCGGCACTGGCGACGGTCTGCGACTGATGATCAACGTGGCTGCCATGCTGGTGGTCCTGGTTGCACTGGTCGCGCTCGCAAACAGCGTGTTATCGCTGCTGCCGGATCTCTTCGGGGCGCCGGTGACCTTGCAAAGGCTTTTTTCGGTGCTGTTCGCACCCCTGGTGTGGCTGATGGGGGTGCCCTGGCAGGAAGCCCTTGTTGCCGGCAATCTGATGGGTACCAAGACTGTGCTCAATGAGCTTCTGGCTTTCATCGAACTGGCCGAACTGCCTGCTTCGAGCCTGTCAGACGGATCCACAATGATTATGACTTACGCCCTCTGCGGATTTGCCAACTTCGGCAGTCTGGGCATCATGATCGCCGGACTGTCAGGTATGTGTCCGGAGAGGACCTCCGAAATCGTCAATCTGGCGCCCCGCTCGATGATCTCCGGAACTCTGGCCACCTGCATGACCGGCGCCGTGGCCGGACTGTTGCTCTGAGACCGACTGCTGACGTCTCACTCTAATCAGCTGGCAATGCCGTCAAGAGGCTTCCCGTCGAGGCAATTGGATCGTCAGGGAAAAACAATCTGCGGCATGTTGACCTTGAATCTAACGGGTTCGAATCAGGTCCTCCAGATCGACCGGGTTGGACGGGTTTGATTGCAGTCGCTGCAACGCGTCTACAAAAGGTTGGCGGTAATGGATGCCGGTGTCATAACCGTCAGGATCGTTTTCTCTTATTGCCTGGAAATTGTCTCCGCCGGCATACATGAAACTGTTGACCAGTACACGGTAGATCCGGTCATTTTCAATGCCCGCCGCGGTGCGTGAAACGATCCAGTCGGTACCTCGCCTGGTCAGGCCGGCGACTATCGGCCGACCACCAGTCTCGATCGCTTCAACTATTACGTGTCCGCGAAGAAACACCGCGTAGATGTTGTTCTCGAAAGGCATAACATTGACAAGGTCATTGAGGGTAATTTCTCCAGCGGGTAAACGCGTGCGCAGCCCACCGGCATTGGTAATAGCAAAATCAGCGGTGGGGTCGCTGATGAGCCAGGAATCTATGACGGCCTGGCGAAATTGCGGGGTTCGGAAATCGATCTCACTATCACTCCAGGCGATGACCTCGGTCAGTGAATCTTTAAACTGATCTTGCCAACCCTGAACAAGTGCGGCGATCTCCGAGTCATCGTTCGCCGATTCGTTAGGCGCGACACCGATTTCCACATCCACAAGCTGATCATCGCGCACATCGTATCGAATTCGTGCCCGGGCATAGGACGTGAAATGATAACCTCCTCCCAGCAGCACGGTCTCACCAACTCGTCTGGCCGCCAGTTCATTGCAGTGACCGCCCCCCATTAGATCGATCTCAAGATCCAAAACCGACAGCGCCAGAGCCTCGAGTTCACCCAGGCACACGTGAGCGACTACGAATAACAGGTCCGGATCAAGTCTCCGGACCTCTGCTACGGCAGCTCGCAGAGCAGGCTCGTAGTCATCAAATCGTAGCGTACTGACGAATTGCGGGTTGGCCGTGCGTGGCGTGCTGGTAGTGGTCAATCCAATGATCCCCACTTGCAGTCCGTTAAGCTCTTTGACCGTGTAGGGAAGAATACCGAGCTCAATCGGCACCTGACCGCTATCCTTCCACCGGGTATTGGCGCTCAAAAAAGGGAAATCCGCTTCCGCAGTTCGTTGTTTTAATCCTTCTAGCCCGAAATCAAATTCATGATTGCCAACCGCCGAAGCATCGTAAGACATGGCATTCATCACTTCTACCATGCTCTCCCCCTGAACCCAGGTCGAAATCGCCGGTCCGGTCCAGTTATCACCGCCACTCAGCAGCAGAAATGCCCCATCCTTGCTGAAACCTTCCTGTTCCTGCCATAACCGATATAGATTCGCGGCTCCCATACCCGGCTCCATGCCCTCCATCCAACCGTGTTCGTCGTTGGTGTAAAGCACAGTGATTTCCCTGATCGTCTCCGAACCGTCTCCGGCACCTGGATCGGCACCTACAGGACCTCGATCCTGGCAGCCTGCCGACAGAGCAATCATCAATATTGCAATCCCGCCACTTCTCATCATCGAGTTTCTCTCATCAGTAATTTTTCGGCGCTATCGATCGGCTGAAACCGAAAAGGGACAGCTACACTTTAGCAAATCAACAGGCGATTGTAGCAATCGCCGCAGTGTCCTTCCGGGCTCACAGGTAGTGACCTGGCGTTTCGCCCGCGATCCGGTAAACTCCGTCCATGATTCCCATTCGCGACGACAATCCCAGCGTCCTTATACCCTTCACGACTCTGGCGATTATTGCTCTGAATGGCATCGCCTGGTTTCTGGTGCAGGGCCTGGGAACAGAACCCGCTCTTGCCAATTCGGTCTGTCGTTTTGCTCTGGTACCAGGAGACCTGCTTGGCTCCATGGAACCGGGTTCAAATTTCACGGTGGGCCCCGGAGCTGTTTGCAGGACCGGCACCTCACCGGCATGGTTTACGCTGTTCAGCTCCATGTTCATGCACGGTAGCTGGCTGCATCTCATCGGTAATATGTGGTTTTTATGGATATTCGGCAATAATGTTGAAGACGCCATGGGGCATAGTCGATTTTTAATTTTTTACCTGCTATGTGGCCTGGCCGCCGCCGCGCTCCAGCTGTACTTTACCAATAATCCGCAGATTCCCATGGTTGGTGCTTCCGGCGCCATCGGCGGCGTGATGGGAGCCTACATTCTGCTGTATCCGCGAGTTCAGGTACACATGCTCATATTTCTGGGATTCTTTGCAACGACCGTCGCCGTCCCAGCGGTCCTTATGCTGGGATACTGGTTCGTGGTCCAGTTGCTTGGCAGCTTTACTTCGGTAACCGGCCAGGGCGGTGGCGTTGCATTCTGGGCCCATGTGGGCGGATTCGCAGCCGGAGCTCTGTTAATTTACGCATTTAGAAATCCGCGCCTTGTAGCCAGGCATCCGTTTCACGGCTGGAAAGGCCGTTCTCCCCATCGCCACTGGCAGAAAATTTCGCGACGCAGGGGTAAGCGGTATTGAAAGAAATGGAAAATATGCCATCCAAGTACCACATGTTAAGATTCTGCGTTCTTTCAATTCTACGCGCTTGGCAGCGCATAAACCCAGATCTGAAGTATTCCTTAATCGCGGGGAACCAGTGGGGGAAGGAAAAAACATGACAGGTGAAATGATGAATCTTTTTGCTGTACCCGTGTACAAGTGCGGGATCGGCAGGGATTTTACCGAGGCAGAAATACAATTTTTTAGGGAAGAATTACATGATGCTGTCACGACCCTCGGAAACTCCGCGTCGAGGAACAAAAATGTTCTCGCTGCGGATGCCATGTCAGCTATCAGAGCCGCATTGGAGGAGAATCTCTCCAACTATTTTAAGATCGTTTACAACACTGCAAACAATGTCCAACTCAAGATTACCCAATCCTGGCTGTCCCTCTCACGCAAAGGCGAGGCGCACCACACGCACTCGCATCCTAATAGTGTGGTCAGCGGTGTCCTCTATATCTCGCTGGCGTCGCAGGACGGAATCAATTTTTACCGCAACGAAGACTTACTCTGGTATGAGCTGATTCCCGCTGAACAAAACTACTACAATGCCTATCGCTACTTCATCGAGACAAAAGTTGGTGACCTCGTGTTATTCCCCTCCAACCTGAAGCACGGGGTTAAAGAAGTGACGGAAGATGTGGAACGACTCAGCCTCGCTTTCAATACTTTTTTTGATGGCGAACTCGGCCATAAGGAATTTTCCAACGCGCTGTCGATCCGATCGGGTTAGATCAATCAACTTTCTCCATCGAGACAGCATCCGGAATCTGCATTCAAACGTAGTAACCAGCTCACTTTTCGTGAAGTTGGTACTTAACAAACTGGCCGTTTAGTGATATCACTGGATCGTTAGCCTGAATATTGTGAGAAATCCATGAACACGTATCGTTTATTGCTGATCCCGACCCTGCTTCTGGTGGTTGCCTGCAATACCGGTCCCAGGCCCAATTTTATGCGTATGACGGAAGAAGAAATCTACGTCTACAATATTGGCAAGCCCTTGATGGAGAAAGTCTATTGCTTTGAGGAGAAGCAGACCAGCACCTACATCCGCCGCCGTCAATGCATGACCGTAGAGGATTATGTCTATCGGCTGGAACGTGCCGCTCTTGCCCTCGAAGTGATGCAGCCTTCTACCGGGCCACCACCGCTGGGCAGACCGCGAAACTAATCGGTAAAGCGCGCCTCCGGAAAGTCCTGCTCCAGATCAGTGGCCAGCTGAGAGCGAGCGGAAAGTCTGTCGCTCATTTCAGGGGCGAACACAGACTCGAAAAAGCTCAGTACGGCAATAGTCGTGATCATTTGCTGGCGGCCAGCGTGAACCGGGCGTTCATTCGGCAAAATATCGCAGATATCGGGTATGTTATCGGTGACCACCACTCCCTCATCAGCGCTCCCCAGCTGCCTGAAGACGTCATTCGTTGATGTGTCACTGAGGGTAGCCAGGACAGCAGCGCATCCCAGAGAATCAGGATCATCTATGAAACGCATGATCGGTTCAGCCAGCGCGGCAAAACCGAGGTGTGTGCCCCCAAGAATACTCAGCAGTTCTCCATTCGAGACTCTTGCTGGAATCGGCATTCCATTAGCCTGGTGGTTAACGAGCGCATCGGCAGTGCCCGCTATCATCAGAAATGGCGTGTCTGTGGACTCGTAAAAAACATCCGTGAAAATCGCCGCCGGACCGGCAATGGAGACCGTCGCCTTGACCCGCGAATCCCGCAGGCTTGGATGAAATGTGGCGAGCGTGGCAGTCAGACCACCCAGGGAATATCCAGTCAATCCGATTCGCTGCAGATCGATAACTCCGTCGAAAGGCTTGCTTTCGCCCACCAGGGACAGCACCGAGTCTATGAGAAATGATACATCGGCCGGCTGATTGACCACGTCCGCGGGCGTTGGTCCACCCGGAGCGCCGCCATTGCTCAAAGGATAATCGGCCGAAGCCACCACGTAACCATGACTGGCCAGATGCCGGGCCATGTACTGTAAATCCGAGCGGGAGGACACGAGCCCATGGCTATGCAGCACGAGTGGCAACTCGCCCCGCGCATCTTGCGGATACCAGAGGGTGGTATTAAGCGTTCGGCTTGGTGCGCCGGCAAAATCCCTGTTGGCAGGGGTTGACCTGGTGGTATCAGTAAATACCAGCTCTGCGGAGCCAACCTGGTAGGGACCTGGCTGCAGCCATTGGGCGCTGCGCGAACTACTCGGCGGCTGCTCGGGATTGGTGGTTATCAGTAATATGGCGACTACCAGAATTAATAGCGCCAGAAATCCGGCAAGACCAATTAATAATTTCCTGAGCATCTGCCCCCCGTACTTGTAATCAGGTCGTTATTGACACGCTCTGGACAGGACGCCGGACAGGTTGTCAGCACCCGGACCATCTACCCTGTCACCTGGGGCACCTTCTTGTTGTTCCTGTCAATTCTTCCTTCTTTACCCTGCACTTGTCTGTTCTGCATCCTGTCCAGCAGTGACTGAATCGAGACCCGGAGTACCAGCAGTGAGAGCGCGACGGCAGCCAACTGCCTCCAGAAAGGCCAGCTTTTTCCATCCTCAATCACCTGCAACTGCAATGACCATCCAAATACCGAAACGGCCAGATCAAGGGTCAGTCCGCACAGTATCGCAATGAAGATAACGCCGATCAGGTAAGCTATTAGGGAGCGAATACCCAGCTGTTCCTTGATCACGCCCATCGTGGCGATATTTGTAGCCGGACCGGTCAGCATGAAAACCAGAGCGGCTCCCGGCGAAATTCCAGCAAACAACAGGCTGGCTGCAACCGGCGTAGAAGCAGTGGCGCAGATATACATAGGCAATCCGATAATTACCATGATCACCATGGCCAGCAATCCGTCGCCCCACTGCAGAAAAAATGATTCGGGCACAAAAGTGGTTATGAAAGTTGCTGCGATCAGGCCGATAGTCAGCCATTTAGCAGTATCGGAAATCATACGACCATAACCATACTGCAATGCAGAAACCAGCTTTTTCCCAAGTCCCGTTTGCACAGATTGCACTTTTTCCGCCCTACAGCAGCCTGACTCCATCGATTCGGTCTTCTCGTCATTGCAACAGGCTGACTGGTCGGGCTCCGTTTTTTCAGCGCCGCAGCAGCCGCCCAATTGCTGCTCGTCAACCAGGTTGTCTTCGCTATCCATCGCCCGTACCAGTAGCCCCGCAGTAACCGCGCTGAGCAGCGCACCGATAGGCCGCACAATGGCAAAAAGTGGCCCCAGGATTGCGTAGGAGTAGGAGATGGAATCGACTCCGGTTTCCGGCGTGGCCACCAGAAATGAAGCGGTCGCACCTTTCGATGCTCCGGACTTGCGGATAGCAAGAGCAGTGGGAATCACACCACAGGAACACAACGGAAGCGGCGCCCCGATCACGGCACCCTTGACCACTGAAGCGACTCCGGGGGCGGCGAGCTGTTTTTCAACCCAGCTGCCGGGAATTACCTGTCTTATGATTCCGGCCAGCAAATATCCGAGCAGCAACCAGGGGGCGCTTTCGATAACGAGATTCCAGAATCCGTTAAGTAATGTCATAAGCATGGGCTTCACTCACCTAACACTCTTTGAAGCCAGACCGAAACATCCGCAATCTCCGCGGGAGAAACGGCATGCTCCATGTCATAAGTCCTGTACTCCGGATTCAGCCCGAGACTTTGCAACGTCGACTCACTGCGTTTGCCGAGCACCTCGGGAACCACGGAGTCATGGGTCCCGTGACAAATCAGAATAGGTATCTTCAAGTTGTTGGAACTGATTCTGATCTGGTTGGCAGTCGCAAAATAGGTGGAAAGCGCAAGGATTCCACCTAGAGGTTCCGGATAACTCAGACCCGCCTGATATGCCACGGCTCCGCCCTGGGAAAAACCGGCCAGGATAATGCGTCGGCTGTCCACGCCGCGCTCGATTTCGCGATCCACGAGGTCCTGAATCCTGGAGGCCGACTCCAGTAACTGGGAATCGTCCAGGTCTCGATCAATATCAAAACTGAAAATATCGTACCAGGCCGGCATGCGGTATCCATTATTGATGGAGACCGGAATTTCAGGTGCATGGGGAAACACGAAGCGGATACCGTAGCTCTCCGTCAGTTCCAACTGCGGAACGAGCGAGGCAAAGTCATTGCCATCTGCGCCCAGCCCATGGAGCCAGATGACCGAGGCGGTGACGGGCGTATAGGGGGGCTTTTCCATTTCAATAGCGGGAAGAAATTCCATGGGTGAATTTTATCAAGGGCTGGCGCGCATGCCATCTATTTCCTGAACCTGTTAATCAATTTAACCAGCGGATTTATGGACGGCTCTCCCGTCGCAATGTTTATGGAGTACCGCTATTATTGCGTTCATCTTCCAGGTTACCGAAAAATAAAGCGCTGAACGCGAACAGATACAAGGACCACCGGTATGATCAAACTGATTAACTCCACCAGCGGAAATCAATTAGCAGCACGACTGTTACCCGATATCCGGAAGAGTTTCCCTGTCCTGTTATCAGCACTGCTGATTCTCCTGCTGTTTTGTACTATGCCAGGGGGCATGGCGCAGGTACCCCAGAACCATCCGGGCTGGGTGACCACCTGGACCACAAGTCCCAGCACCTTGCCTCCCGAGGGGGCCAGCGATGCGACTCTTGAAAATCAGACCGTCAGACTCATCGTGCACACCAGTGTTGGCGGCCAAGCCCTGCGCCTGAGGCTGTCGAATACCCACGGCGATGGCAACCTTAAAGTAGGGGCAATCTCCATCGCCCGTCAGTCCGCCGGCGCGGGCATAGAACCGGGGAGCAACAGGTTAATTACCTTTTCAGGACAAAACTCGCTTACCATTCCGCGCTGGGCGACAGTGATCAGCGACCCGATTGAGCTTGACGTACCCGCCTCTGTCAATCTAGCTGTGAGCCTTTACCTGCCGGACAATACCGGCTTCATCACGGCCCACGCATTGTCTAACCAAACCAACTACATTTCGACCAGTGGCAATCATGTCGATGCCAGCACATTGCCAATAGCCCAAGAGTCTTCTGGCTGGCCATTACTTACCGCCATAGATGTAGTTGCGGCAGTTCCAACCAGCGCGATAGTGACGCTGGGCGATTCGATTACCGATGGCTGGGGCTCAACAGACAGCGCCAATCAGCGCTGGCCAAATCATTTCGCCCACCGCCTGTATCGGGATCAAAATATTGAAGACTTTGCGGTGGTGAATGCCGGTATTAGCGGCAATCGGGTGACCACCGAGGCGAGTCCAACTTTCGGGCAGAATTTGCAGGCGCGCTTTGAGCGCGACGTATTGGCACTGAGCAATGTCAGTCACATCATCCTGCTGGAGGGCATTAACGATATCGGCATGTCATCCCGCGCGGGAGAGCTCATCAGCGCAGACCAGATTATTGCCGGATACCGTCAGATTATCGATCGCTCCCATGCCCGCGGCATCAAGATAATTGGCGCTACGCTGCTTCCTTACGAGGGCGCGGCTTATTACACCGACGCAGGAAATTCGGTGCGCCTGCAGGTCAACGATTTTATTCGTAACAGTGGCGAGTTTGATGGAGTCATCGAATTTGATTCAGTTGTGCAGGACCCTGCAAATCCGAACCAAATCAGGCCAGACTTCACGGAAGACAATCTGCACCCCAACGACGCTGGCTATCGCGCCATGGCTGAGAGCATTAACCTGGATTTGTTTCGATAAAAGTAATTTCGCATGTTGCGCCTGACGGCGCCAGAATTCGGTCAAATCGCTTCCAATTTTCCGGTGCTATGATAGAGTTTCGCCGGGAAAAGTAATGCACGGTAGCAAATGCCGCACCGATTATTGGAGAGGGATCCATCATGAAAGCACGCTCTTTATTCGCGCCGCCTGGAGGACTGGGGAAGTTGACATTTCTGAGCTGTCTCGCCGCGCTGTTCGGGCTGATCGCGCAATTCGGCTGGAGCCAGAATCTGGTCACCGACGACACCGTTGAGTGGTACACCCTCGGTGGTGACTACGCGCATACCCGTTATACGCCAGCCGCCGAAATTACGGCAGAAAATTTCGAAGATCTGGAGGTGGCCTGGGAATGGGACGGTTCCAGCTTTGGAGGCTACTCGGGTCGCTCGACGCCAACGTATGTCGACGGCAAACTGTTCACCGTTTCCGGGCCGCGACGCAACGTGGTCGCCATAGACCCAAAGACCGGCGAGACCATTTGGTCCTACCGTCTGCCAAACACCGGGCGCTGGGAATATTCCATGCGCGCCTCGTACGGCAAGGGAATTGCTTACTCACGCATCGATGGTAAAGGAGTGATTTATATCTCCACACCCGGGTTCTTCCTGCTGGCGCTGGATGCCGAAACTGGAACTCCTCTGGAAGGGTTCGGAGGCCAGGTCCCAATCGACGGATTTCCTGAATCCGGAGTCGTGGACATGCTGGCTGACCTTGGACATCCCTACGACCCTTATGAAGGAATCCCGCTGGAAACCGGTTACATAACCACGTCTTCTCCACCTATCGTGATTAACGACACCATTGTGGTTGGCAACTCGGCAGAGCAGGGTTATCTGCAGGCGCGGGTTGAAAATGTCCCCGGTGACATCTTGGCCTATGACCGAATCACCGGTGAATTCAAATGGAAATTCAACGTAATTCCCCGGCCGGGCGAATACGGTCACGAAACCTGGGAAAACGATGCCTGGCAGTGGACCGGCGATGTTTCATCCTGGGCGCCACTGACAGCGGATCCGGAAAACAATATTGTCTATGTCCCGACCAATCCTCCTACTATCGATTACTACGGCGGCTTTCGCCCTGGAGATGGACTGTTCGGAACCAGCGTCATTGCACTGAATTCCGAGACCGGCGAGCGGATCTGGCATTACCAGACGGTCAAACACGATGTCTGGAACTACGACAATCCTTCACCACCGATTCAGCTTGACCTGAATATTCCGGGCAGAGGCATTATTCCCGCGGTCGCCGAAGTCACGAAGCAGGGCTTTGTCTATACCTTTAACAGAATGACTGGTGAACCAATCTGGCCGATGGTCGAAAGAGAAGTGCCCGCATCGCAGGTTCCGGGCGAAAAGCTGTCTACGACGCAGCCCTTCCCCACCAGGCCACCACCCTTTGAGCAACAGGGCATCACCGAGGATGATCTGATCGATTTCACTCCGGAACTGCGCCGCGAGGCGCTGGAAGTGATGGCCAGTTACAAGATGGGGCCATTGTTCAATCCGCCGATCCACGACGAGAATGCGGAGGGCAAAATCAGTGCTGCGATGTGCCCCGGCGATGGTGGCGGCGCGAACATCTACGCACCGCCGACAGCAGATCCCACCACCGGATTTCTGTATGTTGCCTCTGCTAACAACTGCAGTTGGCAGCGGGTGATTCCGGGCGAGGAAGCGGATGCGCGCATCGCCGAGCCAACAGGGACCACATTTGCGCGCTATGCGAACGGGCCGGGTGGACGTCCACCACGGCTGGCATCGGGGCTGCCCTACGTGAAGCCGTTGTACAGCAGCATTACGGCTTACAACATGAATACCGGTGAGATCGCATTTCGGATCCCGGCGGGCGAAACGCCAGACCGTATTCGCAACAATCCTGCAGTTGAAGGCGTAGACGTCGGTGACACCGGCAGTGGAAGAGCGCCATCGATGGTAACCACAGCGAATCTCCTGATTTATTCAGGACCCGACCATGATGGAGAGACGGCCCTGCTCTACGCGATTGACAAGCAAACCGGTGAGGAACTGGGTCGCATTCAGGTACCCGCTCAAAGCCGCTACGGCATGAGCTCCTGGATGCATGATGGACATCAGTACATCATCCTGCAGACCGGACCGAAACTGACGGCAATGGCATTGCCCGGAGCCGCTGCAGGCGAGTCAGGCGCTCACTGATTTGCTGTAACTGGAAGGCGGAAGTTAAAATTCTCCCTTCCCGATCAAGCAAAACGCCCCAATCAGCAATGATTAGGGGCGTTTCTGTATCGAAGGCCGCGCAATCGGATTATCCTGTTACCATGCAATCTCGAATCCGAACTCTCCTGTTGCTAGCCTGGTCGATGGCCTTCATTCCAAGTGCCGTTCTGGGTAAAGACTCTGCAATCACTGACGCGACCGCGTACGTGATCAGAGGAGAGCCCATCAACATAGATGCTGTGACTACCGGCGAGGATCTGAGCTCGCAGAAACCCCTCACCCTGCTGGTTTGGCGGTCGGCGTCTCGACGCTGGACATCCCTTGGCTCCAGCCATTCAATGAATGACTCCGGTTTCGTGAGAATATCCGGCAAGAAAGTCACTTTCACATTCACGGAATCTCAATCTCTTGACCCCGGCGCCACCTATTTCGGCACCACCCGACGCTGCACACCAAACGGAATATGCCCCATGGATCTCGAGCCAGATGCAGCAGTGCGGGTAATCATCGCGCGTTGATAGCGCGGATTCAGGCCGCAAAACACCCAGGTCCCTGCCGTTTTTCTGCTAAACTGACGGCTCATTACTCCGGATGGCAAGTGGTTAACGATATGAAAAGTAAATTGGCAATAGCGGGTTTAGTTCTGGTCTGTCTGGGCGCGAACCCTGCTGCGTCGCAGCAGCAAGCCGGCGAGGAGACACTTGTTGGTTCCTGGGCTGGCACTTTGGTAATCGGAAGAGACTCGTTTGAAATGACATTCAACCTGACCCGCCAGGGCGAGGGCTATGGAGCGGCCTTGATCAGTCGCCAGTTAGGTATTTACGGAATGCCCGCTGAACTGGTCAGACTGGAGAATAACCGTCTGACGATCCGTCTTGATATGCTGGGCGCGGAGTACACCGGCAGATTGCGTCTGGACGAATCCAGCAGCAGGATCGCCTTCATTGACGGCGAATGGTTTCAGGAAGGCGAGATGGTGCCGATCATACTTCGACCTGCAGGGAATTGAGACCGTCAGGTTCGAGCAGCAGCCAGCGGTCTAGAAAGTTCCGCTCATGCGCAGGGTGATTACCCGACCCGAGGTATTGCACATGTATTCGACTTCTTCCAGGATATTTTGACTGCGACGTCCCTCGAAGCGAATCCTGTCCCGACAACGCTCTCCATTATTCACATTGCGTGAATCCAGTCGAAACGTGGTGCCGTTGGCGGTGCGAACCTCCATGAATGCCATGGCAAAAGGGTCTCCATAGGTGCTTTCGATATCCTCCAGATCCCACAGCTTGTTATCGCCGTTAAACCTTTGATGAAAGTTGATCCCGTAGTTCATTCTCCACCGCGGTATGTCATGTCTGAAACCCAGTGAAAACTCGCCTTTATGGAAATCATTAAAGCTGCGCACCTCTCCGGTCATGGGATCGGTTGTCTCCGACACCCGGGCACTGGCACGGGAAGTGACCAGCACATCGGGCAGATCAAGCATGCTTAGTCTCACGCTACCCCGCAGGTCGAGAACCCACATGTCTCCCATGCCGGCATTTCCCCAGGCCGAGCGCAGGTTGTCATCGGATGGCGATACATCGATTCGCTGCCTGAAATCATAATGCCGATGCTTGTAGAGATTGGCACTGACCACACCCATGTCGTTCGGCAGACGGTATTCCGCCAGCAGATTGTAGTTCCACCAGTAATCCGGCCTTAACTCGGTATTACCGGCCATTGTATCGGCGTCAATATCATCACTGTCGGTGACAGCGGTGAAATCCGCAAAGCTTAACTGACGGACGATCTTTTCAAGCAACAGTCGCAACTGTAAGGTCGGAGTGATATCGAATCGATAGTCAATTTTTGGTTTAAAGAAATTGAAATTCCGTGATTTATTGGTATCTCCGGATTGGGTAATCTCCGAAGTTTCATAGACCAGTGACGTCTCCAACGTCATCCGCGGATTCAGTCGCCAGTTGTGGATCGCGAATGGCTCGTATCGAACCTCTTCAACGGTAGTATTGGCGTTTGAAACCGGGACCGGCACTAGCCCACCAAAATCCGGCGACGGCGTGCCGCTGCTTGAGGCAACACCCAGGGCAAGACTTGAGTCCAGTGTAGTCTGAGCCCGCTCCATACCCATCTCTACATTCTGTCCACCAAACAGATCCAACGTGTACGAACCCCGCACAATCTGTTCCTCGATGACGCTGCTGGAGTCCAGAAAAAGATTTTTGTTTTCGCTTCCGTCGCCAAGCACCTGATAACGTTCCCGCGTCTGCGCTGTGTCATTTTGATTGGCGATACCCAACAATTTGAACCGATGGCCGTTGTCAAACCGATATTCGTAGTCTGCGCCGATTTCCCAGTTGCTCTGGGTCCCGGGCAGTTCCTCGCGCTCGACGTAAGGAATGTTCGCTCCGTCTCGTCGATTGATGGTTACCCGATCGATTTCAGTGGGATTGTCGTCATCAGCATAAAGAGCATTGAAACGCACACTGCTTTTGCCAGACAGCTGATAGTCGAGGTTGGTCGATAAAGTGTAGGTGGTCTGTTGGCGAATTCTGTCTTCATCGATAGTATCGTTGGGAGATCCGTCAGGCAGGATGCTGCGTTCTTCCAGTTCCCGGTGCTCGTACCGGGGTTCGGCGGAAGCGCTGAACAGAAAATTCAACCCGCCCGTCTGACCGCTGTAGGCCAGAGAGCCTCCTGGTTTGGACTCGCTGTCCTGGTAGTAGTCCATGTTGGCTTCAAACGCCAGGCTGGAGGTGGACAGCTCTTCAAACAGCACCACGTTGACAATCTGGGTGCTGCCGCGCACATCCAATTCGCCGGAAGTGCCGCGGATAATTTCAATGCGATCGACCTGATCCGAGGAAATACGATCCAGTTGCCCCTGGCTGGTATTATTTTTACCGGCCATTCGTTTGCCATTGACCAGAACCTCGGTGCCTCCGCCCCCGCTGCCAAGACCTCTTCCGCCGCGACTGGCATTACCCCCCGGCGGACCGCCGCCTCCACCGCGCTGAACATTCAATCCGGGAATGCGATCAAGCATGTCCTGAGCAGTGACCGGTGCCCATTCGACAAAGTAGGATGCCGGGTAGACAATGGTGGACTCGTCACCCACATTGTCCTGGGCCTGAACCCCGGCGGCAGATACAGCAAGCAGTGCAGCCACGTAAAACCATGGTCGGACGTTGATGCGGCGGGTGTGATTATTATCTGAAAAACAAAAAACCATCGACTGGCGTCCTCGCAGGGGCGAATCTATAGAAGACAATCTTTGAATTGTATTTCAATTGTAAGTAATCGACTGTGACAAATTGTAAGCCAGGAGAGAAAAAACATATTAAAATCAAAAACAAAAAGAATAATCTTCTGAATCACAGTGGGGTATCGCAGTGAACTGCTGTTTGAGCTTGCTCCTCAATGAGCGACGGAGTTTTAATAGCTGTGCTGAACAACACCCTTTACAAATCCGAGAGGAATCAGACTATGCAAAAATATCAGAAAAATAGACGACGGTTTCTGGCCCAGATTCTGATTGGCTGCGGTGCTGTTGGCCTGCCGGTAATTTCCGGCCTGCCTCGCGCATTGGCGCAATCAGGTGAGCCGTTGAAAATCGGTATAATCGGTTCCGGTCGGATCGGAGGCTCCGTCGGCTTGCGCTGGGCAGAAGCGGGCCACCAGATTCTTTTCTCATCCCGTAATCCTGATCAACTAGGGGAACTGGTCGAGCAGGCCGGCGGCAATGCCCAGGCCGGCTATCCTGCCGACGCCGCTGAATTTGGCGACGTGGTGTTAATCGCTGTACCTTACGGAGCCACGCCGCAAGTGGGCCGTGACTATGCACCACTTATGCAGGGCAAGATCGTCATAGACTGCGGCAATCCCCGTGCTGACCGGGATGGACCGATGGCCGACGACGCCATTGAGCGGGGCACAGGAGTGGCCTCAGCCGATTATTTCCCGGGTGTGCGACTGGTTCGGGCGTTTAATGCGGTTAGCGCACAGATGGTTGAAAACGAAGCCCATCGGCAGGGCGAGCTGATCGCTATTCCAATTGCAAGCGATGATTCACAAGCCATTGCGGTAACCGAGAGACTGGTTCGGGATGCGGGATTCGATCCCGTAGTGGTCGGCGGGCTGAGCAGCGCCCGAGAGTTTGATCGCGGCACCGATGTCTATGTGCGAGGTCTGACCGCCAGCCAGATGCGGGCTGCCCTCGGCCTGCCCTAGAAAATAGTGGGCGATGGTAATTCACCGAAAACGAGCAGTAGAGTGCGTACATGACGGACATGTTAAGCGGGACGGTTTACCTCAATGGCGAGTACCTGGCCTCCGCAGATGCGAGAGTGTCGATCTTCGATAGAGGCTTCCTGTTTGGCGATGGCGTCTATGAAGTAGTGCCCGTGGTCAACGGCGTGCTGATAGATCGCGATTACTTTTTGGAGCGACTCGCCACCAGCACGGAAAAAATCGAACTACGCTGGCCATGCAGTTCCACCGAGCTACTGGCGATGGCGCAGGAACTGGTACAGCGCAATAATCTGCAGGAAGGTTTCGTGTACATGCAGATAACCCGCGGCGTCGCGCCCCGTAATTTTTCCTATCCCCGAGGCGTCGAACCCACCCTGATGGCGTTTACCAGCGCGGCTGACATAGTTGATAACCCACTGGCACAATCCGGCGTCCATGTGGTCACGGTTGCTGACCTGCGCTGGAAACGCCGCGACATCAAGTCGCTCAATCTGCTGGCACAATGTATGGCCAAGGAACAGGCGCGGGTCGCAGGCGCCTTCGAGGGCTGGATGGTGGAAGACGGTGAGGTCACCGAAGGTGCCTCCTCATCGGCCTTCATCGTCAGGGACCAGAAACTTGTAACCCGGCCCCTGTCCAATTCGATCCTGCCTGGCATCCGCCGTCGGGTAATCCTGGATCTGATCGATGCGAGCGATCTGACCGTAGAATTGCGACCATTTACCGTGGAAGAGGCGCTGCAAGCAGACGAAGCATTCCTCAGTTCAGCGACTACCCTGGTCCTGCCCGTCGTAAGCATAGATGGCAACCCGATTGGCACCGGGAAACCTGGCCCGGTCACGCAACATGTACGCGATCTTTATTTGCAGATTATCAAAGCAACTGCTGAGCCAACGTGATCTCGGGTGTTTTGGGGGGGAAACTTGCACGAACTAAACGACCTGTTACTGCTAATGCGGGCAAACCAGCCGCTTATCAGTATCGAAACCCATGAAGAGCAGCGCGCGCTAGATCTTCTGAAACACTGCGGGGTCAAGTTGCATCGCCGCGTCCTGCGCTGGAGTGTAACCAAAGGCCTGGTCCGGGCTGACACCGGCGAACCACTGCCGAGCATTGGCTCGTCCTCCGAGTCAACTGAACTCCAGCACTCCGATCCGAGAAAACTGCTGCAGGAAATACACAACACTTCACTATCGGGAATTTACCTGTTACTGGACTTTCATCACTACCTGGACGACCCCTACGTGGTGCGGCTATTAAAAGAAATCGCTCAGGACCAGCCCTTGCATGGCCATCATCTGATTTTTATCAGTCATGAAGTGAAAATGCCGGAGGAATTATTTCGATTTACCGCCAAGTTCAATCTGCAACTCCCTGATAAAGCCAAATTGAAAAAACTGGTGGTTTCCGAGGCCAAAGTCTGGCAATTGAAAAAAGAAAACGGAAAACTGAAAGCCGATCGGAATGCAATGGAATTATTGGTCAATAACCTGATCGGACTGACAGAATCGGAAGCTCGACGACTGATACGTAATGCCATCTATGACGATGATGCAATCTCCAGTTCCGATATTGAACGGGTGCAGAAAGCCAAATACGAACTGCTTGGAAAGGACGGGCTGCTGCATTTCGAACTGGAGACTGCCGGCTTCGACCAGGTCGGCGGACTGGCCAATCTGAAAGACTGGCTGGGTTTGCGCAAGCAGACCTTTCTTGAAGCAGACAGCACCAGAGGAATGGATCGACCCAAGGGTATCCTGATTACCGGTATTCAGGGTGGAGGGAAAAGTCTGGCCGCTCGGGCTGTCGGCGGAGCCTGGGGAGTGCCTCTGTTGCGCCTTGATTTCGGCACTCTATACAACAAATTTTTTGGCGAGACAGAAAAGAACCTGCGCCAGGCGATTGGCCTCGCCGAAATCATGGCACCCTGCGTGCTGTGGATTGACGAAATCGAGAAAGGCGTTTCCACCGGCGATCACGACAGCGGCACCTCTCAGCGCCTGCTGGCTACCTTGCTGACCTGGATGGCAGAGAACAGCAGCCCGGTGTTCATTGTTGCCACTGCCAACAACATC
>JAYPVG010000010.1:53397-99666 GCA_038134485.1 Pseudomonadales bacterium
AGCCCAGCATCATGCCTGCATGCAGGTGCTCGGCAATGTGACAGTGCGCCATCCCAATGTGACTATTTCTACGCAAAACTCTGCTTATACATGGACATTCGATGGCGCTGGTAATTTAGTATTACCTCTAAGCGGCAATATTGTTGGTGCCACTGCCAACAACATCCATAGCTTACCGCCAGAGTTAATCCGCAAGGGAAGGCTGGACGAAATCTTCTTTGTCGATTTACCGGATCAAGCGGTCCGCCAAGATATCTTTGCCATTCATCTGGCTAAACGGGAGTTACACCCAGACGGATTTGATAGCCATTTGCTGGCACAAAGGAGCGCGGGATTCTCCGGCGCGGAAATAGAACAGGTGGTAGTATCAGGGCTTTATCGAGCACACGCTACTGATACACCAGTAAGCACCGAATCCTTATTAATGGAAATTGCCAATACCAGACCGTTGTCGGTCGTCATGCAGGAACCCATCGAAGCATTGCGTGATTGGGCGAAAGACCGCACCGTGCAGGCCTGACTCCGGGCTGAGGGTCAGTCTACTGCTTTGCCGTCGGTAAAATTTTGTTCTACGCGGGTGCCGTCAGCCTGAATCAGGATTCCTGCACCGTGGCGCTGACCATTGCGCCAGCTACCCTCATAACGGTCCCCGTTGGGCCAGTAATAATTTCCTTGGCCATTGATGACATTTTCCACAAACTGGCCTTCATAGCGTCTGGAATCCGCCCAGGTAAAAACACCGGTGCCATTTAGCTTGTCGGCCTGCATCTGGCCCTCGTATCGGTCACCGTTACTCCAGGTTTTGATGCCATATCCCTGCTGCTGGCCGCGCACCCAGCTGCCCTCGTACGTATCGCCATTTGTCCACTGGTACGTGCCCTGGCCATGGTACTGATTGTCGACAAACTCGCCCTCATAACGATCACCATTAGCGCGGTGTAAAGCCCCCCTGCCCTGCTGGCGGCTGTTGTACCAGTCACCCTGATATCTATCGCCATTGGCCCAGATATAGGCGCCCTCACCGGTCATTTGATTGTTTAACCACTGTCCTTCATAGCGATCACCATTGACGAGGGTCAATATGCCGTCACCATTTTTGCGTCCATTGGTCCAATAGCCAACATAGCGATCGCCATTGATCTGGGTCAACGTCCCATTGCCGGACTGCATGCCATACTGCCATTGCCCTTGGTAACGATCACCGGTTATCCAAAAATAGGTGCCCTGACCATGCTGACGGTTGTCACGCCATTGGCCAACGTAGCGGTCGCCATTGGCCATATAGAGCGTACCATGACCATGAATGCGCTCATTCTGACACTGCCCTTCATAAGTCTCGCCGTTGGACCAGGTGTAAGTTCCAGTTCCGACACCAGACTTGCAGCTACTGGTCACCCAGCGACTGACCTGACCATAGCCCATTATTGGAACAATCAGTGCAAATAATAAGAATCTGTTCATGCAAGCAATGATAGCAAAATACCTGAATCGGCGGGCGCTCTAGAATCGGTCTTGATTCTACCCGACATTCTCAATCAAGAGCTGGCGACGCCCTGACAGGCTCTGCGGTATCCGCTGACCAGCGCAGCGCCAGATAAATAAAGGGAGTGTCGATCACGGCAATAGCGAACTTAAATAAGTACTTGGCCGCCGCAAGCTGCATCGCGGTCACCAGATCTACCAGTCCCCACCAAACCACCAGCCCATAAATAACCGTGTCGACCGCCTGGGAAATCAGCGTCGATCCGGTATTGCGCAACCACAGGTGGCGAGAACCGGTCCTGGCACGGATACGGTGAAAAACCCAGACGTCAAATGACTGACTCAGCAGATAGGCGAGTAGCGAGCCGAAAACAAATCGCGGGGTGTAGTCGAACAGAGTGACCATCGCCGCATGCACCGACTGGGCGTATGCCGCCGTTTCGGGCTCCATGGACGGCGGGAAAAGCAGACTGATCTGGGTCATCACTACCAGTGCAACACTGACAAAGAAGCCCAGAAGGACAGCGCGCTGCGCCTCCGCCCTGCCGTATTTTTCGCTAAGCAGGTCGGTAGCAAAGAAAATGCTGGAATAGAGAATGACACCCATGCTGGTTTGCAGCCCGCCGATGACCGTCAGCTTCGGCCCCATGACGTTGGCCAGCAGCAGGCTGAAGATGACTACCCCGTAAAGCCCGACGCGGCCAAACAAACGGAAGGCCAGCACCGCCAGCCCCAGGTCGACCATGGCCGTGAATAGCCACAGGGTTATATGAGTGCTTTCAATCAGCGGCATGTCTCTTAGGGTACTGCGTCCGATGACATTTTTCCATTAATCACTGAACCAGGTATTCTGTTACCGATACGAATCAATTTTTCCCTTGCCTTGCCACGCAATCGGAAGAGCATTGTTCGTATTGAGGCAATAAAAGCGAAATTGATGAAGCGGCAGGGTCGCAGGCACATCGGATTTCAGGAGGATTCCATTAACCTTGATTTCCTCGTCACAGTCCATGTTCGATACTTGAGCCAGAAAAGCAGGGATAGCATCGAGAGAGTTGGAATCGCATAGGATGCGGAAAACAGGGCTTCCAGCAAAAAGGCCAGGTATTGAAAGCAAAACACAGCAACGAGTACCTGTTTTTCCCGTCCCTCCATCGAAGCCATCTCACTCAATGCCACGACACCCATGGCACCAACAAGCAAGAGATCGTAATGATGAAGATGGGGATTGATTGCGACTGCTGTCACTATCGCAAGCGCAAACACGATCAGCCCCTCGTTTCGGGGTTCATGCTGCCTTGAGACACCCTGGCCGGGCCACATCAGCCTGAGAGTTGAACAGAAAATAAAAAGAACCGTCAACCACCCAACAATGTCAGACAGTGAATTGATACCATTCAGCCTTCGGATAAGAGAAAGCAGACTGTACTGGGTCTCCAGGGGGTACGCGGGTAATTCTTGCAATCTCAGCAGCTCAGTAAAAACAGCGAAATAGGAAACGAACGGCGACGGTCCAAAAACAATCAGCGCAATCAAGGTCAACGCAGACGCGCCCAAAAGGAGACCGAGGACTATCCTGTAGTTTCGCAGCACAACCGGAAGCCATCCAATAGCGACGAGCCAGTTTGGCTTGTAAAGCAGGCAGCTCCACCAGAACCCTGCGAGTAACGGCCTGGTCTTCTTCAACGCGTGCAATCCCAGCAGCACCAACCCCATGGTCTGGATTCCGTTCTGACCCAGTGCAAAACAGAAGAAAAATGGTGGGAAGAGAAACAGCAGTAAAATCACCATCGGAAAACTGATGCGGCGCTCAATAAGGTCTGACAACAGCCAGGCCGACAGGATACCAAATCCAATATTAATGAACGCCTGCACTCCCTGCGCAATCACCGGGTCAAGATATCCTAGAGGGCTATACAACAGACCGGTAACGGGTGGATAAAAGAACGCACCGAGAATGTCATACCGGGGTCCCCAGTAGGTGTCGAGCGGGAACTGGTAGGCGTTCAGAATACTTATGTGTAATTCCGGGTCGTACAATAATTCTGGATTGTTTGTTACGAATGCGCGCGCACCGACCCATAAGTGAATAAAGTCTCCGCCATTTGCAGCAGCAAATGGAATACTGGCGATATAGAAAAACACAATCGCGAACGCCGACAAACTCGGCCAGGCCCGTCCGTCATGGAATGTGATTTTATGTCGTAGAATCCCGGACAATCGAATTTCCCTGTCTTGCAACCACCAGTGCCTTGCGAACTAAGCATTAAATTCTAACGCTATAGCTGACTGACGGAAATGAACGCATCCGGGGATCAAGCGCGAGACAGGTGTTCTGGCAGCCTCCCGGCAATCCAATACCTGTCCCACAAGACGGAAACACAACTCCCCGTGCGCCCTCTTTCATTGCAAAAGAGAATCGAAGAAGGCACCAGGGATCCCCGGAAACTTCCCTGTCCCTCTGTTTTCCTCGCCGTGGGTTGTGCCTGTCAGAACGTGTTCAGTGACAGGGGTTTGTAACCCTGCGCGAAACCCGCCGCGTGGCTAACAATCATGTCCGGAGTGACCGGCACTCGATTGAATAAATGACCGTTCAGCGCATCGGCAATCGCACTGGTCATCGCTGCGACCGCGGCGCCCTGAGCAGGCTCACCCACACCCCGACCACCAGCGGGATTGTAAGGATCGGCAATATCCACAGCGCCGTTTTTCATCTCCAGCGGCACATCCATGATGGTGGGTAACTTGGCCTGATAGATCCCGTTGTTAGCCGGCAATGCATTCTGCGGATCGTAGACATGCCGCTCGGAAATGGCCATGCCGAATCCCCATACTGCACCGCCGTTTATCTGCTGGGACAGACCCTGCGGATGAATCACCGTGCCGCAGTCAGCTACACCAACATAGTCGAGAATCTCAAGCTTACCCGTATCCAGATCAACTTCGATTTCGGTCATCGCGACCATCAACCCAGGTGCGATGCCGCGCTTGGGCAGGTTGTCCCTGGCCACCCCAATCAGACCGCTGCCTGCGAGGCCCTGAACAGCGCGCTGGGTGATGGGATGGATATCATCCGGATACTCCTCACCGCTATACTTACCACCCATGGCAATTGCCCGAGCTGCGGCCTCCCCGTAGGTCATGCCCGAGGATTCGTCGTCACTGCGGAAAACCCTTTCGCCTCCAATGCTGTAATCTTCCGGATTACCCCCCAGTTCCGCGGCGGCAACTTCCTTCAGTTTTTGTACGGCATCCTCTGCGGCAACCCAGTTGGCCCGGGTGTGAGTAAATATGGTGTTACTGCCCCCCTGTGCGGAACTATTGGGCAGGTGCAGATCGGTGTCCCCGCGCACGATTTCGCAGTTATTCCAATCAGCCTGCAGAACTTCTGCAGCCGCCCGCACGGTGTCTGCATAGGAATACGTTCCGAGGTTCCCGACCCCGGAATGCAGGTAGATACGACCCGTTGGGTCGATACGCACGAGCCCGTCATAGCCGTTATTACCAGCGGAATGATATCCCAGCCCGACGCCCAGGCCTCGCACCTTGCTGCCATTGCGGGCGCGAGGCTGACTGGCGCGCTGCGCCCAGTTAAACATCTCGGCCGCCTGATCGATGGCCTCGCCGAGGAAGGCACTGGTCATTGGCCCACGGTTTTGATACACGGGCGACTCACTATTGGGCGCATTGATCCGACGGAATGCCACGCGATCCATACCCAATTGATTGGCGGCCTTGTCCATAATCGGTGCGATTGCAGCCGACATCTCATTCTGACCAGGACCCCGCTGTGCTCCGCGCGGCGCCGTGTTGGTGAAGACCGGAATATTGCGCAGGCGCATTGCAGAGGGTGTATAAACGACAGACAAATGCTCCGCAGATGCGGAGGCACTGTTGCGTCCCGTTGGTCCGCCATCGCTAATGATGATCACGTCCATCGCGGAAACGGTGCCATCGGCCCGCAGACCCGCCCTTACCCAGCCCTGCATCCCGGGTCGGCCTACACCGATATAATATTCCTCGGAGCGGGTGATACGGAGCTGCACCGGCCGGTTTAGCATGCGGGAAAAATGGCCACACACGCCCATAATGGGATAGGCACGCGCCTTGGAGCCGAATCCTCCGCCGGTGTTTTCATTGATAATGCAAATGTTCTCGGGCTCGATGCCCAGCATGTCCGCCAACCCTTCATTTACCGCACTCTGACTCTGCAGTGAACCGTGGAAAAAGCATTTGCCGTTTTCCCAGTACGACATACTGCTCCGGGGTTCCAGACAATGATGCGGCGTGCCGGCCGTAACAAATGATTCTTCAACGATAACTTCAGCCTCGGCGAAGCCGGCGTCCAGGTCCCCATAGGTCCAGCCATCGGCAAAATCGACGCCGCGGGGCTCCTGTCCGTTTCGCAGTCGCTCCACTTCCGATGCCGGCCACTTGATGGTCATAAAACCGCCACGAATCGTGTCATTCTCATCTGCCAGAGGTGCTGCCTGGGAAAGTACATTGCCATCGGGATAGGCGTTCGCCCCGCCCTCCGTCAGGCTCTCCAGCGGATCGGTAACAAACTGGCGATACTCAAAATCCACCTGAATGCGGGCCAGGGCTGCTTCTGCAATCTCATCGGATACCGCTGCGACCGCGAGAATGGGCTGACCTACGAATGTAACGTCCTCAGATGCGAGCATGGGCTCTTCGGGCGCGCTCGTCGGTGGCAGATCATCGGCGGTGATGATCCCCAGAACACCATCCATTCGCAACGCCTCGGAGGCATCGATATTGATTACCCGTCCGCTCGGCATTGGACTGGTGAACAACCGCGCGTACACCATGCCCTCTCGCTGGAAATCTTCGACGTATTTGGCATCGCCAGTGACCTTGCCCACCACGTCGGGAGGCGTAAAGTCTTTTCCGATATGCATAAAAGTCATGACAACATCTCCGCGGCGCGCATGACGCCATTCAGGTAGTGATCATACGCACCACATCGGCAAATATTACCTGCCAGGGCGGCGCGCGCCTGCTCTCTCGACGGATTGGGATTACTACGCAACAGGGCAGTGGCGGACATTACCTGCCCGGGTGTACAGAAGCCGCACTGCGGCGCCAGTTCCTCGACAAATGCCTGCTGCACAGCACTGAGCGTACCGTCGGCTGCCCGCAATCCCTCGACAGTGGTAATCGCGTGGCGTTTGACCGTATGAGTCAACACCGAGCAGGCGTAATTGGCCACGTCATCAAGCAAAACCGTGCAGGCACCGCATTCACCCCGGTTGCAAGCTACCTTGGTGCCGGTCAGTCCCAGCTTGTTGCGTAGCGTAAATGCCAGGGTCTCGGTGGGTGCTACATCGACGCGCCTGGCTGCCCCATTGATGGTCAGGGTTAACAGCCTTTCGTTGACCGCACCGGATGCAGATTGCGCCGACAGGTAGAATCCTGTTCCGGACGCCACGGCGGCGCTTGAAAAGATGACGCCTTTGATAAATCGTCTTCTGGTTAACTTGGGATTCACGAGAAGTTGCTCCCTTATTTGATGGTTGAACCTTGGGGTTTATGGAGGCGGATGCCGAGCTGCAGCGCACCTCTTGTTTTTAGTTTATTTATTAGCAATTCGGTCTGACGAGTTCTAACCGTAACTTTCCACACGCAAAAAATCAACGAAACCAGCAGATTTTAAGACCTGCTGGCAGTTGTTTTTGACCCTGCTTACTGGGTACCATGCGCCTCGTTACGCAGATCCACAGGGTAAGAATGCATGACCACACTAGCACCACTCTCCAGCGACAAGCACGCAAAATTGAAAGTGACGGAATCAGGGGACTACTCGCGTTACCGAGACCAGAACCTGATTCCCATCGTAACGAAGGATTTTTTCAACCTCGCGGCTGAATTTCCGCTGGTATTTGTGACGCGGGACCGACCAGACGAATTCGTACCCGTCGCAATCATGGGGCTTCGAAAAGGCCAGAACCTGTATTGCCAGACCGAACAATGGCCCGCCCAGGTGATTCCGGTGAGCTTTGGCAATGCTCCGTTTGCGATCGCCCGTGCTGATACGGACAGTGATCAATACGTGGTCCTCGTCGACGAAGACAGCCCGCTATTGAGCGAGTCTGAAGGCAATGCGATTTTCAACGAGCACGGCAACAAGACCGTCTATGCGGAAAAGCGGGTAGAAGCATTGATCGACACCACGCAACAAGCTTTGAACACGCATAACATCTGCAAACAACTCCAGGATATGAATCTGCTGATCACTCACAAGATTCAGTTGCAACACAGGCCCGATGCGACCCGCTACAATATCGAGGGAATCTATATCATCCATGAGAAGGCACTCAATGAGTTGCCAGACGAGGATTTCCTGACACTTCGCAAACAGGGTCTGCTCCCCCTGATATACGCCCATCTGTCCTCTTTACAGCAACTGCGCAGGATTTCGCAGATGCAGTATGAAGCCGACCAGGCCAGCGAGGGTGACGAGGAAGAATGACCGCGCAAGTTCCGAGCGGGGATTTTAACCGGCACTGATCAAGGCTTGTGATAACCTTGTATCTCAGCCGCAATTTCAACTCGGGGATTAGGGCATCATGCAGACAGGCAACTTGCGCGCGGATTGCGAACGTGACCTTGATATAGGTGAAAGGAGTTACCGATATTTCAGCCTTGCGGCGCTGAGTGAAAGCGGATATCCCCAGATAGCCAATCTCCCCGCCTCCATCAAGATTCTGTTGGAGAACCAGTTACGCAACTGTGACGGATCAATCATTGACGAGTCCCACGTCCTGGCCCTGGTTAACTGGTCAGAGACCCAGCACCAGTCCAGAGAAATCATGTTCATGCCGGTCAGGGTCCTGATGCAGGACTTTACCGGTGTGCCTGCGGTAGTCGATCTGGCCGCAATGCGAGACGCGGTAGCTGCCAAGGGCGGCGATCCGTCATTGATCAATCCGGTCAATCCGGTGGACCTGGTTATCGATCATTCGGTGATGGTGGATCGTTTTGCTGTAGATACCGCCTACCGGGACAATGTTGAAATGGAGATGCAGCGCAATCGTGAGCGCTATCAGTTCCTGCGCTGGGGTCAGAAAGCATTCGATAATTTCCGCGTCGTCCCACCCGGCACGGGTATATGCCATCAGGTGAACCTTGAATACCTCGCGCGCTCGATCTGGTCGAGCGAGTCCAGCGGCAAGGTCTATGCCTACCCGGACACGCTTGTGGGTACCGACAGCCACACGACCATGATCAACGGATTGGCAGTGCTGGGCTGGGGTGTGGGAGGCATAGAAGCCGAGGCGGCGATGTTGGGGCAACCAATATCCATGAACATTCCCCAGGTAGTGGGATTTAAATTGACAGGTGAATTGCAAGAGGGCATCACCGCCACGGACCTGGTATTGACCGTGACCCAGATGCTGCGACAGCATGGCGTCGTTGGGAAATTCGTGGAGTTTTTCGGGCCCGGCCTGGAATCCCTCAGCCTTGCCGATCGCGCCACTCTCGCGAACATGTCACCGGAATATGGCGCCACGTGCACTTTTTTTTCGGTGGACCAGAAAACGCTGGATTACCTCACTCTTACCGGCCGCGACGACGATACAGTTGCGCTGGTAGAGGCCTACAGCAAACAGCAGGGATTGTGGCGACGTGACGACGATCTGGTGAACTATAGCAGTAGCCTGGTGCTTGATCTGGCCACAGTTGTACCCTCGTTGGCGGGTCCAAAGCGGCCTCAGGACCGGGTTCCGGTTACCGGTTTACCCGAAGCCCTGGCGAAACAGCTTGACGGAGAATTGATCAAGCAAACCCACGTGGGCGATCAGGACTACGATCTGAAGGATGGCGACGTGGTCATTGCCGCCATCACTTCCTGTACCAATACGTCCAATCCGGCAGTCATGATGGCCGCGGGATTGCTTGCCCGCAACGCCGTGGCGAAAGGCCTGGCTCGCAAACCCTGGGTCAAATCTTCCCTGGCTCCCGGTTCCAAAGTGGTTTCCAGCTATCTCGAAACCGCTGGACTGCAAACCAGTCTGGATAAGCTCGGTTTCAATCTGGTGGGCTACGGTTGCACCACATGCATTGGGAACTCGGGACCTTTACCTGGGGATATCGAGGAAGCTATAGATCGGGGCAATCTGACGGTCGCTTCGGTATTGTCAGGCAATCGTAATTTCGAGGGTCGAATTCATGCCAAGGTACGATCCAACTGGCTGGCGTCACCTCCGCTAGTGGTTGCCTATGCTCTGGCCGGCACTACCAATATCGACCTGCACAGCGATGCAATCGGCACCGGTGGGAATGGCGAACCGGTATATTTACGCGACATCTGGCCCAGCAGCGAGGAAATCAGCGGCGAGGTACTGCGAGTTGCCAAAGAAATGTTCCTGAAAAATTATGCCGAAGTTTTCGAAGGCGATGACGCATGGAACAATCTGCCTGCGGGTGAGGGTAATACCTACAGGTGGGACTCGGCGTCGACCTACATTCAGAAACCGCCGTTCTGCGATCTGCCTGCGCCTGCCGACTCGATAAAGGCTGCAAGGATTCTTCTTATGCTTGGCGATTCAGTCACCACCGATCACATTTCACCTGCGGGATCAATCGCGGAACAAAGCCCGGCCGGGCAATACCTCTTGCATCAAGGCACTCGGAAAGCCGACTTCAATTCCTACGGTTCACGGCGCGGCAACCACGAAGTTATGATGCGTGGAACATTTGCCAATGTAAGGATTCGCAACGAGATGCTCGGTGGCATCGAGGGCGGATACACCAGGCTTGCGGGCAGCAATGAAGCCATGAGTATCTACGATGCCGCGATGGAGTATCAAAATTCCGGGACTCCACTGCTGGTCATTGCCGGCAAAGAGTACGGTGCCGGATCCAGCCGTGACTGGGCAGCCAAAGGTTCTCGCTTGCTGGGCGTCAGGGCGGTCATCGCCGAAAGCTTCGAACGAATTCATCGTTCCAACCTGGCTGGCATGGGGGTGTTGCCGCTGCAGTTCAAGGAAGGTGAGAGCCGCAAATCCCTGCGACTGACGGGAGACGAAAGTATCGATATTACAGGGCTGGATTCCATCCGGCCCAGGATGGAAGTAACCATGAAAATTGACTACCCGAACGGCGAAACAGCGACCTGTCAGCTGCAGTGTCGACTCGATACGGCTCTCGAAGCCAGGTACTATTCCAGTAGCGGAATCATGCCCTACGTCGTGAACACGGTCTCCATCACAGATACATCTGAATAGCGCAATACAGGCACACCGAAAACTTGGAATGAGACCATGAGTTTATTATCCGTCAATCCGGCTAACGATCAGACGATCGCAGAATTTGAGCCCCACTCTCTCAAAAAAACTGACCAGCTCATCGCGAACGCAAAAACTGCCTTCAATAGCTGGCGTCACACGGCAGTAAAGGACAGAGCAGACATCTTGCGCAAGGCAGCGGAAATACTCAGGAATAATCGCCTTTCCTATGCCTTGCTGATGACAAGAGAGATGGGTAAACCGGTGACGCAGTCGCTGGCTGAAATCGACAAGTGCGCCAGCGCCTGCCTTTATTACGCCGATAAATCCGCCGAATTTCTTGCTCCGGAGGTTGTGACCACCGAAGCATCGGAGAGCTTCGTGTGCTTTGAACCTCTGGGGGTAGTGCTGGCAGTCATGCCCTGGAATTTTCCCTTCTGGCAGGTATTCAGATTTGCCGCGCCCGGACTGATTGCAGGCAATGCCGGTTTGCTCAAACACGCCTCTAATGTCAGTGGATGCGCCCTGGCAATCGAAGATATTTTCAGGGAAGCAGGATTACCGGACGGCCTGTTCAGCACCCTGCTGATCAAGAGCAGCGAAGTAGAGCGGGTCATCAAGCATCGCGATATCGCTGCCGTCACCCTGACCGGCAGCGGGCCGGCGGGCGCTTCAGTCGCATCCGCTGCCGGGGCAGCACTGAAGAAAAGCGTACTGGAACTGGGTGGAAATGACGCTTACCTTATCCTGGCAGATGCCGACCTGAATCTGGCGGCGCGGGTTTGTGTGAACAGCCGCATGAACAACAACGGACAAACCTGCATCGCCGCAAAACGTCTGATCGTCGACGCCCGGGTAAAACAACAGTTTGAGGAAAAACTGTTGCTGGAAATGCAGAGGTACCAACCCGGCAACCCGGAGCTTGAATCGACCAACCAGGGGCCAATGGCTCGCAGCGACCTGCGCAATGAATTACATGAGCAGGTGGAAGAGTCAATCGCCCTTGGCGCCAGGTGCCTGCTGGGCGGTATTATTCCCGATGGACCTGGCGCCTACTACCCCGCCACCCTGCTCACCGACGTCGATGATCCTATGCCCGCTTTTCGCCAGGAACTTTTTGGCCCTGTAGCCAGCGTGATAGTTGCCGATGGTGACGAAGATGCCATAAGTAAGGCCAATGATTCTGACTTTGGTCTCGGCGCAGCCGTCTTCAGCCAGGATATTGACCGGGCCAGGCACATAGCTTCTCATCGACTGGAAGCGGGTACATGCGTGGTCAATGACTTTGTACGCTCCGATCCCAGACTGCCCTTCGGCGGCATCAAGCAAAGTGGCTATGGCCGAGAGCTTTCCCATTTGGGTATGCGCGAGTTTATGAATATCAAGACTGTCTATACCGCCTGAGCCTTAGCCCTCACGATCAGATGTTCCGCTTTTTCCGATAGCCGATGGGACACGCCTGTCGGGTTGCAGATTATACCTTTGATACAGGTAGGCCAGACCGAGCAGGCTCAACCCCAGCCCCATGAATGAAGCCACTCGCAACAGGCCTTCCAGGTCAGCAGTATCAATGAGGAATATTTTTGCGACTACCAGCAATAAAAGCCCCATGCCGCCCTTGTAGACGACGCTGCCAAATTTTATTGAACCCGCCAGCAGCAGCATGATTGCCAATACCATCCACACAATCGTATAGGTGTATACCTCACCGTTACTGGTCGGGAGGTTGATGTCCACCCCGCCCTGCCAGAGGTGCCGAATTTCCAGATTCACAAAAACAAAGCCCGTGAGGCAGGCTCCGATGGCAAATCTGCGTTTAAACGCCGGTTCGTAGAATCGATACAACAGCAAAGAAATCAGAGCTGGATAACCAAAGGCAAGCAATAGCTCGTTGAATACCGCCGTGCTCGAGATGGCCTCGTATCCCCACGCAGGATTCAGTGGCACAAGCACCAGCCCGTAGCTGAACAGCGAAAAAGCCAACAGGACTCGGGAACAGAACTGGTACCAGGCTCTGAACGTCTCGCTCACCTGGTAGCGACGGTAATAAACTAGCGCAAGAGTCGACCATACTGCGGTATTGATCGCAAACTCCAGCAATTCGAAACGTAAAGCGAAAATGTTGCCATCGTACAGCCAGTAGCGGGCTTCAGCCCACAGGGTTAAAACCAGCAGGTGCAAGGCTGCGGCTTCCAACCATTTGCGCAAGTCCTGATTGCGCGGCAACAGTCGGCAGGCCAGAACGGCCAGCAAAGTGGAACCACCGTAAGTCCAAAATGACCAGTGCACGTCAGCGGGATAAGTAAACAACCACGGATTGAGAGTCAGCCTCGCAACAATCACACCCAGCAAGACCTTGATCAGAAGGTCCAGATTGGGGAAATCAAATTTTCTGATTATCCAGGCGAGCGAAACCAGCTGTGCCGCAATTGCAAGCGTCAGCGTTGCCTCGCGTAACATAATTGTTACCGCGAGCGAGTAAGCGAAATGGCCTGCAATAATCAGCCACAATGTATTGACGGATGCCGTCTTATCCAACGCATCCCGATGAGTCCGGGCCCTGCCTTCTAGCCTCCACCAGGCGATACATAGATACACAAATCCAAGCGCTCCTGCTAGGGTACCCCAGTAGACCGACCCTGCAAGACTGGAAACCAGCAGATAGCTCAGGGCCAGCCAGGCGAGCGGCGTCATCAATAGCATTGCCATCCACAGACTCTGTCTGGCTTGCAGAAAGTTGTACGTGCAAATCAAACAATGCAAGCCTGTCATCCACGCGGCATAGACAAGCAGGCTCGATTGCTCGATTGAGGGCATTTCGACAAACTGTATACCCGATTGCGTTTCGATAGTGCGAGCAAGCACGGCTAGCAGTTGCAAGCCCATCGCCGCCGCCGGCATCCACTTGAGTGAATCACGTCTGCCGCCGGACAGCCCGATCACCAGGGTGATCGGGGTCCAGTAATAAATAAATTTTTGCACCGATGACTCGGCGAACACTGACCCGCCGAAGGCCAATGCTACTGCAGCGACCGTCAAGAGTATTGTTCTTGGATGCACGCACTCTTGATTCGGAACCGGATCTGGGTTGCGCAGAAACCAGTCTCCGGACGGCAGTGCGATGTAAAGGTAAAGCAACGCGGCGAGATAAAAGCCACGATAGCCGTCTGCTGCTTCCACGAACATTGACAGGTACCACCACCCCAGTGATCCCAGCAACATGCCTGTCCATAACCACAATCGGTAAACCCGTCTCATGAGCAGAATTGCAGCGGCGGTGATGATCAGCGTGTATGAGAACAGGCCCAGGATGCTGTCACTTCCTGTGTCCACGAACAAGGGCACAACATAGGCACCAAGAATTCCAATAATAGCCAGAACGGGACCATGCACAATTGCGAGAGACATCGTGAACAGCGCTACTGCGCTTAGCAGCACAAAAGCCGGCAAGGGAGTCAATACCTCGTATAGCAGAAGAGCGGCGAGTAATGCAGCATAAAGCGTGACACTGGCACCTCCGGCGAGGGCCGCAAAGGCATTGTAATGCCCGGTATTGCGCCGGCGAAGCCACTCGGCAACGCCATGCAGTAGAAGCCCGATTGCAACACCAAGAGCCACCCGCGCAGACGGGCCAAGCAGGCCCTGATCGATCGAATAACGAACCAGGAACACACCAGCCAGAGACACCGACAGACCTCCCAGCCAGATCATCCACTGCTCCTTGAGCGACCTGACCCACGCTGGAGCTTCTCGGGGTGAGACAACTGATGATGATTTTGCAGTGCGAAAAGTGGACTCTCTGGGACTCAGTTCACCGGTCCAGACATCGCGAACCAGATCAGTATCCGTGACGGCTTCTGCACCCGAATTCGGGATTCTTTCCTCAGTTTGCTGGCCACTCTGTGCAACTTCGCCTGCCAGCTCCTGACCGGAAGTCTCACGCCCGGAGACGGGTGCCAAACCGACTTCCTGCCGCAGGACGTCGATGCGATCACCGGTGTGTCTTACCATTTTGCCGAGCAGGTCCACCTGCTTACGCAGTGCCTTGATCGTAAAAAAAGCGAACCAGCCCAGCGCTGAGCCGGTGATAAAAAACAACGCGAAAAGAATACCAAGGAGCATCTTTACCTCCCATCTTAGCCTGTCGCCAGGTTCTCCGTTTCAAGCCCTTTGCGCAAATTGATCACGGCAGAACCGCTACTGCCGATCTGTTGCTGCTATTCGGTAATCGTCGATCTGCCGGTCTATTTCGTCCTCTTCGATTTGCAGCAATTCCAGCGCCTGACGGCTTATCATGAGGCTGGATTCGAGCATTTCCGGAAATACCTGACTGGCCCCAATGGATATCAGTTCTTCAAATCCACCATTGTCAAGGCAACGGACTATGATCGGCACATTCGGATTTCGATTTCTTATCCCGTTGATCGCCACCTTGCCTTCATCAAGAGAACGAAATGTGAGCACCACCAGGCGTGATGCCGACAAGCGGCAGTGCTGCAGAATTTCAGGGTTATGGCTGTCTCCATAAACAATGTTTTTGCCCTGTTTCCGATACTGGTCAACTACCTCGATATCGGTATCAACAGCGATGTAGGGAATTTGATTTTTCTCAAGGAACTGTGCCAGGGTCGTCCCCAACCTGCCAAAGCCACCGATGATTACATGATCCAGCAATTCCCGTTGCAACGGTTTGAACCCGGCTGAACCACTATCTTTGCCTGCAATTTTCCTGCTAAAAATTCCGGCATTGCGTATCAGGAAGGGACTCGCCACCATGCTTAAAATCGCAATGATGCTGATGAAGGAGGCCTGGTCAGCCGGCACAGCTCCATTCAACGTGGCAAGCGCCATCAGCGCAAGTCCGAATTCACCCGCCTGGGCCAGATTAAAACCTACACTAACGGCGTCCTGTCGGTTGAAACCAAGGGTCCAGACCGTTAGTGCAACGACTGTCGCCTTGACAATTATCAAGGCGACAGTGAAAAACAAAATTCGAGGCCAGTATTCGATCAGCAGCGACAATTCGAGGCCCATACCGATGGTGACGAAAAACAGACCCAGTAAGATGTCGCGAAAAGGGCGTATATCCGACTGTACCTGGTAACGGAACGGCCCTTCGCCCAACATCATACCGGTTATAAATCCACCGAGTGCCATCGATAAATGAAAACTATGAGTGAGCCAGGCTGCGAGTAAAACGATGACCAGTGCAGTCACTACAAAGATTTCCTCGGACTGCGCGCGGGCAACCTCGTTGTAGATGATCGGCAATATCCATTTGCCGGACGCAAGCAGAACAACCAGGAGAACAGCCGCGTTGATACCTGCCAAACCAAGGCTCCCCGGCAGCGAAGAATCCTGTTGCTGTCCAAGCACAGGCACCAGCACCAGAAACACAACCGCAACCAGGTCCTGAAATAACAGTACCCCGATGGACAGTTGGCCATGCCTGCTATGGGTCTCACGACTATTGATCAGTTCGCGCGTAACTATTGCAGTCGATGACAGCGCCAGCGCGCCGGCAATAATCACAGCAGACTGCCAGGAAGCTCCCCACAGAAACACGACTAGAGAGAATACCGCCGTGCACACGATAACCTGCACACTGCCTACACCAAAGACGGCAAAGCGCATGGCCAGCATTTTTCTGAGATTGAATTCTAATCCGAGGGTAAACAACAGGAATACGACTCCAAACTCGGCCAGAAAGCTGAAACGGGAAGGATCGGAAATCAAGTTAAAAGCTGACGGTCCAATCGCCGATCCAACTGCGATATATGCAACGATCGTTGCCATTCGCAGACGCCGGAACAACAAACTGGCCAGGAGAGACAGGCCCAGGATAACGAGAAACTGTTGAAACAGTTCTTCGGACATAAAAAAATCGCCGCTCAATTCAAGATTACAGAGAGCATTACTGATTCTAATGCGAGGAACAAGGGGCCAGTTGAAACTTTAACCCGATATTCTTTGCAATCTCTGTACGGAATAAATGGGGTAAGCAAAAACACTCGACCAGAGGATTCTTGATTATTGCGTCTGGCCGCTGTGATGGCGACTGGCAACCGGGTCGACTCGCGCAATCAGAAAATTTCCGCGCCTGAAATTTCGCAGGGAACCGGATTACACCAGGCTTATTTCGTAGGTCACCCCATTACTGCTGCTTCCCTCAGCACCGCGCTGGGAGCTGAAGTACAACCTGCTATGAGACGGATCGAAAGCAGGGCCAGTCACCTCCGAGCGTTCATGACCGGGGATCTGTAACAGAGGTACGACACGATTGTCCGGCGTCAGCACAACAATTTGCATATCGCCCCCGTCTTCCGCCACCAGAACATCGCCTGCCGGGGTAATGGTGAGATTGTCTACACCACTGAGAACCGGATTAGCACTGGTCTCGATATCGTAGACTACCGTCAACTCATCGGAAGCCACATCATAACTCCAGACCCGGTTATCGTGTTTGGTCGAGAAATAGACTTTACCAGCCTGATAGACGATTCCTTCACCGCCTCGAAAAGGCGCGTAATCGGGCGCCTGGTAACGGGTCTCTGTGACTCGGGCACCCGGATCGGGCAGTTCAATCCAAGTAAGGTAGCGACGACCTTTGTTCTGACGTATGCCGGCAATTTCCAGAACCCCATGCGACAGATCGGGCATCGGATTATGCGGCCGGAATCGGTAGAATCCTCCATCGGGTTTGTCTTCTGTCAGGTAAATTATCTCGTTTACCGGATCAACAGCGATTGCTTCATGTCGGAATGTTCCAAGCGCCGGCCTTGCGACCGCGGATTTGCGACCGAACGGATCGCACTCATATACCAGACCAACATCCACTTCCTCGCAGGAAATCCAGGTTTGCCAGGGGGTTTTCCCTCCCGCGCAATTGACTGAAGTTCCCTGGAGAATCGAGTAAGCATCTACTGGCTCGCCGGAGGCATCGAATCGCAATGCGCCTACTCCCCCGCGCCCATCCCTGAGTTCGGAATTGGACACGTAGATCCATCCGCCATCTTCGGTCGCATAGATTGCACCCCCGTCGGGGGCGTCGTGCCAGATATAGTCAGACGCGGCAATCGGTCGTTGCCCGGAGCGGGCAACGATGCGCGACTTGAATCCGGGCGGCAGCATCACACCGTTGGCATCGGGCGGCCTCAGAGGACCTATCCGGCTCAGACTGGCCATATTTCTTTCAAGACCGGAGTCTGCGGCAAGCAGGTTACCTTTGGCAGCAAACAGCATAAAACCTGTCGCTCCCATCCGCAGAAAATCGCGCCGGCTAATATTCGATTGACTCATGTTATTCAGTCTAGCAGACTTTGCCTGACAAAATAATGACCAAGTTTGTCGCGTGCGCGAGATCGAAGTTAGAACCCAACAAGCAAACCCGGTCAAACATAAAGGAGCTCCTCATGGATCTTTCAGCAGTCAACTGGATGGCAGTCGTGGTAGCTGCAGCACTTCCCGGTTTTACCGTCGGATATGTATGGTATGGCCCGCTGCTAGGAAAAGCCTGGATGCGCGAATCAGGTATGACCGAAGAAAAAATCGCGCAGGGGAACATGGGCCGTACCTTCGGCGTCGCTCTGCTGTTGCAACTCATCATCGCTTGTTTCCTGGCCATGTTCTTCTTCAGCGATCCTGCCTCTGCCGAATTGATCAATGCCGGCAGTGGCGCCTTCTACGGATTTTTGACCGGCTTTGGCTGGGCGGCAATGGCAATCGGTGTAAACGCACTTTTCGAGCAGAAGTCGTTCATGTACATCGCAATAAACGGCAGCTATTGGGTTATTGTATTTACCCTGATGGGTCTGATACTGGGAGCGTGGCGCTGACCGACAGAGCTGCTGTTGGAACATCAGTGCGCTCTGGCGTTGAGACTGGGTAATGAATTGTGGGCTGCGCTGCATTCCTGATTTCCGCCAGGATACGAAAGCTAGTGTTAACTTAAAATGCCCAGGAGCGGGTCGACCTGGTGGGTTTGCGGCAAGACTGCAGTTTCTAGAAGCGCCAGCGTGCGCCAATCCATCCGGCCCGCGGCGCGCCAGCTCCCAGAAAATAGGGTCGATCATTACTGATAAAATCGAGTACCTCGGTGGGGTCCTCGCCAAGCAGGCCAAAGCTTTCATACTCGGAATCAAGCAAATTGTTTACCCGCGCAAACACGGTAATCTGGTCACTGACCCGATAAGTGGCCCTTAGATTCATCACTGCAAATCCCCGTACCGCGTCAAGCTGGTTCGACTCGTCCCCTCGCAGTCGCTGATCGGAGTTGTAGATCATCTCGGCCGCAACGACCAGCTGCTCATTAATTCGATAGCTGCCACCCAGCTTGGCCTGGTGCCTGGGTATACCCGGAATTCGATCACCCGCTTGCACACTAATATTTCCCTCGGCGTTGGCAAAATTATGATTGGGACTCAATGCAAGAAAATCGTCTTCAAACGTCGCCTCAACGAAACTGTAAGTTGCGAACCAATCGAGAGACCCAAGTGTTCCTCTGAGCGATGACTCGAATCCCAGCCGCTGGGTCTTGTCGACGTTTGCAAACAATCCGGTAGCCCTTCCGGTAGTCTGGAAGATTATGTCATCTTCATTGACCGCATGGAAAATTCCCAGGCGGTAGTTTACGTCTTCGGTATCCAGCCTGAATCCTGCCTCCACATTCCTGGTCACCACATCATCAAGCGGCGGGTCAGCCAGAAAGGCGTTGGGCAAGCGGCACTCAAATTCTACATTTTCCGGATCACCGCCCTCGGCTTCCGTCCGCGCCTGCGCCAGGTTAAAAATTTCTTCATTGCATGACAGCTCGATCGGCGTCGGCACGCGGTTGGATTCATTGTATGAGAGGTAGGCATTGAATCCCTCGTCGATCTGCCAGGCCAGGCCCACCGACGGATTAAACCGCGAAAAGTTGTGATCACCGTTCAACTCGGGTCTCTCACCACTGCGATCTCGCAGGGTCACATCGCTTTCATTGAATCGTCCCGCCACGGTCAGAGTCAGCGTATTTGAAAGATCCAGAGAGTTGGTGAAGTAAAAGCTCCCGGTCCCCGTTTCTGTGGCAATCGCGGTTGCTGCCTCATCAAAGTAGGTGCCGGTTCCCAGTCCCGCAGTGGAGCGTGTTATCGAATCGAGGCCTGCCAATTCGGTTATTGAACGGAAGCGTGATCGACCGGAGAAGTAACTTAGCCCCAGAACCAATTGATTACGAAAGCCGGCCAGATCACCCAGGTAGGTAAGCTGACCTTCAAGGCCCTCGCTGACCTGTCTGCGATTACTGATATTGTTGATTGCTTCATCGGCTAATAAACCGCTTCCACTCAATGCATCGCTGATATTTGCCAGCGCGAAGTCTTCCGGGTCCAGGCCCGCCAGGATCGACTGCGATTCAATGAACTGCTCAAGTTGATCGAAACTGCTTACTTCCGCAAAGTTACCGTTGCAAATCTGGCCAAGATCTATGCCCAGCTCAACCTCAAGCAGTTCCTCAATATCTTCCGGCTCTTCGAGCAGAACCCTGTTACCACCCGAAAACTCACAGAGCTCAAATTCGGAGGCATCCCCGTTAAACGAGTCTGTATCGTTTCTCCGCCGGTATACGGTCCCGGAAAGCAGCAGCAAGTCGTTAAGCCTGTGGCTGCCGTTGAGACTCAAAAGAGTGACATTGTTTTCAGTTATATCAGGAGCCGTAAACACTGCCGCGCGATCAATTTCGAGCAATCCCTCCGGCGCCGGGCCATTGCCGGTCAGTTCGCTGTTACCCTTCTGAATCGCAAGGTCCAGGCTGGAGCGATCGCCGTCTCTCCAGTTCAAACTTGAGTAGAAATTCAGCGCATTCGAATATGAAAGATCACGCCAGCCGTCTTCTTCGAAGTAATTGAGATTGACGTAGTATCCCCAGCTGCCGTTGTTTCCTCCAGCCTCGACTGTGCCAACATGCCGGTTCCAGTCTCCCGTATAAAATTCAGCTTCTCTACCTGAATAATTGAAACCGTTCTTCATGTTGATGTTGATCGCTCCACCCAGGGCATTCAGCCCGAATACGGGATTGGCACCACTTAGTAACGTCATACTGGATATTGCCGCTTCCGGCAGCATGTCCCAGCTTACTGCGTCACCCAGAGGTTCATTGATTCTTACTCCGTCCTGATAGACCGCCACACCCTGAGGAAGGCCGAGCAGTGGAGAGGCGGTGAAGCCGCGAAACTGCAAATCCGGCTGCAGGGGATTGTTCTGCGCCGCATTGATATTGACGCTTGCCAGGTTACTGTTCAGATGATCTGTGATGTCCAGTGCGAGAGAGTCGACCAGCTCCGATGCGCTGACCGTTTGGGCATTAAATGGAATCTTGCTTAGCTGGAGACCAGCCCCCGCCAGGGGCGTAACGCCGACAACTGTGATTTCCTCGATTTCCTGAGCCAGACTGCCGCAAGTAATTATCGTAGCCACCATTGCCAGTGCAAAAGCCGGATAAAGTGAATTTCGGCCGCGTTTTTTCGCCACTAAGCGCTCTCCAGATTAATAAAAGTCGGGATTATAACGAATTCACAGGGCGGGGTATTGAGAGAACAGCACTTGCGATTTTCAGCTTTACTAAAGTTATTGAAATATAATCTTCGGAGTTTCATTGCCTTCTCGACAAAGGCAGCGCTGACCCGGCTTTACTGCGTCATGCTGCTCATTTATCGACGCATGCGTCAAGACTCCAAATCCGCTGCTCGCCGAGACCTTTCAGTGGCACAGATCTTCCGTTACTGACCTGGACCTTTGCAGACCTTGTGGGCATGGTAGCGAGTGACTGATCAGAAATTACTATTTCGTCATGCTTAGCCAAATCACAGAGCCTGGAAGCAATGTTGACTGTATTGCCGATAACGCTGTACTGAGAGAAGTCCGCAAAACCAATGGTACCGATGCTGGCCCTACCCCAATCAAGACCAATACCAAAGCCGAGGTCGTAGCCGGATGCCACCCATTTGCTGGCGAGGTTTCTGAGTCTTTCACGCACATCGAGCGTGTACTTTGTTGCGACCAGCTGGTAATCGGCAATCGGTACCGGATCGTTGAAAAACAACATAATCCCGTCACCCGCGAGGAACCCGAGGGTACCACCGTATTCGATAGCGGCTTTGCCGACGACAGCGTAAAAATCACTGAGTACAGCAAGGTTCTCCTTGTTGGGAAACATCTGACAGAACTGGGTGAATCCCCTCAGATCGATAAACACGACCGCAATGTCCTCGTCATGGATTTCCAGAATACCCTTCTTCTTCTCATCGACCACCATCTTGGCGACTTGCGGCGCAACAAATTTTGACATCGTGCTGAGATTCTGAGCGGTTGCCAGTTCATCCTCTCTAATACTGAGCAAAGACTCTGTTTTTGCCAGCAGCTCATTCGCGGAAAATGGTTTTGTTATAAAATCATCGGCTCCCGCTTGCAGGCCACGCACTTTATCGCCGTCCGCGCCGCCGGTCATCAGAATTATGGGCAGTCTGCCAATTGTCGAGTCGGCGCGAATCTTTCTGGTAATTTCCAGCCCGTCTTCGGTGGGTAAATTGATATCCAAAAGCAACATCGAAGGCATGTCTTTCGGATCAGAAATTGACTCCATCCTGGCAAAAAACTCCGGTGAGTCAGGCTGAGTCTCAACATCAAAGCCTTTGACTCTAAGGACTGTAGCGATGACATCAATGAACGCCTTGTCATCATCAACTATCAAGATTTTAGCCATAATGTATATACGATGCAGATCTACGGCTCAGCAACCTTGCCGCACACAGATAAATTTCAGTTAGTCTTTCGATCTAATCTATTCCCGACGGATTATGTCGCCAGGGAGGAGGTTCCCTGCCAGCTCTATCGATCGCGAATACTATCACACTTTGCGTTTTGTCGAATCGCAATACCAGCATAAAGATGGCAATCGTGTGGTAGCCTTTCGTAGTGAATCTCGATTATGATTGATTGAAATTGAACTACAAAATGGAACTCTGCAATCACAGAATCTGTCAATGAGGAACAGGAATGCATGAACATACTCCTGGTAGACGACGACCCGGATATTGTAGACACTCTCGCGGCGCAGCTCACGATTTCCAAATTACAGGCTAATGTAGAAGGTACTTATAGTGGTGAGGAGGCTCTCGAGCTTCTTTCCGAGTCCGGCAAGTCCTTCGACTTAATCATTAGCGATGTGAGCTTGGGGGGTATGGATGGCTATCAACTTCTTGAGACTATACGGGATCAGGGATTTAGCAACCCGATGATTTTGATGTCGGGTGATATCCCCGTCAAGACTTCGAAAGAAAAACATATTTTCACTGAGTGTGCTTTCATTGAAAAACCTTGGGATATGAATGACGTAGTGGAGAAAATCAGTGGCTGTCTGGACCTCCGATGACGCCTTGCGGTCTGACTTGCCAGAGGCTAAATACTAATTATCCTGATTCATCAAAGGTGGGCATGATATGTACGGCATGATCAATGATGCGATTCGCGAAATGGCAATGGTCGAGTTAAGTGAGGGAGAGTGGAATTCACTTTGCGCGAGCCTCGACATACCGATGAAATTCGGCCGCATGACAACCTACGACGATGCAGTCACCTACCAATTAGTCACGGCGATTTCCGAAACACTTGGGCTCCCGGTTGACGACCTGCTTAAGGAGTTCGGTAAATTCTGGATCCAGTATGCGGCAAAAACCCATTATGGATCACTTCTTAAAATGTTTGGCTCGTCATTCGAAGAATGCCTCAATAATCTCAATTTTATGCACGCTCACATGGGCAATTCTATGCCCGACTTAGTGCCACCGACGTTTGTAGTTCAGCAGGAAACCCCTGGAGCCGTATTAGTTCATTACACGTCGAAACGGCCGGGGCTCGCGCCAATGGTCATCGGTCTACTTGATGGCCTGGCAGCATACTATGGCCGAACGGTAGACGTGACGCAGATCGATGAAGAGAACGCTGCAGAAGCACAAGGAACTCACAAATTTCTCGTGAACCTGCTATAGACAGCTCAAATATCTACCCTGAACTTGCGACCCGACTTAATGCTTGATTTTTTTCTTCAACACACCGCACCGTTTTCCGCTGTTGTAAACTCCAACGGCAAAATCCTTTCCGCGGGTCGATCGTTCACCAAGTTCACTTCTAATGTAGATCCCATCGACACCCAGATTTACGACTGGTTTGAATGTGATGAATCCGATTCAGATCGCTGGGCGGAAATTATTAATCAGAAAATAACCCTGAAACTCAGTCTTACACGACTAAGTGTCAATTGCACCATTGGGGAGATTGATGGAGGGAACCGGTTCTGCTGGTTAGAACCGGCGATCTGGGATATCGATTTACTGGTTGATGTCGGCATCGGATTTGAAGACTTTTCCAGGGTGAGTTCAGTCTTTGACTTTGCGATGTTGATTGCTTCGACACGCATGACCAACGAAGAAATTCTGGAGAACAATAAAGATCTTGAGAAGAACATCAAGCACCTTAACCTTTTTTCTGAAATTGCAAAAGCAGTGGCAGAGATCGACGATCCACTCGAAATCGCACGTCGATACGTCGAACTCCTGCGACGCCAAGGGCAATGGACTTTAAGTACGATTGTCGAAAGTTTTCAAGGGAACGAAACCTTTCACTTTAGCTCTGAGGAAGACCTGCAATCTGGACAACTTTCCTCCGGATTGCGAAACAAGCTGGCCAGCATTCCGAATCTTTCCGCGCAAGCGACTGAAGTCGATGATGGTCAATTCCGGTATCTCTGTTGCAGATTGCAAAATGAAGACGAATCCAGGAGCGGTATTTGCTATGGGCTGGCCAGCAGCGATGTATCCAAAACCCTGAGCTATCGAGAGCAACAATTCTTTGATCAAACAAATCGGTATGTTTCGGCATTGGTCGCAAATGCGTCAATGCAAAGGGCGGTGAGCGAAAGAAATATCTTACTGATGGAAAATGCGAGATTACTAACAGCTAGCGAACTGGCAAGATTTGTCGCCCACGAGATCAACAGCCCTCTGGGCGCCCTAAATGGAAAAATCGATCTGATCCAACATTACTGCAAGAAAGGAGAATCCGATAAGCTTCTGAATGAAGCTATAAGGATGAAAAGTGTCACTGAACGGATTCAGAATATAGTCAGCGGCATGAAAAATCTGTCCAAGGAGAGTGCCCAGGATCCTCTCGACTTCGTGCCCCTCAGCACACTGATTGAGGAAGCGGTCAATCTCTTGACTCACTTGGCTCGAACCAACGGGGTAGCCGTCAGGACTGCCAGAGATATCGATGCGATAGCGTATTGTCGTGAAACTGCAACATTGCAGATCTTGGTGAACCTAATCAAGAACGCGATTGAAGCAGTATCGAAATTGAATGATAAATGGGTGTCCGTGGAAGTAACGTCCCTTGCTAATCAGGTCGTTGTGAAGGTCATTGATAGCGGAGCGGGAATAGATGAAGAGCTTATCAGCAAGATCATGAAACCCTACTTCACCACGAAAAGCAGCAGGGGTGGATCAGGAATCGGATTAAGCATTTCGAAGCAACTTGCGGAAGATCAAGGTGGCGAGCTGACTTTTGGGACTCAGGGGGGGCACACGCAATTTACACTCCGCTTGCCAAATGCTGAAAGTCAAAAAGCAGCTGGCGAAGCGGCTGCAGATATCTCACTTGAGGAGTCTGATTGACGATGCAAGCCGCGTTGCCAGGTAATGAAACTGAAAGATTGGCCCATATTCGCCGAGAGAAAATTTGCTCGTTGCAAAACCCGCTATTTGACCAGTTACTGCAACTCACGGCCTCGATATTGAGGACTCCTATAGCGGCAATTTCGATCATTGAGGAGGACCGACAAATATTCCTGGGCATCACTGGACTGGATGCGACGGAGACAACTCGAGACGAGGCTTTTTGTGCTCATACCATACTCGATGACAAAATAATGGTTGTGGAAAATGCTGCTGAAGATTATCGGTTCCATGACAACCCACTGGTAACTGGCGAGCCCAGAATCGCAAGTTACGCGGGGGCCCCCCTGATAACAAAGTCTAATCTTGCTCTTGGAGCGTTATGCGCAATAGATCATAAACCAAGGAAATTCAGCGACAAGGATCTGGAAGTCCTCTCCACCCTATCGAAATGCGTCATTCAATTGTTCGAACTGGACAATATTTCAAACCATTCTGAGGCAGAACGAAATCTGTTCAAGAGCATTCTTGACAGTGCGGGGGAGGCCATCATAACGACGGACCAAGACGGACTGATCACAACTTTTAACAAGCAGGCCTCTAACATGCTCGGGTACAAGGCCGACGAGATAGTCGGGAAACGTACTCCGCTGCTTTGGCTCGACAGCGACCAGGTCGAGCAGACTAAGCGCATGCTGGAGACCGCCCTTGGGACGTCGCCAATTTCAGGCATGGAAGTCCTCACCAATAAATTAATGCAGGCGAACCATGCCCGAGAATGGACCCTGGTAGACTCACAGGGGCGAAAATTTCCTAGCCTGTTAAGTGTTACACCAGTCAACGACAATGATGGCTCAATTCTAGGTTACACAACCATCGCCAGGGATTTTACTGAGCAGAAGCAAGCTGCTCTGGAACTGGAAAGAAAGCAGATAAAACTGGCGGAAACTGTTAAAGAACTCTCCAGACAGAATCAGATACTTGAAGAGCTCAGGTTTATTCAGAATTTGTACCTAGAAAACAAGGATTTGCACGTCGTTTGGAAAAGACTCCTCGAGTCGCTCATTTACTACACGGAGAGCGAGTACGGTTTTATCGGAGAGATTCGCGAGGATGATACCGGAAGATATTTGCAAACCCATGCGATCACTGACATTTCATGGAATGAAGAAACCAAGGCATTTTACGACGCCAAAGCAATTGATGGCTTTGAATTCCGCAATCTCGACACTTTATTCGGACAGGTGATTAAAACTGAAAAAGTCTTGGTTGCCAATGACCCACCGAATCATCCTAATGCCCATGGTGTGCCCGAAGGTCACCCGCCGTTAAAGAGTTTTATTGGTATTCCGATTCTTGCTGACGATAAAATGATTGCTATGGCTGGCCTGGCAAATCGCGCTGGCGGCTACGAGCCGAATGATCGCAGCATCGATCTGTTCCTACACACGTATGCGTTATTGGTACAAACAATACTTGATAGACGCAAGCAATCAAAAACTCAAGGTCAACTTGCGCGCATTATAGATGAGCAAAGCATCGGATTCTGGGACTGGACGCTTGGCCGGAACCCAATAATCATCGGGGTATTGCAAGACCTTCTGGGATATCCGGCTGAGTTAATGGAATCCCCAACCTGGGAATTCCTCGTATCAATCGCGCACCCGGATGACGTTGAAGCAGCCAAGGGGGTACTCCAACGACATTTTAAGAAAGAGACTCCCTATTTTATTTTGGAAATAAGGCTACTTTCTCAAGATAAAAAATGGCACTGGATTCGATTCCAGGGCCACACCACCGAGCGTGATGCCAATGGCAGGGTAATTTCGATGAGCGGTCTTCATCGCAATATATCCGACTACAAGCAGTATGAAGAACAACAGAGAATTCTGGAAGCAAACAAAAATATGATTGAGGAAGTCCACCACCGCGTAAAAAACAACCTGCAGGTAGTGTCGGGACTACTATTTATTCAGGAGCGTGAAAACCGGGAAAACCCGGAAATTTTGGGCCAATTCCGTGACACACGAGCGCGTGTGTCCGCAATAGCTTCGCTGCATGAAATGCTCTACCGCTATCGTAAAGCCACGCATGTGCCGGTTCGGTCTCTGATCGAAGGCATAATGAATAACATCCGTGATGTGTACTCTGATCAAATCTCCCGATTGGAATTTAAGGTCAACGGCCCTGAATTCGAACTGGACACTGCAAAAGCAGATCCTTTAGCTCTGATTGTTAATGAATTGATCACAAATGCTGTAAAACACGCCTTCGAGCCCGATCAGCCAGGTTTAATCCAAGTGCTGCTTGAAAGACACGATGATACCGATAGCAATTCGCTTGTCGAAATTACCGTATCAGACAACGGTAAGGGTCTGAAAGTCTCAACTCCCGGCAAGGATAAGGCTGGCATAGGATTAAACCTGTTGGGTCGCTTGGGAGAACAGCTGCTTGGTGAAGTGCGACACATCGATAGCCCTGTTGGCACCCAGTGGAAAATTTCTTTCCCCGAGTAAAACTAAGATATGTCCAAAAAGTCTCGAGCAAGAATTCTGATCGTTGAGGATGAAGCGATTATCGCTACATCACTGCAGCTCATTTTGCAGGAATTAAGTTATGACGTAGTCGGTTTCGCTGTCTCAGGTAAGGCTGCTATCGACATTGCGACAGCTGAACAACCCGATATTTGTCTCATGGATGTAAATATAGTTGGCGAAATGGATGGTGTAGAGACGGCAATTGCCATCAGGAACGAGCTCGCGATTCCCTCAATTTTCCTTACCGCTTATAACAATCCTGAGCTCGTAGAAAGGGCGCGAAAAGCACAGCCCCTGGGGTATCTCACCAAACCAGTGCGGGATATCGATCTTGTGTGTACACTCGATATGGCCCTCGCCAAGAACGAGGTCGACAGAGCACTGACCGCGACTATGGAAACACTCAATGGTAAAATCGCGGAACTGGAAGCCGCCGCCGCAGAAATTGAGAGGCTGCGGGAGCTGAAGCTGGTTTGCGCCTGGTGCGACCATATCCGCACGGATGAAGGTGACTGGCTGACGTTGACAAAGTATATTTCGAAATACCTTGGAACCAAGTTCAGCCATGGAATTTGCTCGGATTGCAAAGAAAAACTGGATTCGGGTAACCTGTCAGCCCCTAAGGGTTAAATCAGGCCTCGAGCGCGATTATGCCGATAGTGTAGAAAAAGAACATCGTATTGGATGCCTCGAATGAAAAATCTCAAAAATATTGTAAATTCATTTACTAAGATCGAGTCATCAAGGTCCCCCTACGCTAACGTATCACAGGCGGATCTGGACGATGTTATCGATGCGCGGGTAATGCACGCGCTCAATCTGGTGATCATTACACTCGTACCTCTGGGCTTTGTGCAGGTTTATGCCATAGGGCAACAGTATGGAGTATCTCTGTTTCTTTACCTGACCCTGACCGGGTTTTTGGGCTTTCCTCTTCTTTTCACGTTCCGGTCGTACTTGCGGCTTCCAGCCTACACCTACCTGTTTCTTGCCTGTGCGGGAGCGACCGCATGCGCCGGATTTGCAGCTTTCGGAACGTTCGCTGAGGTCTATACTTTGGTCAGTCTGTTTCCCTTTATGGCGTTCTTTTTTACTCCGGTCCGACAGGCGTTTATTGCTTCCTTTTTATTTTTCTGCTGTATTGTCGCAATCTCCTATGGCTATGCAACTGGATCATTGGCCCCAGCGATAGACGGCCTGAGCTACCCGCAGAACATCTGGCACTGGTTACGAGTGGACTTGTTCACTGTCGCCATTTCTACAATTTTTGCGATTGCCGGTACGAGTGTACGCAGAAATCTCGTTTCGTCGATAAAGATTATTTCTCAGCAAGCCAGCGAAATCGAAGAGCAAAACTGGGTTCTGGAAGACATCCTCGCCAACATTGCAGAAACTTATTACCGGATCGACCCCGATGGAAACTTTTTGCTAGTCAGTCAGTCCTGCCTTGAATTGGTAGGCTATACAAGTGAGGAATTGATTGGACAGAAGAAAGCTGTCGAATTTTTCAATGACCCTGCAGACCATACCTTGTTGCTCAAAAACTTGGAGGAAAATTCGGGTTTCTTACGAAATTACAAGGTCACTTTGCGCCATCGACAGGGTCGATCTATATTGGCATCAACCTCCGCTCAGTATGCCAAGGATAAAGCCGGTAATCTGATCGGTGTCGAAGGCACTATACATGACATTACCGAGGAAACCAGACAGCGCGATAAGATCGCAGAACAGGATCGTGAGATTCTCGCGATACTTGACACAATCCCCGACACTTACATCAAAGCGACCAGAGACGGAAAGCTAGTTACTGTTTCGCCAGGCGTAAAAAGATTGCTCGGATACGATAATGAGGAATTAATCGGGAAGGAAATGCAAACGCTTTTTACCGATCCCAACCTGTACCCGTTTTTCCTTAAGGAATTAGACCAGGCGAAGAGGATCAGCAATCTCACCAATCAGCTGGTTCGTAAAGATGGCAGCACTATTTGGACAGACTCGTCCGTGACGCACTGGGAGGATGCCGAAGGGACTCCAATAGGCATCCAGGCTTTTGTGCACGACACGACACCCCTGGTCACGGCTCTGGACCAGGCATCAAGAAATGAAAAGGAATTGAGCAATATCCTGGACAGCATGCTCGATGTCTTTTTCAAAGTAGAAATGTCGGGACAATTCCAGATGGTGTCGCGATCTATAGAGGGTACATGTGGTTTCTCCAAAAAGAAGGTCATGGCAATGACGCTGTTTGATCTGTTCGAGGACCCAAAGCAAGGTGCCAACTTTTTTGGTGAAGTTGTCAGGTTGGGGGAATTTCAGGCGAGTGGTGCAGAGTTACGACATAGATCGGGCAAGCTGTTAGTAACAAACATAAATGCCAGAACAACTCTGGACGATAACGGTGAGATCGTTGGAATCGAAGGCATCATTCATGACATCACTAACTTGCGTGAGCTTGAAGAAAATACCCGAAAAGCCCAGAGATTTGAAGCTCTGGGAAGACTGACAGGGGGCATTGCCCATGACTTTAACAACCTTCTGGGCACGATCTCGGCCAAAGCAGATCTAGGCAAAATACTTGGAAGCACCGAGGGTTCCGTAAAGCTTGAACTGCTCGATGACATTCTTAAAGACGTAGAACGAGGCGCGACATTAACCAAGCAATTGCTGGCATTCTCCAGAAAGCAAGCGCTTGCGCCAACCGTGCTGAATATCAATCAGCTTCTTAAAGACCGGGCAAGTATTCTCAATCGTGCCTTTAGCGGCTCTATCAATGAGGTTAGGTTCGATCTCGATGATACCGAACCAAGAGTATTCATCGACTCCGAGCAATTCACCGATACCATCTTGCACGTCCTGTTGAACGCCAGCGACGCGATGCCTGATGGTGGTATTGTGACTATCTCAACCCGAGTCGAAATATCAAAGGAACATCTCGGCGATTCAAGCGAGGCAAACGCGAAATCCAAAAAGATAGTTAACATCACCATCACTGATACGGGTATCGGCATGAGTCAAACCGCCCAAGCCAGGGCAATCGATCCTTTCTTCACCACGAAAAAAGACGGGCATACCGGTATGGGCCTGAGCTCGGTGTACGGTTTCATGACCCAGTCAGGTGGCCAGGTCAAAATTGATAGTCAGGAAGGAGTTGGAACCTCTGTTCATCTCCTGCTGCCCATAGCCGATGAAAGCAGCGTAGTTACAGACGAAGTAGAGCGCATTACAGGGGAAGCAAAGCCTGGCAGCAATCAGGCCAGAATTGTGTACGTGGAAGACAATCTGGACCTGCGCGAAGTCACACTCAAGTACTTGGAAAAAATCGGACATCAGGTAACGTGCTTCGAAACCGCGCCAGAGGGCTGGGAATACATTAATGCTGGCAACGAATTTGATGTCTTGCTTACCGATGTCGTTTTGCCAGGCTCAATGGACGGAGTCGAGCTGGCGCGCAAGGTTATGACTTTAAAACCCGACATGCCAGTCATCTTTGTTACCGGATACTCTGATGAACGATTGAATCTTCTGGAGCCGGTTAGCAAGTCGCAAAGCGTTCTCAGAAAACCTTACAAATTCAATGACCTTGCAGGACGGATTGAAAATATCCGATAAGGAAAATTGTCCTTACTGGTCTAGTTCCTCAACTTGTAACCGGTTTTGAAAATCCACCAAACGGCACCGTAACAGATTAACAGGAACGCGCAAATGTTAACGAGGCTGATCCCAACGTTGACATCGGCAATTTCATAGAAGCTCCAGCGAAATCCGCTGACCAGATAGAGCACGGGATTGAACAGGGAGACGGTTTGCCAAAATGGGGGCAGCATTTCGATTGAGTAAAAACTGCCTCCCAAAAAAATGAGCGGTGTTACCAGCAACATCGGCACCAGCGACAGCTTCTCGAAATTGTCAGCCCAAATCCCTATGGCAAACCCCATCATCGAAAATGAGACCGTTGTCAGGATTAGAAATGCCAGCATTACTCCAGGGTGCGCAATTTCAAGATTCACGAAGAAGCTTGACGTAATCAAAATGATCACGCCCACAATGAGTGATTTGGTTGCGGCCGCTCCCACATATCCAATGACGATCTCCAACATGGAAACCGGCGCTGACAACATCTCGAACACGGTACCGACAAATTTGGGGAAATAAATACCGAAAGAGGCATTGGATATGCTCAGGGTCAGCAGGTTAAGCATGATCAGACCCGGAACTATAAAAGCTCCGTAGCTGACCCCATCAACTTCCTCAATGCGCGACCCGATTGCAGCACCGAACACGATAAAATAAAGCGAGGTGGTCGGCACCGGCGCAATAACGCTCTGCAGCAGGGTCCGTTTCATACGCGCCATTTCAAACAGATAAATAGCCCTGACAGCATAAACGTTCATGATGGCGACGACTCTAACGGTTCGTTAGCGGATTTCGGCTTGCTGATAAGATCGACAAAAATATCTTCAAGTGAACTCTGCCTGGTTTGGATGTCAGTGAATTGAATACCGGCAATTTTCAAATCGTCCAGCAATGACGTGATACCTGTTCGGGTCGAACTGGCATCGAAGGTATACAACAATTGCTGATTATCGGTTATCAGTTCCAGATGATACTGCAATAAACCTTCTGGAACCTTTTGCAGCGGCTCCCGCAACTGCAGAATTAGCTGTTTCTTGCCAAGCTTCTGCATCAATTCCCGCTTTTCTTCTACCAACGTCAGTTCGCCATTATTTATAACACCCACGCGATCAGCAATCGCTTCGGCTTCCTCTATGTAGTGGGTTGTGAGAATGAAGTCACGCCAGACGCTTTTAATTGTTTGACGATGTCCCACATATCCTTGCGCAGGGACACATCGACCCCGGCGGTTGGTTCATCCAGGAATAGCACACTTGGCTCATGCGAAAGCGCCTTGGCAATCAACAGCCGACGTTTCATTCCGCCTGACAGGGTCGTCACCATGCTGTCCTTCTTATCCCACAAGGACAAGGAACGCAAAACTCTCTCAATGTGAGCGGGGTCCGGTGGCTGGCCAAACAATCCACGGCTGAAAGCCACTGTATTCCAGACTTTTTCAAATGAATCTGTAATCAGTTCCTGAGGCACCAGCCCAATTATCGAGCGGGTTCTGCGATAGTCCTGCACGATATCATGGCCGTCAACAAGGATGCTCCCGGAGGAGGGTTTGACGATTCCGCAGATAATAGAAATTAGTGTAGTCTTGCCGGCCCCGTTCGGCCCCAGCAAAGCAAAAATCTCACCCCTCCGGATACCAAGATTAATGTCTCTTAATGCGGTAAATTCATCCGCGTAAGTCTTGTCAAGTGACTGAACGATCAGGACGTAATCTTCGGATTTACTCATGGGCGCAGCATTATCGCCCGTGTGTATGGCAATTACAAATTAGTGGAATAACTGATATCGACCAATTCATCGCTATCCACACCATGGACTGGCCTGTTGAGCTCAGCGATAGAACTGAAGTAAAGTTTGGCTCATGATGTACCCTGTCTGATCTTGTTAACAATACAGAGAACCAGAGCCGTGCTTACTCGCATTAAAAGAACTTCCCTATTGTTACTGCTTGCCTTCAGCTGCCTGGTCGGGTTCCAATCTTCGTTGGCAGCCGAGCAGGTTGAGCCCCCTCTCTCTAATCTTGAAATGGATGTTGTCGACTGGATAGCTCAACAGGAATCGGAAATGGTCAGATTTCTCGAAACTATCACCAATATTAACTCTGGAAGCTTCAACAAGGAGGGCATTGCCCGACTAGCGCGCATTTTCAATGCAGAGTTGTCTAAACTGGGCTTTGCAACCAGCACCCTTTCCGGCGGGCTCATTGAGATGCCTCATTGCCCCAACAGTGCTCTGGACTTTGATGTAGCGGACCATCTACTTGCTACCCGCGTCGGATCAGGCGCTCGCCTGCTTTTAATGGGACACATGGATACAGTCTTTCCCGCCGACAGTCCATTCCAGGAATTTAGTCTGGAAGCCGGAATTATTCGTGGGCCCGGAGTATTCGATATGAAGGGCGGGCTGGTAGTAATGCTTTTTGCTTTGAAAGCACTTGACGAATTCGACCTATTGCAAGGAAAGACAGTAACTGTGATTTTGAACAGCGATGAGGAAGTGGGGTCTCTTTCGTCACGAAAGTATCTTGAACAACAAGCTCGACAACATGACTATGGTCTGGTTTTTGAAGGATCTGTTAATAATTCTCAGATTCGACAAAGAAAAGGACTGGGTCAGGCCCGGCTAGTGGTAAACGGGCGGGCGTCCCATGCCGGTGCAGCTCACCAGGATGGCCGCTCGGCAATTCGCGAATTGGCTTACAAGATCATTGAGATCGAAGAAATGACCAATTACGAGACCGGAGTGACAATTAATGTCGGTCTGGTCAGCGGCGGCGAGGCCCGAAACATGGTCGCGCCCTGCGCCGAGGCCTACGTGGATCTGCGATATCCCTTACCGCAGCAGGGGGATGCAGCCCGACAGCAGATCATGGACATCTCCACCAAGCTCTACAGCGTCACTCCGGACTCCACCGAAATCAGCTCCGAACTATGGATTAATTTACATCGCCCTCCGAAGCTTCCTACACCCGCGTCAGACCGATTGTTAGAGCGGACAATCGCAATCGGCACCCTGCTGGGAGAGGAGATCGGTATCTCCGATTCGGGAGGCGGAACCGACGGGTCTCTCACTCAGGCGGTCGGTCTTCCAACCCTTGACTCGCTTGGTTTAATTGGATTGGGGGGACACTCACAGCGGGAGCAAGCTGACTTGAGTTCTCTGACACAAATAACAAAACGAGCAGCCATACTGATTAATCGTCTCACAGAGGCAAATTAAAGGTACAATATCGGGAGTGGACTTTACGTTGTACTCGCACCCCGAATGGAAAACCGTCGAGTGTGATGCAAGTTGAACGGGCTCTAGTTGAAATTACTTCGTTTGAGGTGAATCTTCTTGAATATCCTAGACTTGGACCATGAAACACACCGTCTGAAGGCGCTCAAAGACCTCGAAATTTTCGACTCCGGCCAGGATGACAGATTCGATCGTCTGGTTCGTATCGCCCAACGCGTATTCAATGTCCCAGTCGTTCGAATCTCCTTCATCAATGAAGATACGGTCTGGTTCAAGGCCAAAGTTGGTATGGAGGCTCAGTCTGCGCCTCGAAAGATTGCTATTTGCTCCGCCGTGATACAGGAATCCGAGGCTTTGGTCGTTCCGGACCTTTCACAAGACCCGCGATTCGCAGACAGCCCTCAGGTGAGAGGCAATCCCCACTTCAGATTCTACGCGGGAGTGCCTGTAAGAGTCGATCAAGACCTCGCCGTGGGTACATTTTGTTTGATGGACTATTCCCCAAATCATAAATTTTCTGCTCAGGATAGGGAATTGCTCGAGGATTTCTCCGCTATGGTGTCCGAGGAACTCGTCAAATACCGGTCGCTGCGGTCTTTACAATCGCATTCTGAGGACAGTCGAGACTCGCTTGCCTCAGCTGAAGAACGGTTTTTTCTCGCAACAGAAACATCAAGTGATGCCATTTGGGACTGGGATATCATTTCCGGACAGCACTTTTTTTCGTCTCAATTTAGTGACCTGACGGGATTCTCAATTACCGAACTAACCGAACTCGGTCTCACAGCATGGAATCAAGTGCTCGACCATAAATCATTAGCAAAATTTCTTCCTCTGCTCGAAGAAATACGCCGGGGCGAGCGGTCGACTTTTCAGATCGAAACGCAGTTTCTAAAACGCGAAGGCAATGCAATTCCCGCAATACTGGACGCCAGAGCGGGGAAGTTAATTGACGGCGCACCGGTTCGGCTGATTCTGTCTGTGAGAGATATCTCCAAGATGCGACAGCTGCAAAGCCGGTTGCAGCTGTCGACCAAGGTCGACGCCGTTGCTCAATATAATGCTAGCCTTGCCCATGACTGCAATAATATTGCTGCGGTACTGACCGGTCAGTTGGCGCTTGTCAAAGCAGATATAGTCGATACTGAAATGATAATCCGAAGTTTAGGCAGTGCAGAAAACAAGTTAAAAATGGTAGTGAACAGACTACGAGCTATCTCTCAAAATTTACAATACACAGAGGCTACCATTGCAGCTGAAGAATTTATGCGGGAATACATGTCTCGCCTTGATCAACTGCTGCCGCCATTTAGGGAGGTAGTATCAAAGATCGGTGAAGACCTGGGATCAATCAAAATAGACTACTGGTTAATCGACAATGCGCTGAACAGCATTGTATTCAATAGCCTCGAGTCGTCTGACCGGGGATCAATTGAAATCGAGGTCAATCAGACAGCCTTGGAGGAGGGTGCGATCGAAGATCTTTCCCCCGGCAGATACCTGGAAATCTCAGTGAAGGACCGGGGATGCGGCATGTCGACGGAAGTTCTTGCTAAGGCTTTTGAGCCCTTTTTCTCCACCAAGGGAGAGGCCCCTCCGCGTGGCATGGGTTTGACTATCGCCGCAGCAACTGTTGAACGAGCAGGTGGTAAAATACAGATAACATCTGTTGAGGGTCAGGGCACCACTGTAAGGATCTTTCTGCCGCAGTGCGATAATGCCGAAATACTTGACGATTAATCGTCATCAATCATTCTAGGTGCTCCCGGTTAGAGCACATCAAGTGCCTCAGCTACCTTGCTCACTCCAATGACTTCCATGCCCGACATGGATTCCTTTGGCATGTTAGCTCTGGGGACAATGGCACGCTTGAAGCCATGCTTTGCGGCTTCTCTCAGCCGCTCCTGCCCTCCTGGTACCGGGCGAATTTCCCCGGCTAATCCGACTTCGCCAAATGCAATCAGTTCTCTGGCCAGCGGCCTGTCCTGAAGACTGGACACCAGCGCCAGGATCACCGCCAGGTCGGCGCTGGTCTCACTTACCTTGACGCCGCCCACCACATTAACGAACACATCCTGATCCGCCATGTAAATCCCGCCGTGTCGATGCAATACGGCCAGCAGCATCGCCATTCGCGACTGATCCATTCCGACCGTCACTCGCCTGGGATTTGCTAACTGACTGCCATCCACCAGTGCCTGGATTTCGACCAGCAACGGGCGGGTACCTTCCCACAGAACGACTACCAGCGACCCCGCCGCCTCCTCTTCCGAGCGCGCCAGAAAAATAGCGGAAGGATTTCGCACCTCCTTCAGCCCCGTTCCAGTCATGGCGAACACGCCCAGTTCGTTAACCGGACCAAATCGGTTCTTTAAGCCACGAAGGATCCGGTATCGATTGTCATTGTCACCCTCAAGCATCAGAAAGCAATCGATCATATGTTCCAGAACTTTTGGCCCGGCCAGGCTTCCTTCCTTGGTCACATGACCGACCAGGAGCAGCACGGTATTGGTTTGCTTGGCATACTGAATCAGATAGGCGGCACAATCCCTTACCTGGGAAACACTGCCCGCCGCTGAAGGAACTTCAGAGCTGTGCATGACCTGGATAGAATCCACCACCAGTAATCTTGGCTGATGCTGCTCCGCAGCCTGACAGATACGTTCCACATTGGTTTCCGCCAGCATTTTCAGCGACTGGTCTGGCAGCCCCAGGCGCTTTGCCCGCATGCCTACTTGCTGCAAGGATTCCTCACCGGTGACATAAAGAGCATCAAGAGTCTGGGACAAAAGACACATGACCTGCAAAAGCAAGGTGCTTTTGCCGGCTCCTGGATTGCCACCAACGAGTACTACCGAACCAGGCACCAGTCCACCACCGAGCACCCTGTCCAGTTCCTCAAGACCAGTATTCACCCTGGGGACCGTGCTGAGATCTATTTCCGAGAGAGTTTGTACCGTTGACGTCTGGCCGCTGTATCCCTGCCGAAAATCAGTCCTGGCCATCGGACCCGCCGAACTAAGATTAACCTGAGAGAGAGTGTTCCAGGCTTTGCAGGCAGCACACTGACCCTGCCACTGGGAGTGATCGGCGCCACAGTCGGTACATACAAACGCATGCTTCGATTTTGTCATCATCCGTGACCGTCAGGTGTATTCATAATGGACTCTGTCAGCTACCTGGCAGAATAGTTCATAGGAAATAGTCCCCGCAAATCGAGCAACTTCATCTGCCGATAACGATTCGCCCCAGAGCACCACCTCGTCTCCCACCTCGGTGTCGCCCAGTTGGTCCAGATCAATGGTGATCATATCCATGGAAACCCGGCCCAGCAAAGTGCTACGCCGATATCCGTCGGCTGTCTGCACCAGTACCGGCGTCCCGGTTGGAGCCGAGCGCGGATAACCGTCCCCGTAACCAATGGACACCACGCCAATCCGGGTCGGACGATCGCAGCTGAAGGTAGCTCCGTAGCCGATAGATCCGCCTGCTGGGACTTGCTTTACTGCAATAAGACGGGCGCGCAGAGTCATCACCGGCTGCAATCCCAGTTCCGGACCCGTAACGGCGGATAGAGGCGAGCCACCATACAGCATGATGCCGGGGCGTAGATGTTCAAAATGACTATCAGGCCAGGCCAGAATTCCGGCTGATGCGGCAAGGCTTCTGCTGAGACGCAGTTGTTCCGGGATTGGCAACTGCGAGACTAATCCATCGAATCTTCTTAGCTGCTCATGAGTAGCAGTCACCGAGTCAGGCTCTTCAGGGGCATCCGCGCACGCAAGATGTGACATAAGAACAACATGACCTACCTCTGGCATTGTTAATAAAGCAAGGTATGCCTGCCTTCCCTCGGCGTCTCCAAATCCGAGTCTGTGCATCCCGGTGTCAATTTTCAACCACACGGTCAATGGGAGACCAATATGGCACTCCCGCAGCACCTTCTTCAATATAGCGAGTTGATAATCTGCATGGATAACGAATTCCAGGCCTGACTCGATCATGTATCGCGCCTGCTCGACATCGCTGAATCCCTGCAACACCAATATACGCTTACCAGATACCAGGGTATTGAGAGTCACTGCCTCTTCCGCGGTGGCGACTGCGAGGCGATCAATCGCAGTTTCACCCTGCACCAGCGCGCGCGCCACCGGCTCCATCCCATGACCATAGCCATTAGCCTTGATTACCGCTGTGATATCGGCGCATTGATTATGCTTGCGCACAATCCCGACATTGGCCTGCAGGGCTCGCAAGTCGATATCTGCCCAGGCTCGGTGCGGGATTTTTTTCATAACAGAAAAGAGTTTTCCTAATAGCTGTCGTGGGTGTAGCTTGCGTCGTATCGGGGAGCAACAAAATTTTCGAATCTGGTGTGATGGCCAAGAAAGCTGAGTCTGACACTTCCTATCGGGCCATTTCTTTGCTTGCCGATAATTATTTCTGCAGTGCCTTTTTCAGCACTGTCTTCATGGTACACCTCATCCCGATAGATGAAAGTGATAACATCGGCGTCCTGCTCAATAGCGCCAGATTCCCGCAAATCGGACATCACCGGTCGCTTGTTAGGACGCTGCTCGAGGGATCGATTCAGCTGCGAAAGCGCGATGACCGGACACTTGAACTCTCTGGCCAGCTGCTTCAGGGAACGGGAGATTTCCGATATTTCACCAACCCGGTTATCCGAATAACCCTTTATCTGCATTAACTGCAGGTAATCCACCACGATCAATCCCAGATGGTTATCGTGCTCTCTGGCTACTCGCCGAGCTCTTGAGCGCATCTCCATGGGGGTGAGGCCCGGGCTGTCGTCGATTAGCAGGGGTTTATCCTTCAACTGCGCTACTGCTGTCGTTAGCCGCGGCCAGTCATCTTCCTTCAGCTGACCGGTGCGCAGAAGGTTTTGATCTATGCGCCCCAGGGAAGACAGCATTCTTATAACCAGGCTTTCCGCGGGCATCTCGAGGCTAAACACCAATACCGGGCCAGCATCTGCCAATAAGGCATTTTCAACCAGGTTCATGGCGAAGGCAGTTTTGCCCATTGAGGGACGACCGGCAACTATGATCAGGTCGGAGTTTTGCCAGCCGTTTGTCATTTTATCAAGATCAGTGTATCCGGAAGTGATACCGGTAAGTCCGCCGTCGTAACCCGCCAGTTCATCGATCTGCTCCACCACATGATGTAGTATGGGATTGATGGGCCGCGGGCTACCGTCTCTTGGTCGGTCGTCCCCGATATCGAAAATCTTCTGCTCCGCCTGATCCAGAACCTCGGCGGCCTTGCGCTCACCCGGATTGTAGCCACTTTCCATCACCTCGTTAGCTACACGGATCAATTTGCGCAGTACCGCTCGCTCCCGGATTATCTCGGCATAGGCCTTTATGTTGGCTGTCCCGCGGGCGTTACTTGCGAGTTCTCCGAGGTAGTCGATGCCGCCGGCATTATCCATTTCATGCAACCGATCTAGCGCTTCGCCAAGGGTAACCACATCAATCGGCTGGTTGTCCTCGCTCTGCTGGAACATGACTCGGAAAATAATCTGGTGCTCAGGCCGGTAAAAATCCTCTGCAATAATGAGATCTGAAATATTGTCCCATTCGCTGTTATCCAGCATCAGTCCGCCAAGTACTGCCTGTTCTGCCTCAATAGAATTTGGAGGGACTTTCAAGGTCGCCAGTCCGCTGGCTCCCGGTCCCTGACGCTTTGAGGTTTCGAAGGAATCTGACATGTGCTAAACGTTAGTCGCAAAAAAAAGCACCGGCTGGAAGTTCCAGACCGATGCTCTAATTTAACGCAATCAGTAGGGCCTTGCATCAATTTATCGGATAAGGCCCCGAATACCGACTACTCGGTCTTTTATTCTTCGGTTGCCGACTCGTCCCCGGCCACTGAATCTTCTGACTCGTCTGCCTCATTGCTGGTCAGTTCTTCGCCAGTCTCGGGCTCAACCAGGGGCTGGTCACCCCCTCCTTGTCTGGCTACAGTCAGACCAATACTTGCCTGAACGTCGTATCCAAGATCAATAGTAATGTCGTAAGTGCCTGTTTCCCGGATTGCACCATGGGGAAGCTGAACCTCACTCTTGTCGGTGTCGCCACCGGCATCCACTACAGCCTCGGCAATTTCCTTGGTTCCTACCGAACCAAACAACTTTCCTTCATCCGATGCATTAACTTCGATAACGATGGTGAGTCCATCGATCTTGCCGGCTCGCACCTGGGCGGCGGCAACCTTCTCGTTATGCGCAGCCAACAGTTCTGCCTTGCGATGCTCGAATTCCGCCAAGTTTTCTTTGGTAGCCGGAATGGCAATTCCCGAAGGAAAAAGATAATTCCTGGCGTAGCCGGATTTAACCTCAGCCACATCACCAATGTTGCCGAGTTTGCCAACCTTCTCCAGCAGTATAACGTTCATGGCATCAACCTCTTTCTGTCTCTTGTCGCGCGGCCATCAACTGGCATTGCGCATCTGTTTTCTAAAATCGTACCAGCTGTCAGCCAGCGCCAGCAAAACCAGCAGCTGATTGATTACCGGGAATACCAGGTAAAATGCAAATAGCCACAGGGGCGACATATGCTTCAACGCCACAGTTCCGTGGACCAAGCCTACTCCGGCTACCATCAAGGGTATGGAAAAGTAGCCGTACCAGGTTTCCGGTAGCAGAACCCCCAGACCCGACAATAGCAGCATCAGGGCCAGCAGCAATGCTGCCTTGTTTTCGATGCGCAGACTGTGGAACTCTTGCCGGAACCCGCCCGGATTATAAAGTATCGCCTGCAGCCATCGGGACCAGATTAGCAACAGCAGAGCCATCACCGTCTGAATCATCGCTATCAGGGCAACCAACTGATCCCGAGCGACCGAATTGGCGGCCCCATTTTGCGCCATCAGCTGATCCAACTGGGTCACCAATGCGTCAACAGCCATCGGTTGCAGACGCAAATACAGTTCAAACCCCAGTCCCACCAGTGCCGTCAACAATACGGTCAATTGCCATGACTGTGTAGTTCTCAGCACCACCGCCAGTCCACTGACCAGAATGAGCAACACGTAAGGCATCAGGTTTGCCTGCTGATCCATCACCATGCTTGGATAGACAGTCCACAACGCCATTGCCAGCATCGCTGCCAATAGCAGCACCAGAGCCTCATTCACGCCCCTGCGCAGAATCACCAGCCCAATTATCACCGGACTGAGAAAGTAAATTGGCGGCACAGCGCTCGTCAGCACCACCGCCACGATGGCCTGCCTGCGTCCTTTCATTATGAATTCGGCGAGGCTGCGCATCAGCTGTAATCAAATCAGACCTGGTGACTGTCCGTGTAGGGAATCAATGCCAGATATCGGGCTCTCTTCACCGCCGTAGCAAGCTGTCGCTGATATTTTGCCTTTGTTCCTGTAATACGACTTGGAACAATCTTGCCGGTCTCGGAAACATAAGCCCGCAGAGTTTCCAGGTCTTTATAATCAATTTCCTTGATCCCTTCTGCGGTGAACTTGCAGAATTTTCTTCGTCTGAAATAACGTGCCATGGTTCTCTCTCCTTCCCTACGCGTCAGGCTCTTCGTCGCTGTCACTCTCGGCAAATTCTGCTTCAGATTCCTCGACCGACTCTTCAATGTTTTCTGGCTCGATCTCAGATTGCTCTTCGGAATCACCATCGTCATTTTCGGCCTGCTCTGCCGCGGCCTGCTCCTCGAGCTTGCGTCGCTGTTCAGCGCGAGCTTTTCGCTCTTTCGATTCGCGTTCCTGCTTGAGAATTAATGACTCGCCCGTCACCGCTTCCCTCATTTTCATGATGAGATTGCGCAATACGGCGTCGTTATAGCGGAACAGAGTGCCCAATTCATCCAGAACTTCCTGACCGCACTCGATGTTTAATAATACGTAGTGGGCTTTGTGGATTTTATTGATGGGATAGGCCAGTTGACGGCGCCCCCAGTCCTCAAGGCGATGAACTTTGCCGCCGCTTTCGGTCACAAGCTGGGAGTATTTTTCGATCATTCCCGGCACCTGCTCGCTTTGATCAGGGTGCACGAGAAATACTACTTCGTAGTGTCTCATTGACTCTCCTCACGATTATAGTCTTCCGACAAACACCCGGGGGCGCGCAGTAAGACAAGGAGTTGATTAGTTACTGGAGTCCGTATTTAGCGGACACCAGGCTGAAAGAGGCCGAATTCTAGAGAAACTGCCGCCGATATGCAACGTTTTTGGGTATGCAGGAGCGGGTCAGACAGTTCGCTGCCGCACCGCCTCGAACAGGCAAACCCCCGCCGCCACAGATACATTCAGGCTTGAAACAGCGCCAGCCATGGGAATAGCAACAAGAAAATCGCAGGTTTCCTGAGTCAATCGCCGTAATCCCTTGCCTTCAGAACCCATAACCAGTGCCAGGGGTCCTGTCAGATCTTGTTCGTAAAGGGATTTGGAAGCCTCTCCGGCAGTACCGCACAACCAGATGCCCCTGTCTTTAAGTTCCTGGAGCGTTCGACTCAGGTTGGTGACAGCGACCAGCGGGACAGTTTCTGCCGCGCCGCTGGCAACCTTGCGAACTGTCATATTCAGCGGCGCCGACCGGTCCTTGGGCACAATCACCGCGTTTGCACCCGCGGCGTCGGCACAGCGCAAACAGGCTCCCAGATTATGTGGGTCAGTTACCTCATCCAGAACCAGCAACAATGGGTCGCGATCAAGCTTCTCCAGCAGTGCCCGCAGGTCCTGTTCTTGCAAAGTTGACCGACTGAATGTCACGCGGGCGGCAACACCCTGGTGTCGCCCATCACCAAGCCGGTCAATCTCCCTCCTCGGAATCCTCTCTACCGGTACACCTGCAGTTTCAGCCAGTGTCAGCAATTCCTCGACGCGCAAATCCTTCCGGTCTGCCTGCACGCACAGGCGCTTCACTTCACTGCCCTGCTGCAGCAGCTCGCGAACGGCATGAATACCGATGACCCACTGTTCTTGCACTTACCGACCCCTGGCTTTTGTCATGATATGTTGTGTTTATTTTCGAGCGCGGTTAGCCGACCTCTTGCTTCCAGAACGGGAGCGCCGGGTTCCCGGACTAAGTGAATCTGCACTACTGCGCGCACCTCTTTTCTTACCTGGGGTAGCGTCCCGTTTACCGCCGTGTTTTTTGCTTTCTTCCCTGCTCTTTGGCCTGCTTTCCTTATCCATTCTATTCTTGCCCGGATCCCCGTGTCGCTTTTTATTATCTCGAGCCTCCCTTTGCTGTTCTGAACTTTTACCCGTCCATTTTCTTCGTTTGCTGGCGCCAGGCATCGCCAGCATTGTCAGATCTATTTTGCGCTCGTCAAGATTTACCGCCGCTACCTTTACACGAACACTGTCCCCCATGTGAAAACGTTTTCCCCTCCGTTCGCCCACCAAAACATGGCTGACAGCATCAAAATGGTAGTAATCGTTATCTAGCGCAGTAATGTGCACCAGTCCTTCGATATAGACACCATCAAGTTCGACAAACAATCCAAATCCCGTAACACCGGCGATCGTCCCGTCAAATTCGTCGCCGACCCGGCTTTGCATGTACTCACATTTTAGCCAGTCGACCACGTCGTAGCTGGCGGCGTCGGCGCGCCGCTCGGTAGCCGAACAATGTACCCCCAGTTCGGCGATCTGATTAGCACTGTAAGGATAGATGTGCGCCCGGTCCAGAGGGGGTGCTGCTGGCGACTTTCGCAGATGCCGGTTATGCTTTTTACTCCGCAGCAGACTGCGTATTGCCCGATGCACCAGGAGGTCCGGATAGCGCCGGATCGGTGACGTGAAATGGGTATATTCTGAGTAACCCAGACCAAAGTGCCCAATATTATCGGCCTGGTAAGTCGCCTGCATCATGGATCGGATTACCATGGTATGCAATAAATGCGAATCCGGCCTGTGGGCTAAGTTTTGAAGCAAGATCTGATAGTGCTTGGGCTGTGGTTTCTCTCCACCACCCAAATGCAGGCCCATTTCTCCCAAATAGTCCCGAAGACTCTCAAGTTTTTCAACGCTCGGAGACTCATGCGTTCGGTACAGAATCGTCAATCCCGAGTCCTGCAATAATCTGGCAGCCGCAACGTTAGCACAAAGCATGCACTCCTCGATCATCCGATGCGCGCAACTTCTGACAACCGGCACCACCTCTTTGATACGACGGTTTTCACCAAAAACGATGCGCGTTTCCGTGGTATCAAAATCAAGGGCTCCGCCCCGCTCGCGTGCTTCCCTGAGGCACTGATACAGCTCGTAAAGAATCTGTAAATGTTCGAAAAGCGACTTGTAGCGATTTTTAAGTCGTTCCTGAAGTTGCTGCGCACTTTCAGCATCTCCAGGCTCCAACATGTCCGACACTTCCGTATAGGTGAGCCGCGCATGGGATCTGATGATTCCTTCATAGAATTGGTAATCAGTTACCTCGCCGTGGCGATCAACCTCCATCTCACAGACCATAACCAGGCGATCTTCAGCAGGCTTCAATGAGCAGATACCGTTCGACAGCTTTTCGGGGAGCATGGGGATAACATGACCGGGAAAATAGACTGAATTACCGCGGCTCTTGGCTTCCTCATCCAACGCAGATGCCACGTCAACATAATTTGAAACATCGGCAATAGCTACGAAGAGCCGCCAGCCACCGGAATCTGTCTTCGCAAAAACTGCATCATCAAAATCCTTGGCGTCCTCACCGTCGATTGTTACAAAGGGCAGGGCTCGCAAATCAAAGCGCTGTCCGAGTTCACCATGGGCTGCCGCGCCAGCCATACTTTCGGCCTGATTGCTTACAGGTTCGGGCCATTCATGGGGAAGGCCATAATTGCGAATAGCGATTTCGATTTCCAGTCCCGGCGTTGCCGTGTCGCCAAGGATTTCAACAATACTGGCAACCGGCTTATATCGTGGCGACGGGTAGGTGGTGATCTCTCCCACCACGAACTGGCCATCCTGCGCAGTGCTGCTCTGCCCCGGAGGTACCTCTATTTCATGGGTTATGCGACGATTCGCCGGCACCAGAAACCCGACACCCCTGTCAGAATAGTATCGACCAACGAGTTGCTTGAAACTACGTTGCAGAATTTCGACGATTATCCCCTCCTGGCGCCCACGACCATCGGCGCCGTTGTGTCGGGCTAGCACTATGTCGCCGTCGAAGACCTTCCGCATTTCAGTTGGTGAAAGATACAGATTTTGAGTCGCGTCGCTCGCTACTAAATATCCGGATCCATCTTTACTTCCCTGCACTCTGCCCTTCGCAAGTTCCGTTCGATCAAGCAATCCATAATAGCCACGTCCATCGCTGATCAGCTGTCCATCCCTTGCCATAGCGACCAGGCGTCTGCTTAACGCTGCCTGCGCTGTTTCTTTTTCGAGGCCTAAAAGGCGGCAAAGAGAGCGGTATTCAAGTGGCACGCCGGCTTCTTCGAG
>JAYPVG010000011.1:0-76403 GCA_038134485.1 Pseudomonadales bacterium
TCGTAGTAGTCTTCCCACAGGCCAAAATCGCTGTAGCCCAGATATCGGTACAAGGCTTGAGCGGCCGGGTTGTCCTGCCGCACATCCAGCCGCATGAGCGTGGCGCCGCGGGCCAGCGCCGCCTGCTGGGAAGCCACCACGAGGTCGAACCCCAGGTTGCGGCCGCGCGCCTCGGGTGCGACCGCGATCGAGTACAGGCGCGCCAGCGAGGTGTTACTACGGAACAGAGTCAGCGCATAACCGAGCAGGGAACCGTCGACCTCGGCCACCAGCAGTTCGTCATTGCCTTTGTGGATCATGTGACGGAAGTTGCGGGCGGACAGCCGGTCGCTGTCGAAACTGCGGTTTTCCAGTTTGACCAGGGTTTCGACGTCTTCGAGCCGGGCTGCCCGTATCATATGCGGTTCTGTCAGGGAGGGTGGGGATAAGCTGAAATTTTAACCCAAAAAGCCGCCCACCGGGCGGGCGAAACAATATCCTCGCAGTATCCGATTGTCCAGTGTTCGTCATTGAGCGACCGAAACTGCCGTAGGAACAATGGCAGCGCATCTATCGGCACGCGCAAGGTCGATGCGGGCTCATATTGTAGTCCCGTGACGGTTACTCTATGCTTGCCGTTTTCTTCAAGTAACCTTAAGTAACACTGGAATCCCGCCGGGGGTCCAACGACAACGGAGAATTTACCGAAGCACATGCTTAGCGAAATTGAAATACGAGAATTGGTGGCCGCAAACGGCGCGCAAGTCAATGAAGGACGACCTATCAAGCAGATCATCGAGGACGGCGATATTCCGCGCCTCGCAGGCTGCACCATTCTCGAAGGCAAGGTATCGGATTCAGTCTTTGGCGACAATCTGCTGACTCCGGCTGGACAGCCGGTCCGAATGATGTATCGCAATAATCGTATTTCTACCCATGACGTGAATCGCGGGGCGATTCCATTCAAGGACCAGGTGCTGGCCAGCAATCATGATCTCATGTTGCAACTGGTTGAGCCCGTGCTTGGCAGTTCCCAGTTCAAAGTGCCCGGTCTGCAGCCCAGCTCCACGGTGATCCCGGCCGAAAACCTCGACCTGATTCTGCTGGAAAATGTGCTGCGTATGTACAATGCGGAAAGCAGTACTTCCACTTCTCTTTACCAGCACTGGCTCACGGCAAAGGAAAAGGGCGAAACTACCCTGTCCTACGCGGGGCACGAGATTGATGTGCAGCAGCTGAGTGTCAATGCTGTGCTGCCGTATCTCATGGATACGCCAAGCACCAAGGACAAGGTAGACAGAACGATCGATCCGAGTTACCTGTTCGACAACGGTATCTGCACTCCCGCTCAATATAACCAGATTCGCAACTCATCGATGATGGCGTTTGGTATGGTGTCTCAGTACCTCGCTGAAAGAGGCATGATCCTAGTGGACACCAAGACCGAGCATGGATTCAATACGGAGGGTCGTATCGTTGCCGCTGACGAGCTTTATACGATGGACTCCAGTCGCTTCTGGCGCATGGATGAACAAGGCGAGCCCCTGACCCGTGATGGAAAGCCAGTTTCATTTTCCAAGGAGTTTGCGCGGGGAATGGTCAAGGAGAAGGATCAGCAGTTCACAGACGAACAGGCGGGTGAGATCGCTGTACGCTACATTCAGGGGCTACAGCATCTGACCGGCAAGGCATTCGAGCCGGATCTGCGGCCCCGGGACCAGCGCATTATCGAATCGACCAATCTGATTCTGGATCATCTGCTGTAAAAACCATCTGCCGGGGGAAAAAAACTATGGGCAAAATTGCAGCCCTTTTTAACCGATCAATCTTGGGGCTGGTTGTTTGCCTGACGGCACAGCTCGCATTCGGACAGGAATTTCGCATTCTGGTGTCCAATGACGACGGCATCGACTCACCGCAGCTGGCAGCGCTGGCCAGCGCGCTTGGCGAGCTCTCCGGAGTGGAAGTGGTTATCTCTGCGCCAGCAGAAAATCAGTCCGGTACCAGCCACGCCTCCACCGGTGGCGAGATCGAGGTGCAGCAGGTATTCAGGGACGGCCAGCTGTTTGGTTATTCGGTGCAGGGTCTTCCGGCCGATGCGGTGCGCTGGGGTCTCAAGGTACTCGGCAATGAAGAGCCATTCGATCTCGTGGTTTCGGGAATCAATCAGGGTGCCAATGTCGGAAATGTGGCACACCTGTCGGGCACGGTGGGTTCGGCTATGGAAGGTCGCTACCACGGCATTCCTGCACTTGCCGTTTCCCAGCATACTACCGGGGTAGATACCGAGGCATCTGCGCGATTTGCCGCAACCCTGGTTCAAAGGCTCCGAGAACAGGGCTTTCCACGTGATGTCGTCATATCCGTCAACATACCGGGCGGCGAGATCCAGGGTGTGGCAGTTCGGCAGATGGGAGACTCGTACCTGCGATATGAAGGTTACGAGCAGACTTCAGGGGACGACTCCCGAGGAACCTACGCGCGAGTTCGCACGATTCAGCAGGCTGCCGACCCTCGCAGCGACACCTGGGCCTGGGAGCGAGGCTATATTACTATCACGCCTCTCAGATTCGACTGGACCGATTACGAGTATTTGAGTGATCTCCAGAGCTGGGACTGGGACCCGGGTCAATAACTTAAATCTCATACAATTTGTGCGGATCAAAAAAAGGGACTCGGATGAGTCCCTTTTCTGATTTCTGGGATGCGTTTATTCAAGCGGTTCCAGACGTACTAGCGCAGGCGATGTAGGCTGCCCGGTGCGGTCAGAAATCGCCAGGTAGATGTACCCGTCAGGTCCCTGACGTACATCCCGGATGCGGCCCATGTCGTAAGCCAGAGTTTCCTCCAGGACGACTTCGCGGTAGTCGGCAGTCAGTTGGATGCGTGCCAACTTCTCGCCCGCCAGACCGCCTGCGAAGATGCTGCCGCGCCACATCGGGAACTTATCGCCGGTGTAGACCATCAGGCCCGAAGCGGCGATTGAAGGTACCCAGAAATAGGTCGGACGCTCGGAATCTGTAGACGTGGTATTGCCGTGAATCGGACTACCGGATACGTAATTGACGCCAAAGCCATTAACGGGCCAGCCGTAGTTGTTGCCAGGCTCTATGTGATTCAATTCGTCGCCACCCTGGGGACCGTGTTCGGTCATCCAGAGATCGCCGGTCATCGGGTGAATAACCAATCCCTGTGGGCTACGATGGCCATAGCTCCAGATTTCCGGCAATGCATCTGAACGACCCGCAAACGGATTGTCATCTGGAATGCGTCCGTCATCGTGCAGGCGCACAATAACACCGTTGTGGTTCGTGAGATCCTGCGCCGGATGCCTGGTGAGGTCCCCAGTTGATGGGGCCTGGCGGTCGCCAAGGGTGAGGAACATGTAGCCCGCGTTGTCGAACACGATCTTTCCGCCATAATGGCCTGCGCGTCCTTCAGCCTTGGCAGCAAAGATTTCCACCACGTTGGAGAGACGGTCATTTTCCAGTCGACCCCGTGAGATAGCGGTCACCGAACCATCACCTTCGGCCCTTGAGTAGCTCAGGTAGACCCAGCGATTGTCGGCAAAAGAAGGGTGGGGCACCACTTCGAACAGTCCGCCCTGGCCGTTGTAAAATACCTCGGGCACGCCGGGAACTGCTTCAGGCAGCAGGCGACCGTCACGAACAATGCGCAGACGGCCCGGCTTCTCGGTGACCAGCATGTCGCCATCCGGCAACCATGCCATGGACCAGGGTTGTACCAGCCCTTCGGCTACCGGAACTACCCGGTAGTCATGATGCGCAGCGAAATAGATACCGTCGGTCTGGGCGCTGGCCAGATTGGCAACGACCACCAGAACGCTGGTACCGATGGTTAAAATCAAATTACGAAGCATAGGAATCTCCTCAATAGTTCCTGTGATTGCCGGTTTCTTTCAAAATCTGAGTAGCTGGACACCGGTGAGTCTCAAGTTCCCAAGGCGGCTGGTATAGTAACCAGCCGGTATATACAAGCAGCCAATTATGACAGGCCGACAGTATAACGTATCGCGGGTCGTCTTGATAAACGCACCGCACATCTCTATCTTGCGGCTGAATTGGGCTCTAAATTTCTGCCAGCACCTGCTCGACCACGGGGGTCAATCGCGGACTGCTCAGCCCCCATCGGCGGCCTTCGTCCATCGCAGCATCGGCGGCCATTCCCCGGTTCTGTCGGGCGGAGACTGCTACCAGAGCACCCACCCGCTGTCCGGACGCGCAGTGCACCACGATCGGTTCGCCGGCGAAGGTTTCGAGTAACTCGAACAATTGCTGGGCGTTCTCCCGATTGATACCCGCTGAGACGGCCACTGGAATGGAGTGGTATTCCATGCCCAGCGACTCGACCAGCGCCGCTTCATCAAAGTCCATCTCCTGCGGGGTGCGCAGATTGATCACGTGTCGGATGCCGGCGTCTGCGAGCACCTGGAACTGTTCCTCTGTAGGCTGCCCACTGGAGATGATGTTCTCCTCCGGTGTAAGCAGGTTAACTATATCTGCCTGGCCGACAATGTCGCTATCCAGAGTCGGTTGGGGTGAGCAAGTGACCAGGGCCAATAGGCCTGGCACGACAAGCAGTCTGGTGAGTGCATGAAATTGCTGCATGGCTATTCCTCGAGGGTTGGTGGCGCGTCTGATATTATCTCGTCAAGCGCCTTTCTAACCTAAAGCAGGGCGTTTCACAAGCGCAGACCGGCGTCAGATGAGGTCAAACCGGAATTTAACAGGCCATTACCAGTGAACGAATCTAAAAACACCGAAGTCAGGCCGGGAGTTCTGAGAACCCCCGACCATTGCTTCGACAACTTACCGGGCTTCGATTTTTCGCCCCACTACGCAGATATCCTGGGTTATCGCGTGCATTATCTGGATGAGGGGGATCCGAATGCTCAGGTGGTGCTGATGATGCACGGCGAGCCTACCTGGTGTTTTCTTTATCGGAAAATGATCAGCCCCGTAGTGGCAGCAGGGTATCGCGTGATTGCACCGGATCTGATCGGGTTTGGCCGCTCCGACAAGCCTGTTGCAATTGAGACCCACAGCTATGCTTTTCATGTGGAGGCGATCAATGGCCTGCTTGAGCACCTGGACCTGCGGCAAATCACCCTGGTGGGACAGGACTGGGGTTCTCTTATCGGACTTCGGGTCTTGGCTGAAAACCCGCAGCGATTTGCCAGAGTGCTGATTGCGAACGGTGGACTGCCGAACGGCGATAGTGCTTTGGGGGAGGGTTTTCAGGCCTGGCGCAATAGTGTTATTCGTATGCGCGAAAGGGGTGATATGGACATTGGGCGCGTAGTCGGCGGCGCGCTCGATGGCAAACAGCTCGATGCCGAGGTTAAATCAGCGTACGAAGCCCCGTTTCCGGATGGAAGCTACAAGGCAGGCCCACTGGCGTTGCCTTTATTGGTGCCGGTCACACCGGATGATCCCGCCGCTGCGGCCAACAAGGAAGCCTGGAAAGTTTTAATGCAGTGGCAAAAGCCGTTCATCACGGCGTTTAGCGATGGTGACCCCGTTACCCGCGGAGGGGAGAGGATATTTCAGCGCCTGGTGCCAGGAACAGTTGGACAAAACCATACCATAATCACCGACGCCGGCCATTTCCTGCAGGAGGAAAAGGGCGTGGAACTGGCGGCCGTGCTTAATGCGTTTATAGCAGCCAACCCGGTTGCCTGACTCAGCCTTCGTGCAGCGGCATTACCCGCCCTACGGCTGGCCTTTCCCGCATGCGGCGCGCATGGTCAGCCACAGCGGGATACTGATCGATAGCGACTCCGTCACCCTCCAGCCAGCGGGCGATGGTGAACAGGTAACAGTCACAGATTGAATAGTTTTCGCCCATTACCCAGGGGCCGCGCAACATTTCTGTTTCGATCAGCGCGAAACATTCCGCCATGGTTTGCGGCACCTTTTTCTTCATCGCCTCGATGGCAGCGTCGTCATCCACCCAGCGACCACCCCGGACTTTGTGCGCGTGTGCCACGTGCACGGTGGCGCAGAGGTAGTTGTTAAAGGCCTGAATTTCCGCGAAGGCAAAGGGATCGTCCAGCGGTGCCAGTTGGGCTTGTGGAAAAGTCTGGGCGATGTAGGCCAGAATTGCCGGTGTCTCGGTAATAATGCCGCGGTCGGTCACCAGCGCCGGCACTCGACCTTTGGGATTGATTTTAAGGTAGTGTTCCGAGCGCTGCTCGGTTTCTCTGAAGTTAATAGCGCGTGCTTCGTAGCCGGCACTGGCTTCTTCCAGGGCGATGTGAGATGCCACTGAGACGGTTTGGGGGGCGTAATAAAAAATCATATAGTGCTTTCCAGAGCTGGTTGGCGCGTATTCGACGCGCCAAGGGTACCCGGACCAGGTACAAATTGTAAGGGGTGTCATCTGTCCTTCTGTAATCAGATACTGGGCTTGGCGAGCGGGAGGTGCTAGATTTCCGAAACCTGGATTGCAAAGATCCCGGCCGGAGCTCGGCCATCGACAAGTGAACAATAACAAGTCTCATAGGGAGATCAGCCATGTCCGGACTGTTGTCCAAGGAACGAATCATCGCGCCGCCCGAATACAACCGGTGGCTGGTGCCACTAGCCTCAGTTGCCATTCACCTTTGTATCGGGTCGGTTTATGCCTGGAGTATCTACAATCCCTCGCTAACCCGTGTTTATGGTGTGGTCACTCCGGCGGCAGATGACTGGAGTCTCAGCCAGGTGGTCTGGGTCTTTACGGTCGCCATCGTTTTTCTGGGGTTAGCGGCGGCCTTTGGCGGCAAGTGGCTGGAACGGGTTGGTCCGCGCAAGGTTGGTGTGGTGTCGGCAGTCTGCTGGGGAGGAGGTTATCTGGTGGGAGCACTGGGTATCCTCACCCACCAGCTGTGGCTGCTGTATCTGGGGTACGGGGTAATAGGTGGCTGTGGACTGGGTCTGGGCTACGTCTCGCCGGTTAGCACCCTGATCCGCTGGTTTCCCGATCGGCGCGGCATGGCTGCCGGGATGGCGATCATGGGATTTGGTGGCGGCGCAATGATTGGGACGCCAATGAAAGAATATTTCATTCGGTTGTTCTATCGTGCACCCGAGTATCTCGGAACAATCGGCGATATCAATCTGGTTACCGAGGCAGGTCGACGCTTTGCCCAGGTTGGGGGCGAATTGCGCGAGGTGGTCGTCGTGGGCGCAAACGAGATTCGCGACATGACTGTTCCGGGCCCGGAAGGGGTTTACCTGGCCAACACCGGCGCGGCCGGTGTTGCCGAGACGTTCCTGGTAATTGGCTTGATTTACCTGGTGGTCATGCTGATCGCGGCATTTTCATACCGTTTGCCGGCGTCAGACTGGAAGCCGGCAGGCTGGCAGGAACCCGAACCGTCGACGCGCTCGGCGCTGATATCCAGTCACAATGTGGATATCGACCAGGCTCTCAAGACGCCCCAGTTCTACCAGCTATGGATAGTACTGTGTCTCAATGTGACTGCGGGAATCGGGGTCCTCGGCGTCGCTCGCACCATGATTACCGAGATATTCGGCTCCACGCTCCCGGGTGTCGTTGATGCTGCCTTTGCTGCGACCTACGTGGTGATGATCAGTGCCTTCAATATGGTGGGCAGGTTTATCTGGGCCAGCACTTCCGATTACATCGGCCGGCGCAATACATACTGGGTGTTCTTTGTGCTGGGTATAGTTCTGTACCTGTCGGTTCCCTTTTCCGCGCAGCAGGTTAGCGCCAGCCCGTCAGTGATCTGGCTGATTTACTTTTATGCCGCGACAATGATCATCTTTACGATGTATGGCGGCGGTTTTGCTACCATCCCTGCCTACATCGCTGATATTTTCGGTACTCGCTACGTGGGTGGCATTCACGGTCGCATACTCACAGCGTGGAGCACAGCTGGCGTACTGGGTCCGCTGGCCATAACCTCGTTGCGACAAAACTCCGTTAATGATGCGATCAGCGACCTCGTATCGGTTATCGATCCCCAGGTGTTCCTCGCCCAGTTTGGTGCGCCGGTCGAACAACTGGAGCTGCTGGTGGCGCAGAATTCGGTGAACATCGCCAGACTGATGGAGATAGCACCCGCTGGCACGCCCGATCCGACCAGTGGGCTTTACAATTCCACCATGGTGCTGATGGCGGCATTGCTGGCGATCGCACTAGTTGCCAACGCGCTGATGCGCCCGGTGGATGCCAGGCATCACATGCAGGAGGAGTGAGGGGGAATCCTATCGCAAATCGCGAGGTACGGATGGTGAATCAATGCTTGGCTACGGACCTTTACCTCGGGGTGAATCAGAGATACCCTTGCGCGCTTTCTTGCCATGCTAACGGAGCGAGCAGTATTTTCAGGAGTGACACTGATGATTGAGAAATTCACCGGAAGAAACTTGGTTCTTGCAATGTCACTGCTGACAGTGGGCGGTCAGGCGATGGCGACCAATGGATATTTTACCCACGGAGTGGGCGTTCGGCTGAAGGGAATGGCTGGTGCCGGGGTCGGCTCTAATTCTGATCTGGGTCCGATCGTGGTTGCCAACAATCCGGCGCTCGCCTTGTTTGCTGCCGATGGCAACGAAGTTGGTCTGGCGCTATTCAGTCCTCACCGGGCTTACGAAGCATCCGAGAGTCTGGCCAATGGCCAGGGCGGGGCTTTCACCATAGGTGGTGGCGAGGTAAAAAGCAGCAGTAATCTGTTTCCTGTGCCTTACTTTGCTAAAAACTGGCACCTCGAAAACGATCGGGCACTAACCCTCATGGCGTTCGGGCGCGGTGGCATGAATACGGACTGGGACAGTAGCTCGGCCACGGCGATCTTCGATCCCGATGGCCCCGGACCGGCTCCGGTAAGTGAACTGCAGGGCACATTCGGCGGCGGAATTTCAGGAGTCGATCTGTCGCAACTCTACATCTCTCTCAACTACGCCAGCCGCTACTCCGAGAACCTGGTCTGGGGTATTGGACCGACGCTGGCGGTGCAATCCTTTGAAGTCGTGGGATTAAGCGCGTTTGCGCCCTATACCGAGACATTCGCGGCGGCCGGTGGCACCGCATTTCCTGACAACCTCACCAACAATGGTCACGACACTTCCTGGGGATTTGGGTTCACCGCCGGATTGTGGTGGGGAATATCGGATCGCTGGAGTTTTGGACTGTCCTATCAGTCACGCATTCAAATGTCTGAATTTGGCGACTATTCTGACCTGTTTGCCGGTGGTGGTTCGTTTGATACGCCCCCCAGCACCAAGGCCGGGTTGTCCTACCGGGCCGACGACAACTGGCGCGTCAATCTCGACCTTGAGCACACCCAGTTCAATGAGATCGAGTCGGTCGGTAATCCCATGGCGCTGATTGCAGGATGCCCGACCGCAGGTCTGGGTGGCACCAGCCTTAACAACTGCCTCGGTGGCAGCAATGGTGCAGGATTCGGCTGGCAGGATATGACTACCTACAAGATAGGCGCAGAATGGTCGCGCACTGACACGTTGACCTTGCGCTTTGGATACAGTTATGGCGAACAGCCGATAAGGGCGCAGGACGCACTGTTTAATATTCTAGCACCGGGAGTCATGGAGCAGCATTTCACTTTTGGCGCAACCGTGGATACCGCCAGCGGTAACGAATGGAGCGCTGCCCTGATGTACGCGCCGGAAAAAGAGGTGGTTGGCGACAACCTATTTGATCCGACTCAGCGTCTTACACTCAAGATGTATCAGTTTGAGCTGGAGCTTTCCTATCGATTCTGATTGACCAGGACCGAAGCTCTGCGGCCCTGGTCGCAGCAATTGCAACTGGCATTGCCAGTTTGCGTTTGCGCCTGCGATCAGGGTTCGGGTTCAGAGCTGGCCGGTAGTTATTGCACCAGTTCGGCGGCAATTTCATCATAAAACCCCGGGATACTGCGCTGCATGAACAGGCCATCGTCTACCATGGTCCAGCTGAGCGACTCGTCTCGAATTCGCACCGGAGCATCGCTTCTGGTCATTCCGCCGCTAATCAAGGCGGCCATGTGGCTGCGCACCGCTTCCATCTGATTGCGAAAAGCGACGACGTCTGCCCTTGTCATGACTGCTCCATGACCCGGAATGGCAGTATCGAAATTCATCGCCAGGATATTGTTGACCGTGGCTATCCAACCGCGGCTGCTGCCTCCGTTGGCATAATCGATAAATGGGGCTATACCGTGTAGCAGATCGCCGCCATGCACGGTTTCGAGGTCGGGAAAGTAAACTACTGCATCTCCATTGGTATGGCCCGTACCCAGGTAGAAGGCACGGACTTCAACCCCGCCCAGGTAAACGGCAGTCTGGTCGGTAAACACCATGCGTGGTGGTGCATCCTGGTTGCCCCTGATCATGTTGTCGCGGGCGTTTTGATGGGCGACTACCTCGGCAATGTTGATATAACCGACATTGCCGCCGGCGTGGTCGCCGTGGTGGTGCGTGTTAATGACGTATCGCACCGGCAGATCACTCACCTGTCCAACCAGTTGCTGAATCTCGTCAAAGTCCTGAGGGAATTTATCGTCAACGAGAATAACCCCTTCCGGGGTCACCCTGACACCCACGTTTCCCCCGGGACCCGTGATATTGTAGAGGCCGTCTTTTACGAGCTCGATGGCCAGTCGGTTCTGAGCGCTCGCGCTGCCAAGCAGGCACAGGGAGAAGAGCAGGCAAATTAAAACTCTGATAGGCATGATTTTTCCTCTTGTTGGCTTTTGTTACCGCATGACTGTTTGTTAAAACACCATTGGCACCGAGTGATGAGCTTATAGCAGGAACTCGTTACTCTCAACTGCATTACCTGCTCAGCGAGCAGACGCCCTTCAGCTTGCGCCGCAAGTCGGGTAAAGTGAGTCGTTCATGTATTACGGAATCAGAAGCAGATCATGATCAGCAACCAACAGCCCGGTTACCAGTATGTCGAAGTGAATGGCAAACGTATGGCCTATGTAGAAATGGGGTCAGGGGACCCCATCGTATTTCAGCACGGCAATCCAACGTCTTCCTATCTGTGGCGAAACATAATGCCCCATTTGGCGGGGCAGGGTCGATGTATCGCGATCGATCTGATTGGCATGGGTAATTCCGACAAACTGGACGATGCAGGACCGGGAAGTTATTGCTTTGTAGAGCATCGGGAATATCTCGACGGCGCGCTAGAAGCGCTTGGTATTAAAGACAATGTTACCTGGGTGATTCACGACTGGGGTTCCGCCCTCGGCTTTGACTGGTGTAATCGTCATCGTGACAGGGTCAGGGGCATTTGCTACATGGAAGGTATTGTCCGACCCGTTACCTGGGACGAATGGCCGGAGGCGGCGCGAGGCGTTTTTCAGGGATTTCGTTCATCTGCCGGCGAAGAAATGGTGCTTGAAAAGAACGTGTTCGTTGAAAGAGTGCTACCGGGCTCTATATTGAGGAAGCTTTCTGACGATGAGATGGACGTATATCGCCGACCTTTTCTTAATAAGGGGGAAGATCGGCGTCCGACTCTCACCTGGCCGCGACAAATTCCGATCGACGGTGAGCCCGAGGATGTCGTCAGGATTGTGGCGAGTTACGCCGAGTGGTTATGCACAACGACCGTCCCCAAGCTGTTTATCAACGCCGAGCCAGGAGCCATACTGGTCGGCCCCCAACGAGAATTTTGTCGGGCATTTCCGAATCAGGACGAAGTCACGGTTGTGGGTAATCATTTTCTGCAGGAGGATTCTCCTGATGAAATCGGCCTGGCGATTTCAGGCTGGCTGGCACGGCTTTCCTAGGAAACCTTTTGCGGCCTATTACCAGGATTGGCGTACATGAAACCTGATGCTGCCAAGCTGGAAGATTCAACACCGATAATTGTCGGAGTCGGCCAGCTGAGCGAAAAAAATGTCCCGCCCGAGTTTGCCCTTTCGCCCATGGGACTCGCAGCCGAGGCATCCAGAACGGCACTGGTCGATACCGGGGTCGCTGCCCGTCTTGTTGAATTGATTGATACTCTTGCAGTGATCCGTCTGTTCTCAGATTCGACCAATCGGCCAAGATTGGGTCATGACTTTGGTCGAGCGGACAACCCACCCCGCGCGGTAGCCAGGCGACTTGGTGCCGATCCCGTCAATGCAATCTACGGGCAGCTTGGAGGCAATACTCCACAGAAACTGGTAAACGAAATGGCCGAGCGGATTGCAAGAGGGGATGTTCAGGTGGCACTGCTGACCGGGGCGGAGGCAATCAGGACTACTCAGGCTGCACTGCGAGCGGGCACGGAACTGGACTGGGAAGAGCACGATGCCGGAACGCTGGAAGATCGCGGATTGGGTGACGCGCTTACTACACCCCATGAATTTGAATACGGCATCGGTATTCCCGTGCAAACCTATCCCCTGTTTGAAAATGCGATTCGCGCCCGCCGCGGTCTCAGCATTGAGGAGCATCTGATGACCATGGGGCAATTGATGCAGCCTTTTGCCCAAACCGCTACCGCTAACCTCCATGCCTATTATGGTGAGCCATGGACAGCCGAGCGGCTTGCCACGGTCGACGAGGAAAATCGCTTAGTTTGCTTTCCCTACCCGAAACTCATGAACGCCCGTGACTCGGTTAATCAGGCTGCCAGCGTCATTATGACCTCGGTGTCAATGGCCAGACACTTGCGAATCGAGCAGTCAAAATGGGTCTTCCTCCACGGCTGCGCTGAGGCGGATGATCGCCTCGTCACCCAAAGGAGCGATCTGGCGGCATCACCCGCCATCCGCACCAATACCTCCAGAGCATTGGCGATGGCGGGCAAGAGCGTGGCAGATATGTCGTATTTCGACTTGTATTCCTGCTTTCCCTCGGCGGTCGAGATTGCCTGTCAGGAACTGGGTATTGCGATCGATGACAAGCGGGGTCTGACAGTTACCGGTGGCTTGCCATTCTTCGGCGGACCCGGCAACAACTACTCCATGCACGGAATTGCCAGCATGGTCGAAAGATTGCGGGAAAGACCGGGTAGTTACGGTCTGGTGACTGCTAACGGTGGCTGGCTGTCAAAACACGCGACTGGCGTTTACTCCACCCAGCCCTGGAGAGGCACCTGGCAGAGGGAAAATCCCGGTTCTTACCAGGGTGAGGTCGATCTTTCGCCCGTACCGGCTTTCACCGAGTCGCCGCTGGGTGCTGCTAAAATAGAAACCTACACAGTTTGTTTCGATCGCAATGGACCGCAACGGGGCTTCGTGGTCGGCAGACTGGCCTCGACCGATCAGCGGTTTCTCGCCGACTTGCCGACAGAAGTTCTGCTGTTACAAGAACTGCTAAAACAGGAAGCGATCGGCTTGCGAGGATCGGTGGTCCAGCAAAACGGTCGCAACCTGTTTTTTCCCGCAGGCTATTGAACTGCCAGAGTATTGGGTTTATCTATTCGCCCCAGGCACCCGCAAACTCATACACTACGGCACCCTTATCTCCGACGCACCATGCATCATGATTTGGTGAAATAGCATAGGCATCTCCTGCGGTGTATGTGGCTTCAGAACCATCATCACAGACACAATGAATAGTACCCTCCACAATTATTCCGGTATGAGTTGCTTGACAGCTTGGAGTACCGACTATTGGTTTAATGTCTGTAGACCATTTCCAGTTTGGTGCTAGAGTCAGTTTTATTACTCTTTGACCAAGCACCTTTACAGCTTCCATACGTGCGTTGGGCATGTCTTTTACTTCATCAGCAGAGGCAAAACTTTTAACTTCCAATGGCATTTCATCTCTCCTTGGTTTCATTTATCAGTCTTCAGTGGACTTTTTCAAACTGCCCTGATATTTGAAATCATATTCATGTGGTATGACAATTTTTTTCGCTATTCGAAATATTCTTTTTTTATCTTTAGATGTGACTGATGGCACATCTCAGGATCCATCCAAGAATCTCGCATCTAACCCATTGATTACTATTAACTTCCAAAGACCCTGATTATCGACAGCAGATTATCCTGGGTGAACGGCGACGTCAGCCTATCTGACGTCGCACTATGTGACCTAGAAGCTTCCTTCCAGCACCAGAGTAGCGCCATCATAAACCCTGATGGCGGTGATATCTCTTACATCCAAACCCGCAGGAATCAATGGCGTTAGATCTTCTTCTTGGGCATCCGGGCTGGTGCTGAATTCGATTTCGCCCTCGCCTTCATCATTGGTTGACAGCTCGCCAAGAGACACAGTGGTGGCTCCGAAATCAATTTCGACGCCATAGTTTGAATTCGGACTGGCGTCTTCTATCTCTACTTCGAATTCCTGTTCAACTTCATCAGCATATTCTTCATAGGAAACCTTGGCTTTACCCACCAGCTGACCAGACAACGCTGTCAGGGATGTTTCTGCCTCGATTTCTAACTCGGGACCTTCATTGTCGTCATCTTCCGACTCGGACCCGCTATCATCGTCATCATCCGAGCCGGACCCGCCATTATTGTTGCTACCAGGGTTATCCGGCCCCCTGCCGCGGCCGCGATGGTTATCATCATCAGCGTCCCCGTCACCGTCTTCGTCAACGATAATCTCGAACCCCAACAGAGTGAATTCTTCATCCAGATAGCCCTTCACTTCGACGAAGACATTCTCCGCGAGAGTGCCGCCGATGAAGGTGTTTTCATCGATCATTACCCTCACGACTGCAGCATCTCCAGCCAGCAAGGTAACACTCACCAAGGTTTCGCCATCCGAGCTTACGCTGGTAATTACGCCCTCCAGCTCAATCATCCCCTGGGGACGATTGCCGATATGGATGCGCCGGGCAACGAGAGACATGTCTTCATAGAGTCCAAAAATGGAAACTTCGTCGCCTGCCTGCAAATCCGTCGGCGGGACATTGTTACCGACGCGACTGCCGCGGCGGATCACGTCGGTAGTCGGCGGAACCACCACATCAATATTCAGTAAGGTCAGGATTATGTTGTCACCACTATTGGCAGTTGCCTGAACGATTCCGCGAAGGCGGAATTCCTCTTTCTGAGAATCAAGAACGTTTATCTCTTCGGCAACGATACCTTCAGTAGCAAGGACAGTTTCTACTCTCACGAAGTCGCCGATATTCAATTCATCGAAAGTCGCGTCCTCTCCTCCGACCTCAATAGAGGTGCCTTCATTCACTATCAGGTCGACCTCGACGCCGTGCAGGCTGACGGTGACTCGCAATGATCCGTCGATATTGGTTTTTCCGCTGATGATACTGGTGAAGTCGATATCCGTGCTCGCCACAGCAGCTAGTGAGTGAATCAGAAGACTGGCCATCGCAGTCAGCAGCCATCGGTGGATCAATTTACTAGTCATTCCTATACCTCCAAAAAACGGGTGGCATCTCTGATTCCGAACTTCTAAAACTGACAGATCGGGAGCATGCCCTGTGATACCATGCAGTATTATCCTATATCGATTATCAAAAAAAATTTTTGATCTAGCCGCAGTATGACTGAAGCTGCTGAAATGTGAAGCTGCTAACAAAATACAGTCTCTGAATTGGAGGGGAGCCTGTTTATGGAACGCAACGACCTGCTGTTTTCTACTTTTGCAGTGGGGCCGCTGAGCTGTAACTGTTGCATTGTCGGCGATCCCCTCACACGCAAAGGTATTGTGGTAGATCCTGGTGGAAATGCCGATTTTATCCTCAGTGAAATTGACCGACTGGGGCTAACCATAACCGATATCATTCATACGCACGCCCACCTGGACCATATTTTGGCGGCCGGCGATATCAAGCGAGCTACCGGGGCAACGGTATCGGTTCATAAACAGGACAAGTTTCTGTGGGACGACGTCGAAAACCAGTGCCGGCGTTTTGGCGTGCCGTACCAGCCTCAACCTGATCCTGATCACTGGTTACAGGATGATGAGCAGCTGAGCTGCTGTAATGGCGTGACTCTGCATACTCCCGGACATACGCCGGGCTCCATGTGTTTTTTGTTCGACCAGTACAAGCTCCTCATCGCCGGCGACACTCTGTTCAAACGGTCCATTGGTCGTACTGATTTCGAATACGGCAACTATTCGGACATCGAACGCTCCATCAGGGGAAGAATCTACACCCTGGATGACGATACGCTGGTGATCACCGGTCATGGTCCCAGCACGACTATTGGCGAGGAAATCCGGGAAAATCCTTTTATAAGGAGATAAAAAAAACCCCTACTGAATTGCGGGAAAAGAGCGTAGGGGTTGAAGGGTAAGACGTTACCATCCGGTAGAATGGAATGCGGTCAACATTCGATTACCTGTTCCGAAGAGAGTTACGTGACTCTCACGTTTCCGGTTCACTTAAATTATTACAATTGAAGATTCACGGTTGTTTTGCCGCAGTCCTGCGAGTGAACGATCACTGTGAACAGGTTTAATGGAGCCATGCATAAGGAGATATTTTGATACAGGATCTCGAAAAACAACTCAGAGAAACCGAACTTCGCAAGACTGGTTACTACGAGAAGCGCACTCGGCATATGGATGCTTCGGGCGGCACTGTGTTCGTCAATCGTCTTATTGAAGAAGATTCTCCCTATTTGCTGCAACACGCCCATAACCCTGTCGACTGGCACGCCTGGGGTGAAGAAGCATTTGCCGCGGCAGTGAGGGAGGACAAACCGATCTTTCTTTCCATTGGTTATTCGACTTGCCACTGGTGTCATGTCATGGAGGCGGAAAGTTTTGACAATATTGAAATTGCCAGGTTGCTTAATCGTTTATTTATCAACATAAAGCTTGATCGCGAGCAATCACCGGATATTGATGATTACTACATGACCGGAGTGCAGATACTCTCCGGTCACGGTGGATGGCCGATGTCGAATTTTTTGCTGCCCGACGGTAGGCCTTTTTTTGCGGCGACCTATTTCCCTCCAGCGCAGTTCGCCGACCTGTTGCAAAGAATTGCTCAGGCCTGGAAGCAGCAGCGACACGAACTGGAGAAAAGCGCTGAGGGCACAGCCCTGAATATTGAACGAGTACTCCAAGGCAGAAAGGAAGTAAGAGCCATCGAGTTGGAAAAATTGCTGCTTGCGGCGGACCGCATGCTGGAGCGAGAAGACAGCCACTATGGTGGACTGGCCGGAGCGCCCAAATTCCCCCAGGAACCTCTCTTGCACTACTTCCTTGATGCAACGATCCGCGGGCGGGAAGAGAGGAAAATGCAGTTTATAAATCGTGCTTTGAGCGGCATGGCCGAGGGCGGAATTTATGATCAGGTGGGAGGGGGGTTTCACCGCTACAGCACCGACTCGCAGTGGCTGGTGCCTCACTTCGAGAAGATGCTGTATAACCAGTCCCAGCTTGTACCCCTGTATCTGGGCGCATGGCGCCTGACCGGCAGACACTTTTTTCTGCGAGTGCTTGTTCAGACCCTTGATTACGTGCTCAGGGAAATGCAGCAGCCTGAAGGAGGTTTTTACTCTGCGACCGATGCCGACAGCGAGGAGCAAGAGGGCTTGTTCTTTGTCTGGACGCTAGCGGAACTGGCTGAAACCCTGGATGCTGAAGAACTGCAACTGGCTATCGATCTGTACGCACCCAGCGAGGCGGGTAATTTCGAAGGATCCAATATATTGACTCTAGAACGTCCCATGGAAGAGGTGTGCAAGGATGACCCATCAGGCCGCCTGGATGCCCGTCTCGATGTAATGCTTGGCAAGCTGTTGGCAGCCCGGCAGCAGCGTATCGCTCCTCTAAGGGACGACAAGCTGATAGTGGCCTGGTCGGCTGCCATGGCAACTACCCTCGCTTGGGCGGGCTGGGAGCTTGAGCAACCCAGATACATTGAAGCTGCCAAGCGGGCTGTGGACTTTATGATCAGCCATAACTACGCCGGGCGCAAAAATTTGTTTCGCATTTATCTCGGTGGTGAAGTTTCCGTAACGGCGCAACTTGAAGATTATGCCAACCTGTGCGAGGCAATACTTACTCTGTTCGACATAACTGGTGAGGCCGGTTATCTTGAGAGAGCACTGGCCCTGCTGGAAGATTTGCTTGCCCTATTTTGGAATGAGGAGTCCAAAGGGTTTTATCTCGGGCCAGAGCATCGGCAGGGACCAGTTCTTGCGCGTTCCAGCAGTGCTGCTGACGGTGCCACTTTGTCCTCTTACGGCGTTGCAGTGGACTGCATCGTATCGCTGTTGGAGCGACTGGAACTGGTGCAGGAACAGCCGAAAAACCTGCGCATTGAACTGGAAGCCCGCTTGCAGCAGGCGATCAGTGCGGCTAGTGGCGAATTGGTCGAATTTCCCGCCGGCCACGTGACGCTATTGCGTGCGATCAGACACCATCTTGAGGGTTCTGCCCTGCCCATCCGTTATGGGGCAGCGGGCCGACTGAAGATCAGCGTGCGAGGCAAGCCACAGATTAACGTAGATGTGGAAAAAGTGCAGCGGGTATTGCAGATTCAGCTCTCCACGGCGCCCGGATATCATGTCACTACCGAGTTGGCAGACAATAATCAACTTGTACCGTGGCGGGTTGATCTCGCTGCAAACGAGCAGCACTGGGAAATCGCAGCGACCGATCTTTCTCGGGAGGAACCAGCAGGTATTGATGAAGCCTCCGGGCCATTCATTGAACGTTTGTTAATTACAGTGACGCTGACATCCACTGATCAACCTGCAGACTTGCTTGCAGCAAGCATGGGTGTTGATCTTTTGGTGCAGGTTTGCAGTGACTCGTTGTGCTTGCAGCCCGAGCGCTTTAGTTTTCGCTTCTAGAAAGTGATGCATCGAGCACCTGATTCAGGTAGACAGGCACCGTGACGGAAGCATTGCCGAGGATATGCTGGTCAAACCACGAGCCGGTCTTTTCGAGGTTTAGTTCTACGGTGTGTGCATCGTGCCGTTTCGCGACCTGGTAAAATTCTGATGCCGGATACACATTCCCTGAAGTGCCAATCGCAATAAACAGGTCGCATTTTTCAAGAGCCGAATAAATTTCTCTCATGGCGAAGGGCATTTCGCCAAACCATACGACGTGTGGTCTGAGGTTTCCCGTGCTTCGGCAACAGCGGCATTCGGTTTCAAATTCGAAATCGTCAGTTATGTCGAAAACTAGATTGGTATTGATGCAGCGCATCTTGAGTAATTCGCCATGCATGTGAATCAGTTTGCGGCTGCCCGCCCGTTCATGGAGATTGTCGATATTCTGAGTGATCAGCAGAAAATCACCTGAGAAGTTCTGTTCAAATTTCGCGAGCGCCAGGTGGGCTGGATTTGGCGTGACTTCTGATGACAAAAGATTGCGGCGGCGCTCGTTATAAAAACGATAGACCAGGGCCGGGTTTTTAGCAAATCCTTCCGGAGTTGCCACATCTTCAATCGCGTGGTCTTCCCAGAGCCCGTCGGCGGCGCGAAAAGTTCGAATTCCGGATTCGGCAGAAATACCAGCACCAGTCAGCACGACGACAGATTTTTTGGGGCTCGACATCCCACGATCATAGCATGGCAGTTACTGTTTAACAGTTCAGTCGATATAATCTGAATGCTGACATTCAGCATCAAGACAAACTCCTCTGTTCTTAAGGTGGTACCTATGGCAGCACTATCAGTCGGTAATCTTGCGCCGGACTTTGCTCTCAGGAATCAGGATGATAATGAGGTCACCCTGACGCAATTTCGTGGCAAGAAAAATGTTGTGCTTTATTTCTACCCCAAGGCGATGACACCGGGATGTACGGTGCAGGCCTGCGGATTGCGCGATAGCAATGCAACACTGTCCAGCCTGGATACAGTGGTGCTTGGTGTTAGCCCTGATTCGGTAAAGCGTTTGCAGAAATTTGTAGAGCGCGACAACCTGAATTTCACCCTGTTATCCGACGAAAATCATGCCGTGGCCGAGAAGTACGGAGTATGGGGATTGAAAAAATTCATGGGTAGAGAGTTTATGGGGATTTTGCGGACTACGTTTCTGATCGACAAAGAGGGACGGGTTGCTCACATCATGAATCAGGTAAAAACGAAGTCCCATCACGATGACGTGCTCGCTGTAATAAAGTCGGAACAGAAGTAAGCCCGGCAGATGAATCTTCACTTTCGGCAGTATTCTGATTCCGGCATGCCGCTGCTAATTCTGCACGGATTGTTTGGGAATCTGAAAAACTGGAACTGGCACGCCCGGGAACTGGCAAGGGATTTTCGGGTATACGCTCTCGACCTTCGAAATCATGGCGAGTCTCCCCATTCGGCTGCCATGGATTACCCGATCATGGCAAATGATGTGCTGGAATTTATTGCAGGCGAGGAACTTGAAGAGGTCGGTATTCTGGGTCACTCCATGGGCGGTAAGGTTGCCATGCAACTGGCACTGGGTAATCCGCAATGCGTAAGTCGCCTGCTGGTCGTTGATATAGCGCCAACTTCGTATGGCGCAGAACGAGGAGACCATGAAGATGTCTTCGGTGGACTTCTATCGATTGACCTTTCCAGCTTGCGGTCGAGAACAGAAGCTGAATCATTGCTGGCATCGCGGGTCGAAGAGCGGGCTGTACGACGATTCCTGGTAAGTAACCTCGTAAGGGATGAGCAGGGCAATTATAGATGGCGCTTTAATTTACCGGCACTCCATAACAATTACGGGCGCTTGCGGGAAGGCGTTTCAGGACCGCAGGTATTCGAGAAACCGGTATTGTTCGTCAAAGGGGACCTGTCTAATTATCTGATGGGCGAGGACCGATCCATGATCCGGCAACTATTTCCTGCTGCCAACATTACAACGATGATGGGGGCGGGGCACTGGTTGCATGCGGAAAAACCCGAGGTATTCTACAGGCTGGCCAGAGACTTCTTTGCCGGCGAGGAGACTGAGTCATGACTCTGCTAAGCGTCAATGTTAACAAGATAGCGCTGTTGCGAAATTCGCGGGGAAGAGACTACCCAAGTGTGACCGGCTTTGTTCGGAGCTGCCTGGAGCTCGGTGTCAAAGGCATTACCGTGCATCCCCGACCCGACCAGCGGCACGTAAGGCGCCAGGATGTTTTTGAAATTGCCGAATTGCTGCGGGAACGGGATGACGTTGAGTTCAACATGGAGGGCTTTCCCTCGGAACAATTTCTGGACCTGGTGCTGGCGGTTCGTCCTTCCCAATGCACCCTGGTGCCGGACGACCCTTCGCAGCTGACGTCGGATCATGGCTGGGATATCGCGTCCAATCGGGCATTGTTGCAGCAGGTCAATGAACGGCTGAGAGAAGCCGGAATTCGCAGCAGCCTGTTTGTCGATCCGCAGGTCGAAGTAGTCGAACTGGTTCGTGCGGTGAATGCCGATCGTATTGAGCTTTACACCGAAGAGTACGCTGCGAATTTCGGCACAGACAGCCAGCAGGATGTGCTGGATCGTTACCGACAGGCGTCGGAAAGGGCAGTTCAGTTAGGTCTCGGTGTTAACGCGGGCCACGACCTTAATCTCGACAATCTTTCCGCGTTTCTGCAAATTCCGGCTATTCTTGAAGTGTCAATTGGTCATGCGCTGATTGTAGAAGCTCTGGAGCTGGGTATAGAAAACGTTCTGCGGCGTTATCTGGCGATTACGGGTGCCAGCTAACCATTCGACGACACATATTGCGGCTATCATGAGGCCAGAACTTGAGCTGTTCTTTCCTACGCTGGCTCTGTCCTGGCTTTACTTCTGCGGCTAGAGTCTGCATAGTGATTTCATGGTAAAGAAATGTCTGTTGCTTGGCCTGTGCCTGATCTTTCCTGCTCTGGTGTCTGCCACCCCTCTGGAGATCGCCCGATTGGCGCAGTTGCTGGAGCACGCAAGCCACGACATTGCCAGTGACGCCGGTCGGCTGGCTGCCAAGGGCAGCGTCGAACACAATGCCAGGCTGCTCGGTCAGAAGGCGCAGAAACTGCAGGACAGCATTGAACGCGGTCGGAGCAGCGCGCACGTTAGAACCCGTTTTACCGACGTGACTCGCTACTATGAGAGGCTTGAGTCTTCGATAATTCGAAGCATGGCTGGCTCCCGAACCCAGGTCCTGCGAAACGAATTTCTCCAACTGGCGGATCATTATGAGAAATTGCGCTACCAGTTCTATGGTGACAGCGAATATCAAAGCTTGCGCTCCAGTCCGCCTTCCTATCCTTACCCCTATCCGCTGCGCTGGCTAGGCCGGGCCGATAATCTGCAACTCTTGAGGCAAAATCGTGCGCCGACTTCGATCCGCGATGGTGTTTCTGCCGGAGAGCTTGGGCACCGCAGCCCGGTTCTGGAACGGCAGCGCCAGGCAGATCGATTGAGAGACCTATCGATTGGACGGGGATCGGAACGACAGACTAACCCCGCGCGGCAAAGATGTTTCGAAGTTAATCAGGGCTTCTACAGATTGCGTCAATAGCTGCGGGCTCAGCCTGCGATACAAATTGATTTGCCAAACAGTGAACCGAAGCGTCCTCGCGAATAACCAAACTCTGTTCTACGGCTACTGGATCGTAGCGGCGGCTTTTATTACCCAGTTTGTCGCCGTAGGCATGCAGAACTACATTATCGGCCCTTTCCTTATCCCGATGACCGAGGAATTTGGCTGGACCCGGGCCGAATTCACTGCGGCAAGATCTATCGGCCAATTGATCCTCGCGTTCACCGGATTTGCAATTGGCACCTATATTGATCGATTCGGAGGCCGGCCCTTCATTGCGGCTGGAACCTTGTTGCTCGGTGTTTCAGTATACAGTCTTGGCAGCGTACAGACTCTTAGCCAGTGGTTGCTGTTGAATGGTGTCCTGCTGACTGCAGGTGCCGCGATGATCGGCAATCTCGTGGTTAACGTGACTCTCGGCAAGTGGTTTGTGGAGAAGCGCGGCAAGGCCGTAGCCTTCGCCGCCATGGGCGTATCCCTTTCGGGAATCCTGTTGCCCCCATTGGCCACCTCTGGCTTGTTGATACGGTGGGTTGGCGTGAGGCCTGGCATTTGCTCGGTGTCGCAGTTTTCTTTGTAGCCATGCCGATGACGGCTATCGTGCGCCGTGCTCCTGAAGATTACGCGCTGCACCCGGATGGTCTGACTGAAGAACAACTGGCCGCGGGACGCGGCATAAGGGCCCAGGCAGACTTTGAAACTTCCATGACCCGAGCCCAGCCGATGCGCTCGGCGCGATTCTACCTGCTGGTAATGGCCTTCGGTCTGTTCCAGATTTCCATCACCGTTATGCTGTTGCAGACCATTCCGTTCATGACAGATGCGGGATTTTCTCGTATCACTGCTGCCTCCATGCTGTCGCTGGCGTCATTGCCGGCATTTTTAAGCAAGCCGGTCTGGGGTGTGCTGATAGATCGATTCAGTGCCAGATTACTGGCATCTCTGGGCGCAGCAATTACCGGATTTTCGGTAATGTTGATCGTGTTATCAGTAGCGGCTCGACACCAGTTGCTGGCGTATCTCGGATTTCTGTCTATGGGAGTAGGCTGGGGCGGACTCATACCCTTGCAGGAAGTGATCTGGGCCTCGTTCTTTGGGCGGCGCTACCTGGGTTCGGTGCGCAGCATGGCAATGCCGTTTTCTTTTGGGTTGTCAGCCCTGGGCCCAATCGCGGTGGCCTATTACTAGGACCTGGTAGGTAACTACGATCTGGCTCTGCTGGTTATCGGCGCCTGCAACCTGGTTTCGGCCATCGTGCTTGTGAAGATGTCGGATGGCGTGTTGCCCGCCGGTCCACAGGTTCGATGATCTACCTCGTCAGCAGTGGCGCGAGGACCGGCCAAACGTTCTCCAGGATCATGCCCTGCGCTTCCGCCCTGGGATGGATGCCGTCGTTCTGCATCAGCTCCGGTTGCTGGGGTATGCCATCGATCAGAAAAGGGACCAGCGGCAGTTTCAGCTCGGCTGCGATATCCGCGTACTGCTGGTAGAACGGAGCCGTGTAGCGGGGTCCGTAATTGGGTGGTATCTGAATGCCGGTCAGCATGACCTCGGCACCCGCTTCCCTGGACAATTCGACCATCGCTACCAGGTTGTCGCGAATGGCCTTCAAAGGCAGACCCCGCAGTCCATCGTTGCCGCCGAGCTCGAGTATCACCAGGTCCGGCTGGTATGAATCCAGCATGGCCGGCAGTCGCGAGAGGCCACCCGTGGTGGTTTCGCCGCTGACAGAGCCATTGATCACCTGGTAGGGATAACCTTCGTCATCCAGTTTCCTGGCAAGAAGTTCCACCCAGCCCTGGGATTCCTCGATACCATAGGCGGCACTGAGGCTGTCGCCGAAGACCATGAGGGTATAGGCGGAATCCGCGGAGGCGCGGATGCCCAGCAGCATTGTCAGGGAGGTCAGTGCCACCAGCAGGCAGCGAATACGAATGGCGGAATAATGAAGCATGGTTTCTCGGTATGTTAGCAGTTTCAAGCGTCATTCTAACCAGCAGCATCGCAGATGCAATCTGTCGACGCGGTAGGATACGTATAATGGGGGACCGACGGTTAAATTGACGATTAGAAGGACAGCCAATTCGTCATCGGGCTCAGTCCATGGGAAACTGGTCTCGTTCTTGGCGTCTCGATGGGAAAAACGCCTATAATCTACGGCCGTCGGCGATAGAGAATCAGGATATTCAATGATACATACCAGGGAATTGACCAAGACTGTCCCCACCAGTGAGGGCCCACTGACCATCCTGCATGATGTCACCATCGATATCGAGGAAGGGCAGGCGGTTGCCATAGTGGGAGCGTCCGGCTCTGGTAAGTCGACACTGCTAGGCTTGATGGCCGGCTTGGACAGTCCCACCTCCGGCGACGTGGTGCTTGATGAACACAGCCTCGCCAGTCTCGACGAGGAGGAACGGGCTGTATTGCGCGGCCAACTGGTCGGATTCGTATTTCAGTCATTCCAGCTGCTGCCTAGCCTCACGGCATTGGAAAATGTCATGTTACCGATCGAGCTCAAGGGAGATCGTGAGGCTGCCGTGAAGGCCAAAAATCTATTGAGCCGGGTGGGTTTGGAAGAACGCTGGCATCATTATCCAAACCAATTGTCCGGCGGCGAGCAACAGCGAGTGGCAATCGCCCGGGCATTTGCCTCCGAAGCCAGAATTCTGTTTGCAGACGAGCCGACTGGAAACCTGGATACTGCGACTGGCGCCCGGGTGATAGACCTGCTGTTTGATCTCAATAAAGAATATTCGACTACTCTGGTGCTGGTAACCCATGATGACCGACTGGCCGAGCGCTGCGATCGCCAGATTGTGCTGGCGGGTGGAGAGATTGTGAGCGATGAGGCCGTGGAGGAACGGGTCCATGGCTGAGCAGAAACTGAGTCAGCCCCGCAGTCTGGTGTCTCTGGTGAGGCTTTCCCTCACGATGCTGTGGCGTGACTGGCAGGGTGGTGAGCTGAAACTGCTTTTTCTGGCGCTGGTCATGGCGGTAACCTCGGTAACAGGTATCGCCCTGTTTACCGATCGACTGGAACAGGCGCTGCTACTTGAGTCTGCCAATATGCTCGCCGCTGACCGGGTGCTAAGCGGCCGCCGGGAAGCGCCACCGGAATGGATCGATGAAGCCCGTGCACTGGGGCTGGAAACTGCGGAAACCCTGTCTTTTACCTCGATGGCGTTTTCTGATACCGGAAACATGCTGGTGTCCGCCAAAGCAGTTAGCGACTCCTACCCATTGCGGGGCGAAATTATTGCCGCGGATGAGCCCTTCGTCAGAGGTTACCCCGTCGAGGGTGGACCTCCGCCTGGAGAAGTGTGGCTGGAATCGAGGGTGCTTCCTGCCCTCAATGTCTCTGTGGGAGATACTGTTTACGTCGGTGAGACGGAATTACTGATCGGCCGGGTGGTTGTAGTGGAACCCGATCGTCAGCAGGGAGGCATGGTAGACAATGCCGGTCCTCGACTTATGATGAATATCGCCGATGTGCCGGCGACCAATGTCGTTCAGCTCGGCAGTCGGGTCAGCTATCGCTATCTGTTCGCGGGAGACCAGGCGGTGCTGGATGTTTACAGCACCTGGTTGCGGGAGGAATCGGAAGGTCGGTTTCGTTTACGGGATGTCCGCGACGAAAGTGAAGAAGTCAGTGACGCGCTGAACAAAGCGGAAAGCTTTCTGCTGCTTGGCAGCCTGTTTGCCGTGCTGTTGGCGGGAGTCGCGATTGCATTGACTGCCAAGCGTTACAGCGAGCGTCACTTTGATTACGTTGCGATTTTGAAAACGCTTGGCTGCACCTCGAATCAGATCACCACGATTTACGTCTCCATTCAGCTGGCCCTGGCGGCGATCGCCATCGTGGCAGGAAGTATAATCGGCTGGTTAATTCATCATCTGATTCTGCGCCTCCTGGCAGCGATCATCATGGTGGAACTGCCGGCGGCCAGTTTCCAGCCCTTCATCATCGGCGCATTGACGGCTCTGATTTGCCTGCTGTCCTTTGCCTTGCCGCCCTTGCTGGCGCTGCGTCATACCTCACCCTTGAGGGTGTTGCGGAAGGATCTTGATCAGAACAGGATCAGTGCCAACGTTCCCTACCTTTTTGGGATTGCCGGTTCGATATTTCTGATTTTCTGGTACAGCCAGGATCTGGTCTTGACTTCGATTCTGGTTGCATCCGTGGCAGGCATAGTGGTGCTGCTTTCGGCAATTTCCTACTTCCTGCTGCAGTCCAGTGGATCGGTGGGGATGAAAGCGGGCAGCGCATGGAAGCTGGCCATGTCCGCGACCAGGCGGCGACGAAAACAAAACGTTCTTCAGGTACTGGTCTTTTCCATCACCATCATGTCCTTGCTGGTACTGACCCTTTTACGAACGGAACTTATCGACGATTGGCAAGCCCAGCTTCCGGAGAATACTCCCAATCAGTTCATGATGAACGTGACCCAGCCGCAGATCGACGGAATTCGAGCCTTCTTCCAGGAAAACGGCATTCAGGGAAATGAGTTCTTTCCAATCATGGGTGCAAGGCCGGTTGCCATTAACGGCGAGCCGCCGAGGCCGCGACCTGATGAAGACGACGAGCGCAGCAACGTCACCGAGCGAGCCAGCTCTCAGGCCCCGGACGAGTCACCCGGAAACGAGGGTGACGATCAGGTGCAAGGAGGCCAGGACGGCGAACAGCAGCGGAGCGGCGGCAGGGTGGGGACAAGGCAGGTTACCTGGACTGACCAGCTACCGCCGGAAAACCAGATTACAGCCGGGCAGTGGTGGTACGAAGATCTGCGTCCCGGACAGGTATCAGTCGACGAGGAGTATGCTGGCTGGCTGGGGATTGAGCTTGGCGATCGGGTAGAGTTTGAAGCCAACCGCCAGTTCTTCGAGGTCGAAGTAACCAGCCTGCGGAGCGTTCGCTGGGACAACATGCAGCCAAATTTTTATTTCATCTTCTCGCCAGGCACTGTTGATCACCTGGGGGCTACCTACCTTTCGACTGCACGAATGGAGCAGGAACAAAAAATTCTGCTCAATGAGTTGATCAGACGATTTCCAACTATAGTGGTAATCGAAATTGATGCACTGATCGAGCAAATCCAGAATATTATCGCCCAGGTGACGTCTGCTATCGAGCTGATCTCGGTTTTGGTGTTGGCCTGCGGTGCTCTGGTACTGCTCTCCTGCGTCAATGCCACGCTCGATGAAAGATTCAGAGAGAACGCGATTCTCCGCACTCTTGGTGCGGGTCAGCGATTGATACTGAGCAGTCTGACGATTGAATTTGCCACCATAGGATTCGTTGCCGGCATAATTGCAACCGTTGGAGCGGAGGGAAGTTTGTTCTATCTGCAGGAATTTGTTTTCGAGCAGGACTTTACCCCGCATTACTGGGCGTGGATTGCCGGACCGCTGATCGGGATGGTGTTGATTGGCCTGCTGGGACTGAATTCCACGCGCAGGGTAGTCAGCGTCAGTCCTTTAAACGTTTTGCGCCGGGTCTGATTGTCGGCCTTCTGTTACGCGTAAATATCCAGAACGCTGCGCACCTGCCTCAGGTAGCCCGCGCCGAATAGCACCAGGTGATTCAGCAAGTGATAAAGGTTGTAAAGTGGTGCCCGCTTGCGCCAGTCTCGAGCGATATCTGACGACTCCTCGTAGGCTCGATAAAATTCCCGCTGGAAACCACCGAATAGCAGGGTCATAGCCAGGTCTGCTTCGGCCCATCCCTGATAGCAGGCAGGGTCTATAAGCGCCGGGTATCCCTCTTTGTCGCTGTGGATATTGCCCGACCACAGGTCGCCGTGAATAAGAACAGGCGGATGATCAGGCAGGTGATTGCGCAGGTTTTCGGCCAGGGCGAGCACCCGCCGCAGGTCGTCAGAATCCAGCAGTCCCATCTGGGCGGCCCTTTCTGCCGGCGTGATCAGTCGGTTATCCGCGAAAAATCGGTGTCCGTCCGCTGACATCGAATTGATCTGCCTGCTGTGGCCACAGAAATTGTTTCGTTCCAAACCGAATTCAGGATAAGAAGTGCGGTGTAGTTGCGCCAGTCCGTTGCCCAGTATGATCCAGAAATCCGGGCGCGCAGTGCCGCTGCCCAAATCTTCCAGCAGCAGAAATTCGCGACCTGCATGGATTACTCCGGGAATCCGCAATTCGGTGGCGGCCCGAAGTTTCTCCAGTCCATGGGCTTCGGCACTGAAAAAACCTTCCGGGGCGTCCGGCTGCAGTTTGACAAACAGGCGTTCGCCACTGGTCAACTGAACCATTCCGGTTTGATTGATACAGCCGCCTCTGACAGCCTCAAATCTGGCAATTCCGGCGGCAAGATGTGTTCGCAGCCAGAGGTCGACAGCTTTCAGGTTCCCCGTTAAAGCCATGATCGGTATATAATCACACCTCAACCGACGGAACAAACACACTTCGATATAGGGATCGGGTAGTCGACAGACCCGCCTTTAATGATCCGCACGGAGCAGGAGTATTGAGATCGCCATGAGAATTTCACAACTGGGAAGGACGATATCTATATCGGTCGCTGCCATGCTGCTGGCGTTGGTGGCTGGTATATCTGCGGCACAACCCCTGCCGGAAATTCTTTCCGAATCCTGTGTCTACGGTGATTGCGAAAACGGAAGGGGAACCCTGGAAATTGATACCCCTACCGGTAAGGCAATTTACCGCGGCAATTTCCAGGACGGCGAATTCCACGGTTTTGGCAGACTGGAAGAGCCCTTGAGTTTCATTGAAAAGGCAATATACGAAGGTAACTGGGTCAGCGGTGAACGCAGTGGGCGGGGCAAGTACTATGACGGTAAGGGCGACCTCTATATTGGCGAATGGCGAGATAACAAACGTCATGGCAGGGGATCCTATTTCGTCAATATTGGCAGGTGGAACGAAAACGAACACACCGAATTCTGGCTGTCGCAAAATACCGAAAACTACACGGGTGAATTCGTTAATGACCTTTATCAGGGGCAGGGCATCTACCGCTGGAGGAACGGTAACCGTTACGAAGGTGGTTTTTTCGCCAATGACCGGCATGGATTCGGGACCTTCTATTATTCAACCGGCACCGCCCGCAAACAGCTCTGGGATTACGGCGATTTTGTCCGTTAGTTCCAATTTTTCAGAGAAAGCCAATGGACCTTGAATCAGTAAGGCGGGATTACCTGCTCGGCGGTCTTGAGCGAGAAGATCTGGCAGATGATCCTATCGCACAATTCAATCGTTGGATGGAGCAGGCGCTTAAGATGGACCTCAAGGATCCAACCGCGATGACACTGGCGACCGTTTCCGAAACAGGTCAACCCAGTCAGCGTATCGTGCTGTTGAAGCGCATGGAAGAAAACGCTTTTGTTTTCTTCACCAATTACAACTCTCGAAAAGCCGGCGAGATTAACAACAGTAACAAGGTTAGCCTGCACTTTCCCTGGCATGATATCGAGCGCCAGGTGAAGATCTGCGGAACCGCCGAAAAAATTTCTGCGGCCGAGTCACTGCGCTATTTTGTGAGTCGACCGCGAGAGAGTCAGTTAGCCGCGTGGGCATCATCCCAAAGTGACGCAATTTCGTCACGCACTTTTCTATTGAACCAGTTTGAGTCGCTGAAGCAGAAGTTTATTGGTGGTGAGGTACCGTTGCCGGATTTCTGGGGCGGTTACAGAGTCATCCCCTTTGAAATGGAATTCTGGCAGGGTGGCAGGAACCGCTTGCACGACCGGTTCCGGTACCGGCGGCAGGAAGATGGCGACTGGATCGTGCAGCGCCTCGCGCCCTGAGAATCGATCCGGGATTACTCTTTCCAGCGCTTGAGTTTTTTAGGTTCCAGAATGTTCTTCAGGCGCGCATACTGAGGAATGCCATTCCGGTACTCCGGATAATCCTCGCCCTGGATCAAAGGTGAAAAGTAAGCTCGCGCCTCATCCGTGATATGGAAACCGTCGCGAGTGATGAAATTGCGAGGCATGACCTTCTCAACATTGGCGACATCCTCCAGTCTGGCTTGCCCTACTTTCCAGCTGTAGTTCTTGCCTTTGCCACGCATGATAATCGGCATCACTGCGTTCTTGCCGGACAGGGCGAATTCCACCGCTGCCTTACCCATGGCATAGGCCTGTGCCACATCCGTGGCCGAGGCTATATGACGCGCGGCCCGCTGCAGGTAGTCGGATACAGCCCAGTGATACTTGTATCCGGTGTCTTCTTTGATCAGATCGGCAACAAAAGGTGCCACGCCGCCCAGTTGCACATGACCGAATGCATCTCGGCCCCCGGTATCTGTCAGGAAGCTGCCGTCCTCATATTGGGCGCCCTCGGAAACAACAATGGCACAGTAGCCATACTTTTTGACGCAACTCCTTACTTTGCGCAGAAACTTATCCCTGTTGAATGGAATTTCCGGGAACAGGATGATGTGCGGTGCATCGCCTTCTTCCTCTGTGGCCAGACCAGCTGCGCCGGCGATCCATCCGGCGTGTCGCCCCATCACCTCAAGCACAAAGATTTTGGTGGAACTCTCACACATGGATGCCACGTCCAGGCCGGCCTCTTTTATGGAGACAGCCACGTATTTCGCAACCGAGCCAAACCCCGGACAGTTGTCGGTGAGGGGCAGATCATTGTCCACGGTTTTGGGAATACCGATACAGGTAATGGGAAAACCTTCCTGAATGCTGAACTGTGCAACCTTGTTGGCAGTGTCCTGAGAATCGCCACCACCGTTGTAAAGGAAGTAACGAATATTATGGGCCTTGAACACTTCCATCAGGCGTTCATATTCCCGCTGATTTTCAGTGAAGCTCTTCAGTTTGTAGCGACAGGATCCGAACGCCCCTGCTGGCGAGCCGCGCAAGCGGGCGATAGTCTTTGTCGACTCCTTGCTCGTGTCGATGAGTTCCTCCCGCAAGGCGCCTATGATGCCGTTTTGCCCGGCAAAGACTTTGCCGATTTTGTCGCGATTCTGACGTGCGGTTTCAATTACGCCACAAGCGCTGGCATTGATCACCGATGTGACTCCGCCTGACTGGGCGTAAAACAAGTTTGCTTTGGCCATGATTACCCTGGAGAGTAAGGATTCTGAGTCCGCATCTTATCATTGCGTTGAACCAGATCAAGCGTGGCAATTGTCAAGTAATGATGCAACAATTCGACCCCACCATTGCGACTGGAATTGCGAATAGAGACGGAATTATGCGGCTTATTATTGGTATGTCAGGGGCCAGCGGGCTGATTTATGGCATTCGCCTGCTTGAGGTGCTGAAGCAGCATCCGGAGGTGGAAACGCACCTGATTCTGTCCGGTTCTGCGAAGATGAACATCACCCTTGAAACCGAATGGAGCGTCGGTGATGTCAAGGCGCTGGCCAACCATGTGCATGCCTACAAAGACATCGCCGCCAACATCGCCAGCGGATCATTTCGGACCGACGGTATGATTATCGCACCCTGTTCGATCAAGACAGTGTCCGGGATTGCCAACTGTTACGCTGACAATCTCATGGTTAGGGCTGCGGATGTGGTACTGAAGGAGCGTCGCAAGCTGGTGCTGGTGCCCCGGGAGACGCCGTTACACACAGGGCATTGTCGGCTGTTCTATGAGCTGAGCCAGATGGGGGTAATACTCGCGCCACCGGTACCGGCGTTTTACATAAAACCTAAAACCATCGACGACCTGGTGGATCATCACGTAGGCAGGGTTCTGGACCTGTTTGACCTGGATGTAGGGATGGTCAGCCGCTGGCAGGGCTCGACCTCGCAGACCGATTGACTTGATGACTTACAGACCACTCGCACGACCATACGGCAGCACTTTTAAAGCGAGTCGGTAATTACGCCCAGGAGCCGGACGACGCTTTCGGTTTTTTCGACACCCAGACATTGCAGGTAGCGATCCAGGTTCCTTTCACTGGCGACGGTATTGCCGTCGTCGTGGCGTTCGCTGCCGGCGTGCGCCAATTGCTGTAGTCGATTCTGTTGCAACTGCTCCGCCTCCAGTTCCAGTTTCTTTACCCGTTCTCGGAATGATTCAAGTCGCTCGGCAGGAATTTCACAGTCGTCCCTGTTCTGCTTGATCCAGCGTCTGGCCTGGCGCAGCGGCTTGACGACATTGGTCGCCCATAGCAGGGAAAAGTCCAGCAGTTCGTCGAGTTGGGAAGAGGACAGCTCGCCGTGATACTTTCCGTACCAGATGCAGAAAAGCATTAGATTGACGTCGAGGCCATGCTCGTTCTGCAATGCCAGGCAGGAATCGGCAACGCCGTGCTTGCTGTAGAGAGTGACTGAAAAACTCCAGAAGTCGTTGCTGCTCATCTCGGTATGGATCATTTTTATGAAGCGAATAAAACGCAATACGCGCGCGCCCCGATGGATACTGAGTCTACCCGCGGCGCCCCGTCCTGTCATTAGCGGCAAGGGTTATCGACTCACAGGCCTATTCCGGAACGCAGATGATGAATGGGTGAGCGATCAGCAGGGGTAATCGCGATTCTAAAAAGATAAAGGACAGTATGAGCCGCCTCCGAAGCACCTGCCGAATATGGTATAAACCCGGTTTGCTGAACGGCTTATTCTCTGATCATTAAAAATGCATATTCACATACTGGGTATTTGCGGCACTTTCATGGGTAGCCTCGCGGTACTGGCCAAGGAATTGGGGCACCAGGTCAGCGGCAGCGATGTCAATGTCTATCCGCCAATGAGTACCCAGCTCGAAGCCCAGGGAATCGCACTTTGCCAGGGCTATCGTCCTGAACACCTGCAGCCTTCACCGGACCTGGTAGTAGTAGGCAACGCCATGTCCCGCGGTAATCCGGCCGTGGAATATGTGCTCGACAACAATCTTGCCTACTGTTCGGGGCCGGAATTCCTGGCTCGCTGGGTATTGAAAGACCGCTGGGTTCTGGGAGTCGCGGGCACTCACGGCAAAACTACTACCAGCTCAATGCTTACGTGGATTCTCGATTATGCCGGGTTGAAACCCGGCTTTCTGATAGGTGGTGTGGCAGGTAATTTTACCAGTTCTGCGACTCTGGGTGAGTCGCCTTTCTTTGTTGTTGAGGCAGATGAATACGATACCGCGTTTTTCGATAAACGGTCCAAGTTCATTCATTACGCGCCACGAACTGCCATTCTAAACAACCTCGAATTCGATCATGCCGATATATTCGAGGATCTCGACGCAATCAAGAAACAGTTCCATCACCTGGTGCGGACAGTGCCTTCAAACGGGCTCATACTGTATTCGAGAGGCGAGGCACACATCGAGGAGGTTTTGCAGATGGGTTGCTGGACGCCGACCCAGCAGCTTGGTGTAGAGGTGGAGCCCGCCGATTGCGAGCATCAGGCAATGGCTGATGGCATATTCTGGAATGGCAGGATCCTGGACGAAGCGGGCGGTCACTTCGAGGTGCAGAAATTTACTGCGGCCGGGCTTTCCCCGCGGATTGATTCGGCCCAGGTCAACTGGGATATGACTGGTATCCACAACATTAAAAATGGCCTTGCTGCGCTGGCCGCTGCCCACCATGCGGGCGTGGCGCTTGAGACCGGATGCGAAGCGCTGAGTCGCTTCGCCGGTGTGAAGCGACGCATGGAGCTGCGCGGCGAGGTGCGGGGTGTGAGGGTGTATGATGATTTCGCTCACCACCCCACCGCGATTGCAAGCACGCTGCAGGGCATCGCCGCAAAACTGAGAAGCACTGGGCAACAGACTCGTCTGATTGCCGTGATTGAACCTCGCTCCAATACCATGCGGATGGGAATTCATCAGGATGAGCTTGCTCAAGCATCCGGGCTGGCAAATCTCACTCTCTGGAAACGGCCCGAGGAATCGGACCTCGATCTCGAGGCACTGGTCGCTGACGCCGCGGCGAACTCGATGGTATTTAATCTGGTGTCGGAGATTGTGGAGTATCTGGCCGAAAATACAGTTTCCGGCGATCACGTAGTGATTATGAGCAATGGCGGATTCGAAGGAATCCATCAGAAACTGCTGGACGCGCTGGGCGCTCCGGAATCGTGATTTGATATGGCCGAGATTCAGGAGATTCCTCTTTTCCCGCTTCGTTCGGTGCTGTTCCCGAGGGGCAAGCTGTCGCTGCAGATTTTTGAAAAGCGATATATCGATATGGTGGCAAACTCTCTGCGGGATGGGTCTGGATTTGGTGTGATCCTGCTCAAGGATGGTGAAGAGGTCATGAAACCTGGCAGGTCACAACAGCTCTATGCAATCGGCACCTACGCCAGAATTATTGACTGGGATCAGTTGGAAAACGGCCTGCTGGGAATCACGGTCGAAGGGGAAAGCAAGTTTCATGTTCAGAATTACTGGAGCACCGAGAGCGGTCTGATCAAGGGGCAGATAATTTTCAGTGAAGTAGATACTCCTGACAAGAATCGGATTTCCGTGGGAGAAGAGATGTCTGGGATGACTGAATTGCTGCAATTGCTGGAGAAACATCCGGCGGTACAGGAAATGAAACTTCAGATTGATTATGACAATCTCTGGGATCTCGGATGGCGTTTGAGTGAATTAATTCCCGTAGCAACGGAAATCCGGCAGGAGCTACTGGAACTCGATGATCCCTGGGAGCGCATTCAGTTACTGGAAAGATCGATCCATTTTCTGATCGGCGATTAGGTGTCCTATTGGTTTCGTTAAAGCACTCGGGGAGCCTGTAAATGCTGGAGAATTTTTTTTCCAATCCTGGCTCGATGACCACGGAGCAGTGGCTTGCACTCTGTATTCTAGGATTTATCGTGCTGGCAATTCTGGTTCTTATTCATCGGTTGCTGGCGATAATGAAAATGAGTCGCAGGCAAGCCTACAGGCCCAACTTGCGGCGTCTAAGGAGATCGCGCCTGTTGAGCGCCGAGCATGCGGATCAGGAACAGAACGATGCAAAGTAAAATTTTGTTAAATGCCCTGTATCCGCTTGTGTGCCCCGTCCTGGTGCTGGCAAGTTTGCTGCTGATTCTCCCGTCCCAGGCGATCATAATCCGTCATGACAAGAATGCCGGGGAGTATCGCGTACGGGAAAGTGATTTTCCAGCAGTCTTCTATCTGGAACGTCAGGATATCGGCAAGACCTGTGTGGCGACTCTGATCGACCCCAAGTGGGCAATTACAGCGGCCCATTGCGTCACAATAACCTCGTTGCAGAGCAATCTGCTTGAAAGTGGCAGTCATGTAGTAACGGTTTCGGGCCAGCAACATCTTATTGATCTCCTGGTGATGCACCCTGCCTATCTGCCGGATTTTTCTGAAGAGGTAGATCTGGCGCTATTAAGGTTTGCTGCACCAATTGCGATGCCCAGGCCGGTAGAGGTCAATACCTCTCAAAAAGAGGAGGGCGAAGTGGTGAGTCTGCTGGGCTGGGGCTTTTACGGTCTGGGTACAACGGGGAGACAATTTAGCGACGGAATTTTCCGGATGGCACAGAATCGTATCGAGGCTGCGGGACGGCGACTGTCAATTCGCTTTGATGATCCAAGGCAGCTGTCCAGTGAGGCGCTGGAGTTGGAAGGTATGCCGAGCCTTGGCGATAGCGGCGGCCCGGCGCTTATTCAAGAAGAGGATCGGTGGCTGCTGGCAGGCATCGCAGTTGGCGAGGTTATGGATGAAAATTTCACGGAGGAAACTCAGGGCAGCTACGGTTCCGTAGCAGTGTATGAACGAGTCTCGCGCCACGTGGAATGGATCAGGCGAACAATCAGGGAGCAATCATGAAAAAACTGTTAATTGGGCTGGTCTTTCTAATTCTTGCCGCCGTTGGATTTCTGTTTTACGCCTTTGATTCGATACTGAAAGACGGTATCGAAACCGTTGGGTCATCTGTCCTGCAGGCTGATGTTACAGCGGGCTCTGTGGGCGTTTCCCCACTAAGTGGCAGCGGCGTTATCCGGGAACTGCGCATTGCCAATCCGGAAGGCTTCGATGAACCCTACGTGATGGAACTGGGAGGACTGGATATTGCCATCGAGCCGCAGTCCGTTTTCTCAGAAGTTATCATTATCGATCGTATTATTATTGACCGGCCAGTTATCACCTACGAAACCAGGATAAGTACCGATAATTTTAGGACCCTGCTCAATTCTTTGGGCGGTTTCCCGAGGCGACAAGCTGCCGGGGAATCCGCGGTACCAGGCAAGCGGGTGGTCATCAGGGATTTCCAGATGCATGGCACCCAGGTACGGGTTGCTTCAACGCTGGGTTCAGCAGAGCTGCCAATTCCGGATTTGCAACTGCAGAATATTGGAGAGGAGAGTGCGGCCGTAACCGTGGCCGAGGCTGGGCGCCAGATTTTTGCCGCTATCAATGAACAACTGCTGGCGGCTAATATGCCTAACGTAGAGATGCTGCGGGAACGCGTCGACGAAGAAGTTCAGGAACTGCGCAATCGGGCCGAGCAGCAGGTTGAGGAACTTGAGCAGCAGGTAGAAGAGGAAGTCAGAAACTTGCAGGAGCGAGTGCGCAGCCTGTTCTGACTCCGATCGATAGCCAACTCTTTGTTGGGAGGCCGCCGCCAGTTGCACAAGAAAGTTTGCTATTGCCGATTCACCGCCGGACCCTCTCAAGATCGGCAAAGGACGGGAGTTGCGCGTACCTCAAGCTGCTAAAGTCTGTTACCATTGATGCTCTTTTTCATAGTAGTGACCCGGCGGCGCCTGCGGATTATTCCGGGTACTCAGACAGTCAGGAGTGATAACGATGACTATTGATGTTGGCGACAAGATTCCTTCCGGTAATTTCAAAATCATGGGTGCGGAAGGCCCGGAAGAGATATCGACTGACGAAGTGTTCGCTGGCAAAAAGGTGGTTTTTTTCGCCGTTCCCGGCGCATTTACACCCGGGTGCTCAATGACGCATCTGCCTGGTTATGTGGTCAACGCTGACAAGATCAAGGACAAGGGTGTTGATACGATCGCCTGCATGGCAGTGAACGATGCGTTCGTGATGGGCGCCTGGGGGAAAGCTCAGAACGCTGAAGAAATCCTCATGCTGGCGGACGGAAACGGCGCGTTTACCGCCGCTATAGGTATGGAACTCGATGCCAGCGGCTTCGGCATGGGATCGCGCAGCAAGCGCTTCGCGATGATTGTCGATGACGGTACGGTGACACATCTTGCTATCGAGCCGCCGGGCGGAATTGTCGTCAGCGCGGCAGAAGCCATAATGGAGCAGCTGTAATCGGGGGCACCTGCGGGACTGTTAGTCCGAGGCCACGACAATTAGGGGTTAAAGACGATGAGGACTCAGCTGATTGAATATTTCGACGGAGATGCGGTTCTGGAAGGTTACCTAGCTCTCCCCGAAAACGCTGCGGGTCCCCGGCCCGCAGTAATGGTGGCACACGACTGGTCCGGCCGTCGTGACTTTGCGATTAGCGCTGCGGAACGGGTCGCGTCATGGGGCTATGTGGGTTTTGCCCTTGATATGTACGGCAAAGGCGTATTCGGCAGCGACAGCGATACCGAAGTCAATGCAGCATTAATGAATCCGCTGGCATCTGATCGCTCGGCATTGCGTCGTAGGATTAATGCCGCCCTGACCTGCCTGAGGCAGCAGCCCGGTGTTGATGCCAGCCAGATAGCTGCTATGGGTTATTGCTTTGGCGGGATGTGCGTCCTTGAATTGGCGCGCTCGGGTGCTGACGTGATGGGTGTGGCCAGTATTCACGGAATTTTTGCCCGCGGCGATATTGGAAATGAGCCGATACTGGCCAGGGTTCTGTGCCTTCATGGACACGATGATCCCATGGTTTCTCCGGAGCAGGTATTGGCTTTTGAACAGGAAATGACCGAAGCCGGCGTAGATTGGCAGCTTCATGCCTACGGTAATACCATGCATGCGTTCACCAATCCTGCGGCCAACAACCCGGATTTTGGAGTTTTATACAGCGAGATTGCTGAACGTCGCACATACCGGACGCTGCAAGATTTCCTTCAGGAAATTTTTCAACACTAGTGTTAATCCTGCAAGGTAAGCGACACTATCATAGCCCGGGTCTCGTCGGTGCCAAACTTTATATTGCCGGAGTCATCAATTATCATTGGAGCCGGTCCTGTCGAGAATTTATGCGTTCTTTGTGCATTACCTCGGCTCACGTTGGATTCGCCTGTGTTCACTCCGATTGATCCGGGCTTGACCTTCGATTGACATAATCCGGTTAGATAAGATGCAAGATTTGAAGACAGATGGAGAGCCCCGCAGCCAGCGCGCTTGTGAGTGTCCTGCCGGTGACGAAAATTGTCCTCATTACGAGGAACTGCAGCGCGTTCGTGAGGAAAACCAGGAGCTGTTAGCGCTGGTTCGTACCGACGAGCTTACCGGGCTGTTCAATTTTCGCTATTTCCTCCAGGCGGTAGAACTGGAAATGGAGCGCTCCCGTCGATCCAGTCAACCAACCACCCTGATCATGATGGATATCGACCATTTCAAGGAAGTGAACGATTTGCATGGTCACGAGGTTGGCAACCAGACTCTTGCCCACGTATCGAAAATCCTGCGCAGTACCATTCGGCGGCTTGATATTCCCTGTCGCTATGGTGGTGAGGAATTCGCCCTGATATTGCCCGATACACCACTAAGCGCTGGTGTGATGTTTGCCAACCGAATTCGGCATCTCATCGAAAACGCCGGCTTCGGAGTTGATGGGGCGCTTATTAAATTGACAGCAAGTTTCGGCGTCGACGCATACCGCAAGACTGATCAGATTTCGGCCAAGGAGTTTATTGATCGTGCCGACAACCTGCTGTACGCCGCAAAGTCCGCCGGGCGCAACAAGGTCCGACATCCGCCTTTTGATATCAATACTGAGTAAGTGACACTGACAGACATCTTCCAGGGTGTCTGCAATTCGTGATTGCTATTGTTCGAAGGATTCCACTCTGGACGCCAGATGGTGCAATATCGCTGCGGTCGCGCCCCACACCCTAAAGCCTTCATAAAAAAGCTCCAGGACGTTTCGCGATTTGCCTCTATACTCCATTGGCGATTCCGAGTAGGCGGCAGGATTCATCAACAGGTCGGTGGGCGCCGTAAAGATTTCATCTACTTCGATTGGGCAGGGTCGTAGAACAGGCTCGGGCTCAATCAGTCCGATTACCGGTGTGACTTCGAAGCCGGAAGGCAGGAATATCTGACCCAGCTGACCAATAACCTGCACCGTGTCCTGCGGCAGACCGATCTCTTCCTCCGCCTCACGAAGCGCCGTTATCACTGCGCTGGAGTCGTCTTCCTCTCGAGTGCCACCAGGCAGACTGACCTGCCCCGCGTGACTGGAAAGATTGGCAGATCGGACAGTCAATATAATGTGGCTTGAAGTCGTTATCGATGGCTTGACGACGGGTACCAGCACAGCAGCTTTTCTGAATGAGCGGTTGCTATAGCGAGCAATCTCTTCGAAGCTGCCAGCCGGATGCGCGATGACTCCGACCTCTTTTGCCTGGGCACTGTCAAAGTAGCTCAGTAAATTTCTGAGCCTTGGTTCTTTTGACAGTAGCGGATCGTCGGGCGACATCGATCTTCTTCCTCTAACACGCCGGAATTTAAAGGGATTGTAATCCGTGTACCAGTTATGAAAATGCCGGCGGAAGCCGGCATTTTCAATACTCTGTAGATTATGGCAGCAATGTTTACCGCATGCTGTAAGTAAACGAGAGGAATGCGCGCAGGGGTTGGCCAATAAAATAACGATCCCCTCCGAATGACGTCCAGTCGGCTCGTTCGGCGTATTTCTCGTCGGTCAGATTCAGAATCCTGAGCGACACGTCAAGATCTTCATTGACGGCCCAGTTGGTGCGCAGGTTAAAGACGTCATGACCTTCGTAATCTGCCGTATTCTCGGGGTTGGTGTAGTAATCACCCATTTTTACCCATTCCAGCTCCGTGGAGAGAGTAGGGTTGATTTGCCAGCCCAAGCGGAAGTTCCCGAAATTATTTGGTGCGGTGTCAATTTCATTGCCTTCAAGAATTCCACCAGAAGCGGAGTCCTTTTCATAGGTGTGATTGGCGAAATTATAGGCGCCGGCCAGAGTCAGGTTGTCTGACAATGAAAAAGCACCGGCAAGCTCAATACCTCTATGTCTGGTGTCGTTACCCAGCACATTTTCTCGCGCGCTGTTGGTAACGATTTCATTTTCCTTGTCCATCAGATAACCGGTTACAGAATATTGCCAGCCGTCTCCCAGTCCTTCGAAGGCGATCTCGTAGCTGTCCAGTTGCACCGAGTCAAGGTCGGCGACGGTTTGCGCGTTCTGCAGTCTGTAGAGCTCGGTTGCCTGCGGTACGCGGAATCCGCGTTGCACGCGGGCCTGGACGTTATACTGGTCATTGAGTCGATAACGCACACCGAATTTCGGTGAAATTTCGTCAAAGTCATCATTTCTATCTGCCGGTCGGTTGTAACGACAGCCTCCAAATCCACAGGCTTGGCCGTTTTCTTTTGTGCGGCCATCGACCATCAGATTGTCGTACTCGTAGTCGACCTGCTCCCAACGAAGCCCCATAGATATGTCCAACTGCTCTGAAACGTAGTACTGGTAGTGAACGAAGGGGGCAATTTGAAAGGCATCCACTTCGTAATCATAGTGTTTGCCCTGGGGAATCGTGTTAACCAGGAATGCAGACCCCTGGGTTGGGTTTTCCTGAAACTGCTTCAGACTGCCATTTGTGGATTCCATATCCAGGCCGATTGCGAGGAAGGAATTGTTGCTCAAATCCCGGTAGGCGGCGAACTGCATGCCAAGACTGCTGTGCTCGCTGTCCTCTGTAGGCTGACCGGGCAGAAAGTGCTGGATGAAATTCAGATCATTTTTCCGCAAGTAAGGGGTGAAAACGATCTCCCAGTCGTTGGCAAACTCTCTGCTGACCCGGGTCCAGAGGCGAAATGACTCATTATCCCGGTATGCTTCCGGGTTGGGATTGGTTTGTCGCAGGGAACTGTCCTTGTACGCCTCCGAACCTACAACGTATCCGCCAGTCTCCTGATTCAAATTGGTCCGGGTAAAGCCGCCATCGAGTTGGAAGCCACTCGCTGTCTGATACTGGTACAACCAGCTGAGCTTTTGCTGGTCTACTCCGCTTTCATCCTGCCAGCCTTCGGAGTTTTCTCCGGTAGCCAGGAACATGTGTTTGAAATTGCCGCTGTCGAAACCTGCTACCAAGCCGGCCCGGTAGGATCCCCACGGCCCTGCTTCCAGGGTCAGGTCCATGCGTTCTTCCGGGGCAGGAAGCACTGTGTTGATCATGCCGTGCAGGGCGTTAGAACCGTAAAAAGCACTCCCCGGCCCACGAATGACTTCGATACGTTCGGCGTTTTCGGTGTGGGAGTCGAACATCTCGTTGACGTTACAGAATCCTGCAGCCCGCAGCGGAATGCCTTGTTCGGCCAACAAAAAAGAACCGCAAGCGCCGGCTCCGGTTAGTACCGGTGAGCGGATTGCTGTCAGGCTCTCCTGGCCGTTGTTCCTGCTTATGTTGACGCCTGGCAGACGATTCAGCGATTCCTGGTAGTGGCTGTGAGCAATCTGGCGTAACTCTTCTTCGCTGAGGACTGCCACGCTGGCATTGATATCCCCGAGGGATTCAGCGCGACGGGTTGTCGAGGTCACAACAATTTCCTCTACCGCCGGGGCACCGGATTGCTGGGCGCCGGCAGTGTGGAATATCAAGGCGGTTGCGGCTGCGACGCCGCTCACTAATAGTTTACGGACCATTCTATTCTCCTGAGGATTACCTGTTGCGAGGGTCCCAATGTTGACCTTTTTTTGGTCGGGCAAATTGGATCCATCCAATATGATTGAAACCTAAAGTTGAAGGGAAACTATAGCATAGCAATCCTGATTTTTCCCCTAGCTTTGCGATCCAGGACGCGACAACGTAAACTAACTCGCGCCAGAAACAAGCCCGGAGAACAAGGGCCTGGGCGGGAGGGGTAAGCACTTGTTAAAGACGCGCGTAACAGAAATGCTTGGCATCGAGCACCCAATTATTCAGGGCGGCATGCAGTGGGTTGGCAAGGCGGAGATGACCTCAGCGGTATCCAATGCCGGGGGGCTGGGAATTCTGACCGCGCTTACCCAACCCACCCCGGAAGCGCTGCTCGGAGAGATAGAACGGTGCCGATCCATGACCGACAAGCCCTTCGCGGTCAATCTTACGATCCTGCCGACAATAAGGCCCGTTCCTTACGACGAGTACATTGCGGCGATCATCGATTCCGGCATCAAGGTCGTGGAGACGGCTGGACGCAATCCTCAACCCTTCCTCCCGGCAATGCAAGATGCCGGCATCAAGGTGATTCACAAGTGCACTTCAATCAGGCATTCGCTCAAGGCGGAAAGCATCGGCTGTGACATGGTGAGCGTCGATGGATTCGAGTGTGCCGGGCATCCCGGCGAAGACGATGTAACCAACCTTATACTCTTGCCCCTGGCCGCGAGGCGTCTGAAGATACCCTTTATCGCATCTGGCGGATTTGCTGATGGGCGGGGACTTGCTGCGGCACTCGCCATGGGGGCCGATGGCATCAACATGGGCACCCGTTTCATGGTCACCCAGGAAGCTCCGATTCACGAAAAAGTAAAGCAGGCTATGGTAGCAGCGACCGAGCTCGATACCGCCTTGTTGTACCGAACGTTACGGAATACCGCGCGAGTATTTAAGAACTCCGTCGCGGAGAAAGTGCTCGAAATTGAAGAGAGGGAAGGGCCGACGGATTTTGATGAAATAGCCCCTCTGGTCAAGGGCACCAGGGGACAGGAGCTGTTCGATAGCGGCGATCTCGAGCATGGTATCTGGTCGGCGGGCATGGTGATCGGTCTGATTGATGACATACCGAGCTGTCGGGAACTCGTTACGCGCATCGTGGCGGAGGCAGAGCAGATAATAGCAGATCGGCTGGATAGCGTGCTGGTCAGGTGATTGGATCACGCTTGAGTAGTGATACCCGATCGGGAGACGACGGGTCGAACGACCCCAGATTTAGGGAAAACGGATCGATAGCGGGCAGGGTGTAACATGCAGGTAAAAGATAAAGTTGTAGTAGTGACGGGGGCCGCCAGCGGCATCGGCAGGGCACTTTGCCTGCGCTTCGCTGCCGAGGGTGCCAGCGCGATTGTTGTCTCCGACATAAACCGGCAGGGCGTCGACCTCGTAGCGCAGGAAATAGCGGCCCGGACACGCAGTTTGCCGATCGTAACAGATGTCGGTAATGAAAATGAGGTAAACGCACTGGTACAGACAGCTCTGGCTGAATTCGGCCAGATTGACCTGATGTGCGCGAACGCTGGCATATTCACACCCGGAGGCGAAGAAGTGTCTACCGAAGAGTGGCATAAAATATGGGATATCAATGTGATGTCGCATGTTTTTGCAGCCAGGGCAGTTTTGCCCCATATGCTGGAGCGGGGCGAAGGATACCTGCTGAATACTGCCTCAGCTGCAGGCCTGCTAAACCAGATAGGATCTGCACCCTATGCGGTGACCAAGCATGCCGCGGTGGGTCTGGCCGAATGGCTTTCTATTACCTACGGTGATCGCGGTATCAAGGTGTCCGTGCTATGTCCCCAGGCAGTGAGAACCGCGATGACAGCCAATACGCGGAATGGCGGCGTTGCCGGCGTTGACGGCATGCTGGAGCCCGAGCAGCTGGCGGATACCGTGATCGACACTCTCGCGGAGGAACGATTCCTGGTATTGCCCCATCCCGAAGTGCTGACCTACATACAGCGCAAGACAGCTGACTATGACCGCTGGCTTTCCGGAATGCGCAAGCTGCAGGCCAGGTTTGGACAGCTTTACGAAGAATAGTTAAGCGGGGAAATCAGATTCGGCTTCTCGGCTATTGAGCACAGGGCTTCGGGTAATCGGTTGCAAACCATGCTAGGCTCTGGTCTGCAATAAGGAATCAGCAGCAAGTAGACTTTTTCCGGCGACCCACCCCGGCCAATAAAATTCCAAGGATTAGACATGACATTGATGATCGGAAAACACAGCGTAGTGTCGATTCACTACACGCTCAAGGACGATGACGGCGAAATTATGGACAGTTCCGAAGGGCGCGAGCCGCTTGCATATCTCCATGGCGCGAACAATTTGATCCCCGGGCTAGAGCAAGAGCTCCAGGGCAAAACAGCCGGTGCAAAGTTTCAGGCCACGATCGAGCCGAAGGATGCATACGGTGAAATCAATGCAGATTTGAAGCAAACCGTTAGCATGCAGATGTTTCAGGGAGTGGATGAAATCCAGCCTGGCATGAGCTTCATTGCCCAGGGCGAGGGTGGTCAGCAACGCCAGGTCCGGGTAGTCGAGATCGACGGCGACGATGTAACCATCGATGCCAATCACCCCATGGCCGGTCAGACACTGCACTTCGATGTCGAGGTTGTAGAAGTCCGAGAAGCGACCGCGCAGGAACTTGAGCACGGGCACGTCCATGCGGGTGGTCACAACCATTAGTCGACTTCGCTCTGATGAGCTCATTCGTCGATATGTCGAAACCTAAAAAGATACAGTGGACAATATAATCAGGAGTGTGGCCATGTCGTTGCGCGCAGTTGTCATTTGTCTGATATCACCTGTTTTCTTGATCAACGCTGCGTGCGCGCAGGACAAGTTGGAACTTGAGGACGGCAGCGCGATTCAGTATTTCCTGGCGTTGCCGGAAATCAGAGGCGAAGCACCGCTACCGCTTGCGGTCTTTATGGGTGGCGGCTCCGGCAACGCACCGATTTCCTATACCGTTTACCGGTTTTATGCCAACGAACTGGCCAGCCTGGGTTGGGCGGTAGTCGTTCCAGTCTCGCCAAACAATCGCTCCTTCCGCGGCGTTAATGTCGACCGGGTCCGCGAACTTATTGAACATCTGCAAAAGCGGGATGATATTCAACAGGGTAAAACCTTGCTGGCCGGAATTTCGGCCGGTGGCATGTCAGCACTGGAAATAGCCCGGCGTCACCCCGACGAAGTGCTGGGCATTATGGCGGTACCGGCGCTGGTTCGCGATGATACCAATCTGGATGCGCTGGCTGGAATGCCGGTTTATCTGCGCATAGGCAGCGCCGATGAACTGGGCTGGGGAATGCAATACGAAGCCACGGTAAGGGCTCTGGAGGCTGCAAACGTCGTGCTCGACGCTGATTTGCTCTATGGGGAACCACACATGTTTGGACTTGATTGGGGAAGGGTAGAGCTCTGGCTTGAAACGCTGCAGTAACAATCCCCCTGACAATTGTGTTCACCTCAGGTTGAGCGTTTAACACCGATAACAAATACATGGTTATGGGGCGGCCACTGGTCCAGCTCAAGCTGCTTGCAGTCAACTCCGTGAAGCGCCAGAAGCGCCAGATTCGCGGAGATACCAAGGGAGCTATAGTGAAAGGTGTCCCCCTGCATTTCGTCCTCACCCTCGCCTTCGGCATCACCAAAGGTGTAAATGACAACACCGCCTGGCTCTAGAAGCGCACAAAGCTTGCCGACGACCGGCTCCTGCTGCTCCAGCGGTAAATGAAAAATACTGTCCCAGGCAACGATGAAGTTGAACTTCTCCTCGCTTTCAAAGCGACATATATCATCCACATAAAAATTTTCATCGGGGTGATTTTCGATCGCCAGCCTGATCATTTCCGCTGACACATCGATTCCGGTTACTGCCAACTCATGTTCTTGCATCAACCGTACAATCCTGCCGCCGGCACCGCATCCCACATCCAGAGCATTGCCGCCTTTTTCGCAAAACTGCAGGGCGCGTTTGACTTGCCTGAGACCATACTGGGATTCCTTGTGCTGCTCGTGCCACCATCGGGCGAGCTTATCGTACTTTGTTCCCAGCACACTTGGCTTCATAGATAGATATTCCAGGTCAGGTTCGAGATTTAGCAAGCAACCTGTCCAGATGGTCGGCAAACTGCTTGCGTTCCCTCTCGCCATATGCAGCCGGACCACCCGTATGGAAGCCACTCGAGCGCATGGTATCGAGAAAGTCTCGCATATTGAGGCGAGACCGTATATTGCTGGAGTTCAGTGCTTCGCCACGGGGACTGAGGACCAGAGCACCTTTGACGATTACTTCCGCAGCCAACGGGAGATCGCTGGTCACTACCAGGTCGCCTTCCTCAACGCGCGCGAGTATCTCATCGTCGGCTTTATCGAATCCGGCACCGACCTGGAAAGATTTAATCAATCTTGAAGGGGGTGTTGAAAGCGGCTGATTTGCTACCAGGATTACTTCCACCCGACAGCGTTCAGCAGCTCGGAACAGGATTTCCTTGACTGATTTAGGGCAGGCATCGGCGTCGACCCAGATCTTCATGTTGTCGCATATCTCAAGGATGGCGAATTTTCGATAAGCCATAAAATGCTATGGTGCCAACTTTTCGGTCCAGTACGCAAGGCACGAATTTTCCCCTATGGCCTGATTCACATCGTTATCGAAGCAGCCGCTTAAATAAATGCGTCGGGCACGATAAAAATATCTTTACAAGGCGTGAAAAACCCATAGAATGCGCCGGCCAGCCAAATTGACTGCTGCATTTCGAGTTAACTTCAATTTTCTCGAAGCTCCAATCAGCTCTGGCGCCTTGTTCAATTGCGTAAAGGAGGTTTTATGAAATGCAAGAATACATTTCTGCCGACGCAATGGTACGTGCAATGCGACCGGATCACCCTGTTTACTGCCTTAGACCGCATGCCGTAACCACTGCAACAACCTGGTTTCGGGAAAACTTTCCCGGTCGTGTTCTTTTTGCTGTAAAAACCAATCCCCACTTTGTGCAAACGGTGGCGGCCGCTGGCGTGAGGCATTTCGACGTCGCTTCGCTTGGGGAGATAGAGCTGGTTAGCCGGCTGGTCCCTGATGCGCGTCAGTCATTTATGCATCCGGTTAAAAGCAGGACTGCCATCCGCAGGGCTTACTTTGACTTTGGAATTAGGGATTTTTCGCTGGACTGTGAAGCGGAGCTCGACAAAATTCTTGAAGAGACTGGCAATGCGTCCGATTTAAACCTGTTCGTCCGCGTCGCTGTGTCGAATCGACATTCCTGCTATGAACTGGCCGGCAAATTCGGAGTCGGAGGCTCGCAAGCCGCCGACCTGCTTCTTAGAACGAGGCAGGTCGCCCGGCAGCTGGGCATCTGTTTTCATGCCGGCTCTCAGATAATGCGTACTGACGCCTACTTGGAAGCCATGGAAGAAGTGGCTGATCTAATTCGCAAGTCGGGAGTCATTATCGACATTCTGGACGTAGGGGGCGGTTTCCCCTCGATTTACCCTAATCTGTTCCCACCTCCACTGGTAGACTTTGTCAATCGCATAGAAGACTGTTTCGAGCAGATGCCAGTGTCGGAAACCTGTGAGCTCTGGTGTGAGCCCGGCCGGGCTCTGGTGGCCGAAGGCGCGTCATTGGTGGTCAAGGTTGAGATGCGCAAAGACCGGACTCTTTACCTCAATGACGGAACTTATGGCGGGCTTTTTGATGCGGGTCAGCCCGGATTTATCTTCCCGACAGAACGATTGCAGAGCACCAATTACAGCGGGAGCAATCAGTTGGTTGAATTCAGCTTCTACGGTCCAACCTGTGACAGTATGGACTTCATGCCGGGACCGTTCCTGTTGCCAGACGACGTCAACCAAGAGGATTACATCGAAATTGGCGGGCTGGGTGCTTACAGCATGCAATTGCGCACTGCGTTCAATGGTTTCGGTGAATACACGCTGGTAACTGTCAGTGACGCGCCTATAATGACGCTTTTCAGCAGTTCGAGAGAAGCAGTGAATGGTGTCACTGCGACAATTTTTGGAAATGCTGCCATTGAAGCTGGTCAGTTGCCGGGAGATGTAAAATGACTCAAGCACAGAAACAGCATCAGGCCGACCGAAAGTCGGAGTTACTCGCCGATGTGGTCGAGCATATCGATATTACCTCATTCGACGCCAGACCGATCATTGCGGCGATGGACAAGATGTCTTTTACTTCCCGTGATCTGGCAAGGGCTACCGAGATTTTCAATGAAATGCTGGCCGATGAGGATTGCAGCGTCATTCTGACGATCGCCGGCTCCACGTCCGCAGGCGGCTGCATGCAATTATATGCAGACCTCATTGAATACAATATGGTGGACGCAATCGTTGCTACCGGTGCCACGGTAGTAGATATGGATTTTTTTGAGGCACTCGGATTCAAACACTACCAGGGTAATTCTTTCCTCGACGACAGAGAATTGCGAGAGCTCTATATCGACCGTATCTACGATACCCTGATCGACGAGGAACAGTTGCAGGCCTGCGATCATACTATTGCCGAGATCGCTGCGTCTCTGGAGCCCCGACCCTTTTCGTCCCGGGAATTCATTCGGGAGATGGGTCGCTGGTGTACGGAAAATGCCCGCAAGCATAACTCGTTGATAGAAACTGCTTACCGCCATCAGGTGCCGATTTTTTGTCCGGCATTCACCGATTCCAGTGCCGGGTTCGGCCTCGTGCATCACCAGGTGAACTCACCAGACCGGCATATGACTCTCGATTCCATTCGTGATTTTCGTGAGCTCACTGATATCAAGATCAAGGCCGGCACTACGGGCCTGCTGATGATTGGCGGCGGCGTGCCCAAGAATTTTGTTCAGGACACTGTCGTCTGTGCGGAGATTCTTGGTCACGAGGTGGACATGCACAAATACGCGGTGCAAATTACCGTCGCCGACTCCCGCGACGGTGCCTGCTCAAGCTCCACCCTCAAGGAAGCCTGCTCCTGGGGCAAGGTGGATATCGCCCGGGAACAGATGGTGTTTGCGGAAGCTACCAGTGTATTGCCTCTGCTGGCCAGCGACGCCTGGCATCAGGGTAACTGGAAGTCACGCAGCCGGCGCAATTTCAGCACGCTGTTTGACTAGCGAAACGTTTACCGATGCAATACCTGCAACCACTTCAGGGATTTCTGGGTCTCGACCATGAGGATGCGGCCGCGTCAGAAAAGGCCCGGGCTGTTATTGTCCCCTTTGGCCTTGAGGCCTCAGTGACCTACGGCAGCGGGACCAGCATGGGGCCCGAGGCGATTATTGAGGCGTCGCATCAGGTGGAGCTTTTCGATGACGAGTTCTGGCGCGAGGTGGTCCACGACTATGGCGTGGCCACTCTCGAGTCTGAGCCGATTGCCACGGATATCCCCGCTGCCCTGGCACAATTGGAAGAAACAATTGAGTCTCTGCTAAAAGACGATCGTTTTCCGCTGGTTCTGGGCGGGGAGCATTCCCTGAGTGCGGGTGCCATAAGGCCCTATGTGTCGCGCTATCCCGACCTGGCGATCTTGCATTTCGATGCTCACGCCGATCTGCGAGATGGGTACAATGGTGAGCACTTCTCCCACGCGGCGGCACTTCGTCGTTGCATGGACTTGCCGATCTCCAAGCTGATTTCGGTAGGTATCAGGAATATTTCTGCAGAAGAGATTCCTTTCCTTGAAGCCAATAGCGAGCGAATCACCATTCACTGGGCACGGGACAGGAAAGGCTGGGATCCAAAGGAAATAGTCCGCCCTTTGCAGGGCAGGCATGTTTACCTGACCTTCGACCTTGACGGATTCGATGCCAGCCTGATGGCTGCTACCGGCACTCCCGAGCCGGGTGGGTTCTTCTGGGATGATGCGATAGATATTATCCGCGAGGCAGCCGGCGTTTCTACTCTGGTCGGTGCTGACGTGGTCGAACTGGCGCCAAGGCAGGAGTTACATGCTTGCGATTTCCTGGCTGCCAAGCTGTGCTACAAGATCCTGAATTACGCCCTGCACAACTGAGACGGGCAGCCTTGCTTTCCTGATCAGCGGGCAGCAATAGAGTCTCAGCTTTGCTCCAGCAATTCTACCCAGTTGCCGTCGGGGTCCTCGATCATGCTAATGCTTACGCCTTCACGGATCACCCTGGGTCCGAGCAATACATTGTGCCCGGCGTTTTCGATAGCCGCCACCGCGTCTTCGAGATTGGAAACATGAATGGTCCAGTAGCGATAGCCTGTCGCAGCCCGAATTCCGCCGGGCACACCGTCAGCCGGAGGTTCGGGATCGGTATCGATAATCTTCACGACGCTATCGCCGACTTTCAGCCTGCGCATGGTACCGCCACCGGGCATGGGTATCGTAGCCTCCAGCGGCAGCCCCAGCAGTTCATGGTAAAACTCCATCATGGCGTCGGGTTGCCTGGTAATAATGCCGATATCAATCGCAGGTTTGGTTACTTGTAACGCCATAAAGAGTTACCTTTTTTCATTCCAGAATATTCAACTGGATTCTAGGGACAATAGCTCAGAATTCAGTTAAGCCGCATCGAAGCCCATAATAGCTTTGGTCTCGAGAAATTCTTCAAAGCCCTCGATGCCCCATTCGCGACCATTGCCAGACTTCTTGTACCCGCCGAAGGGCGCATTGAAATCGGGGCCTGCGCCATTGATATGGACGTTACCGGTCCGCAGTCGCCTGGCGATATTGCGTGCGTGCTGCGGGTCTCCTGATACATAACCGGACAGTCCATAATCAGTGTCATTGGCTATATTCACTGCATCATCGTCGTCGTCATACGGCAGAATGCAGAGGACCGGTCCGAAGATCTCCTCGCGGGCGATGACCATGTCGTTTGACACATTGGCGAATACGGTAGGCCGCACGTAATACCCGTGGTCCAGACCTTCGGGACGACCGGGTCCGCCGGCTACCAGCTCCGCACCCTCGTCAATGCCCTGTTGGATAAGTCCCTGAATTTTGTTGAACTGGGTCTCGTTCACCACTGGGCCGATGCGGGTTGTCTCCGCCGCAGGATCGCCAACCGTCGTCTTGGCTGCTACTGCTTTGGCAGCCTCGATGGCCTCTGCCATACGCGCCCGTGGTACCAGCATTCTGGTGGGAGCGTTACAGGACTGACCGCTGTTGTTGAAACAACTCATACAGCCGCCCGACACCGCGCGAGCAAAATCCGGCGCATCATCCAATATGATATTGGCGGATTTTCCGCCCAGTTCCTGGGTGACCCTCTTTATCGAATCAGCGGCGGCTTTGGCAACTTCACGACCCGCACGGGTTGAGCCGGTAAAGGACACCACGTCAAATTCCGGGTGCGCAGAGATGGCCGCGCCGACACCAGGACCATCGCCGTTAACCATGTTGAATACGCCGGGAGGAAGCCCCGAATCGGCGATTATTTCGGTCAGAATATAGGCACTTACCGGCGCCACCTCGCTGGGCTTGAGTACCATCGTACAACCGGCGGCGATCGCAGGAGCGACCTTGCAGGCAATCTGGTTCAGCGGCCAGTTCCAGGGGGTGATGAAGCCACAGACTCCGGCTGGCTCCTTGACTATGTGGGTAGTGCCCCTGACTTCCTCGAACTGGTAGTCCTTCAGAATGTTCATAATGCTGGCAAAATGAACCATTCCGGCACCTACCTGGGCGGTGCTCGCCAGCGACATGGGGGCACCCATTTCATTGGATATGGCAGCGGCCAGCTCAGCGCCTCGGGCTTTGATGCCGGCTACGATTTTTTCCAGCACTGCCAGTCTTTCTTCCACGCTTGACTGGGACCAGGTCGGAAATGCCGCTCTGGCAGCCCGGGCCGCAGCATCGACGTCTTCCGCAGTGCCCAGTGAAATGGAAGCGAATGCCTGTTCGGTAGCCGGATTAATGACCTCGAGGGAGTCTCGCTGTTCTGGGACTACCCACTCACCATTGATATAAAAATTGCTATAAGCCTGCATGGCGCACTCCTGTTTGGCCGGACCGTCAAAGACTGACCGTCTTTGGGGTAAATTCGTTGCGATGACTGAAAAAAGGACGCTAGTATAACAACTAACGTCTCAATGACTAACTGATTGTCCAGTGACCGGGCCCGAACCTTTTTCCAAGATTGCATGATCAATCGCATTCGCGCATCAATTGGCAGACGTCTTGCCGCCTATCTGAGTAAATCTATCCCGGGATACCAGCGCTTCGATACCGTGTCCGCAGAAGGGGTGGCATCGGTAATGCGTCCCGGGGACATTCTGCTGGTGGAGGGGGACAGCCGCATCAGCATTGCAATCAAGTATCTTACCCAGTCATCATGGTCCCATGCGTGTCTGCACGTGGGCGTGGGAGGCGAGGGTGAAGAGGAAGCGGTCTTACTTGAAGCTGATCTGCAGAGCGGCGTCCGCCTGGTTCCGATTCGCAACTACACTCATTTAAATCTGCGAATTTGCAGACCTGTAGGACTGACGGCAGATGATACTCAGCGGCTGATAGCTTTTGCGCGCAGTAAACTTGGCCACCAGTACGACCTTAAAAATATAATTGATTTGGTGCGCTATCTGATCCAAAGGCCGGCGGTGCCCAATCGTTATCGCCGTTCGATGTTGACGCTTGGTAGTGGTGATCCCACCAGAGCAATTTGTTCGACGCTCATTGCCCAGGCTTTTCAACGTATTCACTATCCCATTCTTCCGCGCTTTGGCCACGAAGGTGACGACGGAGAGGTGCCGACTTTTTACAAGCCACATTTTACTCATTACACGCCCAGAGATTTCGATGTGTCTCCCTATTTCTGCATAATCAAGCCGTCAATAGAGAGGGGCTTCGACTACCGCACGCTGGATCTGACCGCGACCAGATCTGAATCGGATTTCGACCGATAGGCATGACTGCCAGGTGACTGGTTCGAAAGATGTTAGCTCTCGAAGACTATCACCCAGCGCCGTTACCTAGCCCAGCTGGAGTAGGGAAAAATCGCCAGGTTGGAATTACTGTAGCGGGAGTCGTCGCTGACTTCCTCGGCGGCCCAGTCGGGCAGATCGAATTCTTGATCTTCCTGCTCAAGTTCGATTTCCGCAACGATAAGGCCTTCATTGCGGCCCGAAAAAATATCGATTTCCCAGATCAATCCTCCATGCCTGACCAGGTGGCGATGTTTCTCAACAAGATTGGCGTGGCAGGCTTTTTCAATTAATTCTCTGGCGTCGGTGACGGGGATTGGAAATTCGTACTCATTGCGGCTAAGGCTAATAGTCCTGGTTTTTATGGTTAGCATTGCCACATTGCCTGCCAGCCGCACCCTCACGGTGGTGCCGTTGCTCGTCGGAATATAAGCCTGCTGAATCGGGATCGGATCAATGAGAGTCGGGAGCAGGTCACGCTTGACCAGGAATTTTCTTTCTATCTCCAGAGCCATAAATTGACAGCAGCCTTAGATAATATTCATCAATGCCAGCAGCGCGGCGTCCAGCTGGGGGTCGACTGCCAGAGACTCATCGGCTGGATAGGGCACATGCACTTCCACGACCACTCCGGAAGCTTCAATTGGCTGACCGTCTACCAGTATTTCAGGTTTTGGGTGATAGGTTAGTGAATTGTCGGCGAAATTGTATGAGACCTGACCCGCTTTGCCGGCAGTATTTTCGCCGACACTAGTGACTCGCTGCAATTTGGCCAGCTGATAGGCGAACAGTTCCATGCCGCCGCGGGTACCACCGTTCTGAATTACCACCATCGCCCTGCCATATTCTCTAAGACTCAGTGGTGGTGTCTGCCGCGACTGCCAGAGGTCGGTGTTTTGACCCTCCAATGCGAAAAAACTGTTGCGGCTGGAAAAGAAGCGGTCGAGGTGGTCGGCGTTTATGAATCCATAGCTGTCCCGAACGTCGAGAATCAAGCCATCGCAATGGGACAGTGAGTCGAGAAGGCGGTTAAACGAATTAACACCGTCGGAAGATCTGTCGAGGCTCCAGAGTTTCAGGTAACCAATGAGTTTGTTGCCGTTACTGAACTGCTGTGCACTGGCAAGCGTTGCAGTTCTGAAGGCGTCGAACAGGTTGCCGTGAGAGGGAAATATGGCGGCTGTCATAATCTTGCCATTTCGTTCGTATTCCAACTCGACCTCTCGGGTCGGAGGTGGTGAAGGATTGGCAGGGGTTTGGGGGTTGAGACTGCGCACAGGATGGTAAGGTTCGCCGTCTATGCGGAGCAGCAAGTCTCCCCGCCGCAGCCCGGCTTGCTGAGCGGGAAATCCATCCAGCACCGCTAACACCCGGTACCCCCGTTCGTCCTGTTGTGCAATCAGGCCGAGGTGATTGATCGCCCTGCGATCGGCGGTATGAAAAGCCTGTAATAGCTGAAACTCCTGGCTGTCATTTGCTACTGATTGGAAAGATGCAGCCTCATACTCTGCGGCCTGCAGCGCAAGGGGCAGGGCCAGTGCGAAGACAAGTGCGGAGAGCAGAAATCGCAAACTGGTCATATTGGAGCCGGGTCGTCGATTTTCAGGAGACTATGGCCAGCGCTCTTTGCGCGGCCGGGCGCTGGTAGTGGACATCCCGATAGTCGAGCAATGCCTGGTCGACCCTGAATTTGAATCGATCTGCCCAGTTAATGGTATGAGCTAACAGAATGTCGGCGGCGGTGAAACTGTCGCCGATCGCCCACTCCCGCCCTTCGAGGTGATGATGCAGGGCTTGCTGAGCCTTGTCGAATTCCCAGTTGGCGGTTTCAAGCATCTGTGGGACGCGCTGCTCTTCCGGCAAGGCAAAGCGGTGTTTCCCATTGCTCCACAACGGCTGCTCCAGATCGGATAACACGAAAAACAATATTTCGTCGTAGAGGGCAAGTTGCTCCTCGTTGTGAGTGGGTATCAACTTGCTGGCCGGGGCTCTTCGGGCAATATGATTGAGCATGGCGCCGCTCTCAGTGAGGGTCAGATTGCCGTCGATCAGGGAAGGTACCTTGCCCTGGGGATTAATTGCCATGTACTCCCGACTTTTGCTGCCTAACGGTCCTTCGTCACTGCCGAAATTGACCGCGATATAGTCATAATCCAGGCCGGACTCTTCCAGAGCCCACAGCGCGCGAAAGGAGCGAGATTGACTGAATCCGTAGAGTTTCATTGTTGTGCATGCCTCAAAAAAACGGTGCAGACAGGATACCCTATCTGCACCGTTCTGTCTTAGCGCGCGATGCGTTGTTTACTTCTAGTCGATTGCGAAGCAGTAGAAATAGCCGGCACCACCAGTAGCTACCAGGTTAGGCTGACTGCAGCCACGTGAACCGTGGGCACTGTTCCAGGAGGTAGGGTTCTGACCACCACCGGTACGATCAAAGTGTCCCACCTGTGCGGTGCCAGCCCCATCTGCATTGCTGGTCCAGTTGCTGCAGGTGTGATCCTGGCCATCGTCTATGGTGCGACCGTCCAGTGTTGAGCCGGTAAGGATGTCGTGCTCATTAGGGGTATCTCCCCTACCGTTCACAATGGTGCCGTTCTCGGTCAGGGAATTCTGCTTGCCCAGATCCATGAATTCACTGTGCAGGCGGTTAAGGTTTTCAGCGACCATCACCCCTCGCGCGTTGTACCAGGGGCCAAAACCAATGCGGTCACGGGCGTTGACAGCGGGCTGATTGCCGTCGGCGTGGGCGCTGAGGTAGGCGCGCCAGGTCTTGCCCCGAGAACCGGCCGCCTGAGCGAGATTCGCGCAATGAGCATCGGCGCCTGCCAGGCCTCCCAGGTTAGCTCCATCACCGGAACCCACGCTGGTGATAAAAAAGCTCATCTCGTTTTCCTGTGAGTTGATGGTGGAAAACGTTCCGGCAGCGGCAATCGCAGCAACGGACATGAATAAAACAGACTTCTTCATTTTTTTAGTGCTCCTTGGGGTTTAATTTCGTAACTTTTGCTGTCGATCAGATGCCAGATTTTTTGAATCCACCTGGCACCTTTCTCGCGTCAGCCTAATCCGGCAATGCCATGGCAGTGAGACTGCTTCCGGTTTGCAGGATCAGGTATTGTTTGCCCTCATGCACCCATGTGCTCATCCCATAGCGACTGCGAGCCGGGGCTTCGATGGCGGCCACTTCCTGGCCGCTTGCCTTATCGATGGCGTACAACATTTCGGAGCCGTCGCTGGCCACATTGCCGTAGATCAGCATGGTATCTGTCACCACCATCGGTCCAACCGATCCTGATCCGGTATTGCCGATATCCACGCCAGCAAGGGCCGGATTATTGGCGATCCTTTCAGGGGTGTATCCGGCAGGGATCATCCAGGCATGTTCACCGGTATTCAGGTCGATAGCAGTAATTCGGCTATAGGGCGGTTTCCACAGCGGGATGCCGGTCGGGTGACGTGGCGAAGGTCCTCCGCTGGCGGCTGCATAGCGCGAAAGCGTCACGCCTGTGGGAGCCTCGTAATAGGTGTCAGCTTCCTCCCCGGTGACCAGTTGTCGCGCGCTGCAGCTGTAGCGGGAGATGATATACATCATGCCGCTGGTAGGATCGGCCACCGGCGGGTGCGTGATATTTACCGCGCCCGATGGGCACATGAGTCCTGCCAGCTTGCCCGATGGATGATTGCGCTGTAAAGGTGGATTGAACAACGGTCCCAGCTGAAAATCAGCGACGGCGTTGATTGCCTGTTGCCGGATCTCGGGCGTAAAGTCGGCCAGCAAATCCACGCTGGCACCCTGGTATTCGAACGGTGCCGGCTTGGTGGGGAAAGGCTGAGTTGCCGCCAGTTGTTCGCCGGGTACGGTTGATTGCGGCACCGCCTGTTCTTCGATTGGCCAGATCGGCTCACCGGTCTCCCGGTTGAAGACATAGGTGAAACCCTGCTTGGTAGCCTGTGCCACTATTGGCGTATTGCGACCATTGATATTTACGTCCATCAGGATTGGTGCGGTCGGCGTATCAAAATTCCAGATGTCGTGATGCACCAGTTGATAATGCCAGCTCCGTTCTCCGGTGCGTGCATCCAGCGCGATGAGGCTGGTGCTGAACAGGTTGTCGCCGGGGTGGTGTCCCCCATAGTAGTCAATGGTGACACCATTCGTGGGAATATAGACCATACCCAGTTCCGGGTCGGCGGAAATCGGCGCCCAGGATGAAATGTCGCCGGTGTACTGCCAGGAATCGTTTTCCCAGGTTTCGTGACCGTATTCGCCGGGGCGAGGCAGGACATTGAACTTCCACAGGAACTCTCCGGTGGCGGCGTCATAACCAAGGATGTCGCCCGGCACGTTCTCAATGCGCGACTGGTGGTAGCCCTGTTCGGCGGAATTCCCGACGATAACCACACCGTTGACCACGATCGGAGGTGAGGACGACGTGATATACCCTCTCTCCAGCGGTAGGCCCTCATAGGGGTCGTAGGGGTGACCGAGGTCAGCCAGCATGTCGACAACGCCGGTCTGTGGGAATCCGTCAATGGGAACCGGTTGGCCAAAGCCCTCCAGCGGGCTCCCGGTTTCGGCATCCAGGGCGGTCAGAAAAAATGCCGGAGAAATGATGTAGATTACGTCACGGCCGTCAACCTGGCCATAGCCCACCCCTTTACCGTAATCGGCGCGCATCGAATACTCCCAGCGTTCCGTATCGGGTTCGCGGTAAGACCAGATAGTGGCGCCGGTCTTCGGATCGATGGCGACTACGTGACGGCGTGCGCCCGCAACGGTATACAGGCGGCCGTTAATATAGCTTGGTGTCGAACGCCCACTCTGAGCCTCAAAGCTGGCGCCATCCCAGACCCAGGCGACTTCCAGGTCGGTAAAATTATCCGCATTGATCTGATTGGCCGGCGAGTAACGGGTGTGAGCAAAATCATTGCCAAGCGTCGTCCACTCCACAGTGTCCTGGGAAAATGACGGCGATGAGAGAAAGAGCAGGATCGCAAAAAGGCCAAAACTGCTGAATCGGCCATGCAATCGAGCTTGTGTCACTGAGATTAATCTGAGCATTTTCGGTACCTCTTCTTGTTCTATCCGGCCAGGTAAGATCTGGCCCGTTATCCAGGCATTGTAATTGGCATCCGGTCACGGCAGAGTAACCCAGGACGTTTCTTTTGTCATGCATATCCAAGGGGGATACAGAGCCACAGCGATGCTGATGTAAAGTGTCGCTGCAGATGCACTGTGACACCGTGGGGAATTATTGAGTTGCCGGGTGCAAGCAGAACTGGCAACAATGGTTGTATTGCGGGCGAGCACGGCGATAATACGGTAGATTGCTACCTCCGCTAATCTGATGGTATCGATAGCATGGCGGATTTTCTGAATGCTCGGGTAGAAATGCTTCACAAAACAAGGGCTTCTGCGTTGTTCATCGCGCGTTAAGGGGTTGCCAGGTATAATGCTCACCGATTTATGAAACAATTCGCACTCTCAGGCCGGATCCATCCGTGTGTCGCAAATGCCGTGCTACTGGTGTTTGTGTTGACATTCGCAGGCGTTACCTGCGCGAGGCAGGATAATGATCAGACGATTAGCGGGGCAGACGACGCCTCGGCTCTGGAGATCAGCCTGGAACTGGAGCGCCGTCTGCAGGACATTGAGCGTCTCGAGGGGGAGCTGGGATTGTTTCACCCCTCACTGATTGAAAGGTATGACGATCTGGCCAGGTTTTACACGGAGCATGACAATCCGCAGCAGGCGGCGGATATGTATCGCCAGGCGATGCAGTTGGCTCGAGTTAATGCCGGATTGAACAGCGAGCAACAGATTCCCTATATCGACAGGCTCATTAGCAGCAATCTGACCCTGAACAACTGGCAGCAGGTCGATGATATGCATCACCTGCGCTACTACTTGAAGAGCAGGCTCTACGATCCGGCCGACTCGCGTTTCGCTGACGCGGTCGCGGAGCTGGGTAGCTGGAAATTGCGCGTGATGCGGGAAAACCTGCTCGACAATGGAACCCGGGGACTAGGAAACGAAGCAGAGGAACTGAGCAGGATTTACAGCCAAAGTATTGCGCGCATTCAGGCCAGCCCGCAATTCGAGGAGACTGTGCTGCTGCCCCTCTACCAGGGAAAATCCCAGGCAGACCTCGAAATTGCCCGCTTGCTCTCAGAGACCCCGGACCAGTTTTTTGAGGGGACCGTCAGTCGTTACATCTACGAGTCGGTATGCCGAAACGTCAGAGACCCACAGGGTAACGTCGTTCGCCAGTGCACTCAGGTCCAGCGAGAGAATCCACGCTACCGGGCCTCGCAGCGCGACAACAAGCGCATGCTGGTAAATCGCAGTGTCCGGGAAGTAGAGAATTCGATTCAGAATCTCAACACCATTCTGGCCCGAAATCCGGATATTTCTCCTTCCGAAAGAGAGCAGATCCTCAGCCAGATACGCGCTTTTGAGGTTGAATTTCAGCGTATCGAGCGCAACTCCCGTCGCAGCCTGCTTTATTAGCGAAGTATTGTGACGAAAACCCTGTCGCACGGAGCCGATCCCTGCTATAAATGGGCGTGGTTCGCGTTGTTCGTGAGCCCAAGCCATTAAACGCTAACTTACGATGAGGAGTGTTCATGCTTCAACTTGTACGCAAGAGCTGCAGTCTGCTGATTGGCGGTCTGTTGGCTGCGTCGATGCTGGCGAGTCCGCTGGCGATGGCGCTGGAAGTTGGGGATAAAGCACCCGATTTTGCACTGCAGGCTTCTGACGGCAGCACGTATTCGCTGGCACAGTTTGCGGGTGAAAAACCGGTAGTCATTGCTTTCTTTCCCAAAGCTTTCACAGGTGGCTGAACCATGCAATGCAAAGCGCTGCGTGACAGTGCTAGAGAAATTCAACGGTTCGATGTCGCCTACTTCATGGCCAGTGTAGATGACCTTGAAACCAATACTGCCTTTGCCGAGGAACACCAGGCTGGCTTCCCGATTCTTTCGGATCCCAGCAAGGAAATGTCTTCCGCATACGGAGTACTGGGTTCAAGTGGATTCAATAATCGCTGGACTTACTACATCGGCAGTGACGGCACCGTCCTGCGGATCGATAAGGAAACCAATCCCGCAACCGCTGGAAGGGATCTGGTTAGCAGCATGGAAGAGCTGGGATTTCCGCTGGCATCAGGTAACTGAACCACGGCCCGGATCCTTCGAACCGTCGGGGGTTTAACCCCTGCGTATTCGGAACTAGTAAGAAGTTTCGGAAGCAAAAAACCGTTGCCTTGCCGGCAGCGGTTTTTTTTGCCGATGAATTATGGCCAAATTCGGGCATCCTTGTGTCTGTAGCATGATCATTGGCGACTATGGTGGTCAATTCCTTGCTGCTGAAAAGCTGCCTGTGACAAAATAAATGGCTCACTCAGTTGAGAAAAAAATTATGGGCGCTAAAAGCATATTGGTGGTCGCCGGTGTCGCGATCGCAACTCTGCTGTACCTGGTATACCTGGGAGCTACCTACGAGCCGCCGCAGGGGACCACTACCATTGTCGTCCCCCCGCCCGCGCCGCAACCCGAACCCGAACGGCCCCCGGCGATCCAGCGTTCGACAGCAATCACCGAGCCCGAGCCTGAAAATCTTGGGGATGCCGATACCCCCGAATCGGCTGAGCCGGAGATTGTCGTTGCGGACACCGAACCTGAGCGTGAGATTGCGACGGAGCCAGCGGCAGAACTGGTTGAGGCCGAGGTAGTGCAATTGCCGGCCCTGGGCGAGAGCGACTCTTTCATCCGCGAGCGCCTGCAGCAGATTGCCGAAGGTGCGGCTTTACTGAGCTATCTGGTAGACGACCAGATGGTACGCGGGTTTGTGATACTGGTAGACAATATCAGTCAGGGCAATCTGCCACAGACAAATCTACCCTATCGGGCTGTGGAGGGAGAATTCCCGGTTCGTACCGTAGACAACAATCTGTTTGAGCTGGATGAAGCAGGGTTCAGAAGATTCGATCGAGTTGTGAATGCGCTTGTTGATATCGATACTGACCAGGCCATGATGCTGTATCGATTAGCCTCGCCATTGTTTCAGCAGGCCTATGCAGAACTTGGTTACGGAGATGTGAGTTTTGACAACACTCTAAGTCGGGCGATCCGCAATGTTCTGGCAACCGATGATATCGAGGGCTCCATACAACTGGTCAAACCGTCGGTAATGTATCTGTACGCCGATAGCGATATCGAGGCCATGTCTGACATCCAGAAACAAATGCTTCGTATTGGTCCCGACAACCGCGAGAAGGTGAAAAGCAAATTGCGTCAGGTAATGCAGCAGCTTTAATTCAGGCGCAAGCGGTGCGTCGCAAAGACTGCATGGTCGACAAGATGATCCGAGTTTAAGTCAGATGGAATCAATAAGTATCACTTCGCCGCTGGTTAGCGCGGACTGGTTGCAGTCCCGTCTGGGCAGTGAAAACCTGCTGATTCTAGACGCGTCTGTTCCCCCTATCGTGCCATTCACCAGGCATGTGCTACCTGCTGATCTGACAGCACGTTACATCCCTGGATCGCTGCGATTTGATTACGATACCCGGGTGTGTGATCAGAATTCATCGCTGCCGCATATGATGCCTGACGTGGATTTTTTCTCTGCTCAGGCCCGGGAACTGGGAATCAACAAGGATAGTGCCATCGTCATTTATGATGATACCGGTGTCTATGCCAGCCCAAGGGCCTGGTGGATGTTTCGGGCGATGGGGCATGACAACGTGGCTGTGTTGAATGGCGGTGCGGTTGCCTGGCATCAAGCGGGCCTTGAAATGTCAGAACAGATTCTTACCCAGGCCTCGCGGCCTGGTAATTTCGAGGGGCAGAAGAGCGAGGAGCATTTTTGCGACGCTCTTGTTGTGTATCAGTTATTGAACGATAAATCCTGTACTATTCTTGATGCGCGGTCTGCGGGCAGATTTTATGGTCGGGATCCAGAGCCCCGAGATAATCTTCGGGGAGGTCACATGCCCGGCGCCTGCAACATGCCTTTCCAACAGGTCCTTGACGATATCCACATGAAACCAGTTGCGGAACTCCAGAATCTCTTCGCTCAGGTGGCCGCCAACGACCAGAAGTTTATTTTTACCTGCGGCTCGGGATTGTCGGCCTGCATTCTCACTCTCGCCGCCGAGCTTGCGGGTTACAGTCGATTGACGGTCTATGACGGATCCTGGTGTGAGTGGGGCCAGCCGGGCAAGTTGCCGGTGGAATGCTGAGCAATCCGCTCGAAAATAAGCCAATTGAAAAATGTCAGCCGAGGGTCTAACGTACCGAGGTGGTCTGCTGTAATCCAACAACAAGGAATAACAACATGAAAAGACAGACTCAAATTATCCTGGCGGTTTGCACGCTTCTTCTTGCCACGACCGCCGCGGCTCAATCACGCCTGACGGACACCGCTGCCTGGGCAGCTGTGGTGCAGAATGAGTACAGCGTGGTACCTAACATTACCTACCTCAAAGCCAACAACATGGAGCTCAAACTGGATGTTTACCGCCCTCGTAATGTCGACGCTCCAACTCCAACTCTGATCTACATCCATGGTGGAGGCTGGGTCCGAGGTAACAAGGAAGCCAATGTGCTGCGCCTGGTTCCCTATCTCGAAGCTGGTTGGTCGGTCGTGAACGTGCAATACCGGCTGGGCGACGTTTCCCTTGCCCCTGCCGCAGTTGAGGACTGTCTCTGCGCGTTACGCTGGGTCATCCGGAATGCGGCCGAATACGATTTTGACATCAGCCGAATTGTCGTTACGGGCAATTCGGCCGGAGGGCATCTGGCGCTCACTACTGGTATGCTGCCGGCTGATTCGGGGCTCGATAATCAATGTCCCGGCAATGAAGATCTTTCTGTAGCTGCCATCGTGAACTGGTATGGAATCACCGACGTGGCGGATCTTCTGGCGGGCGAAAATCAGAAGTCCTACGCGGTGCAATGGATGGCGGCCATGCCGGATCGTGTCGCAATAGCAGATCGCATCTCACCTCTGCAATATGTGCGCAGTGATTTGCCACCGATCATCACAATTCACGGTGACGCAGACCCGACCGTTCCCTATGACCACGCCGTGCAGCTGCATCGGGAATTACGCGAGGCGGGTGTGATTAACGAGCTAATTACCGTACCAGGGGGTGGCCATGGTGGTTTCCCTGCCCAGGAAATGCTACGCATTTACGAAGGGATATTCGATTTTTTGGCAGACAACGTTAACTGAGGTATGGGGCGCACCCGGACTTAATGTTTAAGGAGTAAAAATGGATCATTCTGCAGGTGATGGTCATGCGTGTTGTCAGCACGATGAGCCCCAGGGAGAGATGAAAGATCCTGTTTGCGGGATGACCGTCACCAGAAGTTCCTCGCACGCAACGCAGCACGAAGGCATGGCATATTACTTTTGCTGTGCGGGTTGCAAGAACAAGTTTGATGCAGACCCTCTCAAGTACCTGAACCCTGGAAGTAAAGCCGATGAACCGATAGACCTGAATGCATGGTATATCTGTCCCATGGACCCGGAGGTCAGGCAGCAGGGTCCCGGTACCTGCCCTAAATGCGGGATGGCACTGGAACCGGAAGCGCCAAGCCTGGACGAGGAAGAAAACCCGGAGCTAATCGATTTCCGACGGCGCTTCTATTACACGCTGCCGCTGACCGCTGCGGTGTTTGTGCTGGCTATGTTTGGCCACGGTCGGGAGTGGGTGCCAATGGAATGGCAGAGCTGGATCGAACTGGTACTGGCGACGCCAGTGGTTTTATGGGCGGGACGTCCATTTTTTGAACGAGGTGTTCAATCCGTTATCAATCGCAGTCCCAATATGTGGACTCTGATCGGTTTGGGCACATCGCTGGCTTATCTATACAGTCTTGTCGCGACACTTGTTCCTCAGGTATTCCCCGATTCTTTTGCAATGAATGGGCGTGTCGCGGTTTACTTCGAAGCGTCTGCTGTCATCATTTCCCTCACCCTGTTGGGGCAGATAATGGAGCTGGGGGCAAGAGCCCGGACTGGAGCTGCCATCAGGGCGCTTCTGGGTCTGGCGCCCCGAACCGCGCGTCGAATCAATGCTGACGGCAGCGAACAAGATGTTGCCATCGAGGACATCATGGTCGGTGACCGATTGCGGGTGACACCGGGAGAAAAGATACCGGTTGATGGCATAGTTGAGGAGGGGCGTAGCTCCGTCGATGAATCGATGCTGACTGGTGAGCCGATTCCGGTCACCCGGCAATCGGGCGATCGGGTGATTGGCGCCACGCTCAATACAACCGGCAGCCTGGTAATCCGTTCCGAGCACGTGGGTGCCGACACGATGCTTTCCCAGATCGTGCAACTCGTCGCTCTGGCACAGCGCTCCCGGGCGCCGATGCAAAAACTGGCCGACGTTGTGGCGGGCTATTTTGTGCTGGTGGTGGTCACCATCGCTGTGCTGACGTTTTTCGCCTGGGGCTTGTTCGGTCCCGAGCCCGCCTGGGTATACGGGTTGATCAATGCCGTGGCAGTGCTCATTATTGCGTGCCCCTGTGCTCTGGGGCTGGCCACGCCGATGTCAATTATGGTTGCGACCGGTAAAGGAGCCAGCCAGGGGGTTTTGTTCCGCGACGCTGCAGCCATTGAGTCCTTGCGCGAGGTGGACACCCTGGTAGTAGACAAGACCGGAACCCTGACCGAGGGTCGGCCAGTTTTTTTATCTGCCAGAGGATTCGACGCGCTTTCGGACAGGGAAGTGCTGCGAGTGGCGGCCAGTTTAGACCAGGGCAGTGAACACCCCCTTGCCAAGGCTATCGTAGCGGCTGCCCAAGATCAGGGATTGACTCTGTCAACGGCCGAGGATTTTGACTCGTCGAGCGGGGTCGGGGTGTCCGGATTGGTTGATGGAAACGTGGTTCTTCTTGGCAATACCACGTTTATGAAGCAGCACGAAGTCGACCTTTCTGCATCCAATACCCAGGTGGACGCCATGCATGCCGATGGGGCCAGCGTAATATACCTGTCGGTAGACAATGCGTTGAGCGGTTTGCTGGCGGTAGCCGATCCTGTCAAGGACAGCACACGGGAAGCGATTGATGCCTTGCGTGGACGCGGCTTGAGACTGGTCATGGCTACGGGTGACGGAGAGCAGACGGCCAATGCCGTAGCCAGTACGCTGGGAATTGCCGAAGTACATAGCCAGGTCACGCCTGAGGACAAGTTGAACCTGATTGCTGAACTGCAGTCTCGAGGTGCACGCGTTGCGATGGCCGGAGATGGTATCAATGATGCTCCGGCGCTGGCTCTTGCCGACGTAGGTATTGCCATGGGGACCGGTACTGACGTCGCCATGAGCAGTGCTCAGGTAACCCTGGTAAAAGGAGATCTGCGAGGCATCATTCAGGCGCGAGTCATCTCAGAGCAAACCGTGGGCAATATGCGGCAAAATCTGACGTTCGCCTTCGTGTACAACAGCGTGGGGGTGCCCATCGCGGCTGGCATATTGTTCCCGTTTTTCGGCCTATTGCTGTCGCCGATGATAGCCGCCGTTGCCATGAGTTTGAGTTCGGTATCGGTTGTCGGCAATGCGCTGCGATTGCGAAGTCAGTAGCTTTGTTTGTTCCAAAGATTCTTAAATCCGGCCAGGCTTGAAAAAATGGGCATGTTTTATCGGATTAATCAAATGTTCCTCAAAACCAGGGCTTCCAGGATTCTCGCGCTGGTGATTGCGGCATCCCTGCTCAGTTATTGCGAGCCAGAAGTTTCGGTCAGCCAAAATGTTCCTGACGAGGTGGTTGATCCGATGGCTACCGATTTCTTTTTTATGCGCAATCCTGAAATTCGCGAGGATCTTCTGGAACAGCTGGTCATTAATGAGATAGACCACTGGATTAATGCGGACGATTCAATTGGATTCTTCGTGAAGGACACCAGAGAAGTGGATCGCATCGCCAACGAGTCGATTGCCGTCTGGATTACGAGCCAATAGGAAATTAGCTTCCCATGCCTTGTTAGCACTCCGATTACTGTCGCTCATTTACAGGATCAGGAAGAGCGCGCTGCCTCCCGAAGGATGAAGTCAGCACCTTGCTCGGCGATCATCACGGTGGGTGCATTGGTGTTGCCCGAGGTAATTCTCGGCATGATGGACGCATCGATTACGCGAAGTCTGTCAACGCCATGCACTCTCAGTCGATCATCGACTACAGCCAGTTCATCATTACCCATCTTGCAGGTTCCCACGGGATGGAAAATGGTTGTCCCGAGTTCACCTGCAGCTCGCAGCAATTCCTCGTCACTTTCGAGCGCCGGACCAGGCTTCCATTCCTTCGGTTCGAATGGCGCTAACGACTTTGACGCCATAATCCGCCGAGTGAAGCGCAGCCCATTAACTGCAACCATTCGATCTTCGTCGGTTGAAAGATAATTCAGCGAAATCGCCGGATAGTCACGCCAGTTAGCACTTTTTATTCGAACGTGCCCTCGGCTGCCGGGCCGAAGATTACAGACCGAAGGGGTGATGGCGTTAAACCTGTGCAGGGGATCGCCAAACTTGTCCAGCGAGAGTGGTTGTACGTGCCACTCGATATTGGCACTTGTCTGGGAATCATCGCTCATGGCAAATGCGCCCAGCTGGGAAGGCGGCATGGTGAGCGGGCCGGTTTTAAACAGCAGATATTCCAGTCCCATCAGCGCTTTACCGAGCAGCGAATTCGCTCGCTGATTGAGGGTAACGGTATTATTGACTTTATAGACACTGCGCACCTGCAGGTGGTCATGCAGGTTCTCGCCCACTCCCGGTAAATCGCAAGTTACGTCTATGCCACAATCACTCAGCAGTGGCGCCGGGCCGATACCGCTTAATTGCAGAATCTGGGGAGACCCGATTGCTCCCGCACTCAATAGTACTTCCCTGCGGGCGTTGAATTGCACGGTCCCGGCGTCATTCAGACAGGCACAAACACCCACTGCCCGGGGCCTGCCGTCCGGAGATTCGATGCAAAGCTTTTCTACCTGGGCATTGGTAATAACTTGCAGATTCGGTCGGGACATTGCCGGATGAAGAAACGCACTGGTGGCACTCCAGCGTTTACCCCTGCGCTGATTCATCTGGAAATAAGCGTTACCGAAATTGTCGCCGCGATTAAACTCGGTAATTTTCGGGATGCCGCATTCTGCTGCCGCATCGCGCCAGGCGTCCAGTATTTCCCAGTTCACCCGACGCTCTTCCACTCGCAGCTCCCCTCCAGCGCCGTGATACTGGTCTGCCCCATGCTGATAGTCTTCGGATTTCTTAAATACTGGCAGGACGTCGTGCCAGCCCCAGCCGCGATTTCCCAGGCTTGCCCAGTAATCGTAATCGCTCTGCTGACCTCGCATGTAGATCATGGCATTGATGGACGAGCAGCCACCGAGTACTTTGCCGCGGGCATACCCGATACTGCGGCCATTCAGCCCGGGATCAGGTTCGGTCTGGTAGCACCAGTCGGTGCGCGGGTTGGCGATGGTGTACAGGTAGCCAACCGGAATATCGATCCAGAAATAATCGTCCTTGCCGCCGGCTTCCAGTAACAGCACCCGGGTTTTTGGATTCGCTGACAGGCGATTGGCCAGCACGCAGCCCGCGGTGCCGGCACCGATGATTATGTAGTCGTATTCATCAGCCACTTTGATGAACCGTTGCTGCTACAATTCTTCTGTCACCACCGGCAGAATGATCGCTGACGGACGCTGGGCATCGAAGTAGATGGTATTGTTGGCAATTTTTGCCGCTGTGGCGGTGTCATCCAGCGCCGCACCATTATTCGGATTCACAGCGAAACGGGGAAAATTACTGGAAGTCACGTGAATGCCAATTCGGTGGCCCTTCTCAAAGGTTTGCGCGGTGCTCCACATGTTGATGGTCAGTTTTTCGACGTCACCCGGGGTCATCAATTGCACGTCGTTCTGGCGCTGTCCATTGCGAAACCTGGTGCGAATCGGGTAATCAAGTATCAGCGCCTCATAACCGTCCGGATAAATATCCACCAGTTTGACGACGAAATCGGTATCCAGTACATCGGTGGACACATAAAGCTCCATATCGATGTGGCCGGCAACCACCAAGTCTTGTTCCAGCGCCGGAGTCTGGAAACGCAGGTAATCCTCTCGCTCGCCAATTTCGCGCTGATCCCTCGGACCTACGTCGCGACCCAGGTTCTGACCGCCCACGGTGGGCACGGGATTGTTTGGGTCGAATCGATAGGAGATCGAAGCGGCGTCGGCCCGCGGAGCGCTGCTGCCAAGGGACATGTCCGGTTGCAGGTACAAGCGCGTTAGCTGATGGGCTGGCGGCCAGCTGTCGGACTGGATAACGCGGTTAAGAGGGGATACGTCGCCTTTGCGCGCAGCTGCCATCATGTAAAAACTGATGGGCGGCTCTTCCATGATACCGTTGTCGATATCCTTCAACCAGTAGTCCCACCAGCGCAGCTGTTGTTCGATGTCGCCGCTGATCAGCCCGCCATCGGGATATTCGAGGTCGCCCTGTAATGCGCCATGGCCAAAAGCGCCCCTGAACAGTTTCTGATTAACCCGGGCGCCCTGACGGCCTTCGTTCTGCAGGTACTGGTAATTATAGAGTGAGCCCTCGGCGTAGATATCGTGCCAGCCGCCGACGTTGTAAACGGGTATCTGAACGTTCTCCCGGTGAAACAGGAAATCGGTATCCAACCAACCCTGATCTAACACTGCCCTCGCCTTGTAAGCGGATATAGCTTCTTCGCTTACACCCTGACCTCGCAGCCAGCCACCGGAATGACTTTCCTTAAATACTCCACCAACAAATCGTGAGCGGTAAAAAAGGCTGTCGGGAGCGACGGTCACGTAGGCAGCTGTAAGGTGCGGAGGAGCTGACGCAGCTGCCAGATTTGACGTAATTCCGGGCGCCGACGTTCCAAAGATACCAATTTTGCCGTTACTGAACTCCTGAGCGGCGATCCACTCGACGGTATCGTAGCCATCTTCGATGTCAGTTTCGAAAGGCCGGTTCTCACCCTCAGATTCATAGCGGCCGCGGACATCCTGGCTTACCAGCACATAACCCCGAGCGTTATAGGTGGCGGCACTGAGATCGGCCCCGTTCTTGTTGTATGGCGTACGGGTCAGAACTACTGGCCAGGGTCCATCGCCCTCCGGAAAGTAAATATTGGTCGCCAACTGCACACCATCCCGCATGGGCACCATAAGCTCGCGCTTGCCCACTTCCCCCTGCGCCCAGGCGCCTGTGACGAAGAGCAACAAGGTAATTGATGCAAGTGCCAGACGACCCGTCGAGTTAAGTCTGAGTTTGGTCATGTTGTAAATTCCGTGACTTGTATCCAATGAAGGCACTCACTTTACGTGCTGAACGAAGCTCAAATCAAGAGGCCAAGCAGCTGGTGTTAGCGAAAAAGCGAATCCGGCGCCAACTCTGTTGGAAATTCATTCGTCGTGATTTGCGCCTGTTGGACAGAAATCCTCTGGTTCCATAAAATGAAGCCCACAATGAATTGCTCCGGATTTACGCTTCGGACCGCAAAGAGGATAGGCCATGCAGCACGATGTTGTCGTCGCAGCGATGTATCACTTCGCCAGATTTCCTGATTTCAAATCCTTTCAAACGCCACTTAAAGACCTGTTGCTAACCAAAGGCGTGCGCGGCACGGTGCTGCTTGCTGCAGAGGGAATCAACGGCACTATCGCCGGCTCGCGACAGGGCATTGATGCGGTAATTCGGTTCATAAGACAGGATGAGCGTTTTGCGAACATCGAGGTCAAAGAATCCACCGCCGCCGAGAATCCATTTTATCGAACCAAGGTAAAGCTAAAAAAAGAAATCGTTACGATGGGAGTAGAGAATATCGATCCGAATCAACTCGTTGGCAGTTACATCGAGGCGAAGGACTGGAACGATCTGATTACCGATCCCGAAGTAACACTGATAGATACGCGTAACAAGTATGAATACCAGATTGGCACTTTCAAGGGAGCTATCAATCCACAGACCGATACATTCAGGGAGTTTCCAGATTTTGTGAGCAGAAATCTTCATCCCGACAGGCATCGCAAGGTGGCGATGTTCTGTACCGGTGGTATCCGCTGTGAAAAATCGACGGCGTTTCTCAAACAACAGGGATTCGAAGAGGTCTATCTACTGAAGGGAGGCATTCTCAAATACCTCGAGCAGGTCCCCAGGGAAGAAACTCTCTGGGAGGGTGAATGTTTTGTATTCGACAATCGAGTCACGGTAGACCATAGTCTTTCGAAGGGAAGCTACGATCAATGTCACGCCTGTCGTATGCCGATCAGCGAAGAGGATAAGAGCAGTGAACATTATCATAAAGGCGTCAGCTGTCCCTTTTGCTTCGACAGTCATTCCAGTATTCAGATCAATCGCTTTTCTGAGCGGGAACGCCAGGTTGAGTTGGCAGAGCAGCGTGGCGAAAGCCACATTGGGCAGCCGATGCAGGCCATTAGTCAAAAGCGCAGGGGCGAAAAGTTGCGCTTCAAAGATTTGCAGAGAGAAAAGTCGGGAGGTCGCTGAGCGGGTCCCGGTCGCTGTTTTCGCCCCGTTATCTGCGCTATAGTCCAACCCATTAAAAATAACGAGATGGGGCAGCTTTGTGAGCGACCGTGCGGACATCAGACCTCCCCGTATCTACCCTGCTCTGCTGGTGATTGTCGCGATCCCCTTGCTGGTGGGTGGTAGCCGGCTGCTATTGCTCGGGGGGTCGTTCTACTACCTTCTGGCTGGCATCTTGCTGATGGCAAGCGCTCGACTGTTGATGCTGGGGCAACCTGCCGGGATCACGCTGTACGGGCTATTTCTGGCGTTCACCGTTGCCTGGTCCTTCTGGGAGGCCGGGCTGGATGTCTGGGCGCTGCTGCCCCGAATCCTGCCTTTTGCTTTATTGGGAGGGTGGCTGTTGCTCCCGAAAGTTCGTATCAGCGTGCATGGCTTTCCCCATCCGCCGCCGCTTCTGAGTTCCCGGATTTTTATTGCCAGCGCCGCGATTTACGTGATGTTGGTGAGCCTGGTGCTGGTCCGGGGTGTCGGTTACCCGATTCAGAACGTGGCGCCGAGGCTGGCAGCCACTGCCGTCAACGAGCGAATCGACTGGCCCAGTTACGGCAACACTGCCGGAGGGACACGGTATTCCCCTCTAACCCAGATTAGTGCGACCAATGTTGCCGACCTCGAACTCGCCTGGGTTTACCGCACCGGTATAGGGGGCGCGTTCAAGGCGACTCCCTTGCAGGTTGGGGAACTGCTCTACGTGTGTACAGGTGGCAATGTGATAGTCGCGCTGGACGCGGAAAGCGGGGACCTGGTCTGGCAATTCGATCCGTTGTTGCCGCCGGATCACCTTGAGGCTGTCCGATACTTTACTACAGGCTGCCGTGGGGTTTCCTACTACGAGGCACCCCCGGACTACAGCGGTGAGTGTCCACAGCGCATTATTACCGCGACTGCCGATGCAAGAATGATTGCCGTTGATGCACTCACAGGGAATCGTTGCTCGCGCTTTGGTGAGTTGGGCGAGATCGATCTGACCCGGAACATGGGGAATGATCCGCTGGTATTCAATTTCCAGACTTCGCCACCCGGCATCGTGCGTGGCAATGCCGTCATCGGTGGCTGGGTCTTTGATAACCGCAGCGTGGGAGAACCATCCGGCGTAGTTCGCGCCTTCGACGCGATCACGGGGGAATTCGCCTGGGCCTGGGACATGGGCCGGCCCGGTGTCTATACCGAGCCCCTTCAAGGTGAGGTCTATACCCGGGGCACGCCGAATGTCTGGAGCCTGATGAGTGTCGATGAGGAGTTGGGGCTGATCTATGCGCCGACTGGCAATGAAACGCCGGACTACTTTGGCGGCTATCGCATGGACGCGTCCGAGCAGTTTGCCAGTTCGGTCGTTGCGATCGATGGTGAAACGGGTGTTCCGCGCTGGTCCTTTCAGACAGTGCATCATGACATCTGGGACTATGATGTTCCCTCGCAACCGGTGTTAATTGATCTGCCAGCGACTGATGGGGAAATCATTCCGTCGGTTCTGGTGCCGACCAAGCGTGCTGAAGTATTCGTCCTCAATCGCGAGACCGGGGAACCGGTATTCGATATCCGGGAATTGCCGGTTCCCCAGCAGGGCGGAGTCCCGGAAGACTACGTGACTCCCACCCAGCCATTTCCGATGGATTTGCCACATTTCAGACCTGATATTCTGGAGCGGGATATGTGGGGCATCACTCCCATCGATCAGATGCTGTGTCGTATCGAGTATCGCAAGCTGCGATACGAGGGACTGTTCACCGTACCTGGCGCCGACACAATTCTGCAGTTTCCGGGTCCCGCTGGTGGGCACAACTGGGGCAGTGTCAGTGTCGATGAGGCGAATCACATTATGGTAGTCAATCCGTTAATTATGTCGAACAAGTTAACTTTAATTCCCCGTGACGACTTACCTGATGGCGTTGCGGGAAGTCAGCAGGGCACTCCTTATGCGCATCGCACCGAGCGTTTTATTTCGCCGCTGGAAATTCCCTGCCAGGAGCCTCCCTACGGCATCATGGCTGCCATTGATCTGGAAACCCGAACGCTGCTTTGGGAACGACCGATTGGCACCGCCAAAGACAGTGGGCCGTTTGGTTTAAAGACGCGCTTACCCCTGACTGTGGGCACACCCCAGACCGGAGGCACGGTGACGACAGCCGGAGGACTGGTGTTTATTGCCGGTACCATGGACAACACTATCAGGGCAATAGACTTGTTTAACGGCAAGGAATTGTGGAACAAGCCCTTGCCTTTTGCTGCCCAGGCTACCCCCATGATCTACGAGTCGCCCCGCAGCGGAAAACAGACCCTGGTCGTGACTGTGCCGGTTTACAATTCGACACGAGCGGTAGGTGCCCGGGTATTACCCCCGGAGGACGAGGATCCCGAAGGCGGCTACATTATGGCTTTCCGATTACCCGAGTAGTTGCTGAAGCAAAAGAAGTGAGAAGTTGCAGATGAAGAGAGACGAATTCCGGCTTGATCGGCCGTTGCAGTTTGCGCTGGCATTGACATTAGTGGGCCTGATGCCGGGACTTTCGGCACAGCTGACTGATCCAGCGGCGCTGGCTTCCTGGGTGGCCTTGGACGCACCGACAGGGCATGAGCAGCATGCTACCGAGGTATTGCAGTCACATCTGACGGGCTGGAATCGTGATCGCTATGGAAATCTTGTTAAAACAGTTGGTAGCGGTGAGCCTCACCGCGTGGTTGCGTGTGCGCTGGACGCCTATGCTTATGCCATTAGCCAGATCACCGAGGATGGTTACCTGCGCCTGCATCGAATTGGTTCAGGGTCACGTCACCCACTTTGGGATCAGGCTCATGAGGGGCAGCAGCTCAGAATTCTTACTCCGGACGGACCGCTGGTCGGCGTGACTGCGGTAGCCAATGGTCATTTTGCCGCTCAGCACAGCGATGAAACCGCAGTGGTGAGCGCCGATGATCTGTGGCTCGATGTCGGGGCTTCCAGCGCGCGGGAGGTGGCCAATATGGGCATCAGTCTGCTCGATCCTGTAATCAGGCAATTGCCTGCATGGCACTATGGCTCGGAGGTGGCAGGTCCGCGGGCGGGCGCGCGAGTCGGCTGCGCCGCTGTGGCGGCTGCGGCAGAAGCAGGCGTCAACGAACAGGGCCGCACCAGCTACGTGCTGAGCGTTCAGCAGGTTTTTGGCTGGACGGGTCTCGGTGCCGCCCTGCGGCATCTCGCGCCGGTCGATGCGCTCGTCATGGTGGGGCCGGGACAGTCCGAATTCATTCAGGAAAGTCTCAGCGGAGTTGGAGACAGGTTGGATGCGGTTCTTGAAAGTGCGGGGGTTGAGACTGTCACCATGCTCGCTCCGCAGGTGTCAGATCCGGGCGCCTTGATGGAGCGGATCTCTGCTACCGAGGCCGAAAGGCTGAAAATCAGCCTGACAAGACTCATTAATTCTGCCGGCGAAGTGCCGCAGTGGGTAGCGGCGCCGGCGCCACCGAGTCCTGTCAACGACGATTTTTCCCGCTGGGGGTTTCATCAGGATCGCAATAGCCTTTTGGAGGCGGCTGTGGTACTGGATTCGCTCGCGGAACTGTCGGCGGTGCCCGGCCATGAAGGTCCGGTGCGATATCTGGTGTACAACGCGTTGCCTGACTGGGCGCGGCAGCAAGCTCAAGTAGATGATATGGGAAACCTGTGGATTGACATGGGACCTGCTGATGCAGAAGCGACCGTGTTTATCGCTCACATGGATGAGGTTGGTTGGGAGATTGCCAACATTCATCAAGACGGCAGAGTCGAACTGACCCGCCTCGGAGGCGCCGTAACCACTGCCTGGGAAGGACAGCCGGCATTATTGCAAATTGATCCTTTCAGCGACGTCAATTCCTTACCCGAACCGGAAATGTTGCGGGGCGTTTTTCTGACTCGCAGCGATCCTGAACAGAAGCGCCCGGATAGTGTGCAGGCCTGGTTTGGCATGAATGCCGAGCAACTGGCTGCAGCAGGTGTGACCGCGGGTATGGGCGTTACCGGTTACAAGAGCGGCTATCGGATGGGTCCTTTCCGCTATGCCTCGCGCTCCATGGATGACCGGGTTGGTACCAGCGCTTTGCTGCTTGCCATTCAGAGCATTAATCCGGCTGAACTTGAACATCGAGTTATCTTTGCCTGGTCAGTGAGAGAAGAAGGTGGACTGAGAGGCGCAGGCGAGCTGGCGCGGCGATTTGGAATGAACACCAGACGCGTTTACAGTATCGATACTTTCGTGACTTCGGATACTCCGCTGGAATCACCCCATTTTGCCTACGCGCCGCTTGGCAGCGGGCCGGTCCTGCGATCCGCTGAAAACAGCGGACTTGCTACCGCTTCTGAACTTGCCAGGAATCGTTCTATTGCCGAGGATGCTGCCATAGAAGTTCAGATCGGACTTACCCAGGGAAGTACCGATGGCACTGCATTCACTTTTTTTGGAGCACCAAATTCTGGCTTATCCTGGCCCGGACGCTACAGTCATTCTCCCGCCGAGATAGCGGATCTTCGGGATATTGCCGAACTGGTCGACCTGATCCGCGCGTTCGCGACCGCGACGCCCTGACACGCGGTAGAAGTAAAGGTCAGAAATTAAGAGACGCATCGAAGGGATCCCAAAAGGTAAACTGTCCCGTCTCTATAAACTAACAGGTTCTTGATTCAGGCCTGCACAGGAACGCACTATTGCATTGGGAGGAGGAGTTTTAACAATGAAAAAAGCAACTGGTTTACTCGTCACCGGGCTGGCAATGCTGGTATTGAGTTTAGGCGCGCAGGCACAGTATCCGCAGAATCTCTTGAATCAGAAACGCACTTTCAATCAGATGGCTGCGGACGCGATGGGTGAAACTTACGTGGGAGTGACGACTTCTACAGGATTGCGGACCGGGCTTTATCCCGTTCGCAGCACCGGTGTGTCAACAGCGCCGATCGTGGCGGCTGCCGAGCGCTTTCTCGCCAGCCTGAATGATGTGCACCTCAGTCGCAGTCATTTCGCGGTGAATGATCCTGAATGGCGCAATTGGTCGAATGTTGACGTCGGTATTTTTGCCCGTCATGGCCTGAGTCTCGAGGAAATGAGTGAAACTCAGAAACAGGCGGCATGGAATCTGCTTCAGGCGTCCTTGAGTGCCAAGGGCTTGCAACAAACCCGGGATATTATGAAAACCGAGCAGACACTGCTGGAGCTAAATGGCGAGCCAATTCGTTATGGTGAGGAGAAATACTATTTCACCATGATGGGGATTCCATCCCCTGACGAACCCTGGGGCTGGCAGTTGGACGGGCATCATCTGGTGATTAATTTCTTCGTACTGGGCGATCAGGTGGTGATGACGCCGGCATTCTGGGGCGGAGAACCGGTAGTGGCAGAGAGTGGTAAGTATGCCGGCAACGTGATCCTGCAGGCCGAGCAGGATCTTGGTCTGGCCCTGATGCAGTCCCTTGACTCGGGTCAGCAGGCCCGTGCCACCATCGATTCGAACAAGGTACGCAATGCACCAATGGCTGCCGCCAATGCGGACAACCTGGTGCTGGATTTCCAGGGGGTGCCTGGATCCGAACTAACCGGGGCCCAGCGGCAGCGGCTGCTGGAATTGATCAGGACTTACGTCGGCAATTTAACCGACTCCCAGGCCGAGGTTCACATGGATGACATTGCCCGGCATCTGGATGAAACTTATTTTGCCTGGATCGGCGGCGTCGATGTTGATGCGGTATTTTATTACCGGGTCCACAGCCCGGTGATCCTGATCGAATTTGATCACCAGAACCCTGTAGGCACGCTGATGAAAAATCAGCCCGGCCAGCCAACGCGGGATCACATCCATACTG
>JAYPVG010000011.1:76413-98879 GCA_038134485.1 Pseudomonadales bacterium
GCCATACTGTGGTGCGGACTCCCAACGGCAACGACTACGGCAAAGATCTTCTGCGCCAGCATCTGGAAATGCATCCTCACTAGGAGGCCATGCGAGCGCTGGCTCTCCTCTGTAAGCGACAAACGCTATGAGGTACCTGACCTGTCATAATGGTGACCGACTTCCCGCTCTCGGATTGGGAACCTGGAAGTCGAAATCCGGTGAAGTCTATGCGGCGGTTCGACATGCTCTACGGCTGGGCTACCGGCACATCGATTGCGCAGCCATTTATGGAAATGAAGTCGAAATAGGCCAGGCGTTGATGGATGCCATGGAAGAAGGAGTTGTTCTCCGCCGGGACCTCTGGATCACCTCCAAGTTGTGGAATGATTGCCACAGAAGTGAAGATGTGCGGCCCGCACTCGAAAAGACGCTTGCGGACCTGCAATTGGATTACCTCGATCTTTATCTGATTCACTGGCCGGTGGCCTTCAAAAGGGGAGTTCAGTTTCCCCATCATCGTGAGGATTTCTATACTCTGGAAGAAGTGCCCTTGAGTGAAACCTGGTCGGCGATGGAAGCTTCTGTCGACTCAGGCCTTAGTCGACATATCGGCACTTCCAATTATAGTGCAGTGAAACTGCAGGACCTGCTGACGAGCTGCCGTATCAGACCAAGTGTCAACCAGGTTGAAATGCATCCTTTGCTGAGTCAGCAAAGGCTCAAGCGCTTCTGTGACAACAACTCCATAGTGGTAACCGCTTACTCGCCACTGGGTTCCCGGGATCGTAAGGCGATCCTGAAATCCAGCAACGAGCCTGAATTGTTTGAAATAGCAGAAATTGTTGAAATTGCAGCGTACCGGAAAACTTCTCCGGCTCAGGTGTTGCTGGCCTGGGCAGTAAACCGGGGCACCGCAGTCATTCCCAAGTCGGTTACGCCCGCGCATCTGCAGGCTAACCTCGAGGCGGTCGATATAGAGCTTGGCGCTGAAGAACTGGCCTGCATCGATGAACTGAATCGCCACTACCGCTACCTTAACGGCGCTTTTCTTGCCGGGAAGAAAAGTCCCTACACAATTGGTGGTATCTGGAATGAGTAGCTTATCGACCCCTGACTACACAAGGGATCGCGCCATGAAATCGCAGAAAGCGGTTGCGTCGTGATGAAGACTATCGGCTTGTTGGGTGGCATGAGCTGGGAGAGCACCGAACTCTATTACCGTGCGATTAATGAGGCAGTCAAGCAGCGGCTTGGTGGGCTGCATTCCGCCAGTATTGCAATGGTCAGCGTCGATTTCGAGCCCCTTGAACGGCTGCAGCATGCCGGGGAGTGGGATCTGGTGGCTGATGCTCTGAGCGAGGCCGCGCAGCGGATAGAAGCCGCGGGTGCAGATTTTCTGGTCGTCTGCACCAACACTATGCACAAGGTGGCTCCGCGAATCGAGCGGTCGATCAGCATTCCATTGCTCCACATCGCAGATGCCACCGCCACTATCGTCAAACAGCGTGGAATAGACACGGTCGGTTTGCTCGGCACCAGCTTCACTATGGAGCAGGAGTTTTACCGGGGCAGGCTGCAAGACAGTCACGGCCTGAAAGTGTTGACGCCGGATTTGGCAGACCGGGAACTGGTGCATCAAGTAATTTACCGGGAATTGTGTCTCGGAACCGTAAGTGAAAAATCGCGGCGGGAGTTTCTGTGCATAGTCGATAAGTTGGCCGCCAGGGGCGCCCAGACAGTTATTCTTGGCTGCACCGAGATAGGCATGCTGTTGAAACAGGATGACACCGATATAAGCTTGCTCGATACCACCAGCGTGCACGTCCAGCAGGCTGTCGACTGGGCTCTCTCCGGTCAAGTTGCTTGAAGTTGTCGGCGGCGCCAGCAGGATACCGTTTCCCACCACCGATGTACGAAAGTCCCTGGATGGACCGCTGGAAAGGGGTGGACCCGATGGGTGGGCTTATTTTAGACTCCCGTGACACGCGGAAATAACGCATACGAAGAACGCGTAACAAGGAGAGCAAGATGAGCGAGCAATCAGAGGGTGAAAAGAAATCCCGACTGCCAATGATTCTTGGGGGCGGTGGGGCCAGCGTCGTGGTTCTGGCCTTTGTCGGTTTTATGATCTATTCCTCCACCTGTCCATGCGATTTCACGCCGGGGGGTTTCCTGTTCGGCGATCGCCAGGATGAACCGGTTGCAGACTGGCGTTTTGCCAATCAGGTGGAACTGTGCCAGTTGCAGATCTGGGCGGGCATAAGACCGCACTCCATAAATCTTAATTGTATGGCCTCGCCCGACGGCAATTTGTATTTAAGCTGTTCGGTCTGTGATACCAAATACTGGGCGTCCCATGTTGGCGAAAATGAACCGGCGCGGATGCGGCTTGACGGTATTGTTTATCCCGTGGTGCTGAACAGGGTTACCGATCCTGCGGAGATGGATCGGGCCTGGCAGGCAAGGGATAGCAAGTTGAATTCGTTGCCCAATCCCGTTGGAGCGCCAACGCCCGGCTCACCGCGAGTGGAGCGGTGGTGGACGTTCAGAGTGGAATCATCAACATGAAAAATGACCCGATTACCGGCAGGAGTTGACGAGATGAAAGTTTTATCTGGTAGTAAGAAACGGAGGGCGATCGGACTGGTCGGTTCGTTGGCGTTACTTTGCGCAGGCCAGAGCAGTGCGCAGGATCAATCCTGGGTTGACCTCGCTGTACATAATTTCGGCGAGCCCATTAACACCATGTGGGCGGAGGGGGAACTTTCCTTCGCTGATGACGGCACCATGGTGTTTTGCAGCGCACGGGAAGATATGGCCGTTGCCCCTGGTGACCCCAAGGACCTGTACATCGCCACATTTAATCAGGATACCGGTACCTGGAATGCGCCGGTCAATATGGGCTTCCCGGTGAATGCAGCGCCAGCTACTGACGTGGATCCGTTGCGACGGGGCGACGACCGGGAACCCTGGATAACTGCCGATGGCAATACTATATATTTCAAGTCTGACCGAACCGCTACCAGTAATCCAAACAATGCGACTGACCTGTTCGTGACTCACAAAGTCAACGGGGTATGGAGCGAACCAGAGTTGCTTGGTTTTCCGATCAGCACCGACGAAGGCAATGAGCACTGTCCGGCAATTCTGCAAGATGGTGAGACTCTGTGTTTCGCCTCCCGACGGGCAGGTGGCTACGGTGGTTCCGATATCTGGTGTTCCCAGCAGGACGACAGCGGTAACTGGATGTCACCGGTAAATCAGGGCCCCAATATCAACACTGCGGCAGAAGAATTTCACTTTACCCAGGACACCACTGGTATGGTGTATTTCACTTCCAATCGTGAAGGGGGGCTCGGGGGCATGGATCTCTGGGGCAGCATGCAGCAGGGTCCGAACGCCTGGGGTCCCGCGGCTAATCTCGGGCCCCGCGTAAATACCGACGCCAATGACATGTGCCCTGCGCTGCCACCGGGTGGAGAAACTTTCAGCTGGTTCTCGAACCGACAGGACAACAGTCTCGGGAACATTGACATTTTCTGGACCCAGAAGATCAATCTGGCTGAGTAATTAGCGGCAGTCAGATTTTGCGTCTGAGCTCATTGAGTTCGATTGTTTTATTGGATTTTATTTTCTGAACGGGCAGAAAAAGATCGCCCCGGAGAGCATTCCCCGGGGCGATCTTGTCGAAATTCGCTAAGCCAGCGCCTTTTCGAACAGCGCTAGCAGTCGACTCCAGGCGCGCTCGGCCTGGGCCTGGTGATAGACCGGAAAGTCTATAGAACACCAGCCGTGCAGGGTCCCCTCGTACACTTCGATTTCCGCTGGGATGCGTGCAGCACCGTAGGCCTCCTGCAAGGTGAACTTGGCATCCGGGTCGTTGGCGTCGTCGTTTTCCGCCACGGCGTGCAGCATCTCGGCAGTGGTGTCCGGAATTAGCAGGTGTGGGCTGTTGGGAGCGTCTGTCGCCAGTCCTCCACCATGAAAAGTTGCACCAGCTTTGAACCGATCGGGCACTGCCGCTACGCTGCGCATAACCATCGGCCCGCCCATGCAATAACCGGTTGTGCCAATTCCGCGGCTGGTGTCCACCTCCGGCTGCTGGTCCAACCAGGCCTGAAAGGCCCTGGCGTCAGTGAAATGCGTGTCGGCATTCAGGTTACGTGCCATTGGTAGCACTATATTACGGGTTTCCTCATCACCGAAATTCGCGCCTGGCTTGACCTGGGGTGAGGGCGCATCGCGATAGAATGGATTGACCGTCAGCACCGCATAACCGGAACGAGCCAGTCGTTTACCCATTTCCCGGAATGCGGGTCTCAGTCCCAGGATGTCTGGCCAGACCAGTACCGCCGCATGAGCACCCATTGACGGGTAAACGAAATAGCAGTCGGCGACCCCATCGGGGGTCGTGATTTCGACATCCCGCTCTGAGACGGGTTGCGCATTGGCTACCGGCGGCAACATAGCAGCCATTGCTGCGGTCGCTGATAATTTGTTGAACTTGCGTCGGCTTACACCTTTCCCCGGCCCGCAAGCGTCCACATCCTTCTGGGTTATCTCATCGCACATGATCGATTCCTCATGTTGTTGGTCTTTTGTAGCGAGTCGGTGCTAATCCTAATCAATCTTTTAACAAGTTTCATCTAGTGTATTGATTAATTACCCCAGGGTACGCCTGGCCCCATTGCCGCTAAACTGGTTAACCACTGCCTTGATACTGGCCTGAGTAGGCACTTCGATGCGGGAGGCGCGGCTTCTCGACACTTTGGAATGGCCAGAAACTTATTTCTCCTGTTAAATTGCAAATTCGTCAAGGGCTGGCTTAAGCTGTCAGATAGTACTCAAGCAATGCAGCCCCGCAGCCTGACACAAGCAAAGGCAAGCTGATGAGCGCTGAACAATCTGAACAAACTGCCGCCACTGAAGACGGCGATGCAATTCTGGAGCACGATGCCAAGGGGCCCGGCGTAAAACTGCCACCACCATTGGTTTTTACTGTTGCGCTGCTTGTGTCGGCGCTGCTTCAAGCCTCGTGGCCGGTCGGCTTATCGGATCTGGCGATGATACGTTACCTTGGAGTGGCGCTGTGTGTATCCTCCATAATCGCGCTCCTGGATATGGTTCTGATGTTCCGTCGACACAAGACCAGCATCAAGCCCTGGAAGCCGACCGCTCTAGTGCTATCCCATGGCCCCTATGCTTTCTCCCGTAATCCAATTTACCTTGGATTTTGTTTCCTGGCCGTCGGCATCGGTCTGGTGCTGAACAGCCTTTGGATGACTTTGAGCTTCATACCGGCTGCTTTTATCGTTCTCCACACGGCGATTCTCAAGGAAGAGAAATACCTGGAGAATAAGTTCGGTGAAGAGTATCGTCACTACAAGAAGCAGGTACGGCGCTGGCTTTGACTTGGCGTCTGGCTGCCAGCGGGTAGGGGCAAAACAGGGGGATATTATGGCCAGATCAATCGATTTCAAAATTGCTATTCTGCCTTTTATGGCAATGCTATCGGTATTGAATATGAGCGACCTGCGTGCAGCAGAAAGCACAGACGCGGTGCGACAAAAATTTATCGGCGATTGGGTGCTGGTCAGCTTTGTGCGCTTCCCGGAGAACGCAGGCCAGATCGCGATGGATTATATCGGTCGGCTTCGCTATGACGAAGCTGGTTACATGATGGGACTCGGGATGCCGCGAGATTTGCCGATGCAGGCCCGGGGCAGCACGGAGCAGGTCACTGGAGGGTTTGCCTACTGGGGCAAGGTTTCGATTGAGCCCGAGAATGGCCGGGTGATTCATCATGTTGAAGGTTCCCCCGGCGCCGCCCAATGGGTGGGTCAGGATAATGTGCGCTACTACGAGTTTGATGGCGATTTGTTGAAGCTTTCACTCAAGGATGCGACTGGTCGTATTACCGCTACCCTCACCTGGCGAAGGGAATGACGGCTCAGGTTTGTCGCATCCGCGGCGGGGTGAAGTACCGGCTCCCGCCTTTTCAAGCGTAAGCGCTTAGACTAGCGGGAAAATTCCAGACGTCGAATCAATTCCCCATTCGGGCTGCCCGGCGCGAATACACGCAGGTACAGACGATCCTCGCGGAGGGCTTCGTGCAGGCCGGGCGGCATGAACACGCTTCCCGCAGCCGCGGCAGCGTCCGGTGCCAAGAGGTTGGCGATCACCGGTTCGGCAAATTCCCCCAGCGGTGGCTGGTCAACAAACAGCGTTACAGCGTATGGGGCTGCGGTGTTAGTTGATCCGCTACCTATGCGATACTCAAGGTGACTCGTGGTCTGATCGTAATTGAATGTGGCGTCAAGACGCAGACCATTTTGTTCGACGCTCAATTCTGCCGAGTATTGTGCGGGTGCCCGACCACCGATCAATGGTGGCGTAGTAATGGGCGGTCTGCGAGCCCCAAGAAGACTTTCGATCTTAAAAGCGATGGCAACGAGGCGTGTATCCTGCAAAAAGGAGCCGAGCAGTTCCATGCCAACGGGCAGGCCCTCGGGAGAAAACCCTGCGGGTACGCTGATAGCCGGCAGCCCGGAGTTTGCGCTGATGCTGCAGTTACTCCCGCCCTGTGATTCGCCGGTGTAAACCTGTAGCTCTCCAATCGTGGGGTACACCAGGGCATCCAGCCGGTAACCTGTCATGGTTGCTTCGATCAGTTTCCTCAAGTCAGCTCTCACTGCGTAAGCTTGCTGGTAGGCCCGGGGGTCAAAGTCATTGCTGCTGCTTCGGCGCAATGCGCCTCCGATTGACTGGTGAAACAGTCCCTGGTCTACTATCTCAGTCAGCGTGTTCACCTGGTCACTTCCGAAAACTTCCAGGTACTGGTCAAGGTCGTTTCTAAATTCATGACCAATCAGTCCTGAACGCGCGATCAAGTCACCCATCTGTGGAATATCAAGATCAACAATAACGACACCAGCTGCGGCGAGCTGTTCCAGCGCATCCTCAATAACGCTCTCCATCGCATTATCGGCACGCTCAAAGTAATCGGTCAGCCTGCCGATGCGCAGTCCTTCAAGAGATTCGCTGTCGAGTCGATCGACGAAAGCCGGAGCTGGCTGGTCCGTCATGACGCTGGTTGCATCATCGAGAGGGTCGTAACCCGATACGGCATCGAGCACGATGGCAAGGTCGGTAACGGTGCGAGCAAGCGGACCTGCCACGTCCTGGGTATGGGACAGGGGCATGACCCCGTAGATGCTGCTCAACCCTTTACTCGGCCGCAGTCCGACCAGGTTGTTAAAGGCTGATGGTATACGAATCGAGCCGCAGGTATCAGACCCCATTCCTGCGGCTCCGAAGCTGGAGGCTACTGCTGCTCCGGTTCCCCCGCTGGAACCTCCGGGTACCCGGCGGAGATCATACGGATTACGGGTTTGGCCCACCAGCGAACTGATACTGGTAATGCCATAGGCATATTCGTGCAAGTTGGATTTGGCGATGACGATGGCGCCGGCGTCGAGTAGCAGATCAACCTGGGTAGCATTGGCATCAGGCAGAAAACCGGCCAGCGCAACAGAGGAGCCCGTAGTCGGCATGTCGGTGGTATTGTAATTGTCCTTGACGATAATGGGGATGCCGTGCAGCGGGCCTCGTGGCCCGCTAGCCCGGCGTTCCTCGTCCAGCGCTGCAGCTCTTGCCAGAGCACCAGGATTGACTCTTACCAGGCTGTTCAGTTGCGGACCATCGCGGTCGTACGCATTAATTCTGTCCAGATACTTTTGCGTCAGTTCGACCGAGGTAAGCTCACCCGCTTCCAGGGCAGATTGAATTTCCAGTATGCCCGCCTCGGTGACTTCAAAGGCAGATTGGGCGGTCGCTAATCCGACCATGGATAGCAAGACCGCAATGGCAGCGATGTATTTCATGATTGTGTCCCCGGTGCGGTAAATTCAGACGGTTGATTCTCTGCCAGACTGGCAGTTCCAGCACAACTCGAACTGCCCGAAGTTTGATTCGTGACAGTTTTCGCATTGCCAATCGCTTTGTTCTGATCCGGGGTCATCCAATTGTCCGGCAATGATTCGCAAAGCAGATTCTTCGTCGCCGTCGTTGAGCACCCAGACTTCGGGATTGCATTCGGTAATCGGCACCCCTCCCTGGGCTGAGTGCAGGGTGTCATTGCGGACTTCCGCATTCACGGAGTTGCTTTCCAGCACGTTTTTCATGTGCCAGGCCAACGCCCGGTTATCCGCGGTGTACACCCTTTTCATAGATTATTCCTCGCATGAAGCAGCGGGCCAACAGTTTGCCGGTTGCTGCCAATCAGCATAACTCATATGATCAGGGCAGGTAAGTAAAACAGAGAGCAGGCGAACAGGCCTGCCGAAGGAGTTCGTCAATGAAATTCCCCATCACAGTCGCAGCAGTTTTTTTGTTTTGTTCCGCGTTTTCCCTGGCACAACAAGCTGGTGCGCCGCCGGCAATCTACATGGCTGGCGACGATATCATTAACCAGCTCGATCAGGCCGCTTCGGCTTCGGCCTCGGCTGGAGGCTGGTCCATTACTGTGGCGCCCGGTATCTCCGTGAGGAGACGCAGCAGTGCGGTGGCCAACTATGCAGTGTTGCATCCTTATAGCATGGAGATTTATCGAATCCTGGAGGGCAGTGGCACCCTGGTCACCGGTGGTGTGCTGATTCTGCCATTAGCCGAATCTACTGACCCCAATATCATCAGAACCCAGAACGGAATTAGCGGCGGATTGGCCCGAGAGGTCAAGGCGGGAGACGTGTTGGTGCTGCAGCCAGGAACGCCCCACTGGTTCAGTAACATCAATGGGGATTCGATCACCTACATGGAATCAAGGGTGCGCATCACCACCCACCCCGTGCAGTTCCAGTGAACGAGAGAAAGCGGAAATAGCCCAGCTGCGCCAATGCGCTCCCGAATCAACAATAGTCGCTAGGTTGTCAGGGTCGGGAATCGCTGTTGATGAATTCCTTCCACAGTGCTCGTGGAGTGTCGTCGGGTTTTTCTCGCATTTCGTCAATCGGTGATAGACCCATATTCCCGTTCGAGCTTATAGTCTGCGTTTATAGAACAGCCAGGAAGGCACCGGCTAACAGGATAATGTTGATTTTCCCTAGCGAGGCTACTGCCCATGAATAAAAAGAACTTACAGTTTGCCAGTCTGCTAGGTTGTCTTCTGGTCGCACCCGTTGCATTGGGGCAGCGGTCCGTGCCGGAGGCCCTGCCTGACGGTGCCGGAAAAATGCTGGTTGAAAATCTTTGCACTACCTGCCATTCAACGGCCACTATCAGCCGCGCGGCCGGCTATGGCAGCGCCGCTGAATGGCGCCGGGTATTTTCTACCATGATCGAATTGCCTGACTCCCAGGCCAACACCATCGCTGCCTACCTGGCGGAACACTTTCCGGAGGATACTTCCCGGCGACCCAATCTTATCGCTGGCGATGTCGACATCGAAATTATTGAATGGACTGTTCCAACTCTGGGCCAGCGATCAAGAGATCCGGCCGAGGCGCCGGACGGTTCGATCTGGTGGACGGGAATGTGGGCCAGCCTGGCCGGTCGGCTCGATCCTGAAACGGGGATCATGGAGGAATACCTCCTGCCGCGGTCGGCCCGACCCCATACAATCGTCCCCGACAGCGAAGGCAACATCTGGTACACCGGTAACAGCAATGCCAGTATCGGCAGACTCAATCCCAAGAGCGGCGAGATCACCGAGTACAAGACCGAGGCTCGGGATCCCCACTCGGCGACTTTTCATCCCAACGGAAATCTCTACTTTACCGCCCAGGGTGCCGCCATGCTGGGACGACTGAATCCGATTACCGGCGAACTGCTCGAGGTCGATACTGAGCCGCGGCCCTACGGCATTCAGGTGGCGGAAGATGGCACTGTCTGGGTCGCCTACAATGGCACCAACAAACTTGGCGCCGTCAATCCGGACACGATGGAAATCAGATATTACGAGGTCCCAGACGAGCGAACCCGGATTCGCCGACTTTCGCTTGATAGCGAGGGAATGGTCTGGTTTGTCAATTCCACCATGGGCAAGTTAGGGCGATTGAACCCTGCCACTGGCGAGATCACGCAATGGGATTCCCCCAGTGGTCCGGACTCTCACCCCTATGCGATTGCTGTGATTGACGACATCGTCTGGTACAACGAATCCGGTATGCGTCCCGATGCGCTGGTTCGATTCAATCCGCGTAGTGAGACATTTCAGAGTTGGGCGATACCCTCAGGGGTGGGAATTGTCCGCAACGTCTGGGTGACAGAAGCAGGCGATTTGCTGATACACCAGAGCAGCTCCAATCAGATCGGACTGGTGAAAATCGACTAGCGCTATTTCGTCGTGGCCCCGTAACCCTCCTGTTGCGGGGTATGCTCCTGCTGCCGTCGCCTGACGGCACGCAGCAGTCGCCTTGAACTCAGTGCCAGACCGGTCCAGACCATGAAAATGGCGAAGAGGGATACCAGTCCTGCCAGAGTCTGACCGGCGATCCCCAGAGCTTCACCGGTGTGCAGAAATCGAACCCAGCGGCGTGCCTGCTGACCCCGAGTCTGGCTGTCAAATGGCGCCCATGCAGCGATTGCTCCAGTCTGCGCGTCAAGGGTGAGGGAATGGCGTTTCTGCGGCTGGCCGCCGTTGCCCTGGTCGATCGCAAAGCTTACTGTTCTCGCACCGGCATCCGGCAGGTTAATAGTAATTGTCCGCCAGTTTCCTGCTTCCGTGGAATTGGCCGTGATCTCAAACAGCTCCTCGAAAGAGAGCAGAGCAGTTGGGTCGACGGTATCTCCGAATCGTTCGGCCGCTGCGCGAGACGGTCCCGATTGCGGCGGTTGCTCGCCGGCCAGTTGATATACAAGATTATTGGCCCATGAATAATTAAATACGGTGGCTGTGGCGACGATTACCGCGAGCGGGATCGCTGACCAGATTCCAAATACATGGTGCCAGTTGAAATCCCGGGCCTGACCGGTGGCCGCGTTCTGGTGAAACCAGAGCCTGCCGCGCAGGGCTGCCCAGCGCATAATGGGTGGCAGCCAGAGATACATGCCGCTTAACACCAGAAACAGGAACATGAGGTTCGCGGCGCCGGTAATTGCCCGGGCCGTGCTTCGGCCTTCCCCACTGACATTAAACCAGCGGTGCCAGCCTCTGACCGCCGACAGAAACCTCGCCAAACGGTCACTGGCGGGCGAGTGCACATTGCCGGTGTAAGGGTTCAGGTGCATCGTGCCCGATCGACCTGCGTTCAGGATCACCGGGGCCGATGGGTCGCTAGATAAAATTATACCGCTGGTGACGAAGCCAGCGTCGCTGCCGAGCTGCAGCAAGGAGTCCACAGACAGCCGCTGCTCGCCGGAGTCAGGCTCGTAGGCGTATGCGCCGCGGTCTTGCCAGGCCAGGATTTGTCTTTCGTATGTGAGGATTACCCCGGTGGCCGACATCATCAGCACTACCAAACCCGCGATAACCCCGCAGGAAAGGTGAATCCAGAAAATGCTCTTGCGCAACATTGAATACTTACCCTTTGCGTGTATTTGCAAATGATAAACATTCTCATTCTTATTGGCAACGGTTGGTGAACACCCCGAAAGGGAATTCAGAGGTTCTGAACTTCGGGTATTTACCGTGCGGGTGCCCGAGCTTTTTCCGACGCCAGATGTGTAGCTTGTCTATAACTGTTTTGTGTCAGCCCGGGTGATTGATTAGGCCGTCCCGGGGTGGCTTGATAAAAAACTTCTGCATGCGCAGAGCGTCGGTGTGGTCTTCGTAATAGTCAGGAAGAACACCAAAATTGTCGTAACCCATAGAGTCATAGAGCGCTATGGCCGGGCTATGGTCAGCTCTGACTTCCAGCCTCATGCCCAACTTCCCGGATTCCAGTGCCAGGGATTCAATTTTTTCCAGGAGGCAGGAGCCGATACCACGCCCCCTGAAGGTTGGCAGCACGGCGAGGGAATATAACCGAACGAATTTTGAATTTCTCCTGCTTATGCCCAGCGCGGCGCCCGCCAACTGCGAATCAGCTGCCGCGATCAGAAAATACCCGCCCGCATGATTGATCCAGTGGCGTATCTGCCGCGGGGACATTCGATCAGTGGCAAAGCAGGTTTGTTCAAGTGCTACCAGTGCCTGTAAATCCTGCATCAGGGCACGGCGAATAATAGGTTTATCAGGTGACAAAATATTGCGTACCCCTCAAGGACATTTCAGCAATTGATTTGGACTGACACCTTGTCGACCAGAGTTGTTTCGGCTGCTGGTCCGCGGTGCGGGATGACAGCAAATTTAGCTGGGCTTGGCCCGTCTTTTGCCCTATAGTCGCGCAGCTTTTTTCTGCTAGCAAGGGCTTAACAATGTCTCAAGTTCTTATTGTGGTAAACCGGCATGACGATTGGGCATCCTACTATCCCAGCGAGCAGGTGATAAGTGTGGACCAATACCTGTCATTCTCCACCTCGGTCGACCGGCGATTGAGGGTGATCAATCTATGCAGTGACTTCAGTTACCTGAGCGAAGGTTATTACTGTTCCCTTCTTTCTGAGGCGAGAGCGCACCGGGTCATCCCGCCCAGCAGGGTAATCAATGAGCTCAGCTCCAAGATGATGTTCGGAATTCAGTCCGGGACCGCCAAAACCCTGCTTGGTAAATTAAAGCTGGAGGAGCAGGGCGAAGGTGGATTGCTAATCAGATCTTATTTTGGACAGGTTAATGATCCAAGACTCAGGCCGCTCGCACGGGTGCTTTTTGAACGGTTTCCCTGCCCTATTCTTGAGATTCAGCTGCAATATGACGACCAATGGGAAATTACCCGGCTCCAACTTGGCAATCATCTCTTGCTTGACGATTCAGAGCAGACCATTTTTGCTGATGCGCTGGAGCGCTTTAGCAGCAAAATCTGGAAGAGTCGAAAAAACAAGCGCAATTTGCGCTATGACATGGCTATACTCGTTAATCCCGACGACACTACTTCGCCCAGCGACGCTGTCGCGATCAGAAAATTTGTCAAGGCCGCGCGACAGCATGATATCAACGCCGAAATTATTGTTCCCGAAGCAATAATCAGGCTGGCAGAGTTCGATGCCCTGTTTATCCGCGAAACAACCGCGGTTAATCATCATACCTACGAGGTTGCCCAGCGAGCGGAATCAGAGGGACTGGTGGTCATGGACGATTCGCAGTCAATTGTTCGCTGCGCCAACAAAATTTTTCTGGCTAATGCCTTTCAGGTCCATCGTGTGCCCACTCCCTGTTCCCTGATTCTTCAGCGGAATCATCCTGAACAACTGGAACAGGCGGTTCAAAAGCTTGGATTGCCGATTGTAATAAAGATCCCGGACGGTTCTTTTTCCAGAGGTGTGAAAAAAGTCGATACTCTGGATCAGCTCAGGACCGCTGCCGCAGAACTTTTCCAGCATTCCAGCCTGGTGCTGGCCCAGGAGTTTCTCTACACCAGTTTTGACTGGCGGATAGGCATTCTGAACAACAGGCCGCTTTATGCCTGTCGATATCATATGGTCAGGAATCACTGGCAGATTTATCGACACGGTGCCAGTCGCTCCGTAAGCGGATCTTTCGATACCCTGCCAACATTCGAAGTGCCCAGCCCGATATTGCAGGCTGCGCTGGCTGCTTCTCGATGTGTCGGCGACGGTTTGTACGGGGTGGACCTCAAGGAAGTCGATGGTAAAGGCTATGTGATCGAGGTGAACGATAATCCTAGTATTGATAGTAGTGTGGAGGATCGTTATCTGGGTCGAGAACTCTACTCGCTGATCATGCAGGAATTCAATCGCAGGTTGGAGCTGCAGTAGCGGGGCTTTTAAAGACGATAGGTTGCGATGAAAGACGACCACGCACAGCGCAAGCAAAAACTGCGGAAGTCCCTGCGTTACTCCCAGCAGGAGGCTTTCGCTGCGGCCACTATGACCGGAACCGGCGACAATTTTCTCAACGCGTTTGCCATTCATCTCCAGGCGAGCGCGTTGCAAATGGGCTGGTTGACAGCCATTCCCCAGCTGTTCGGTGCGCTAGCGCAGGTGTTTTCCGTGTGGCTGGGAAACTGGCTTCGGCGCAAACCTCTGGTGGTCGCCGTCGCGGTAATCCAGGCATGTGTGGTAGCTGCTATGGCAGTTCTGGCGATTTACGATGGTTCAAACCGCCTCGGCAGTGTCGGTGTAGGCTGGCTGATTCTGCTGGCTGCCGGCTATTTTATCTGTCTGAATTTGATTCAGCCCCACTGGCGTGCGTGGATGGGGGCGCTGGTTCCTTCGCGGCGCCGCGGAAAGTTTTTCGCCACCCGAACCCGGCTGACCATGATCGCTTCGCTGCTCGTGTTTGTGTTCGGAGGAGTCACCTTGACCATCACAGATCGCGCCGGGATGGTATGGTTCGGATTTGCGCTGTTATTTCTGGTCGCGACGGTCGGCAGATTGCTGTCGGCGCAGCTGCTATCCCGTATGCACGATCCCATGCAGGAGCCCGCCCAGCAATCGGAGAATCTGTCCCTCAGCTGGCAGCACGTGCTGGAATCGCTTCGCGATCCACAGTTTCGTCGCTACAGTTTTTTCGTTGCTGCCCTGCAGGGATCGGTGGCCGTGTCAGCACCATTCTTTGCAGTTTATATGCTCGCTGAATTGCAGTTCACCTATTTGCAATATAGCCTGAACAGTATCGCCTCCATTGCCACACAGTTCTTCATGTTGCGCCACTGGGGTTACTATGCCGACCGCTTTGGCAATCATCTGGTCATGGTGATCTGCAGCTGTCTTATATCGGTTATTCCATTGCTGTGGCTGGTGTCCCCCAATTTTTACTACCTATTGCTGGTACAGATGATCTCCGGAGTTTGCTGGAGCGGTTTTACGCTATGCGCATTAAATTATCTTTACGACATTCGACCCCACCAGACAAATTTTGCGCTTTACGCGGCTATCCAGTCAGCCACTACCGCATTGGCAGTGTGCGGGGGAGGGCTGTTGGGCGGTTATGTCGCTCGTCATGTCGGTGATATCGCCGCGGTTGTGGCAGTCTTCTGGCAACCCGACACGCTGCTGGTTATAGTATTTGTTGTTTCTTCTGTTTGTCGCCTTGCAGTTGTTGCAGGCTTTCTTCCGCGCCTCGAAGAGCCGAGAATCAGGCGGCGACCGCAGCTGCTAGAGGTGGTGGTCCGTGTTGTGCGCTTCAATGCCATTTCCGGAATTGCGCTGGACTGGATGAGTGTTGCTCGTAAACCGATAGCTGGTAGCGAAGACCGACCAGATAGTGAATCCTGAAGTTAATCTCAATCTTTTTTCGGGCAATAGATCGATCCCGGGCACTTGACCGGGCGCGGTCATGCCGGTTGGAGAATAACCGCTGAAATTAACGCGCCCGACTAATCATGGTTACGCCGGGTCTTCCTGTAGTAGCATTGGATGCTTGCCGCGGGGAGTAAGCAATGCGCTTGCCGGGGTGGCGGAAAAAGCAGGGAATTTTAGAGCCAGCAGGGAGAAACACCGATGGATATGAATGCGAATCATCGGATAGCCGCCAGTCCGCAGCGAGTCTGGGAGGCCTTAAACGACGTTGAAATTCTGCGAGCGGCAATCCCGGGCTGTGAGTCTCTGGAAGCAGGCGAGGGAGATACGCTGCAGGCCAGGGTCACTACCCGGATTGGACCAGTGAAGGCGCGATTCACGTTTAATGTGAGCCTCACCGACCTCAACCCTCCCAACAGCTACACGATAATTGCCGATGGCCAGGGTGGGGCGGCAGGCTTCGCCAAGGGAAGTGCCGCGGTGACGCTTTCGGCCGATGGCGCCGACACCCTTCTGGCCTACCATGCCCAGGCGCAGGTGGGCGGCAAGCTGGCGCAGTTGGGTGCGCGCCTTATCGACGGTACGGCGAAGAAGCTGGCAGACGAATTTTTCACCAATTTCAGCGCCCTGGTAACAGATGGTGAGAGCCAGGAGCAAGAGGCCGCGACGGAGCAGCAGGCAACCGCTGTCCGACGCGGAGTGCCGCTGTGGGTGTGGTTATCTATTGTGGCTGTAGCCGGCCTGATCGGCTGGCAATTGCTGGGCGCGTGAGCGTCAAGCTTGACGGACGACACGCAATTCTCGACACTGAGCAACCTTCATAACAACCAGAGAGACCGAAAGCAGGGAGGAGCAATGCCTGAAATATCCCTTACCGTAAACGGAAAACCGGTTACCGCGGAAGTGGAATCCCGCACACTATTAGTACAATTTCTTCGAGATCATTTACGACTCACCGGCACCCATGTTGGCTGTGATACCAGTCAGTGCGGCGCCTGTGTAATCCTCGTTGACGGCAAGTCCGTCAAATCCTGCACCCTGCTGGCGGTCATGGCGGATGGTTGTCAGGTAACCACGATCGAAGGGCTTGCCAGTGGTGGCAAGTTGCATCCTATGCAACAGGCTTTTCAGGACAATCATGGCCTGCAGTGTGGATTCTGCACGCCGGGCATGGTCATGAGTGCCCTGGATATCGTTAATCGCAACGGAAACGAGCTTGACGAGGCCACTGTGCGCAAGGAACTGGAGGGCAACATCTGTCGTTGCACCGGTTATCACAATATCGTCAAGGCGGTGCAGGCCGGCGCCAGGGCTATGGGAGAACAGGAATGATAGAGAACGGTATTGGCGCCAGTGTTCGGCGTAAAGAAGATAATCGCTTCCTGATTGGCAAGGGCAACTACACTGACGACATCAACGTAGCCGGTCAGACCTTTGCCTATTTTGTGCGTTCACCTCATGCGCACGCAACGCTCAATGGTATCGACACCTCCGCAGCTGAAAACGCTCCGGGCGTAGTCGCGGTGCTGACGGGCGATGATCTGGCAGCCGACGGTATCGGACCGCTGATTTGTGGTGTCACTGTCACCAGCGATGACGGACAGCCTCATCGTGCTCCGGCGCATCCTGCGCTGGCCCAGGGTAAAGTCCATTATGTCGGTGATCACGTCGCGGTAGTAATTGCTGAATCCCTTGCCCAGGCGCGGGATGCCGCAGAGTTGGTGGAAGTTGACTATGGTGTATTGCCGGCGGTTACCGACACCGCGACTGCGGCGGATGACGGTCAGCCCCAGGTCCATGAGGTGGCCCCCAATAACGTGTGCTTCAACTGGCCGTTTGGCGATAAGGCAGCGGTCGATGCCGCTTTTGATTCTGCCTACAAGGTAGCACGTCTGGACCTGGTGAATAATCGCATGGTAACCAATCCGATGGAGCCGAGAGCAGCAGTCGGAGAATATAATTCAGGAACTGACGAGATAACCCTGCATCTCACTACCCAGAATCCCCACGTTCACCGGCTAGTGCTGTCAGCATTCAACCAGCTGGCGCCGGAGCACAAGTTGCGGGTCGTGGGCCCTGATGTTGGTGGCGGGTTTGGCGCCAAGATCTTCGTGTATGCAGAAGAATTGGTAGTCGGCTGGGCCAGTCGCAAAGTTCAGCGACCGGTCAAGTGGACCGCCGAGAGGACGGAGGCATTCCTGTCGGATGCCCACGGTCGAGACCATGTCAGCAGCGCTGAAATGGCGCTCGATGAGAATGGTAAATTCCTGGCTTTGCGAGTGATGACCCGAGCGAACCTGGGGGCCTATTTGTCTACCTTTGGCACCATGGTGCCCAGCTACCTGTATGCGTTCCTGCTGGCAGGCCAGTATGCGACACCGCTAATTTACTCAGAGGTCAAAGCTGTGTTCACCAATACTGCGCCGGTAGATGCCAGCCGGGGTGCTGGCCGACCGGAGGCAACTTACCTGCTGGAACGGTTGGTGGATGTGGCCGCCGCCGAAATGGGCATGGATCCAGTCGAAATCCGGCGCCGAAACTTTATACCGAAAGACGCCTTCCCCTATCAAACACCGGTGGTGCAATGTTATGACAGCGGCGACTACGAGACCGCCCTGGACAAGGCCATTGAGCTGGCTGACTACGCCGGTTTCCCGGCTCGCGCCGAGGAGGCCAGGTCTCGAGGTAAACGACGGGGCATCGGGTTTTCGTCCTACGTTGAGGCTTGCGGAATTGCGCCCTCGGCTGCGGTGGGTCAACTGGGGGGAGGAGTTGGTTTGTGGGAAAGTGCCCAGGTCCGCTTCAATCCCACCGGCAATGTGCAGGTATTCACCGGTACGCATTCCCATGGTCAGGGACATGAGACCACGTTTGCCCAGCTGGTAACAGAGCTGCTCGGTGTGCCGATCGAGAATATCGAGGTAATCCACGGTGACACGGCACGCACTCAATTTGGTATGGGCACTTATGGTTCGCGCTCGCTGGCGGTCGGCGGTGTAGCCATCGCCAAAGCCTGCGAGAAATTGATTGCCAAGGGCAAAAAGATTGCCGCTCATGCTCTGGAGGCCGCGGAAGCCGATATTGAATTTGCCAACGGCAACTTTTCAGTTGCGGGAACCGACCGTTCGATGAATATCGGCGAGGTCGCATTCAATGCCTACGTGCCTCATAGTTATCCGGAGGGTGTGGAGCCGGGATTCGACGAGAATGCTTTTTTCGATCCTCTTAATTTTTCATTCCCTGCCGGTACGCACATTTGCGAAGTGGAAGTGGACCCCGAGACCGGTACCGTTGAAATAGTCAAGTATTCGGCTGTAGATGACTTTGGCACTCTGGTAAACCCGATGATTGTAGAGGGTCAGGTTCACGGTGGCATTGTTCATGGCGTGGGTCAGGCTTTGCTGGAAGGCTGTCGCTATGATGAGGACGGACAGCTGATTACCGCTACCTATATGGATTACGCCATGCCGCGAGCCGACAACGTGCCCAGTTTCGACGTGGACTATGCTCCAACCCATCCGCCCGATAATCCGCTGGGGGTCAAGGGTTGCGGCGAAGCGGGTGCTATCGGAGCACCGCCCGCAGTCATCAATGCCATCGTCAATGCGCTTGGCGTCAAACATATCGATATGCCGGCCACGCCGGAGCGAATCTGGCGGGCGGCTCAGTCAGCCGCCCAGGCATAACAGGAGGGTACGACGATGTATCAGTTTACCTATCACAAGCTCAATAATCTGACCGATGCCATCGAAGCGATTCGCAATGCCAATGACGGCAAACTGGTGGCAGGCGGACAGACCATGTTGCCCACCATGAAGCACAGGCTGGCCAGCCCCAGTGATCTGATTGACCTTGGCGGCATTGCCGAGCTGCAGGGGATTTTGGTAGAAGGAGACCGCCTGGTGATCGGTGCCATGACCACTCACGCGACCGTTGCGGCTTCCGCGGAAGTGAGATCCATGATTCCCGCACTGGCTTCGCTGGCAGGCAATATTGGCGATCCTGCCGTTCGTAATCGCGGCACTATCGGCGGCTCTGTTGCCAATAACGATCCAGCAGCCGATTATCCGGCCGCATTGATTGGCCTTGGGGCAACGATAAAAACTACCAGTCGGGAAATCGCCGCGGACGATTTCTTTACCGACATGTTCGAGACCGCTCTGGAGGATGACGAAATCATTGTTTCGATAAGCTTTCCCAAACCTCAGGCAGCGGCATACATGAAGTTTGAAAATCCAGCTTCTCGCTATGCCATTGTGGGGGTCTTTGTTGCCAGGACGGCGGAAGGTGTTCGAGTCGGTGTCACTGGCGCGACATCCTGCGCTCATCGCGGTATGCGAATTGAGGAGGCGTTGAACCAGGACTTTTCTCCGGCGGCGTTGGACCAGGTTCAGTTGCCGGTCGAAAAAATGAATTCGGACATTCATGCCAGCCCGGAATACCGGGCGCATCTGGTGAAAGTCATGACGAAAAGGGCTGTTCAGGCGTGTAGTTAATCGCCATGGCGACTGTCGATAGCATTGAACAAACCGGAAGGCTACTGGCAGATGCCGGCTACATAGCCGACCAGGGTCTGGTAACCGCACTCTTTCTGGCGCTGCGAATGCGGCGCCCGCTCTTTCTCGAGGGCGAGGCAGGGGTTGGTAAAACCGAGATTGCCAAGGTACTGGCCTCGACGCTGGGTTGCCGCCTGTTGCGTCTGCAATGCTACGAAGGCCTGGATATTTCCTCGGCGGTATACGAGTGGAATTATGCCCGGCAGATGCTGGAGATTCGCCTGGCGGAAGCGTCGGGTGAAGTGATGCGCGATAACCTGGCGAGAGATGTCTTCGCCAGGGAGTTCCTGATTGAGCGGCCGTTGCTGCAGGCCTTGCAGAGTGACGAGCAGGGCGCACCAGTACTGCTGATCGACGAGCTTGACCGCACCGACGAGCCGTTTGAGGCGTACCTCCTCGAAGTGCTCTCCGATTTCCAGGTAACGGTACCGGAAATCGGCACTATCAGTGCAGAAGAACCACCGATCGTCATCATCACGTCCAATCGCACGCGGGAAATTCACGACGCTCTCAAGCGTCGGTGCCTGTATCACTGGGTTGATTATCCCGACGCCGACAGGGAGCGGAGTATTCTTGCTGCCCGCCTGCCCGGCATTGACCAGGAACTGGGTGATCAGGTCGTCGCTTTTGTCCAGAAGTTGCGTCAAAAAGATTTATTCAAACTGCCCGGGGTCGCTGAAACTCTCGACTGGGCCGATGCGCTGACGCAGCTTAACGTCATCACCTTGAGTAACGAGGCGGTCGACAATACCCTCGGAGTTTTGTTGAAGTACCAGGATGACATTGCCCGTATTCGGGGTAGCGAGGCCGCGCAACTGCTCGAGCAGGTAAAGATCGAATTGTCCGCGCTGGACTCACCCGCGGCATAGCCCATGGCAGAGATGCAAGAGGCGGACGAATCCGGCAGGCTGGCTGACAACATCATGCACTTTGCGCGCCTGTTACGAAGTACCGGCATGCCTGTTGGGAGCGACCGGTTGCTAAATGCCATTCGCGGAGTTCGGGAAATTGGTATCGGCAACAGGGAAGAATTTTACTGGACCCTTTTCGCCAATCTCGTCAGTCGCCAAGAGCAGCGGGAAATATTTGATCAGGCGTTCCATATATTTTGGCGTAATCCGCGAATTCTGGAGAAACTTCTGGGCGCCATGTTGCCGACCGTCAGATTGGAAGACGAGGCTGAGCAGCAGGAATTGAGCAGGCGCCTGACGGAAGCGATGGCCGGTAGTCAGGAAAAAGAGGCCAAGAATGGTGAGGATGATCAGATCGAGGTGGATGCCAGTCTGACATTTTCCGCGGAGGAGAGTCTGCGGGATAAAGATTTCGACAAGATGACGACTTCCGAATTGCTGGAGGCGAGGCGTGCCATTGCCCATTTCAGATTGGCGATCCCGGAAGTCCCGACCCGTCGGTTCAAGCCTGGAGATCATGGTCAGGCTATTGATATGAGAGCCACCCTGCGGGCCTCACTGCGCAATGAGGCAGCGATACCACTGCGACATAAGGTTCGTCGTCGACGACCGCCGCCGCTAGTTTTTATCTGCGATATTTCCGGCTCCATGAGCCGCTACTCTCGAATGTTTTTGCATTTCATGCATGCAGTCACCAACGATCGCGATCGAGTTCATGCCTTTGTGTTTGCTACGCGGCTTAGCAACATTAGCCACCACTTGCGACAGCGCGATGTGGATGAGGCGCTCCAGGGGGTGACCGGGGCAGTGCAGGACTGGTCGGGTGGGACGCGAATAGGCAGTTGCCTGAAGGACTTCAACGCTAACTGGTCACGGCGGGTGCTGGGACAGGGAGCGGTGACAATCCTGGTGACTGATGGTCTCGACCGGGAGGACACGGCAGATCTTGGTGGTCAGATGGAAAGGCTGGCTAAATCATCGCGACAGCTGATTTGGCTAAATCCGTTGTTGAGGTACTCCGAGTTTGAGCCTCGTGCTCGAGGAATCCGAGCCATGCTGCCCTACGTAGATCAGTTCCGGGCTGTACACAATCTCAACAGCCTTGGCGACCTGGTATCGGTTCTGAGCATGGGCAGCAGTGGTTCCGCTTCCGGTCAGGTTCGCAGGATCGCTTGATTCTCTGCCTGGTAAAAACAATGTGATGCAGTTTGTAAAAATACGATTGCGAGGAATTATTGCGTCATCCAAACCAGAGTCTGCCCGTTACAAGTCCAAGTCCTGCGGCTAAAAGCATGCGGCAGTTCAAGACCCGGACCCTGTGGTAAGATCAGAGCAGATCGCGATCGACGGTGAGATGAAGGGAACCAAGAGTGGGGTAAAAGTGATGATATCCAAGAGCATTGAGAAAGCGGCAGAAAGATTGCTAATAGCGCTGATTGCCGTGCTTGTTTCGAGTATCGCCGTCGCCCAGCTGCCCGAGCTCGGTAATCCTGTAGCTATCAGTGGTCAACCCACGACGGCCCGATTTTTTGGCGGGGTCACAGCAGATGGTGGTGCAAGCTTTCTCGATACCTACTCCCCGGACGATGTGCTGGATTTTCTTGGCGAGATTCGGGTGGAAGCAAACCACATTGGTTCGATTGGTGATCTCTATGTGGTCGGTATCATTGGTTCTGAAATTGTCATGCAGGTTGAAGATGGCTCCTTCACTGTTCTGGAA
>JAYPVG010000012.1:0-12940 GCA_038134485.1 Pseudomonadales bacterium
CTCTATTGCTTAATCTACTTTTTAAAGAGCGAATTCCCACACCTCCACGGTGAAGAGGCGCGAATTATACAGGTCTGATCAGAGCTTACAAGCGATTTCGAGGCATCTCGCAGGGGAATTCCTTGCCTTAATGGCAACCTGCCTGGAAAGCAACTGGAAACCCCGATACTAAGGGCATTTCTAACTCAACAATGCGCTCATTCGGCAATGCGAAATGGCAACACAGCTACCCGGTTTTCGAGCGCAGATAACGAATCAAGCGCACACCCAGCAGAGCTGCTGCAAACACACCGTAAAGCAGTGCCTCGCCAAAATCGGATCGCAATATCCAGATCATATGAAACATGGCCAAGACCACAGCGAGATAGACGAAGCGGTGCAGTCGCTTCCAGTTCTTACCGAGTTTACGAACCATCGACTTGGGCGAGGTTATGCCCAGTGCCAGCAGGATAACGAAGGCGGAAAACCCCACAGTAATGTATGGTCGCTCAAATATTTCCTCGGATAGAGCCAACCAGCGGAACCCCAGCAGAAACATCAGGTACACTAGAAAGTGGCAACAGGCATAAAACAAGCTGTAAAGACCAACCATACGCCGATAGCGATTGGTGATACGCCAGCCAGTAAATTGCTGGATCGGGGTGATTGCCATTGTGGCAAGGAGAAATCTGAAGGTCCATTCACCAGACTCCCTGGCCAGCGCCTCGCCTGGATCAGGTCCCAGGCTATTGGTCCAGGCAAGATAAAACAGGTAGCAGAATGGAACAAGACAGGCGCAGAAAACAAATAATTTAACCGCCTTCTGCATGCCAGTTTTGCCCCGTCAGCGCTCCGCGCCAGGCTGGTCGGAAGACCTGAGACCTCGCGCAACATCCTGCTAGTAATACCGCGCCAGATCCATACCTTCGTACATATGCGCGACCTGCTCACCGTAGCCATTGAACATTAAAGTATCGATTCTTGATCGACTGAACAGGGTTTGTGGGAGGCGTCGCTCGGTATCCTGACGCCAGCGTGGGTGATGCACATTGGGATTGACGTTCGCATAAAAGCCATACTCGTTTGGCTGCAGATCGTTCCAGCTGGTATTGGGCATCTCCTCGGTGAAATTAATCCTGACGATAGACTTGATGCTCTTGAAGCCATATTTCCACGGAATGATAAGGCGCATCGGCGCCCCGTTCTGAGGTGGCAGATAGTTGCCATAAACGCCCACTGCCATGAAGGTAAGTTCGTTCATCGCTTCATCAATCCGCAGTCCTTCCTGATACGGCCAGCGAATGATTGCAAACGGCGAGCGCACACCCGGCATTGTCTCCGGCACTACCGCTGTTTGAAATTCCACAAATCGTGCGCGTGAATTAGGTTCAAAACGCTTGAGCAGATCCGCCAGAGGAAAACCAATCCAAGGAATAACCATTGACCAGGCCTCCACACAACGCAACCGGTAAATTCGCTCTTCCAATGAATGGGGATTGAGAATATCTTCCAGGTTATAGGTGCCGGGCCGATCGCATTCTCCGGCAATTTCGACGGACCAGGGGTCAACCGCAAAGCGACCAGAATTGCTTGAAGGGTCGCCCTTGTCCATACCAAACTCGTAAAAGTTATTGTAGCGAGTCACATCCTCGTAGGGAGTCAGGCTTTCGCCGGTAAAATAAGGCCCGGAATCTGGAGCGGGTTTGATATCAGCAAACTTGGGTTCCCACCACGACGCGGGCGCAGAACGCGATAGACTCATTGGTGCCCGGGCCTTCAAGGCGTCGCCATCCTGGCCAAACGCCATTCCCGGCAAACTTCCCGCCATGGCAGCGCCGACTGCCATAGTGCTGGCCTCCGTCATGAATTGACGCCGATTGCGATAAACTGATTCCGGCGTGATTTCCGATGGTTTGATATCTGCTGGTTTTTTAATCAACATGGCCTTGCCTGCTCTCTTCTAGTGTTTGATTTTGAATACGTTTTCTTTCAACGTACGGATCTTTGCCGCACGAGGACCAATAATTTTCGCGCGAAACCGCATCCGATGATTTCCAGGCCTTTTCTCTTTATAGTTTGCTATCTCCGTCGTTCTGAGTTTCGGTCATCGGTTTAAGTGTTGCATCAGCTGCCTGCGCTCGGGAAACTGATTGCGTACCTGTTTCATCATCAGCTGCGACATTCACGGTGGCATTAACTAGCGCATTATCGGTGTGACTCTCTGCAACGGGTTTGCGAACCTGTCGACGATATATCCAGCCTATCGGACCAGAGGCAGCATATATAACACACATTGCCAGCAATGTTTCGTGCGGACGCTGAGCAATCAACACAAACACAACAACTACCGACAGGAAAACAACATACGGCACTGTTCCTTTCAAGTGCATTTCCTTAAAACTGAAATAGCGATAATTTGAAACCATCAGCAGCCCGGCAATGACTGTGACGATCGCCAGGGAGTAAGCTATCAGAGGCGTAACCTGCACCTGGTAAAGGGCGCCAACCCATACCGAAAAAGTCACTAGGCCTGCGGCTAAGGGGCTTTGCAACCCCAGGAAATAGCGCTTGGTAACCGTACCCAGCTGGACGTTGAATCGAGCCAGCCGCAATGCGGCGCAGGCCATGAAGATAAAAGCCGCAGCCCATCCGGCATTACCTAACGATGACAGCGCCCACGAGAAAGCAATCAGTGCGGGCGCCATGCCAAATGACACCATATCCGAGAGGCTGTCGAATTCTGCACCAAATGCGCTTTGTGTGCCGGTAATCCGCGCCACTCGCCCATCGAATCCGTCAAATATCGACGCAATCAGCACGGCCCAACCCGCGGCATTGAAATTCCCGCTCATTCCCGCAATGATTGCGTAAAAACCTGAAAACATCGCGCCAAGGGTCAGCAGGTTTGGCAGCAAGTAAATACCTCGCTTTCGAACCTGTCTCCCTCCCTCCGACACAATCTCTTCATGTTCATCGATAGGCAGCACGCTGTCAGTGTCTTGCTCGTTTAACCCGCCATGCTGGTAATGTTCATCGATCATGGTTTTTTGCCTGGAGTTGCGATCCGGTTGGGGACAGGCGTTCATTATAGCGCTAGTAATATAGCGTTAGAAATCGATAGATGCAGATCTTGTAGCGCGAATTATCGTCGATTAATGAGTCGATAGAATTTGATTTTACTGCGACAGGTTATGAAAAGAGACAGCGCTATTGTCACCAGCCAGCTCCCAAAATGCGCGAATCAAAGGATTGCCCAGCTTACGACGTAAGCTGCATATACCAATCAAGAATGGCTTCAATCCCGGATCGATCGGCAAGATCGAGACACTGGCCTGCTTCGGGCTGTTCTCCACCACCAGCTCCGGAACGACTCCAATTCCAAAGCCCAGACTCACCATGCTTACGATCGCCTCGTTTCCGGTAACCTGGGCGTAAATATCGGGTTTGATTCCCTTTTCCCGGAACCAGTGGTTGACCCTCTGTCTGGCAAGTCCGGTCTCTGAAAGGATCATGGGAATTTGTGCCCAGGGCAATGGCTTCTGTTGTTGCAAATAGGCGTCTATACGCTCTTTCAATGGGCAGTCGGCGACAGGGGCGATAAATACCAGGGGGGACTCACCGATCGGTTTGAAGCGCAGCTTCTCCGGCAATTGATCGGGATGGGCGGCAATACCTATATCCTCCTGTCCTTGCAACACACGCTCTATTGTGAGAGCTGTGTCACCAGTATGCAGTTGAATTTCCACTCCGGGATGCTCCGCGCGAAACTGGTCAAGCAAGTCACGCAAAAATGAGTAGCTGGCTGTCACCGAACAAAATACGCTGACCTTACCGCTAAGACAGGCAGCCTGCTGCTGCAGCCGACGCTGCAAATGCTCCCAGCTTTGCAGAGCTTCGTAAGCATATTCGCGAAGCAATTCACCCGCTTCAGTAAGCCGAACTGTGCGATTATCCCGCTCAAACAGTTGCACCCCCAGTTCGTTTTCCAACCTCTGGATCATTCTGGTCAGACTGGAGGGGTTGATGTGGCACTCGCGACTTGTTACGGAAAAGTGCAACGTTATTGCAAGATGCTGAAAAATCTGCATTTCACGCGTATCCACAAATGTCTCTCCCAAACTAAGACCGGCACCCTCAGCAATTCGTCTCAGACTATTTGATTGGACCGGACGCCTTGATAAAGTTATATTATTGCTTTATATGAAATATAATATTGCATATATATCATTTTACGCAACGCTGAACATCCCCTAAACTTCATTCCCTGAATTCTTCCAGCCTGACTAACATTTTTCCCGGTCGCACCGGAATATCTCCAGCTGATCTGGATGTTATTTTACGGAGAAACATCATGAACTACTTCAACACCCTACCTCTACGCCTGCAACTAGAGCAGCTGGGCAAATGCCGACTTATGGCCCAGTCTGAATTTGCCGACGGCGTAAATAAACTGAAAGGCAAAAAGATCGTTATCGTTGGATGCGGGGCCCAGGGTCTGAACCAGGGCCTCAATATGCGTGACAGCGGCCTGGATATTTCCTACACCTTGAGAGATGCTGCGATCGCGGAACAGCGACCGTCATGGAAAAATGCTACCGATAACGGTTTCATTGTCGGAAATTATCAGGAATTAATTCCCAGTGCAGACCTTGTTCTGAACCTGACTCCTGACAAGCAGCACAGCGCTGTGATAGAACAAATCATGCCGCTAATGAAGCGAGGTGCAGCACTTGCCTATTCCCATGGATTTAACATCGTGGAGGAAGGCAAGCAAATCCGAGACGACCTTACCGTAATCATGGTTGCTCCGAAATCGCCGGGCTCCGAAGTTCGGGAAGAATACAAGCGTGGTTTTGGCGTCCCGACTTTAATCGCAGTGCATGCGGAAAACGATCCTGCGGGTGACGGACTTGAAATCGCAAAAGCCTATGCGGTCGCGACTGGAGGTCATCGAGCAGGAGTTCTGGAATCTTCGTTCATTGCCGAAGTCAAATCCGATCTGATGGGTGAACAGACCATTCTGTGCGGCATGCTGCAAACCGGCACTCTGCTGTGCTTTGACAAAATGGTAGAGAAAGGCACTGACCCCTCCTACGCGGCGAAACTTTGCCAATACGGATGGGAAACCGTTGCCGAGGGACTCAAGCACGGCGGCATTACCAATATGATGGACCGCCTGTCCAACCCAGCAAAAATTATCGCCAGCTCACTGGCGGATGAACTGAAGGAAATCATGACTCCGCTGTTCCATCGACACATGGACGACATTATTACCGGGAAGTTCTCATCAACTATGATGGAAGACTGGGCCAACGACGACAGGAATCTGCTAACCTGGCGCGAGGAAACTGCTGAGACAGCCTTCGAAAAGACAGACGCGGGCAACATGAGCATCAGCGAACAGGAGTACTATGACCATGGCATTCTGATGGTGGCGATGGTGAAAGCCGGGGTAGAACTGGCATTTGAAACCATGACCTCCAGCGGCATTATCGCGGAATCTGCCTATTACGAGTCGCTACACGAAGTGCCACTTATCGCAAACCTGATAGGACGCAAAAAACTGTACGAAATGAATAAGGTCATTTCAGATACGGCAGAATATGGTTGTTACCTGTTTGCCAACGACTGTGTGCCGTTGCTGAAGGAATTCATGGAAAATATCGATACCGATGTGATTGGGCAGGGATTGCAACTAACCGATGATGGTGTGGACAATAGCGAACTGATCGCAGTCAACGATAGGATTCGAAGTCATCCGATCGAAGTTGTTGGAAAAGAGCTGCGCGGACACATGAAGGCGATGAAAAAGCTGGTGTGACCCTTTATGCAATTCTGCCTGCCAAATAAAAAGGGCCTCGCATGAGGCCCTTTTTATTTTTTAGCTGCGAACACTTTACAGGCTCAGGACCTTCTCACCCCGCGCGATCCCTGACACGCCAGTACGCACAACTTCCAGTACCGAACCCGGCCCAAGCGCGCTGATGAAACCATCGAGTTTCTCGCTGGTACCTGCCAACTGAATAGTAAATACACTCTGGGTCATATCCACTACCTGCCCTCGAAAAATATCGGCTGTACGCTTGATCTCGGCTCTCTGAGCGCCAGTGGCCTTTACCTTGATCAGCATCAGTTCACGCTCCACATGCGCGCCCTCGGTTAAATCCACCAGCTTGACCACGTCAATCAGCTTATTGAGATGCTTGGTGATCTGCTCGATCTTGCGATCGTCACCCACCGTGGTCAGTGTGAGACGGGATAATGAGTGATCCTCGGTTGGAGCAACCGTCAAAGATTCAATATTGTAATTACGCTGGGAGAACAGACCAACTACTCGTGACAATGCGCCAGGCTCATTCTCTAACAAGACGGAAATGATGTGTCTCATATTATGTACGCTCCGTTTTGCTCAATACCATGTCCTTCATTGCGCCTCCCTTGATTGCCATCGGGTACACGTGCTCTTCTGGATCCACGAGGCAATCAACAAACACCAACTTGTCCTTGAGAGCGAATGCCTGTTCCATTTTTTTATCGAGCTCAGATAGCTTGTCGATACGAATTCCCACATGGCCATAAGCTTCCGCCAGCTTGGCGAAATCCGGCAAGGATTCCGCGTAAGTGCTATGGGAATAGCGGCCTCCGTACTGCATGTCCTGCCATTGCTTCACCATACCGAGCGCCTGGTTATTCAAGCAGATAATCTTGATCGGCAGGTTGTATTGCATGCAAGTGGCGTACTCCTGCAGATTCATTTGAAAACTTCCCTCACCCGTCACGCACACCGAAGTGGCTTTGGGAAAGGCAAACTGCACCCCCATTGCTGCGGGCAAGCCAAAGCCCATGGTGCCCAATCCACCGGAATTGATCCAACGACGCGGCTTGTCGAACGGATAGTGTTGTGCCGCAAACATCTGGTGCTGACCCACATCCGAACAAATATAAGCGTCTCCCTTTGTAACTTCGTAAAGGGACCTGATTACGCTCTGGGGCTTTATGATGTCGCCTTCAGAATCCGGAATCCGCAGACAATCACGTTCGCGCCACTGCTCAATCTGTTTCCACCAAATTGCCAGTGATTTCTTGTCGACCTTTTGCTCGGATGCCTCAATCAGTTCCAGCATTTCCTTTAATACTGCTGTTACCGAGCCAACTATTGGCACATCGGCAGTCACAGTCTTCGAAATCGAAGCCGGGTCAATATCTATGTGAAGAATCTTGGCATCGGGGCAAAACTTGCTGGTGTCTGAATTGGTAACCCGGTCATCGAATCGCGCTCCAATTCCCAGCACCACGTCAGCGTAATGCATTGCCATATTGGCTTCATAAGTGCCGTGCATGCCCAGCATGCCGAGAAACTGTTTGTGTGTTCCCGGAAAAGCGCCAAGCCCCATCAGTGTGTTAGTAATGGGGTAGCCCAACTCCTTAGTCAGTTTGGTCAGCAACGAAGAACCTTCACCTTGAATCACACCGCCACCGGTGTAGATAACAGGTCGCTTGGCCGCCAGCAGGATTTCGACTGCCTTCTTAATCTGTCCGGTATGTCCTTTCCCGGGCACGGCGTACGAACGCATCTTGATAGAACGCGGATATTGATAGGGCAGCTTGACCTTCGGATCGGTAACGTCCTTTGGTATATCTATTACCACCGGCCCCGGTCGCCCCGTGGTCGCAATGTGAAAGGCCTTCTTCACCAATTCAGGTATTTCGGATGCGTCCTGAGCCATAAAACTGTGTTTTACAATCGGCCTGGAAATACCGACCATGTCGGTTTCCTGAAAACCATCAGAACCAATCAGCTTCTTTTCTACCTGGCCGGAAATTACCACCAGGGGTATTGAATCCATATAGGCTGTAGCGATTCCCGTGATCGCATTAGTCGCGCCCGGGCCCGACGTCACCAGCACCACACCTGGTTTGCCGGTCGCCCGCGCATAACCGTCAGCTGCGTGGGTCGCGGCTTGTTCGTGACGCACTAAAATATGCTCGACCTTATCTTGGTTGAATATCGCATCGTAAATGTGCAACGCGGCGCCACCCGGATAACCAAAAATTATCTCGACACCTTCGTCGTGCAATGCACGTATCAACATTTCCCCACCGGAAAGTAAATCCACTTTGATTAACCTCTAACCTGCATGTACTGTAAAAACAACCGGACACTGACGACAGCCTCGCTGCGCCCGTTACGGCAGTTACCTATATATTGATTTATAAAACACAACCCAATACAGGCAATACGACCATGTATTGATTCATGTCGGCCCCCTACGAGATAACGTGATAGGGGCCTTAGGTGGATGTTGTCTGACACCTGGGCAGCAAACCTGACGGGGGTACGAACAGCAGTGTCAGGTTCACAGCAGACAGTTCTAGGGGTTGCCTTCACTTTCTGCCAAAAATCAGCGGCCAATTCTCCGACTTTAAGAAGTAAAGTCAAGAGACGCGAGGCAAAATCGTTGTTTCTGGCAGAAAGTGCAACTTTCCCGCCACTGCACCACATTCATCCACCCGGGCCCGGACATTCCGATTCGGGTCGAATGTCGACCCGCATTATGTCTTCATTAGCTGCTCTCACGCCGCCTCGATCGATTCCCTGACCCTCTCAAACCTGAACTCGCCGCCAGCACCGATGGATACCAAAATTCCGTCGCCTGGATCATAAGAACCCTGGATAACCTGCTGCGCCAGGGGATTTTCGATCCAGTTTTGAATTGCCCGCTTGAGTGGGCGAGCGCCATAGACCGGATCGTAGCCGAGGCTGGCAATCTTGTCCTTCACCTCGTCTGAGACCTCAAGGCGCAAGTCGCTGTCTGCCAGTCGCTTATTGAGCAAGGCAATCTGTATGTCCGCGATACCGCGGATCTGATCTCTCTCCAGAGGATGAAAAACCACTGTTTCATCGATGCGGTTAACGAACTCCGGCGAAAAATGTTTTACTACTACGGACAGCACTGTGCTCTTAACATTTTCATAGGCCTGCTCGTCTGGAATTCCGTGCTGCATTTCCTCCTGAATTCGGTCCGAACCCAGGTTGGAGGTCATCACAATCACTGTGTTGCGAAAGTCCACGGTTCTGCCGTGTCCGTCAGTCAATCGGCCGTCATCCATGACTTGCAACAGGATATTGAATACGTCGGGGTGTGCTTTTTCCACTTCATCAAGCAGCAACACCGAATAAGGACGACGTCGCACCGCCTCGGTGAGATATCCACCTTCTTCATAACCAACATAACCAGGAGGCGCTCCAATCAACCTGGCTACCGAATGTTGTTCCATAAATTCTGACATATCGATGCGCACCATGGCTTCCTCTGTATCAAACAGAAATTCCGCCAGAGCCTTGCAGAGTTCTGTCTTGCCGACTCCGGTGGGCCCCAGAAACAGGAACGAACCATTGGGCCGATTGGGGTCAGAGAGTCCGGAACGGGAGCGACGGACAGCATTAGCCACCGCGTTGACAGCTTCCTGTTGACCTATGACTCGCTTGTGCAGAGCGTCCTCCATCTCCAGCAGCCTTGCCTTGTCGCTTTGCAGCATCTTACTGACAGGAATACCTGTCCAGCGAGACACGACATCAGCAATTTCATGTTCAGTAACACGATTGCGAAGCAATTGTTTCTCCTGGGATTCAGCGAGAGTAGCATGTTCCAGTTTCTTTTCGAGGTCAGGAATAATTCCGTACTGGATCTCGGACATACGTCCCAGGTCCCCTGCCCGCCTCGCTGTTTCCAGATCATGTCGCGCCTTTTCCAAAGAGCTTTTAAAAGATTGGGCGCCTTGAAGCGATGCCTTCTCGGATTTCCAAATTTCCTCCAAGTCGGAGTATTCTATTTCCAGTCCAGCAATGTCCGCAGCCAGTTTCGCCTTGCGCTTCTCAGTAGCCTCATCCTTATCTTTTTTGAGTGCCTCCTGCTCTATCTTGAGTTGAATAAGGCGTCGCTCGAGCCGGTCCATTTCTTCGGGCTTGGAATCAATCTCCATTCGAATCAGGCTTGCGGCTTCATCGATCAGATCAATTGCCTTATCCGGAAGTTGGCGGTCAGTAATGTATCGCTGAGACAATTTTGACGCAGCGATAATTGCCGAGTCGGAAATATCAACTCCATGGTGTACTTCGTAACGCTCTTTCAATCCCCTGAGTATGGCGATGGTGTCTTCCTCAGTCGGCTCATCTACTACAACCTTCTGAAATCGTCGCTCAAGCGCCGCGTCTTTCTCGATATATTGCCGGTATTCATCCAACGTAGTCGCACCCACACAATGCAACTCACCCCTGGCAAGAGCCGGCTTGAGCATGTTCCCTGCGTCCATAGCGCCTTCGGCTTTTCCAGCGCCCACCATTGTGTGCAACTCGTCAATGAATAAAATGATAGAGCCTTCCTGCTTGGACAGTTCGTTGAGAACAGCTTTCAGCCGCTCTTCAAAATCGCCTCTGAATTTCGCACCCGCTATCAATGAGCCCATATCCAGAGCGAGTATTTTTTTATCTTTCAGCCCTTCCGGAACCTCACCGTTTACGATTCGCTGCGCTAAACCTTCAACAATAGCCGTCTTGCCCACACCGGGCTCACCGATTAGCACTGGATTGTTTTTGGTGCGGCGCTGCAAAACTTGTATGGTTCTACGAATTTCCGAGTCACGCCCTATGACTGGGTCTAACTCGCCACTCTCGGCTTTCTCGGTAAGGTCGACACAGTAGCGCGATAACGCCTGCCAGGCCTCTTCTGCCCCGGCATCGCTGACGGTGTCTCCGCCCCTGAGGTTGCTGATCGCTGTCTCCAGCGCCTTTTCTGAGACACCAAAGGAACTTAACACCTTCCCTACGTTTCCCTTGTCGCCCATAGCGACCAGCAGAACCGTCTCGCTAGAGATAAACTTGTCGCCCTTGCGTTGAGCCAGTTTGTCAGCCTGATTCAGTAATCTTGCGAGATCCTGAGAAATGGCAATATCTCCTTCTCCTCCAGGCACCGTTGGCAAATCATTGAAGATCTTGTGCAACTGCTGACGAAGTTCTGGAACGTTATATCCGACTTGCGCGAGCAATGGTTTAACAGACCCACCTTTCTGATCAATGAGGGCTATCAGCAAGTGCACAGGCTCGATGAAATTATTGTCATTTCCGAGCGCCAGCGACTGGGCATCGGCAAGGGCAGACTGTAATTTGCTAGTGAATTTTTCCAGGCTCATGATATTTCCTCGATTCAATGTGCTGCCGGCCCCAGCCTTACCGATTGGTTGGGGCGCAACGCATCACCCTTTGGAGAGACACTTACTGCACAAAATAAGGCCGAAATTACGAAAATCAATGCAATCAGGAAGACTGCAGTAGTTTCTGGGACATTAAGTGATCAAGACTTGAGGTAAATCAAACTGGCCATGCGGCCCGTATTTTCTTGCCGACGAAAAGAATAAAAACTTGCCGCATCACAATAAGTGCAGAGTCCTCCTCCAGAGACCTCCACGCCAAGGCTCTGGAGCTTGACCGTCGCAATCTGGTACAAATCAGCGCGATATTTGCCGGCTTCGCTATCATCGACAAAACAGACGCTCAACTGCTTCATCAAATCACTATCGTTCACGTCAAGGATCGCCTGCTTAACGTCGTTTCCCACTTGAAAATGGCAGGGTCCGATTGCCGGCCCCAGCCAGGCGATCACCTCTGCGGGTGACGCAGGAAATTGTGCAATGGTCCGCTCCAGTATTCCCGCCGCCAGCCCTCTCCAGCCGGCATGAGCCAATGCCACAGCGTCGCCCGATTTGTTAGTAAGAAACACCGGCAGGCAGTCTGCCGTCAATACACAGCACGCCAAACCGGTTTCGCTGGTAAAAGCGGCATCCGCGGGTTGCGGGACGCCACTCCGCCCGGCCTGCACAACCCGAGCCCCGTGACTCTGTTGTAGCCACTGAAAGTCGACCTGTTCTGCAAGAGAACGCTGTAGTAATTCACCGTTTTTCTTTACATGATCAGGATCATCACCGACATGAAACGCCAGATTTAAACTCGAAAAATTACCGGTACTTATTCCACCTGCCCGGGAAGTGGTCAGCGCGACCACATTGCCCGGCGCATCCCAGTCCGCACTAATCCAGCTTCCGGCCGGTTCCGCTATCATTGAGGTTGCTGCTCCTCATCCAGATTAAGCGAATTTAATAGGGATAAGATGTCAGCCGGAAGGTCAATCTCCCAACTCATCTGCTGCCCGTCGAGAGGATGGAGAAGACTCAGCAATCTCGCGTGCAGGGCTTGCCGCTTGAATCGCCGCAAAGTCTTTTCCAGGGATTCGCCGCAGTTAGGCGGTATGCGCAGCCGACCGCCATACAACTGGTCACCAACAAGGGGGTATTGAAGATGAGCGAAATGAACTCGAATCTGATGGGTACGTCCGGTCTCGAGTTTCACTCTTACATGAGTATGGCTTCGATAGCGTTTTATAACCTTGTAATGGGTAATCGCGTCCTTTCCGTTATGGACAATCGCCTGTTTCTTGCGATTGACAGGATGGCGACCCAGTGCCTGATCGATTGTTCCGCCGGCAGTGAGAACGCCGTTGACCACCGCTTCATACTCTCGAGTAACAGTTCTTGACTGCAACTGATTAACCAGCGAAGTATGAGCCTGCAGGGTTTTGGCGACCACCATCAATCCAGTTGTATCCTTATCCAGCCTATGCACGATGCCTGCGCGCGGCACCAGTTCGAGTTGTGGGCAGTAGTGCAATAAACCATTTAGCAAAGTGCCATCCCGGTGGCCGGCCGCAGGGTGAACAACGGCGCCAGCCTGTTTATTGATAACCAGAAGACTGGCATCTTCAAAAAGAATGTCGAGCGCCATAGGCTCCGATTCCCAAGTGTCCACGGCGGCCAACTCAGCGTTGATACTCAGGCAATCTGACGGGAAGACCTTATCGCGGGTCCGACTGATGGCACCATTTAATAGCAAACTTCCCTCCTTTATCCA
>JAYPVG010000012.1:12950-74775 GCA_038134485.1 Pseudomonadales bacterium
GCTTTGCAATCTGGCGCGCGAAAAGTCCGGAAACAATTGCGCTGCTGCCTGGTCCAATCTCTTACCTGACAGATCATCGGTGACTTCAGCTTGCAGTTCGATACGCGCGTTCATTGCGTCATGATACTGTATTTGCCGCAACTTGAGACACGCTGACGTTCGTCAGTATCCGTTGGCTATGGGCTTGACCGCCGGCGTGTGGTTAAATAGGCGTCGATTGAAAATTGATGATCAAACTCATGACAGAAAATTGTTCTTACCAGGCGTTTGTTAAACGCACGATACTGGTTAGTTGCGTCTTGCTATTGACCGCCTGCGGTCTGTTCAACCGTGATGAGGATCAGGACGAATTCTCGGACTTGTCCACTGAAGAGCAATTTTATCAGGTTGCTTTGCGACAGCTGAATGCGCAAAACTTTCGCGCAGCGATCAACACCTATCAGGCCCTGGAATCGAGATTTCCTTTCGGTCGATTTGCCACGCAGGCGCAAATAGAACTGGTTTATGCTTATTATCGAAACGGAGACGCGGAGGCTGCGATAGCGGCAGCGGATAGATTCATTCGCCTAAATCCGGAAGATCCAAATGTTGATTACGCCTACTATATGAAGGGTCTTTCTTCGTTTACTGCCGATGACAGCCTGCTAGACCGTTTCTTGCCAACGGATCCATCTAAGCGGGATCCCGGTAAGGCCCGCGAGTCATTTTCTGAATTTTCACAACTTCTGGCGCTTTATCCCGACAGTCCCTATGCGCCCGATGCCAGGGCTAGAATGATTTATCTGCGCAACAGCTTGGCTCGCTTCGAAATTCACGTTTCCAATTACTATCTGACCCGACGAGCTTACGTTGCCGCGCTAAATCGAGCCAAATACGTGGTCGAAAATTTTCAGGGCACTCCCGCTGTAGCTGATGGCATGGCGATAATGGTCGAATGCTACCTGCGCCTTGGCCTTAACGACCTGGCCGATACCTCTTTGGCAATACTGCGGGAAAATTATCCCCAACATGCTTCGCTGGATGATGGCGGAGATTTCCTGATCCGCACCGAAATTACCAACCCTTCCATCCTTTACACCGCGACATTTGGATTGATTGGGAATAATGCAATAGAACCTCCCCTGGGTCCGATTTCCCGACCTCGCACGTCAGGGAGTCAGGAAATCATCAACTCCCAGGGGGACCCTGTCCAGGAAGAGGAACGCTCGCTGCTGGACATTCTGACCCTTGGCATCTTCAACTGATCGATCGTTCATTTGCATATCCGGTCCGGCAACAATTTCTGGCAGCAGTTCCTAAAATGCGTATTTTCAAGGAATAGTGTGTAAACCTGACTTGAAAACGTGCGTTAGTATCTTCTGATACAAAAAAGCGGTAGTTCAGATTAACCGGCATAATGCCTGGGATCGAGAAATCCCCTGACGATTGGAAATACCTACTAGTGGAGAGTCAAGGATTACAGCGGAAGCACGATCTTGATCAAGTCGAGCAATTAGACGCCTTTCTCGCAAACGTGCAGGGTCGCGCATACCGTATAGCTCAGATCGCTACCGGCAGTAAGGAGGATGCCCTCGATGTGGTGCAGGACGCCATGTTCAAGCTGGTAGAAAAGTACAGCGAGCGACCCGCATCCGAATGGCAACCACTTTTTTATCGCATTCTGCAAAGCCGAATCAATGATTGGTACCGTCGAACCAGTGTTCGTAGCCGGCATCACGGATCTCTCGCGTCGGCAAGCGATGAGCAGCATGAAGATCCCATACAAAACCGCAAAGACCCCCACGGCAGATCTCCAGATGAGCAACTGCAAACTCTATCGAGCATGGAAAAATTACAAACGGCCCTGGAAAAACTTCCACTCCGCCAACAACAGGCATTTCTGTTGAGAGCGTGGGAAGGGATGGATGTCAAACAGACAGCAGTCGCCATGTCCTGCGCAGAAGGAAGCGTAAAAACTCATTATTCCAGAGCCATTCACAGCCTCAGGGAAGCATTGGGGGATTATTGGCCATGATTACCCATGATGAAGATCGGATGCTGAAAGAGATACGCCAAGCCCTTGATCGGAGCGTTTCCGCGATTGACTCTGATACACAGTATCGCCTGGACGACATTCGCAGGCAGGCAATGCAGCTTGAGTCTGGTTCGCACCCCGTAAATGATAGCGAGGACGGCCTGATAATGGCGGTAAAGGTCGGATTGGACGACAGCGTCATGGATCTCGAACAGGGCATCGTTGCGAGTCTGGAAATGACCAGGAAATCGGCTCTCAACCGCATTAACAATTTGAGTTCCCGAGCCGGAATATGGCAACCGATGACGGCGCGTCTCAAGTTACCCCGGATTGCCATTCCCACCGGGGCTTTTGCCGCTGCCTGCGTGCTGATGACGATGGCAGTCGTTTTTTACCAAATTCCGCCGCAGACTGATAATGATCTGGCCGAAGCGGAGGTATTGCTGTTTGCATCAGGTGATGAAATTGAACTTTACGGAGACCTGGAATTCTACCTGTGGCTGGCGGACAGTGGGTTACCCAACTAGCTCGACAATTCTCATGTCTGCCATGTTACTGGCCCGGGTTGCCTCTGCAGCACAAGAAACACAAGACAGCGGCATACCCAGCCTTGAGTTTCTTGAATTTCTGGGGAGCTTCGAAACGGATTCCGGACAATGGATTGACCCAGTGGAATTAATGCAACCGGATTTTGCACAGCTGCTGGAGAGTGTTGATAAATTGCCATCGCAGACGACCGGCATACCCGAACAGGAAAACCACTCACAGGCTGACGGTAGCGACAACGAAGACGAAGACGAGATTTGAGCCAATTATCATGACTTACCGGATACCGAAAATACTTACAGCCGGACTGCTGATCGCAGTAACCAGCATTTCATCAGCACAGGAAAAACTCTCTTGGAGCGAACTCAGCGCGGACGAGCGACTGGTCTTGCAACAACTGGAGTCCCAATGGGAAGAATTGACTTCGGAACAGCAGGAAAGATTGCGGAGAGGAGCCTCGCGCTGGTCACAGATGCGCCCCGAGCAAAGGCAATCTGCGCAAACAATTCAGCAGCGCTTTCAGAATCTATCACCCCAGCAACGGCAACGGATCAATCAGAGATTTCAACGTTTCAATCAGCTGGGGCGGAACCAGCAGCAGCAGTTACGAACCATTCAGCGACGTTTCCGCAACTTGCCCGAAGAAGAAAGAGCGCGACTTAGGGAACAGTTCGAGTCACAGGGACAACAGCGCGAGCGAGTCAGGGAGCGTAATCAGGAAATGCAACGGGAACGACCGGAACTCAATTCCGGAGCGGCTCCAGACCCCGGTGTCGGATCTGGCGCTGGACGCATCCCGCACCGCCCGATGCCGGGAAGATCCACACCTCGCGGCCAGGGAGTGCCGAGGCGATAATCCGTCAGTCGCCGATTTCCCAACCGTTGGTGATGGGATAGCGACGATCGCGACCAAAGCCCCGTTGGGTAAGGCGAACACCCACGGGGCTTTGCCGACGCTTGTATTCATTGAGATCCACCAGGCGTAAGACCCTTCTCACTACATCCTCATTGAATCCCCTCGCAATAATGTCTGCAGCACTATTGTCGTGCTCCACGTAGAACTCAAGGATCTGGTCGAGATCCTCGTAGGGTGGCAGACTGTCCTCGTCTACCTGACCCGGGGCAAGTTCCGCAGAGGGAGGACGATCAATAACAATTTGCGGAATGACTTCCGCCGGATGCGCTCCGTAATTTTTATTGCGAAACTGAGCGAGTCTGTAAACCATGGTTTTTGGCACATCCTTGAGCACATCAAATCCACCGGCCATATCACCATAAAGCGTGGAATAGCCGACAGCAATTTCGCTTTTATTGCCGGTAGTCAGTACCAGGAATCCCTTTTTATTGGAAATAGCCATTAGAACAACACCCCGACAGCGAGCCTGAAGATTCTGCTCACTGACGTCCACAGGCAAGCCCGCGAATTCCTCCTGCAGAGACTCGATGAACGCATCATACATCGCTGCTATAGGAATCACTCTGTAATCGACGCCCATCTTGCGGGCCTGTTGTTCGGCCGCATCCAAACTAATCTGCGCCGTGTACTTGAACGGTAGCATTACGGCCCCTACCCGATCGCACCCCAGAGCGTCAACCGCGACTGCCAATGTAACTGCCGAGTCGATTCCACCGGAAAGGCCTATGACCACGCCTTTAAAATTATTTTTATTGACATAATCACGAACACCCAGCACCAGAGCCTGGTAAATCTCGCCTTCAAGGGATTGTTGCTGATTAAGTTGACCTGGCAATACGCGCACAGGCTCGGCCAGGTTGTCGGAAATCTCTAACTCCACCGGGAACAAGCCCTCGACAAACGCAGGAGCCTGCATTTTGCATTCACCATAGGCATCGACCACCAATGACGCCCCATCGAATACCAGTTCATCCTGCCCGCCCACAAGATTGGTATAGACAATCGGCATTTCACCAATTCGAGATCGGGACTCCAACAACTTCATGCGCTCTCGCACCTTGTTCAGATGATAGGGTGACGCATTGATGTTTATCATCAATCTGGCACCGGCTTCTCTGGCCTGTCGCGTTGGACCGTCCTGCCACATGTCTTCGCAGATGGTAAAACCCGTGGGCACTCCATTGATTTCGATTACGCATGGCTGACCACCCGCTTCAAAATACCTCCGCTCATCAAACACCTGGTAATTGGGCAGGTGCTGCTTACGATAAGTTGCCAGTATTTGACCGTTTTTTACCACCGACAATGCATTGTAGAGCCGATCGCCCTCTTTTAACGGATAACCAATTACCAGATAAACATTCAGCCGGGCGTCGAGTATGCGCTTAAGAGCCCTTTCGATCCGATTCTTGATACTGGGCCGCAGCAACAGGTCCTCGGGCGGGTAACTGGTAAGACTAAGTTCCGGAAACGCCACCAAATCAGCATTATGGCGATCGGCCGCTTCTCGGGCGACTTCAAGCACTCGGTCGGTATTGGCCTGAATTGCCCCAACCATCAGATTAATCTGAGCCATAACAATCTTTAGACGCCGTGCCATAAAACCTGCTTCCACCATTACAAAAGGCGTTTAATCGTAGGATAATCCTGTAGGACTTATTGATGCTCCCACCTACAAAAGAATAAGGTATGAACGTCAAGTGCCCTGCGAATTGCGCGATTATAGGTTATCTGAGAAGTGAGCAATAGCAACCAGTCAGGATTTGAGGACCGCCTGGATAACTGGCACGGTCGTTACGCCAGACAGATACGCAATGTGGCGACCATCTATGATGTCTATCGCATTATTTTACCCTTGGTACTGCTGCTGACCTACATCGGCACATCTGCCACTTCCATCTTGGGCACGGTCAATCCGAATCTGTTTTTGCAAACTACCTTAGGCTATTTAGTGCTCGGTTTGCTATTGGCTACGTTGGCTATTCTGAATAAAAATCTGGTTCGGGAACAACATTTTCTGACAGCAGTTTTTATCGCAGATATTTTGATTCTCTCTTTCATGGCGTTCCTGAGTGGCGGAGTTGCAAGCGGACTGTCGTTGTTACTCATTATCAACATTGTTTTTGCCAACACGTTGCTGCTGGGAATAATTGGCGTCTTCATCGCTGCCGTGGCGACCATTGCCATCATCTATAGCGAGGCATATCTCGCTCTAACGTTAACGGATCCTGCAGCACAGTTCATGCAGTCAGGAATCCTCGGCGCTATCCTGTTTGCTACTTCTCTGTACATCCAGTTCGTCAGCAGGCGTGCGATGGCAGCAGCCAGACTTGCCGAAGAACAGGCGTCCAGCATTGTAGATTTAGAGAAATTAAATAAGGAAATAATTCAGCACATGCGGACCGGAGTTATGGTCATTAACTCGAGAGACGAAGTGGTTACCTTGAACGATGCTGCCAGAAGCCTGTTACAGCCCATGATTGAGGGCAATCAGGAATCGTCCCTTACTCTTCCCGAAGAATTTAAAAAGCAAATTGCAAGCTGGCGAGCCAACCCGCTTTTCCAGGGAGAGCCCATAAAGATTCCCGACTCGAACGAGCACCTACAATCTAATTTCGCTTACCTAAATTCCAATTCTGACTCCGACATACTTATTTACCTTGAAAACCAGTCTCGTATTATGCAGCGAATTCAGCAATCCAAACTGGCCTCACTGGGTCGTCTTACCGCGAATATTGCGCACGAGATTCGGAACCCTCTTGGAGCAATAAGCCACGCCGGGCAGATGCTGCAAGAGTTTGACAATCTCTCCAGCGACGAAAATCGGATGGTGCAGATAATTCTCAACCAGAGCGACCGCGTAAATAGAATAATCGAGGAAGTACTAGATGTTTCTCGCCACAAAGAAGCAGTCCCAACAGTGATTGACTTGCAGCACTGGATGGAGGACCTCATTCGTCTTTATGAGGACTCCAACCGTGAGTGTGACGGAATTGAATATATTTATCAGGGCCAACCTGCAAAGGTAAAGATCATCAGCAGCCAATTAGAACGGGTCTTTACCAACCTGTTCGACAACGGTATCCGTTATAGCCAGCGAGCAATCGGACGCTCTGTAGTCAAAGTTATTGTCGGCGCGAAAGATATCGGTGGCGGCCATCAGCAACCGTTCGTCAGTGTGATTGATAATGGCACGGCACTGGATGAATCTGCTACTTCTCGATTGTTCGAACCATTTTATACTACTGAGGCCGCTGGCACTGGACTGGGGCTTTATATCTCCAAGGAACTGTGCGAAGCTAATCAGGCGACCTTGACTTATAATGCCAGTGATACTGGTACCAGCTGTTTTACCGTCAACTTCAGTGGTCAGTATCAATCTCAGTCGGATCAATCGTAATCCAGGCAAACGTGAATACACCCATGCTCGGAAAAGTGTTAATCGTCGATGACGAGCCTGACATCAGGGAACTCCTCGAATTGACCCTTGGGCGCATGTCGCTCGAATCAGAGTCAGCTGAAGATGTCCGCTCGGCGAAGAAAAAATTGGCCACAGGTCGGTTTGATCTTTGTCTGACAGATATGCGGCTGCCCGACGGCGACGGGCTGGAACTGGTCGAGTTGATCCAAAAACAATATGACCAGATGCCCGTTGCTGTTATTACTGCTCACGGAAGTGCAGAAACTGCGATTCGCGCAATGAAAAATGGCGCTTTCGATTTTGTTTCCAAACCTGTTGATTTACAGAAACTACGCTATCTTGTCGATTCTGCGATGCAATTGGCAAAACCCGCAGGCGGAACCGTCCAGGAAGCTCAAATCGCATCACACAGTGACGGCCAGGGCCGCATAATCGGGCATAGCGAGAAGATTCAAACACTTAAATTAGAAATCACCAGACTGGCACGCAGCCAGGCGCCGGTTTTTGTGAGCGGCGAGTCGGGGAGTGGAAAGGAACTCGTTGCGCGCGCAATTCATTCCGAGAGCTCCCGACGGTCAGGCGCCTTTATCGCAGTCAATTGCGGCGCAATCCCAAGCGAACTTATAGAAAGCGAATTGTTCGGGCATCTCAAGGGTAGTTTCACCGGCGCCAGCCAGGACAAGGAAGGACTGTTTCATGCAGCACAGGGTGGAACTCTTTTCCTCGACGAAATTGCGGATCTGCCGCTACACACCCAGGTCAAATTGCTGCGGGTCATCCAGGAAAAAGCTTATCGCCCGATCGGCTCCAACCAGGAAATTCCGCTGAATGTCAGGATTCTCAGTGCTACTCACAAAGACCTCGTCGGGGAGGTTGAGGCACACAGATTTAGACAGGATCTTTTTTACCGAATTAATGTTATCGAGCTCAAAGTGCCTGCACTGCGCGAGCGCCGAGAAGATATTCCGGCGCTCTGCAAATTTATCCTGGAAAGAATTGCCGCGGACAACAAGCTGTCTGTCTGTGAACTGTCCGACGATGCTATAAACATACTGGGAAGCTATGATTTCCCCGGCAATGTCAGAGAATTGGACAACATCCTGCAACGTGCGGCAGCTCTGAGTGAAACTCAAAAAATTGGAGCCGATGATCTCAAACTGATCGTCGCACCCGGAGCTCCTGCGGCCAACGAAGCAATTAAACGCACGGGCGAATCTAGTGTGGAAGATTATGTGCCAGGGCAATTCGAACCGGATTTCTCGCTGGAAAAACATCTGGAGAAAATCGAAATCAAAACTATCGAAAAAGCACTGGAAGAAACTCGCTGGAACAAGACCAAGGCGGCAAAAAAACTCGGGATGTCATTCCGCTCGCTCCGTTATCGGCTCAAAAAACTTGGCATGGAATAATACAATAGTTTGACCCACCCTCCTCTCTAGTCCGACTGCAGAGGGCTGTATGGCGCAGGATCGATAATCGGCTCTCGACCAAGAATCAAGTCCGCCAGCAATCTGGCCGACGCGGGCGCCAACACCAATCCGTTCCTGAATTGACCAGCATTGACATATAAATTTTCGAATCCTGGCATTACGCCAATGAATGGCACTCCTCGCGGGGCTGCAGGCCGCAATCCAGCCCAGTGCGATATCGGTTCAAACTCTCTCAATTGTGGTAACAAATCATGCGCCGCCTGCTGCAATGAATTTCGCGCCACGCTGGTTGGAGTTTTATCGAATTGCTGATATTCCAGTGTACTGCCCGCCAACAGATATCCGTCTCGACGAGGAATAAGGTAGTGTCCTTGCGTCAACACAATGCTGGTCACCAGCGACTTCGGTAGTCGATACAACAGCATCTGCCCCTTTACCGGCTCCACAGCGAGCTTGACATGAATGAGCCCTGCAAGCTGTCCACTCCAGGCTCCTGCGCACAATACAAATTGATCTGCAGCGATTCTTTTTTGACCATCGGGCGTTTCAACTTTGATTGCGCTGATATGTCCGTCACTGCATTCAAACTGTGATACCTGGCTATTCTGAGAAAAAGAAATATTGGAGGCAGCCAATAACTCCGCCACCAGGGCTCGGCCAAGGCGGGGATTTCGAATATTTGCCACATCGGGCATCCACAATCCAGACTTGAATTCGGGGGCAAGCAAGGGTTCGTGGCTATAGATGAAATCACTGCCCACCCTTTCCATGCGTCTCTCATTCAATCGAGCCCAGCGCAATGCTGCCGCCTCGTCATCAGCATCAAGCATCAACAGGCCAGATCTTGAATATTCGGGGTCGATCCCTGTATTCGCAAACAACGACGCAGCAAGTTCCGGATAAAAATCCTGCGCCCAGCTGGCAAGTGCGGTGACTGGATGACTATAACGCCAGGGGTAAAGCGGTGACACAATTCCGCCCCCAGCCCAGGACGCTTCCTGAAAAGAATTGCCTTTTTCCACGAGCACTACTTCTGCCCCGACAGATGCCAGCTCCCGGGCTACCAGTAATCCATTAATTCCTGCACCAATAATTACAAAATCCATGGGCGTTAGGTTAGAGGCGAAATCCGGGATATTTACTACACTTTGGCATAGAAGATTCTTCGGAGTGAAATTCTACTTCATGTTCCTATCGACAGCATGTACTCCTAAACACGAACTCCACGACGGACTCACCCTCTTAGAAGCAGTGTTTACAATTGCTATCATTGGCATGCTTGCATCAGTCGCTGTCCCGAATCTGCAGTACCTTCTCGTCCAGCGACAGGGTTCTCTGGCGCTTCAGAGACTTGCGCACGGTATCTTTCTCGCCAGATCGGCGGCGGCGAGGTCCGGAGACGTTGCTGTGCTCTGTCCCAGTATCGACGGCACAAGCTGCGGTGGTTTGTGGCACCAGGGAGTTTTAATTTTTCTGGACGGAAATGACAATCAAACGCCGGACCCACAGGAACAGCGAATAACTCGCATTCAATATGAAAAGCTACCAGGTAAGATCACCTGGCGAGCGTTTCAAAGGAAACCTTTTCTGCAAATCACACCAGTGGGATTCACTCGCTATCAGAATGGCAATTTCACCTGGTGTGATGACAATAGAACTTCTTTCAGCGCGCGGCAACTGGTGATCAATCGCACGGGTCGGGTTCGATACGCACGAGATACCGATGGTGACGGGTTACGGGAAGGGGCCAATGGAAAACCAATAGCTTGCCCTTAGCAGACCAGCCGAGGCGGAACAGTCTCTCGATAACTCAATGGAATGTGCTTTGTCAGTAGGACACTGATCGGTCTGGCATCAGAATCTGATTATTACCAACAGTCTGATACCGTTGCTGTGCCAGACTCGCCTTTTTCTCCGAGATTGTTAAGGCTCAGCGACCCACATTCTTCATCTTCAGCCTGTGCAAGCTGCGGGCTAGCCAAAATAGCAAAGGCCGTATCATTCGCGATCGCGATTTGTACGACATAGACACGTTCGCGAGTATCAATATTTACCAGACCGTGGTTGCTACTAAAAGCCACGCGTCCACTGGAAACCATATTCTGGGGATATCCGAGATCGGTCAAATCTGAGGTATATGTTCGATTATCGAGGTAGAACTGTTCCTGACGATTAGCCAAATCCAGCAGTGCAGCCTGAGCGACAGATCGATTGCTGGCGATAATACTATTTCTATAAGATGGAACCGCGATCACAGCTAACACGCCGATAATGGCTACCACCACCAATATTTCAATCAGGGTGAAGCCACGCTGCCGCGTGGATCTAACTGATAATTGCCGTTTGTTGATTTGCATGAATTAGCCTACCTGAAACCAAAATGACTAACCCTCAGGGTCTACGTCTTTTTCAAACCAGAAAGTCTTCCAAAATTCGCGGCCATCGAGCGCCTCTGCCTCCAGGTCTGGAGGAAGGAGAAACCCACCGATGGGAACCACTTCGGCGGGAATACCCCCACTACCCAAGGGATCAAAACGGTCTGACTTGGTCAGAGTTATCTCATCACTGCCATCACCGGAGTCGTAGTTATTGACTGGCGCACCGGTAAATAAATTAACCCCATACAACCTCCCGCCACCCTCGCTTGGAGCACAACTGGTACCGGCGGAGGAGTCATCACCTTCAGGCAGGAAGGTGGTGAAATATACAGTACCGAAGGCGGTAATGGCGGGCGCCAGAGATTTCTCCCCCACCCCCTCGAGTGCCAACTTCCAGCCGTTACTCAGATCAGCGGTACAAACATCATCTTCAATGCAGGTATCGGTTATGTCTCCAAAGTCTGAATCTACGTAAGCAGTGCTTGCCACAGTGCCGGACAACACGTTTCGATCCTTGATCAAGTAGAAATAATTATCCGCCTGGGTATCTTTCGGATCTGCTCGATCGCCGGTACCAATCAAGACCCCGTCGAACGCCCCGAGATCGTCACTACTGGGCACGAAATCTGGGCGATGAAAGAATCTGCGATCACTCGCTTTATCACCGCCGGAATCATCGCGACCAATATTCGCCAGCTCGGAAACAAACCAGGAACTTCGGTTATCGGAAGTACTTTCCGGCAGATCCACCCTCCAGACGGTGCCGCCGGTATCGCCGACATAGAGGCGGTCTATATTCCCATCAGCATTGGTATCCAAAGCGGCAATATCAGAGGGTATACTGTCCACCATACCGCTATGATGGTACTCGCTGGATGAGACGCTACCGGTAGTTGATCCATAGGTTGCCTTCCAGATCAAATTGCCAGTAACAGCATTTACGATGTATATCGCATTCCCCTCGTCATCGTCAGCCGCACCATCATCTTTATCTTCGTCGTAGCCGCCACCAAAAATAACTACTTGTGTCGGATCGCCCCCAAACTTGACCTGCCCTGTCCTGGGAGTAGAAAACGTCATACCAAGTTCGGAAAAATCCCCCGACTTGTCGATGCTCCACAACATGCCTGGATTGTCTGGATTTGTCACATTCAGCGCATAGTATGCTTTGCCACCGCGACGCAAGCCGAAATACAGGTATGCTTTGTCGCTACCATCTATGGTGCCATTCCCATCTTCATCTATCACGAAAGCAGAGGAGGCACCGTCCAAAGTATAGGGGTGGGTGCCGACTGAATTGGTCCGCAGGATGCTCATTTTGTCCATGACCGAGCGCGGCATGAATGCCCAGTCCTCGGCGCCGGATTCCGCGCCTGAACTCGTAGTATTTCGGAAGGCATGCATCATTCCGTCTTCGGAGCCCATGAAAATCCGGATATCCGGGTTCGACTCGCTATAACTTCCGCGCGCGCCGTAATTCAGGGGCAGAGGCCTGGAATGCAGCGGCGCTCCAAGCAACCAGCGGCGCGCTTCGTTGACATTGCCATCAGCATCCAGATCGTCCACATCCTGGCCCCGAATCCAGCGTATTAACTCTTCCGCATCTGCAACAGACTCGGCTCCAAGGTCGGCTTGCAAGGTGGTAGCATTTGTTACACCCAGTGCCAACAGGGCGACACCGCTGACCGGCTCGGTGAAGAGAGTCCTGTTGGTGCCACCGTTGTTATCTCCAATCATGGAAGCACCTGTCAAAAAGCCAGGAATTTTTTGCCCTGCCCCGCCACGCTCAATTGCCCTGCCATCTTTGCCTTCGACCTCTTCGTCCATAGCCGGGGGTAGCGACGACGCATCTGTCCAGTAAGTCAGAGCATTGGGCGAAATGCGTCCATCCGCGGCGATAGCTTCCACGTTGGTTGCATCCACTATGGCGAGCGCCTTGCTGCCAAGCTGGTCGACCGACTCGAGAATCTTGAGTTTTTTCAAATTGCCGCTCCAGCTGGCGCGACCATCGGGATCGACCTGGAACTGGGCTATAAATACGTTATCTATAATATCTGATCGATTAAAAACGTTGACCGGCACCGACGCGGCCACAAATGTGGTGCTGATCGACAGAATTTCCCTGAATATATTGCGCAATATATTCAACATCTCAGCGGGCTCGGTCAGCGGCAGCGCAGCTATAGAGCCCCCTGCGCTGGCATACCCGTTGGTCGTATTGTTTACCTGAGCGGCCACGAAATAGGAAGTAAGGTTCTGATTTCCCGCCACATCTGGCCAGTAACCGTAACCTGTATCTGTCGGATTATTGGGTGCCAGGTCGGTGTCGCGCATGAATTCAATTATGTCGACGAAGTCAGGATTGTTAATCGTGATCCCCAGCCCACCCTGAGCCACCGATGCCTTGATTTCGTCCTCATTGTCGCTGTCCTGGTTCGATACCTGGAACATCATATTGACAGCATACATCCGAGCGCACTCATAGCCCTCAGAGCTGGTAAATGGGGTGATGTAGTAATCGCCACTCTCGATGGAAGCATCCCAGGCCGCGCCCGGATCGTCTCTGTCAACATTAAAATTCCGACTAGATCCGTAATCAGTCCAGCCAGTGTGTGCATTGTGCCACTCCTGCCCGGTCAGATAGCGGAACAATTCAAAATACAGCTCCTGCCCCTGATAAGAGTGGGACAGGTTACCCGAGGGAATCGGTATCGATGCCAGGGCTTCGAGCATGTCTGCCTTGGCGCCATTCGAATCGGTCGAATCGAAACTTTTCAATCCCTTCAAAAAGTAACCGCCATTGGAGCAACCGGTAACATCTGGACCGCCGCCGCGGTTCGATCCACTGCAGCTGTTATCGTGATTCATCATGAATGCGACCTGAATGCCGTCCAGTTCGTCAAACACTGTTTTGAATACGGCTCGCAAGCCGTCGAAAAGGGTTACCGATCCCGGCCCGGTATCCAAATTGGGATAAGCGTCACCCAGCAGGACTCCGCATTGCCCAGCCGGGTCTTGAGGATTGACCTCGGTGCACAGGTTGGAACCCAGGTTTGGTCGATAGTCCAGGGTCAGGAATACCATCGGCTCAGCACTTCCGGCTGGCGCCGCATTGATATAAATGTCCGTGTCATCAGCGATACTTGGGACCTGCAGGGTCAAGAACAGCAGAGTTCCCCACGCAACAGCTCTCAGATTCATTATCTCGCTCTCCTCATCACAAATTCGTTAGCCAACCGTTGATCTCGCCTACTGCGCGCCGCGCGGCACCAGAACCAACACACCCTGAACAATGCCAACCTTGCCTTCGTTGATAGCGGTGCCGTCGTAGGTGGTATCAACTTCAAAACGGGCCGCAGAAAAAGCGTCCGTGCTTGTATTGATTCCGCGCGGCGGCGCGGACAGCGCCGGCGCCAGACGTTCAACCTTTACGGTTGCATTGGCTGCCCTCGAAGGAGCGAGTAAATTGGCACTGATCTGAACATCGTTGGCATTGCAGTTGGTAACGTTAGCAGTACAGTTCACATATCCAGGATCACCCGCAACTCTAATATTGTCAGGATTGCTCACAACCTGATCTACGATGGACTGGGTCAGCTCAAACGTTTCGACCCGCTGCTGTTCGTTGCCCGCCATTCGTAATTCCATGGTGCTGGTCCTCATGGCGGTAGTGGCAGCCAAAGTCAGTATCAACAGAAATATCAGTGATGGCAGCAGTACGCTGCCCACCTGTGGGGGGATGCAAACCACTTCTGCTTTGCCACGGGTCATGAACCTACTCCCGAAAGATTAGTCGGATTTCGTAACAGCACAGTTGAACTGAATACTCGCCGGTAATAACCGTCATTGGCTGGGACAACCACGGTGGATCCGAGTTGATAGGTCTTGTCGTTCGTGTAGTTCGGCACCTCTTCGATGCTACGCGCAAGCACGTAAATCCTTGCGGCTACTGCGTCACCTGTCTCTGCTGAGTTGGGCGAATCAGTATAATAATCGGCGTAAAAATCGCCATCATCGTCGATGCCCAATTCGATTTGCATATTTTCAATGCCATCTACCATACACTGATTGCTCATGTCAGGGGTGCTATCAGGTATCAGGTACGCACGGCATAGAGAGGGCAAACCGTCACCTTCAATCACAGAGTAGTCACGAATATAAAAAATCATCGGCATATAAGCCCAATTGGTTTCGGTACCGCCCAGTGGTGGAGGTGTGCCGGATCCACCCCCAAGAAACATCTGAGCACCAGCCCCATTGGTCCGAAGGTAGAGCTGTCCGCTGCGAATATCTCCATCATCAGTCCCACTGTCTGCGACACGCTTTACCGCAAATATGTCGGCACCCGGTACAACTTGCAACGCGGGAAGGCATTGATAATTAAGCGCTGTCGATACAGCGGTCGCTTGGGGCAGCAGCTCAACGGCCCTCAGGTTCATCACCCAATCGTCGACTCCGTTTCCACAGTCAGTGCCCACAGTCACTGAGTCATGCTCGATGATAGTGGCAACGTCGAGGTACTTGCCCCAGAAGCCCGCCATAGCAAGCTCCCTGCTCATCAAGCGCATGACAAAACGCCCATTATCCATCATGACCGAAATCTGTTCGTCCTGCAGCGCACTGCGATTATTCTGCACGAAAATATTTATCGCGCCGGCTACCATGGCCAATCCCAATCCGAGCGAAATCATAAGCTCGCTGATGGTAAACCCTGTCTGATATCCGATACGCGACATGGCTGGCTCTGTGTCAGGAAGAGATGTAAGTGTTGAAAGTCAGAATGCGCCTGAACTCAAGCGCCGTGCCGTAGTTGCCCGATAGAGCACCACAAGCGCTGGCAGAATTATTGTTGAGCTCCGCCAGTCCGCGCCATACTATAGTAATCGTGTAGATGCCTGGCCCCCCGCCCGCTGGACCCGAGATACAACCGCTCGGGTTAGCCAGTCCACCGGTCTGGGTAAGGGTACCTCCTATGGAGCGGGCTTCAGAGATTCCATCAATGGATTGTTCCCACTGGTAAAGATCGAAACTCGCCACTTGAGCGGGCACACACGACACCCCCGCACCGCAATTTCGGGCAGGCATAGTCCGCGTACCTCCGCCCACTCCGCTGGTAAGGTAGGCTCCCAGGGCTCCCGAATTGGCCCGCATTCTTTCCACGATATCATGAGCGAGCATCACCGCCGTCGTGCGTTGCACCGCATCAAAATTGGACCTTTTAGCGGTAGTCTGCAGCGCTGCCATGTTTAGGAAGCCGACGCTGATAATGCAAAGCGTTACCAGTACCTCGATCATGCTGCTACCCGCCTGACGATTTCGTGCCGCCGGTGCATAATCGCTCAGTCTTTTTTGTAACTGCCAATTCATTCAATTCAGTCCTTTAAACTTTGCCCATGCCCTGCTTTTGAAAGTATAGAACATCCTTACTGACCGCAGCTTCCGTCAGTCAATCGAGGCCGACCGGTAACATTTATCGTGATCAAGCGAGCGGATGCGTCACCAACGCAAACATTGAAACTGCCCATGCTAGTAACTCCCCCGGAAGGGAGGTAAGTAATGAAATCGCTGAAATTTACCGCCCTGATGAGCGTGGTACTATTGAGCTCGCTGTGCCGCTCGATCACCTCTTCACCAAAATCGCGGACCCCGTCTGCATCAATGTCTTCAAAACTAATCCAGCCGTCGGTCCAGTCCATGCCAGCATTACAGGCAGTCAGTGAGGAACCAGCTGTGCATATAGTAACCGGCAGATTGCGAGTTACTGCCTCACTTCGAGCAAGAAGCAAAGATGAGAGCAGCTCATTGGTGTTTTGCCTGGCCTGAGCATTTTTCAGGAAATCGGAAAGTGGCGGTGCTGCCAGAGCCACTAGCAGCCCCATTATGGCAACAACGATCATTGCTTCCACCATGGTGAAGCCAAGATTCCGATCTCTTGTTCGAGAGGTCATTTTGATACTTTCCGCCCCGATTAAACGCATACTGAATGCCTTGATTACGCACCTGTGCAAACTATACGAAAATTGCGGCTGTCAATATGTGAATCCTGTCCCACTTCCGGGCTGAATTATACTCCTGGAAGTCGCTGTTCAACTTTGTGATTCAAGTGAAAAAGAAAGGTTAAGCTACTGAATTGTATTCATATTTAGAGAGTATTACCACTCTCTCAGACAGAGTCAGGGGAAGGGGAAGGAGAAGGGCAATACAGCGGCAACATGCTAACCTCCAAAACCCCTAAAATATGCCTACTTGAATCACGAAAATTCTGCTGTAATGTTCGCTGAACCAGTCACTGCCCAATCCAGCCAACGGTAAGCAAACGTCCCTCAACTGACAATCAATCTACAATCTGGAGATATTGTGTATGGAATCAATTGCTGCGTATGACCCCGCTATCCTGGTCTTGCTGTGCGCGGTCGGTTTCATCGCAGGAGCAGTCAATACTATAGCCGGAGGCGGCTCTAACCTCACCCTCCCGGTTTTGATGATGCTGGGACTGCCGGCAGACATTGCCAATGCTACCAATCGGGTGGGAGTGCTATTGCAATGTGCCGTTGGCGTCTCCGGTTTTGACCGGCACCGGGCCTTGGACCGCCCCGCCATCAAACCTATTTTGATTCCCAGCTTACTGGGCGGTGCCGCAGGCGCACTTATGGCAGCACTTATGCCTGGTCTGTATCTGAAACCGCTGTTATTGGGAACTATCCTGTCGATGTCCGTGATTATCCTGGTCAGGCCAGCTACGCTGGCACCGCCCCCGGGGACAAAGGTAGTGTCGCCGAGGGAAAACAGACTGGCCTGGTTGGGACTCTTCGGCGCCGGCGTGTATGGGGGATTTGTCCAGGCCGGGGTGGGTTTCATACTCCTGGCTGCCCTAGCCGGCGGATTGCGCTACGACCTTCTGCGCGCCAATGCACTGAAGACTCTTTGCGCCCTGGCATTTACAGCAGTGGCGATGGTCATTTTTATTCTATTCGACCAGGTTTGGTGGATTCCCGGCCTGATTCTGGCGGTTGGCACCATGCTGGGCGCTCATGTGGCGGTCAAGGTCTCCGTAAATGTGCCGCAATCCTATTTAAAATGGTTTCTCTTTGTGATGACGCTGGTAGCCTGCCTGGCTGCTCTTGTCTATTGACCAATACTGCCATGAGATCAAGAGACCTTGGGGCCTTCGAAGACTATCTGAATACGCGCACCGCCGAGTTCAGACGCACCTACATCAATTAATCCACCATAGCTCTCTACAATATCTGTTACTACGGCCAGCCCGATGCCCTGCCCCTGGGCCAGCGTATCCGCCCTGGCTCCGCGCTGCAGAACATATTGTCGCTGATCCTCAGCAATTCCGGGCCCATCGTCCTCGACCACTATACTTAACTGTTCGCGCAAGGCCCTGACCACGTTAACTGTGACCTTTAACTTGCCGTGGCCATATTTGTAAGCATTGTCGAGAACGTTTCCCAAAATCTCCATCAAATCTCTCTCATCGCCAAAAAACGTCGCTTGCTTGTCAATGTATGTCGAGTGGCTAATTGCCTTTTCGGCATATACCTTGTCGAGTGCCTGCAATATACGATCTATGACCGTCCAGACCTTGATCTGGCGGGCAAGAGCACTTCCTCCGTTTACCTGAACAGCACGCTGGAGCTGGTAATTAATGATCTGGTTCATTCTTTCCAACTGCTCTTCGACGGTGTCGATCTGTTGGAGGGTTTCAGCCGGCAATCTGCTGGACTTCTCTTCTGAGAGTTTTGCCGCAACTCCCGTAATGACAGCCAGCGGAGTCTTCAGGCTGTGAGCGAGATCCCCGAGAGTCGTCCGATATCTGGCTTGCTGTTTACGCTCACTTTTGATAAGCAAATTTAGATTGTCGGTAACACTTTTCAACTCCCTTGGATACAGACCTCGCAACTCTTCGCTGGCCCCGGATTCGATGGATTTCAGGTCTCGCGCCATGCGATGCAGTGGCGCCAGTCCCCAGCGCAGAAATACCACCTGCAATACCAGCAGTAGCACGGCAAGACCGCCAAGCCATGACCAAAGGCTGGTGCGAAATTCTGCTATCTCAGAGTAATAGGGCGCGGCTGTCTCGAGCACGGAAAAGTTATATTCGCTGACCCCGTCCTCCCACAGAATGCCGTAGCTGGACAGGAACAGTTCGTCACCCTCAGCGGTGCGGGTGCTAGTAAAAATGCTCTCACCCACCGGCATTTCGAGTCGCAATATACTCTCGTCTTGCAGCCGCAGATCGAGTGCCGAATTACTGCGCCACAACTCCCCAGAAGTTCGGCTACTAACGAAGCTGTAAAGCCCGGAATTGAGCTGCGAAAAACGCGGTTCGCGCAAATCTTCCAACAGGAAAAATTCGCCGTTTTCTTCATCGATGGCGGACAGGACTACGTATAGCTGCAGCTGCAATTGCTCCGAAGCACCCGCCGCGATGCTGTCGCGAAACGCCCGATCCAGAACTATGCCTGTCAGGCCAAGAAACACTGCAAGCAGGAAACTAAAGCCAACTAGCAGCCGGTTCTGAATCGAATAAGGTGCTACCTGAGTATTAATCTCCATTGGTCAAGGTAATCTGGGGAGATTCATTTGAGACCGAATCGATAACCCTGCCCACGCACAGTTTCGATCGGATTGAGCGTTTGCCCGGGATCCAGCTTCTGACGCAAACGTCGGATGAATACTTCCAGAACGTTACTGTCCCGATCGTAGTCTTGAGCGTAAAGGTGTTCGGTAAGCTCGGCTTTCGATATGACCTGTCCAGGATGCAGCATCAGGTACTCAAGCATTTTGTATTCGTAGGCTGTTAAATCGACTTTTTCACCTTCGACAGTGAGCAATTTGGCAGTGAGATCAAGACTGACTGGTCCAAAATCAAGTTTCGGCTTGGAGAATCCTGCAGCGCGGCGCAGCAAGGCATTGAGTCTGGCCAGTATCTCTTCAATCTGAAACGGTTTGACCACGTAATCATCCGCGCCAGCATCCAGACCCGCGACCTTGTCCTGCCAGTCGCCTCGAGCAGTAAGTATAAGGATTGGAAATTCCTTGCCGGATTTTCGGACTAATTCGATCAACTTAATGCCGTCAATTTCAGGCAGTCCGAGATCGATTATTGCAGCGTCGTAATCGAACTCCTCGGCAAAGTAGAGGCCAGCTCGACCATCCTCGGCACCGTCAACCACGTAACCATTATCAGTAAGTGCCTGAACCAGCTGTTGGCGCAGGAAATTTTCATCCTCGACTACCAGAAGTTTCATCAGTTTACGACCTCCTTACGGAAACAAATGAAACGGTGCGTTGGAACGACCTCAGCTCTCTGCCGGGGCTCGCCCCTCAACCGCCCGTCACGGCACCGGTATTGGCATTGACGAAAACAGTAAAAATTTTGCCCTCGTTTTCCATCCTGATCTGATAGCGCAAATTATTACCCTGGACAAGCAGGGAAATACGCAAGACATTGCCTGCAAACCGCGCACGTGCCAAATCGATAGCCTGCCGCTCCGAAATTCTCGGGGACGGTGTTTGTGTCTGCCTCAAGTCGCCCGGATTCGTGTTGTTATTGATGTCTAGCTGGCCAGGCTGAACCGAAGGCGCAACCTGGGCCATTCCTGACTGCAACACAATAACGCAGCTGCCTGCGACGATTAATTTTCTTACCATCTTAATCAAAATGGACCTCTGGCAATTTCGGCACGCGCTCAATTGCAGCTCTACTGGATCTCAGCTTGACCCGCCCGACGTGCTACAAAACAGGCTGTACCGATACCCGCACCCGTATTTTATCACCGGGGTCACGATCGGCTCTAACCGTATAATCCTGATCGTTGTAATTGTATGTCACATTGTAGCCAACAATGCGCTCTTCTTCGTATCTCTGGTACACAGTTTCGCAACGTTCGACAGTCTCAACCTGGCGTACCGACGACCCTTCGCGCTGTCGCATGATATCACGGGCCACAGAGTGACCCAACACAGCGCCCACCGCTGCACCGACCCTCTGGCTGGACTTGTGATGACCCAGCTCGTTTCCAATAGCACCCCCTATGATTGCGCCCAGGATTCCAGGTGTGTCGGAGCCGCTGTGTCGATAATTTCTATCAACGAGGTACTCTTCCTGCCAGCACTGCTCTTGCGGTGTAGAAACCTCGACTATCTGAACAATGGGTCGAACCTCAACCACCTCGGCGTAGTCGTAATCAACCTGTGCAAGAGAAACTCCTGCCAACAGCATTCCGCCCAGGACCATAGAAGGTTTGGCAATGTTGTTCATAGTTCCTAATCTCCCTTTTTGAATCAGTCTACTAATTAAAGTTAAAGACCCGATATTTTGAAGTTACGGAGGCAGCCTAACTCGATAAAGCTGAATCCAGCCTTAAGCCGGGGTCGTTAAAGCAGCAAGCCGTGCAGGCGTAATCAGTAGACTGGCGATTTTATTTATCCCATTGGCTGGTTTAGAATTGATCGGGCTGTGCCGGGCAGGAATCTATTTTCACTAAAATAAGGATACATAGAGAAAAGACATGTTAATGCGCCTGCTGTTCATTGGCCTGATCGTCACAATTCTGACTTTACTGCCCGCCTACAGTATCTTCTCATTAATCATCGCAACCGATGGCCTTGCCCTGGCGGGAATAATTACCATCTTTACCTTCCTGATTGCCCTATCATCAGCATGGTTGGGGGCACGCTTCATCGAATCACCAACTATGGCGAATGAGCACACTCGAAACGAGTTACGCGAACCTGGCACCGTAAAATGGTTTAGCGCCAGCAAGGGATTTGGATTCATTACACGCGACAGTGGCGAAGACGTTTTCGTCCATTACGGATCTATTCGAGGCAAGGGACATCGGGTTCTCCATGACGGCCAGCGGGTTAACTTTCTAATAAGCCATGGTCACAAGGGTCTGCAGGCCGACGATGTGGTCGCAATCGGATAAACCTGACGGTGACAATGACAGCTAATTACCTCCACACATGCTGTAGGGTTTAAGAGGATCAAAATGTATGAGAAAGGCACCTATCAACTGGACGAATATGCTGCTGTTCAGCTTGACCCCCCTATGCGCACTAACTGTGGTCCCCCTGTATGGAATTTATTACGGATACGATCTTTTTGAGTGGGCCGTGTTTGCCGCGTTTATGGTTTTCTGTGGACTCTCAATCACCGCTGGCTACCACCGCCTGTGGTCCCACAGGGCATACAAAGCCCATCCTGTCTTACGTTTCCTGTTCGCGCTCGGTGGTGCCTGTGCGCTGCAGAATGACGTACTGACCTGGGCCTCGGATCACCGGCGCCACCATCGATTCGTCGATAATAACGACCGCGACCCGTATTCTGCCGGCCGGGGTTTCTGGTTTTCACATATCGGCTGGATTCTGCGCTTTTACGAAAGTGGCAAGCCAGATATCAGTAATGTCAAAGACTTGCTCAAGGATCCGATTTTACGTTGGCAACATCGGCATTACCTGTTATTGGCCCTCATAATGAATATCGGCCTTCCGGCCCTGATTGGCTGGCTCCATAAAGATGTTGTGGCGACTCTTCTGCTCGCTGGCCTGCTGCGACTGGTAATTAGCCAGCATGTGACTTATCTGATTAACTCTGTAGCGCATATGTGGGGTCGACAACCCTACAGCACCAGTCATTCTGCCCGGGATAACGCATTATTGGCCCTGGTTACCTACGGTGAGGGCTATCATAATTACCACCACGCGTTCCAATGGGATTACCGCAATGGCATTCGCTGGTGGCATTGGGACCCTACCAAATGGCTAATTCGGTCTCTTTCATTCGTGGGTCTGACAAGGGATCTCAGGCGCTGCAACCCCGCTTCCGTAGAGACAGCCCGCCTTGAGCTCCAATACCAGCGGGCGCGCGAAAAATGTACTCTGCTGGAAGTGCCGGATAAGTGGCGCCAGCACCTTGAGAGGGAATACCAGGATCTGCGGGAAACACTTCACCTCTGGAATCGACACCGCATAAACTGGTATGAAGTTCGTAGCAAAAAATTGCAGGACTCGTTCAGCCAACTGGACATTATGCATATAAGAGACGCCTACCGAGAAATGCAATTCAAATTGAAAGTTCAGCGTAAGCGCTGGAATTACGTGCTTCAGGACCTTGCGAACTTGCAGTTGGCGGCAGGCTAGCCCCAGCTCTGGCAAGGGCCGCCAGATGATGCATATGGCAGAAGAAGATGAGCCAAGCATCCGAAGGTAGAAATCGGGCCTATTACAGGGTACGGTAGGCGTAGGTGGCAATATCTGATTTTCCCGCATTGATCTCTGGCGGACTCTGAAGGATTGACGGACTAAAACAACGGCTGGGACTTTATCATGTTCAACAAAACTATCTGTAAGCTGGCAGTATCGGTATTGGGCCTGATCCTGGGCGCGGCAGCACTGGCTGCCGAGGTTGGGGAATCAGCCCCGGACTTCTCCCTGGCAGACATTAATGAGGGTGAGCCGTCTTTTACCCTGAGCGACCTTCGTGGCAAGGTGGTTTACCTCGATTTTTGGGCTTCCTGGTGTGCTCCCTGCTTGCTATCGCTACCTCTGTACAATGACCTCTATAACAAATACCGGGAACAGGGTCTGGAGATCGTTGGTATCAATATCGATAACCCCGTGGAAGACGGTCTGGATTTCCTGCTCGATACCCCGCTCGATTTTAAGATTCCGGCAGATCCGGACGGAGAAACACCAACCCTCTATGACGTTTATGGGATGCCAACTTCCTATCTGATCGATCGCGAAGGCGTTATCAGGCTGGTTCACGAAGGTTTTCGCAATGGTGATATCGAATTGATCGAACAGGAAATTCAGTCCCTACTGGGGCAATAAGTCCAATTCTGGTGCCTCGTAAATGCCTAAGTCAATTCGCAAACTTGCCTATGCCCTGCTGATTGTCCTGCTCGGGTTGTCTTTTTCCTCTTGTACCCCAGTGCGCGCCTGGGAGCGCGGCTATCTTGCCAAACGGGAAATGGCCTGGGAGCCAGATGGACTCAAGTCGGCCCTGGATAAACACGTATTTTTCAGCAAAGAGGCTTCGTCCGGTGGCAACAGCGCTGCCGGTGGAGGATGCGGATGCAACTAAGGGTTCGATTTAGAAGTTACCTTGAGCAGCAACAGTTAATCTAGGTGAACGCGACATGACAAGGGAGGAAGTCTCCATCCGGCGAGAGCCTCTGTCAGGCTCGAAAAAAATGCTGGCGCTTTCAACGACTGCACTAGCGCTTCCGGGGCTGGTAGCGGCCGATGCTCCTCCGTCGGTCTCCACCCTCTCTTACAAATTCACCAATTACCAAGAGGACGATGTTTCTCGTCGCGAAGCCCCTTTCGGAGAGAGGGGTCGATATGATATCAATATACACCAGTTACGACTCATCGCTCCAACCGGACGAAATACGTCAATTCAGATAGATGCCAATCAGGAATCCATGAGCGGAGCATCGCCCTGGTTTAATCTGGCGGGCAACGACGGCAGCCCAATAGTTAACCTGAGCGGTGCCAGCGGCATCCGTGACAACCGACGCGAACTCTCCATATCCGGCAGTTACTACCTCGATAACGCGACTATCAGCGCCAACACCGGATATTCTATCGAGGATGACTACCGGTCTCGATATTATGGCCTGAGCGGTCAGACCAGTTTCAATCAGGAACTGACTACCCTTGCCGCCGGCTTCAGTTACGCAAGTGACGAGATATTTCCTACCGACGCGGATCTATTTAATCGAGTCGCAGCTGAAAGTAAATTCAGCACTTCTGCATTTGTTTCGATCAGTCAGATTATTGATCAGACAAGTATCTATCAAATGGCTTTCAGCGTAACTGAACAATCCGGGTTCCTGAGTGACCCCTATAAATTGCGGGATGTACGTCCAGAACAAAGAACACAATTGGCAATTTCCAATTCCTATCGACGCTTTTTCATTTCTGCTGATGCCGCCCTTCACCTGAATTACCGCTTTTACCATGACGACTTTGGCATTAGCTCCCATTCGCTGGATTCTGCCTGGTATCAGAACCTGGGCAACTCACTGCAGTTGATTCCGCACTTGCGCTACTACAGCCAGTCGGCAGCAGATTTTTACAGCAATATTGATAACTTTGCGCTCCCCGTATCCGAGTTACAATCAAGTGACTATCGGCTGTCCGGCTACGGAGCAATTAGTGGCGGTATCAATCTGATCGCGACCGTTGGAGATTGGCTGATTTCAATCAATACCGAGCGCTATATTGCGAATGAGAAATACTCTGCCTATGATGTGACCTTACCCGGGGTTGGTCTGGTCAGGTATTTCCGGATATCCCTCGGACTTGATTTCACCTTTTGATTCACTTCATGGTCTCGCACAAACCCGTTGACGAGCCGACATCCCATGGACTTGACACTGCGCCGTTTTCCTTTTCTGGCCATGGGAAGCCCCTGTGAGATCCAACTGTTGGAGCCGTCACGAATCGAGGCGCGTAACAAAGTGCGCAAACTGATGGACGAAGTTAATCGTCTGGAACAAAAATACTCACGTTTTATCCCCGACAGCTTTCTGAGTGAAATAAATTCTCGAGCAGGTGAGCGCCGTGGCATCAGTCTCGATACAGAAACACGTTCGCTATTGGAATATGCGCTGTCTTGCTTTGAGCAAAGTGACGGACTGTTCGATATCACCGCCGGCGTTCTGCGTCGCGCTTGGGACTTCCGTGCCGGAAAGGTACCTAGCCCGGAGGAGATCGATCGCCTGCTGCCAATAATAGGGTTGCAAAAGTTGCAACTTAGCGCGTCCCGACTATTCGTGCCAACAGGTATGGAAATTGATTTCGGTGGCATTGTCAAAGAATACGCTGCCGATTCGGCTGCAAGACTTGGTCGTGAACTAGGAATCGATTGTGGTCTGGTTAACCTAGGTGGGGACTTCAGTGTCATAGGCCCGCTCCCGGGCGATAATCCTTGGCCCATTGGAATTACCCACCCGGAAGGGCACCCTGAACCGATGGCCAGATTGATGCTCAATAGAGGTGGACTTGCATCCAGCGGTGATTATGAACGTTGTTTTACCCATCAGGGCAAGCGATACAGCCATCTAATCAATCCCAAAACAGGCTGGCCCAGTGAGGGACTCAGGGCAGTGAGCGTCAGCTCCAATACCTGCACCGTTGCCGGATCGATAGCAACGATTGCCATGCTGAAACCGGAACCACAAGGAATCGCTTTTTTACGGGAGCTCGGAGTTGATCATGCCTACATGGGCAACGGTGGAAATATTGGCGGCACTGGATTCTGCTTAAAAGAGCAAGCTTAGCGGCTCCTCCTCCAGAGCCGCGAGCTGCTCTCGCAGCTCGAGAATGTGATCTGACCAATAGCGCATAGTATTGAACCACGGAAAACTGCGCGGAAACGCCGGATCCTGCCATCGTCTTGCGAGCCAGGCGCTGTAACGAATAATACGCAAGGTTCGGAGCGCCTCGATCAGGTTTAGTTCGAGCGCAGAAAAATCACGAAACTCCGAGTATCCCTCCAACAACTCCATAAGCTGACCCTGACGACGGCCCCGGTCGCCGGATAGCAACATCCATAAATCCTGGATTGCTGGACCCATTACCGCATCATCGAAGTCGACGAAGAACGGCGCTCCGTTCTGCCAGAGCACATTACCCAGATGGCAATCTCCATGAATCCGCAACCATGTCATGGACGTTGACTGCGCAAAAAGAATTTGCACTCGATCAATGAGATTCGCAGTGAGAGATTCGTATGCAGACAACAACTCAGGTGGAATAAAGTCATGGTGAAGCAGGTAGTCACGCGATTTCACACCCATAGCTTCGACATTTAATGATTCACGCTTGAAAAAGGGCTTCCTGGCCCCTGCCAGGTGAACGCGTCCAATATAGCGCCCCATCGTCAGCAGACTGTCTAGCTCGTCAAGCTCGGGTGCACGACCAGATAGCCGCGGAAAAACAGCGAAGCGGAAAATGTCATCCTGTATCAGGGAACCCTGCCCGGCAAATTCCATCGGTGCCGCTACGGGTATCTCAAGTCCATCAAGCTCGCGGGCGAACTCATGTTCTTCCTGGATTTGCTCATCCGTCCAGCGGCCCGGTCGATAAAACTTCACAACCACGGCTGGGGCACCCTCGATGCCCACCTGGTAGACACGGTTCTCATAACTGTTGAGAGGATAGATGCGAGCGTCGCAACGAAATCCAAGAGCGTCCAGGGCTGACATCACGCGGTCTGGAGTCAGCGCATCGTAGGGATGACTGGAGACTTCGGGAATCACTTTGCTAAAATTGGAATGTTAATTACTTTGTCCAGGAGCCAGACTTGAATACAGACTCACCCACCGACAGCGCAAGTCGAGATCAACTGAATGAACGACTTCTGCAACTGCAATCAGAATATCAGCAGATACTAGCACAGGGACTGGCCCTTGACTTGACCCGAGGCAAACCTTCGACGGCGCAACTCGACCTTAGCAACAACCTGGATGGCATTTTGCAAGGGAATTACCGTGCCGCTGATGGCACCGACTGCCGCAATTATGGTGGCGGCCTTGGTATACCCGAAGCGAGGCAGCTGGCGGCCGACTACCTTGGCTGCAGCGCCGGGCAAACTCTGGTAGGCGGCAACAGCAGCCTGCAGTTAATGTATCAATGCGTGTTGTATAACCTGTTGTTCAGCTCCCCTGACCAAGAGTCCTGGCAACAAGAAGCCAAGGGTGCCCGCGTAAAGTTTCTTTGCCCGTCTCCTGGCTATGACCGCCATTTTTCAGTCTGCGAGGCCCTTGATATCGAGATGATCCCGGTTGCCATGGACGAGAATGGTCCTGACATGGATCAGGTAGAGAACCTGGTGCAGGCTGACCCGCTGATCAAGGGAATCTGGTGTGTTCCAAAATATTCCAATCCCAGCGGTATTGTCTATGGCGACGAAACGGTGGAGAGAATGGCCAGGTTGGGCACTCTGGCCGGTAAGAAGTTCCGCATCATCTGGGACAATGCCTATGCGGTCCACCATCTGGTCGAGCAGCCGCCGGAACTGGCGAACATACTGACATTAAGCGAAAGGTACGGCACCCTGGACAACGTGTATGCTGTCGGCTCCACCTCCAAGATCACCTTTGCCGGTGGCGGCATGGCGTTTCTTGCCAGCTCGGAACACAACATAAAGACTCTTGCGGAGCACCTGGGCTATGTGACCATTGGCCCGGACAAGGTCAACCAGTTGCGTCACGTGAAGTTTCTTGGCGACAACCGGGGTATTGCTGCTCTCATGAGACGACAGCTGGAAATTCTTAAGCCTAAATTTGATCTGGTGCTGGAACATCTGAACCGGGCGTTTTCCGGTAGAAGCATAGGCGGTAGACCGATAGGATACTGGACCGAGCCTAAAGGCGGATACTTCATCCTGTTCGATACCCAGCCCGGGTTGGCAAGGGAAATCATCGAATTAACTGGAGCGGCTGGTGTCAAGCTCACCCCGGCAGGCGCCACCTGGCCTTACGGCAAGGATCCAGCGGATACCAATATCAGGCTGGCGCCTTCATTTCCAGAACTGGAGGAAATCGATGCCGCTATGAAGATATTCACCCTGTGTGTAGAGCTGGCAACGGTCAAGCGCGCTCTGGCCTAGTTAGCGTCCCCGCTACTACCGTCAGTCTTGCTGGCCATTAATTGCAATGGGAATGGCGTGATATTGTCACCGCTGGAAATCTTGCTGAGCCCGCCCTTGTCGACCTCATCGATGCGCATTATCGCCTGCATAGGAATGAAGCTGCGCTTGACCCCGCTGAATTCGGCCTTGAGTTTTTCCTCACTGGGATCAACAACCATCTGGGTACGCTCATCGAACACAAATTCCTCGACTTCAATAAATCCATAGAGGTCGCTCTGGTAAACCTGGCGCACGAAAATCTCGTAAACTTTGCCCTTGTTCAAGAAGGTGATTTTGTAAATTTCAGATGAAGTGCCCATGAATTCCTATTCTCACAGTCAATTGACGTCGGCAACAGCTTTTTCACTATCAGCGGAGGTCTACTGCTGTAGACTAACGCTAATATCAGGTTATTGCGACGATTTTCAAGGCCGAGTTAAACCTTTGGACCAGAATACAGCTAAATTGCTGCTATACTTGCGCCTCAAATTCGACCGCGCATCCGCAGCAACCAATCCGCCATAGACTTCTAAATGACCGACTTAACCGACATTAATTTGAAATCGCAGAGTCCTGATGACCACCGGCCTCGCAGGGTCTACATAAAGACCCACGGCTGCCAGATGAATGAGTACGATTCTTCTCGCATGCTGGATTTATTGCGGGAAAGCGAGGGTGCCGAACTGGTGGACGATCCAGCCAATGCCGATCTGTTATTGCTAAATACCTGTTCGATTCGGGAGAAGGCCCAGGAAAAGGTGTTCCACCAACTTGGACGCTGGCGAGCACTGAAACAGCGCAATCCCGACCTCAAGATAGCCGTTGGAGGCTGTGTCGCAAGCCAGGAAGGCGATGCCATAGGAAAGCGCGCACCATTCGTCGACGTCGTTTTCGGACCGCAAACCCTGCATAAATTGCCAGAGATGCTGCAGGCCTCCGCGGGCGGCTCACCGATAGTGGATATCAGCTTTCCAGAGATAGAAAAATTCGACCGGCTTCCTGAGCCCGCGGTGAGCGGTTGCCAGGCGTTTCTCACTATCATGGAGGGCTGCAGTAAGTACTGTAGCTTCTGTGTAGTTCCTTACACTCGAGGCGAAGAAGTCAGCCGACCAATGGACGATGTGCTGGCAGAGGCTATGCACCTCGCCGAACAGGGGGTTCGGGAAATCAATCTTTTGGGGCAGAATGTCAACGGGTACCGCGGTCTGAGCCATGAAGGCAAGATTATTGATCTGGCAACCCTGATTAATTACATCGCCAGTATCGATGGTATTGACCGAATTCGGTATACCACCTCGCACCCAGTCGAGTTCACCGCGAATCTCATCCAAGTTTATGCCCAGGTGCCAGAGCTCGTTGATCACCTGCACCTGCCAGTACAAAGCGGATCAGATCGTATTCTGGCAGCCATGAAGCGCGGACACACGGTACTGGAATACAAATCGATTATCCGAAGGATTCGAGAGAAACGGCCTGCCATCAGCCTGTCTTCGGATTTCATAGTCGGCTTCCCGGGGGAAAGCAACAAGGATTTCGAGGACACCATGAATCTGATCATCGAAATCGGCTTCGACACCTCGTTCAGCTTCATCTACAGCGCGCGACCCGGCACACCCGCGGCTGATCTGCGGGACGACACTCCGGAGCAGGAAAAAAAGCACCGGCTGGCCACGCTGCAATCCCAAATCAATTCTCAGGCCCGTGCCATCAGCGAGTCCATGATCGGCGGTCGCGAGCGGGTACTGATTACCGGTCCCTCCATCCGGGATCCGGGCGAACTTCAGGGACGCACGGAAAACAACCGGGTAGTCAACTTTCGCTGCGATGACTACCGACTTGTCGGCCAGTTTGCAGATATAATAATCACCGATGCCTACAGCAATTCGCTCCGCGGGGATCTGTTATAGCGCGTCTTGTGAGCGATCTTAGGCACAGCTTTGATCTACAGAAAGGTATCCTCGTCGTGCCTATGCAAAGATAAACTGCTTACATTCTCCTTGAGATTGGTATACTAAGTCGTCATTTGCAATCGAGAGATTTTCGTACCCCCTTCATGACCGAGCAGATTCATTCCCGGAGCATCACGCTGCTCCCCGATAACGCCCAGCGCCTCGCCAGTCTTTGCGGACGCCTGAACGAGCATATTCAGCAGATTGAGAAATCCCTGGCAGTCAAGATTCAGCAACGCGGCAATCTTTTCAGGCTATCGGGTTCTGAACAGGCAATTGCCGATGGCAGCAAGCTGTTGCAGGACTTATATCTGGCCACCGTAAATGATCAACTCCTGAGTCCCAACCAGATTCACCTGGCACTCAGGGAAACGCAAAACACTATCGGCGGGACCAGTGAATCGGAGCTCGACGAAGGGTCCGTCATTCGGACACCCAAAAGCTCCGTGAAGCCCCGTAGCCGCCATCAGCGCGACTATGTAAGCTGCATTCAAAGGCATGACATCAACTTCGGTATAGGTCCGGCGGGTACCGGCAAAACCTATCTGGCTGTTGCCTGCGCTGTGGAGGCCCTGATCCAGGAACAAGTCAGTAGATTGTTGCTGGTTCGACCCGCAGTTGAAGCGGGCGAAAAACTGGGCTTTTTACCCGGCGACTTGACACAGAAAATTGATCCTTATCTCAGGCCACTGTATGACGCCCTCTACGAGATGTTGGGATTCGAACGGGTGGGCAGATTGATCGAAAAGAACGTAATAGAGGTGGCTCCTCTAGCCTACATGCGCGGTCGAACCCTCAACAACTCATTTATCATTCTCGATGAAAGCCAGAATACTACTGCCTCGCAAATGAAAATGTTTCTCACCCGAATAGGCTTCGGTTCAACCGCGGTAATTACCGGCGACATCACCCAGATAGACCTCCCCAGGGGTACCCGCTCCGGTCTGGTTCACGTCACCAAAGTGCTGAGAGATATCAAAGAAATCAGTTTTACCTATTTCGATGCCAGAGACGTCGTCAGACACCGATTGGTGCAGCGAATCGTGGAAGCTTACGATGAGCATGACCGGGCTACCATTTCCAACCTCAAGCAGGACGCCGGTTCAGTGAATGAACGTGAAAATTGACTTGGATAACAAATGCCCTGATTACTGGGTTCCGCCACTAGTTGATATGGAAAGATGGCTCAACAATGCCGGAGGCACTCTAGCTGACGAATCCCAAACTGCCAGCGTCAGCGTCAAGGTCGTCGATGAAGCAGAATCGGCCAGCCTGAACTCCCGCTATCGAAACAAAAATCAGGCTACCAATGTACTGTCGTTTGGCTGCGAGCTACCCGATGTGGTGCGTGCGTCACTTAATGTCGTTCCCCTGGGAGACCTGGCTATCTGTGCCCCGGTGGTGGACACCGAGGCAAAAATGCAGGGTAAAAGCCTGGAATCCCACTGGGCTCATCTGCTAACGCATGGCTTCCTGCATCTAAACGGATTCCGGCACAATACTAACCGCGAAGCAAAAGTCATGGAATCGGCAGAGATAGCCATTCTGAATTCCCTTGGCTTCCCAAATCCTTATGCGGCCAGTTAAGGAGTAACCATGAGACTTGCAAGGGCATGAGCGATGAGCAATCTGGGATAGAACAAAAATCCCGTTCCTGGCTCGAGAAAATTACCCAGATATTTACCGGCGAGCCGACTGATACCAGAAGTCTGCTGGAACTTCTGAGAAACGCCGAGCAAGACAAGGTGCTGGATGCCGATGCACTCAGTATTATCGAAGGTGCGCTGCTGGTCTCCGACATGCAAGTGCGGGATATCTTGATACCCCGTTCTCAGCTGGTGACAGTTTCCGACAAGCTATCGCCCCGGGAACTTATTGAACATGTTGCGAAGGAATCGCACTCGCGTTATCCGGTTATCGGCGAATCGATCGACAATGTTCTCGGCATAATGCTGGCCAAGGACTTGTTGCCGCTCATGCTGCAGGATAATACTGATAAGTTCTCCATCAAGGATATTGTAAGACCTGCCACTTTTGTACCCGAAAGTAAGCGGCTCAATGTGTTGCTCAAGGAATTTCGGGAAACTCGCCACCACATGGCCATCGTGATTGACGAATATGGCAGTGTTTGCGGTGCAGTCACCATCGAAGATGTGCTGGAACAAATAGTTGGGGAAATCGAAGACGAGTACGATGTGGACGATGACAGCTATATCAAACGTTTTGATCAAATGAATCATATCGTCAAAGCCCTGACCCCGATTGACGAGTTCAACGAACACTTCGATACCAACTTCAGCGAGCAGGAATTTTCAACCATTGGCGGACTGGTGCTGCAGCGCTTTGGCTATATCCCGGAACGCGAAGAAACCATCAATATAGGTTCCTTCCGGTTCACTGTGCTCAATGCCGACAGTCGTCAGATCAAACTGCTGAAAGTGACTTCATCACTACCAGACACCCGCGGCATGAAAACCACCACGAAGAGTGATTAATCCCTGCAGAATTTGTTGAATGTCAATGGCTGGGGTATCCTTGGCACCGCGGTTTAGTGTGCTTCTTGTCTTGCCTCACCGTGTCTTTCGGTACTCGGACTTCCTAACCCACTATGAGTAACAACAGTAACACCTACGATCCTGCCGCCGTGGAGTCCGCGGCTCAGGAATATTGGGACACCAACGCCAGTTTCAAAACCTTCGAAGACTCCGGCAAAGAGAAGTTTTATTGCCTCTCGATGTTCCCCTACCCGAGCGGGTATCTCCACATGGGGCATGTCCGTAACTATACCATCGGAGATGTTATCGCCCGCTTTCAGCGCATGAAGGGCAAGCACGTGCTTCAACCCATGGGCTGGGACGCGTTCGGACTACCCGCCGAAAATGCTGCCATTCAAAAACAGGTGCCGCCTGGGGAATGGACCTACAGCAACATTGATTACATGCGTGAACAGTTCAAGCAGCTCGGTTTTGCATACGACTGGGAGCGCGAATTGGCTACCTGTCACCCGCAATACTACCGCTGGGAACAATGGTTCTTTACTCGCCTGTTTGAGAAAGGGCTGGTTTACAAGAAGGAAGCGGAAGTGAATTGGGATCCGGTGGATCAGACCGTACTTGCAAACGAACAAGTAGTTGACGGTCGCGGCTGGCGTTCAGGAGCACTGGTAGAAAGACGCAAAATTCCACAGTGGTTCATTAAGATAACCGATTACGCCCAGGAATTGCTTGACGATCTGGACAAGCTAGAAGGCTGGCCGGAACAAGTTAAAACCATGCAGGCTAACTGGATCGGCCGTTCAGTGGGTATCGAGTTGCAATTCGACGTGGCCGATCAGACCGACGAGGCTGACAGTACCCTATCTGTTTATACCACACGACCGGATACGTTGATGGGCGTAACCTATGTTGCGGTTGCCCCACAACATCCGCTGGCCACGCTTGCAGCGAGGAATAACCAGGCCTTACAGCAGTTTATCGAGGAGCAATCCCACGTGAAGGTGGCTGAGGCTGACATGGCGGTCATGGAAAAGCTCGGCGCAGACACCGGACTGAAAGCCATTCATCCTGTCAGTGGCGAACAGGTGCCCATCTATGTTGCCAATTTCGTGCTGATGGGCTATGGCTCCGGCGCAGTCATGTCCGTTCCTGGTCACGACCAGCGTGACTGGGAATTTGCTCGAAAGTACAGCCTGCCAATCAGGCAGGTCATCAGACCAAGCGACGATCGCGCCACATGTGATCTCGAACAAGAGGCCTTTGTCGACAAAGGAATTTTGGTGAACTCCAGACAGTTCGATGGTCTGGATTTTGAGCAGGCCTTTGCGGCCATCGAACAATTTCTGGCAGAAAAAGGCAAAGGTCGGCGACAGGTCAACTTCCGCCTGCGGGACTGGGGTGTGTCCCGCCAACGCTATTGGGGCACACCTATACCGATTATCAACTGCCCTGATTGCGGAGAAGTGCCAGTTCCAGAAAAAGATCTTCCTGTGGTGCTGCCAACCGATATTGAATTCGATGCCAGCGGTTCACCGCTGAAAAAGATGCCCGACTTTTACCAAATAGACTGTCCAAGGTGTGGTAGTCCCGCAGAGCGTGAAACCGATACCTTTGATACCTTCGTGGAATCCTCCTGGTACTATGCCCGCTATGCCTGCCGCGACCAGAATTCGGCAATGCTGGATGACCGAGCGAATTACTGGCTGCCAGTAGATCAGTACATTGGCGGGATAGAACATGCCATTCTACACCTGCTTTATGCGCGCTTTTTTCACAAGCTCATGCGCGATGAAGGATTGGTAAGGTCCGACGAACCTTTCACTTTTTTGCTCACCCAGGGAATGGTACTCAAGGACGGCAGCAAGATGTCTAAGTCCAAGGGCAATACCGTCGATCCCCTGTCACTGATTGAAAAATACGGCGCGGACACAGTACGCATGTTTACCATGTTCGCGTCTCCACCCGACCAATCTCTGGAGTGGTCTGACAGCGGAGTGGAGGGCAGTTATCGCTTTCTAAAACGGCTGTGGAAAATTGTTGCCGATCACCAACCTGGCGACCCCAGCAACTTGAATAATGAGCACTTAACCGACACGCAGAAACAGTTTCGCGATGCGCTCCACAGCACGCTGGACAAGGTCGGCGACGATTATGGCAGACGCCAGACCTTCAACACTGCCATCGCTGCAGTCATGGGGCTGGTCAACGACACCTACAGGTTCGTCGACCAGTGCGAAAGCGAACTGGATAATTCCCTGGTCACCGAAGCATTGAATACGATCGTGTTGATGTTAAACCCGGTAGTGCCCCATATTTGCCATGTGCTCTGGCAGCGTCTCGGTCATCGCCAGACCGTGGTTGATGCCTCCTGGCCTGAAGTAGACAAGACTGCGCTTGCGCAGTCCAGTGTTCTCATTGTCCTGCAGGTCAATGGCAAGCTCCGCGCCAAAGTAGAGGTGTCCAAGGATATCGACCGGGACACACTAGAGGCCCTGGCACTAGAGCACGAAACTATCCAGCGCTATGTTCGCGAGGGAGAACTCAGGAAGGTCATAGTCGTCCCTGGCAAACTGGTCAACGTAGTGGTAGCCTGAATGGCAAAAAGCACAGGGAGTCCTGCTACGATGCTTCGCGGTGCCATCCTCATGTTGCTTGCACTGGCTGTCACGAGCTGCGGTTTTAGTCTGCGCGGCAGCTCTACGCTAGCGGGAAATTTGCCAGAGCTGAAGCTCAACCTGCAGCAACCTAACAGCGAAGTTGCCCGTCTGTTGAGACGCGCGCTTGAAGATGCCAATGTCGTTCTCCACGACATCAACGACGAGCCTCTCGATAATACCGTTCCCGTGCTGAACGTAGGCGCTGAACAGCTGATTGTGCGACCGATCACCATGACTGCCCAGGCCCGGGCCGCCCAGTATGACATTCGGATATCCCTGCTGGTGAACCTCAGTAGTGGTGATTCCAATATGCTCGGACCGGAGCAGCTTTCCGTACAGCAGATTTACTATGAGAATACTGGCAACATTGTCGGTACTCAGGAAGAAATCGAAGTCATTCAGGAAGAAATGCGTCGCGGGCTTGTCATCCAGATATTACGCCGTCTTGAAGCAATTACCGGTTAATGAAAATCACTCGACCCCAGCAGTTGATCCCCAATCTCCAGAAAGAATTCAAACCCATAGTTTGGATCGCCGGAGACGAGCCGCTGTTGCTACAGGAAAATGCCGACGCAGTCAGACACTTCTGTCAGCAGGCCGGATTTGAGGAACGGGTAACCTTCAATGTCGACCGCAGTTTTGACTGGAGCCTTTTTAACGAAACTGCGGATAACCTGTCTCTCTTTTCCAGCAGAAAACTAATTGAACTGAGATTATCGTCCGCGAAACCGGAGGACGAAGGCAAGCGGGCATTGCACGCCTATGCTTCCGCGCCAAATCCGGACTACCTGGTTTTGATCACCAGCCCGCGGGTGGATCCAGCTACCAAAAAGACCCGCTGGTTCAAGGATGTAGACGCTTCTTCCTGGTTTTTACCAGTGTGGCCTGTATCCGCCGACGAGCTACCAGACTGGTTGAGCCAGCGTCTCATCAAAGCCGGACTTCGTCCAACTCCGGACGCCATACATTTGCTCGCGCAGCGCATCGAGGGAAATTTACTGGCGGCCGTCCAGGAAATTGAAAAACTCAAGCTGCTGGCCGGCCCTTCTGCCGCAGACGCCGTCGAACTCAGCCCCGAAATGATAGTACATTCCGTAGCCGACAGTTCTCGCTATTCCACATTCATGCTGATCGACAGTGCGTTGCTAGGTGATAACAAGAGAACGCTGAAGATTTTGCGCGGATTGCAACTCGAAGGCGTAGACCCGCTGGCAATACTGGGTCCCACTTGCAGTGAATTCAGACGTTTGCTGCCCGCACTCAAGAAAGTTGAAGCTGGTCAGTCTGTGGTTCAGGTGACGGAAGAACTAGTGGGTAAAAATTTCAAACGCAAGGCAAGCATCATGCGCGCATTGCAGCGCCTTCGATCGTCACAGATTTATGTGCTGCTTGATCAAGCCCGGCAGATAGATAGCGCGGTAAAAGGCATCAGTAAGAGCAATCCATGGCTGGAGCTGGAGACGCTGTTTCTGCGAGTCTGCGGAACCAAGATTCCTGGGCTGCAACGGACCGGCTAGATAAAAGATTTGCCAGGGCGATGCTCCCGAAGGTTGTGATGTCGCGATTCTCCTGATGGACAGCCCTGTCAGCGAATCACAGGGTGGGGGAGAATAGGCTCAAATCCCCAGCCTGCTGAGCGTATTTACAAGCTCTCTGAGTATTTTTTCGGCCACAGGATGACTAGTCGCGAATGCGGCCTCCAGTGCAATGGCATCATACAGAATCGTATTATCGGAGGTATCCACCTCGGGATTTATCAGATCGTGAACTTCTGTCTCCAGCCTTCTCGCATGTGCCATTACCTCGGGACTTAACCCTTTCGTTTTCTGCAGTTCACCGATCAGCTCGAACATCAGTTCTTTTAATCTTTCTTCACTCACACACGATCCTCCCCCAAACCAGGCCCTATTCTACGGGTTCAAACCGCATGCAGACCAGCCATTCCGGGCCGCCTGGCACGCAATCTCTTCCGTCAGCAAGAACGGGAATATGAACCAGATCTGAAATCTTGTTAGCTTCAACAATCCACCCTGAATTATTGGGGTCATAGCCTCGAACCTGAAGTTGCCTCCTGATGAATCAGGCGCCCAGTTGAGAAGCAAGATCCAGGAAGTCCTCGGCTCGAACATCGTAGGTATCGGTTGTGTTGCGCTCTACTCTTCCTTCCGGACCTCGTTCCAGGGGTCGATACACGTAAGCGGTCCTGAACCCCAACGCTGCGGCAGCACGCAAATCTCCGGGGTGGGCGGCGGTCATCATGATTTGTCCTGGTTCCAGACTCAACAATTCAGCGCATTTAAGATACGCCTCAGGATCCGGCTTATAGTGTCGGGACAGCTCGGCAGAGAATATGGTATCCCACGGCAGCCCGGCATTCTTGCCCATGTTTAACAGTAGTGCGACATTGCCGTTAGACATGGTTGCTATTGTATAGCGGGTTTTAAGGCGACTGAGACCACCCGCCGAATCGGGCCACGGCATTAACCGGTGCCAGGCCTTGTTAAAATGATCGAGCTCTTCCTCACTCAATCCGGAGAGGCCAAACTCCAGAACCAATTCGTCGAGTACCATACGGTGTAGATCGTCTATCTTGGTCCAGGGTAACTCACCGTGACGCACACGATTCATGGCAGGCCCGTAACCACCTCGCCAGCGATCAGCGAACTCAGCCCAGTCAACATTGAACCCTTTCCGCGCAGACAAAAGCTGTCCCTCGCGGATAATGGACGAACGCCAATCCACTACAGTACCAAAAACGTCGAAGATCAGAGCCCGCACATTCGCCAGGTCTTCAGGCACCCGACCATTCTGCGCGCCAGCATGAGGAATCACGCTTGCGAGCGCCGCAGCCGCTGCAGCTTTACCGGACAACGTCAGCATTTCGCGACGAGTGACTGCAGGTTCATTGTGATTATTCAGGTGATTCTTTGCCATAGCTCTAGCCTCATTTTAATTGAGCAGACTCTCATCATTGTGTTCGAAGGTCACACCATCCCGGTCCGAATTGCTTTACTATTCACCCTCAATCGTCTTTTTCTTACTTGCACAATCCCGACCGAGCAATTGGTGAAATTGTATGCTTTTTAGGGATAGTCGATCTCTGACACCCGGACACGTTAGCACAACTATCTGCTAACATCACTGCTCCAGGCAGCTTGCGCAGACTGAATGTGACTTGAGCCTGATGCGGATTCATGTTCCGCTTCTTAAAAATTCCAACCGGGCAATGGTTTATGGATTTAGCCAGCGAAATCAATCGGCTACGGGACGACACTCCGACTTGTCATGATCTGACACATTTTAACAATGCCGGGTTTTCATTGTCCCCATCAAAGGTCGTGGAAAGCGTCATTGAGCATTTGCTTCTTGAGCAGGAGGCGGGTGGATACGAGGCTGCGGAGCTGGCTGCCAGCAAAATCGATAATTTTTACCTGGCTCTATCCAGAATGCTGAACTGTCAGCCAGCGGAGATCGCTTTTATTGAGAACGCCACTCGGGCCTGGGACATGGCTTTCTATGCCATACCATTTCAAAAAGGCGACCAGGTCATAACCGGTCAGGCAGAATATGCGAGTAATTATCTGGCTATGTTGCACGTACAAAAACGACTGGAAATCGACATTATCGTTATACCCAATGACGAAAGCGGCACGATCTGCCTGGAAAGATTGCAACAGAACATTTCAGAAAAATGCAGACTTATCGCACTGACCCATATTGCCAGTCAGGTGGGGACTGTCCAACCTGCGGAAGAAGTAGGCAAAATCGCGAGGCAACATGGCATTATCTATTTACTGGACGCATGCCAGTCAGCTGGGCAGGTGCCACTGGACGTACAAAAACTACGATGCGACCTGCTAACCGGCACGGGAAGAAAATATTTGCGCGGACCGAGGGGCACAGGATTTATGTATGCCTCCGCTGAGATCCTGGAACGCTTGGAGCCACCCTTTATAGATATTCACTCTGCGCACTGGATTAACGAGAATCAGTATCGGTTTCGCGACGATGCTAAACGATTTGAAAACTGGGAATGTAATGTTGCGGGCAAAATAGGACTGGGCGTAGCGGCAGACTATGCCTGCGAGCTTGGGCTTGAAAACATCAACATGCGTATTCGACAACTGGCCAGACAACTGATTGTGAAATTGACCGAGATTCCTGAGGTAAGCGTGCACGAAAGGTTAGATAACTTGTCAGGAATCGTTACCTTCAGCAAGGCTGACGAAGACGCGCCTTCCTTGCAGCGCAGATTGAGAGCTGCCGCCATCAACACCAGCGTGTCAAAAAAAGGAAACGCCTTGCTGGATACGACACGACGAGGTGTTAGTGATGTTAATCGCGCTTCCCTGCATTACTACAACACGGAAGCTGAAATCGATTGCCTGGTAGCAGAAATCGTTCGCGGGCAGGCCGCTAAATAAATCCCAGCAGTTCGACGTAAACCATGAGGATCGCGAGGGGGCAGATAAACTTGACGTAGAACGGCCATATCTTCCAGAACAGGCTGCTTTCCACTTCCGGATATCCCTGACTAATCTCCTGCAAAAGGCCGTTTCGGTTCCATATCCACGCTACGAAAACGCAAAAGAACAGCCCGCCCAGTGGCTGGCTCCACTCGGTTGTAATGGTTACCACCAGGTCAAACAAGACTGCAATATTGGAAACAATTACGAGACACACAACGGTAATCAGCGCACCAACCACGAGCGTCGCCTTGCGACGCTCGACCTGATGATTTTCCGCCGCATAAGCTACCGGAACTTCCAGCATGGAGATAGATGAAGTTAGCGAAGCAATTGTCATTAGCAGAAAAAAAGCCAGCGCCACCAGCAATCCGATAGAACCCATATTAGTGAACAGTGCCGGCAAGACGGACAGAATCAAACCTGGCCCGGCGACCAATCCCCCGGACTCGTCATAAATCGTTACTCCGTTAGCCTGAGCAACATACATGGCCGGTAGGATTAACATACCCGCCAAAAATGCAATCCCCACATCCAGCAGGGCCACCATGCTGCCCAGTTGCGGCAAGTTTTCGCGCTTGCTGACATAGGAACCGTATATCAACATGGTTCCGGCACCCAGCGACAGGGAGAAAAATGCCTGACCGAGCGCATTGATCAAAAGGTAAGGATTGGCAATCGCATCGAAATCGGGCACCAGATAAGCACGCAATCCGTCGCTGGCTCCGGGCAGGGTCAGAACATAAAGAATCAACAACAACAGGATAACAACCAGCGAGGGCATCAACCGGGATGCCCACTTTTCGATGCCTTCCTTTACGCCGGCGCTTACAACATAAACGGTCAGGCTCATAAACAGCAACACGAAACTGCCATCGCGCGCCAAACCATCGGTAGTTATCCAGTTTGCCACCGATTGAAGCCCTGCAATGCGGGCGAGTGGATCGAATAGGAAGGCCATCATCCAGCCGCTTACAATTGCGTAAAAGCTCAATATGAGGCTGACGGTGATAATGCCGACAAATCCTACTATGCTGCCCAGCCAGTAAGTTGCGCGACCGCGACTGAGTCCCTGCAGCGCGGTAACCGCATTGGCTTTGGCGTGGCGCCCAATGATTAGTTCTGCCATGAGGGCCGGATACGCCAGAAGAAATACCAGAATCAGATAAGTAAACAGAAAGGCCGCACCGCCGTTACTCGCGGTGTTGGTGGGGAAACCCCAGATATTACCCAGACCCACCGCGGAACCTGAAGCCGCCATCAGGAAGCCGAATCTAGAGCTGAATTCGCCACGCGCTGCACTCATAAACGGTAGAACTCCTGAACCAGACTCTTCTTCCTATAGTTAGAGCGAGTTGGCCGGGCTTAACAAGATTCCACAGCAGTCACTGTAAACCGGAGAGAAGTTTCGCTTTCAAGCTCAAACTGCACATTTGTGCAGACAAAGGAGCCCTGCCCGGCACTCACCTCAATTTCCGGAAATAACAGGGGAGCGATGTCACCCCCAAAAATTGCCGCGTCTTCAGGAATATCTACCAAACGCAACAGACTGTCGACATTAAGCTCCATGGTGTCTTCATCGATGAAGCTAAAATTGACACTGAAAGCGAGATCGCCGTCCGCAGTTCGTACCGAAGAGATCACGAGTCCCTGGCTTGCTTCAAACACATTGGTAGCGTTGCTGAATCGATCGACAAGTTCCATATTGACGAAGACAAATTCTTGGTCGGGCTGCCCGATGTAGGTATCAGTTACTATGGGCGCAAAATTGGCGCGCGGACCGAGATCCACTGTCTGCAGAGTCAACATCGAGTCCAGCACTTCCATCCCCGCCTCACCATTCAGCACTTCACCGAACACCGTAAAACCCTCATTCTGGGAATCCAGGCTTTCGCTGTTGTCAGATATATTTATGAACCACTGGCTGGTAGCGCTGTCCGGGTCACCAGCCACCTTAGCCATGGCAATGGTGCCGCGCACATTGGAAAACCCCGGTTCATTTTCCACTGTGGGGGTATTCTCATTTACGATGGGATCAGGGCCTGAGTAGGGGAAAAATCGAAATCCGCCGCCCTGCACTATCTGGAATTCTCCTCCTGTCGTGTTGGCCGTCCGGTGGATGTATGTCTGATTGTAATCACCTCTTTCGACATATCCGAGAAAATTTGCGACTGTCTTGGGGGTGGCCTCGTCATACAGTCCTATAGAAAAATCACCAATATTGGTGCTGATTCGCACAATGCTGCGGATGTGCTCACCATTTATCTGCGCCTGAGTCTGCAAGCTTATGCTTAACGCAAGCAGCAGCCCAAAGAACTGCATCGAATTCCTGACCCAGTCTCGAGATGCCACTCCGCGTCCTGACCTTGACATTTTTTCCCTGACAGCTTCCATCGCGCGTCCTATTCAGGCGGAAAGAATAATAAAAACAATGCAGTATACCACCAAACCAAGAACGTGTAGTACCAACAAATACAGGCGGAAGCGGGCCAGCATAGGGTATGTTAGGGCAATATTCAAGCGCTGGAGCAAGCGGGCTACTCTATGCTATAAAGCGGTCTTTTTCCGGCGAATCGACCATCGTCCTGATGCCGCGACTAGTGTTATTGATTGAATATTCAGAAACTTCCAACGGACGATTGCCTGGCTCAAGCCATCGACGCTATTGCTGGTAAATAATTAACTCAATGGATAATTCAGCAGATTCAGCCAATCGCCCGGGTATAGGCATTGATTTTGGTACCAGTAATAGTGCCGCTGCGATCTTTGACGGCAACAAGGTGATCATGGTGCCATTGGAAGACGACCATCCCATCATGCCCTCCGCCATCTATATTGACCGCAATTATCAGATTTCTACCGGCCAAAAAGCCATTCAGTCATACATTGAGTCAAACACCGGCCGAAAAGTCGAGCTGAGCGCGGAATATTTGGGCGAAGGGCGAACGTCTACCGGTCAGATCGGCGATGCAGGACTGCCTGAGGAAGCCAGCTCTCAGAGCTTTTACGGTCAGTCTATAATCGACGCGGGCGAGAAAGGCCGATTGTTTCGAGGCGTTAAGCGGCTGCTTGGTGACGGCAGCGTGCAAAGGCTGATGGTATTCGAGCGTGCATTTCGACTGGTGGCCCTGGTTACACCACTGCTATTGCGCATCCGACAAGCAGTAGAGAATTGTCTGTCATCAAAATTCGAACATGCCTCACAGCCCGATCATGCCTGCCTGGGCCATCCCGTCAATTTCGAAGGACGCAATGCAATGCACAATGAAGTTGGCCTGCAGCGCCTCAGTGAAGCCGGCGGTTACGCAGGGTTTAACCAGCAACATTTTTTCCCAGAACCCATCGCAGCAGCTATCAGCTACCTTTTTGAGTATCCGGACGTCACCAGCAAGATCATGCTGGCTGTCGATTTTGGCGGCGGTACCCTTGATCTGTGCGTCTTGCGTCACCAGGGAGAGGAATTCAAGGTAGTCGCAACTCACGGTATCGGGCTCGGCGGCGATCATATCGATCAGGAATTGTTCCGAAAGCTTCTGTTTCCAATGCTCGGAAAAGGCGAACGCTGGCGTCGAAAAGGTGAAGACCGAGAGATAGAGACCCTTTTCCCCTTTGAGGAATACGAAGATTTGCTCCTTAACTGGGCCGTCAGCTACCGACTCAATCAGAATCAGTACACGACCCCCGTGATGCAAAGAATCAATCAGAATGATCAAGCATCAGTAAAATTTCGCCGACTCTACGAACTGATTAAACGCAATTACAGTTATCTGGTTTTCCAGTCCATCAAGGAATTGAAAGCTTCATTGTCTAGACAGCATCATGCCCGGCTGGATATACCGGAGATCGATGTCGATATACTGCTGACCAGAGACGAGTTTGAATCTATCATTACTGAGCAACTGGAGAAATTCACAAGAGCAATTCACGATACATTGGAGATGGCAGAAATCAGCCCAGAGCAGATCGAACTGGTTATAAGGACCGGAGGCTCTTCATTGATACCAGCGGTCAAACGCATACTCGAAGATCTGTTTCCTGACAAGGTTATCGAGCACGACCCCTTTACCAGTGTGGCCGCTGGACTCGCAATCGCTGAATACCGTGGCCTGGGCGAATCAGTATTCGCCAGCAATTACAAATACTGACTCGTCATCCAACGGGGAGATCGACCTGCATGTTTGCCGGACTTAAAAAGTATTTCAAGAAAAGGGAAGAATCCAATCTATTTCGCAATGCCTCAACCGAAGAGATATTTACCCACATCTATCTGGCAAACAAATGGGGCGACGAAGAGTCGCGCTCTGGTAAAGGCTCAAATCTTGCGGTGACAGAGAGTCTGCGTGAGGCACTTCCGGACATGCTGCTCCAATTTAACATCAATAGCATGCTAGACATTCCCTGCGGGGATTTTCATTGGATGAAGGAAATTGATCTGCCGCTAACACGTTATCAGGGCGCTGATATCGTCAAGCCGATGATCGAGGAAAACCAGGTGAGGTATGGGAATGAAAAAAGAGAATTTCTCCATCTAGACCTGCTGCGTGACCCCCTACCAAAAGTAGATGCCATTTTCTGCAGAGAGTGCCTGGTACATCTGAGTTACGCGGACATAGAAAAAGCCCTGCAAAATATCAGGAAGAGTGGTGCGAGCTATCTCTTTACTACCCACTTTCCGCAGCGCAAGTACAATGAGGATATCGTGACCGGCAAACATCACTCATTGAATTTCTACCTACCCCCGTTCAGCTGGCCGCAACCCGAACTGGAATTCGTCGAATGCTTCGCCGGCAAGCGGCGCGGCAATAAGTGTCTGTCAGTATGGAGAATTGACAACCTGCCAGTCAATCGGCTGTCCTAGTTATAACGTAACCGCGATTACAGATTAACCGGGTGTAATGCCGGGCCTGGAGCTGCAATCCGCTTTCAGCGCTACTGGCGGCGCCCCTCATTGATCACTACCGCCACCGGCTGAGTACCGACGTTGCGAATCAGAAACGGGCTTTCCGCATCGCGCCAGGCCCAGTCACCCATAGAATCCAGCTCCTGGGTTATACCGTCAACGCGGGTAACGTGAACCAGCCCATCGCTAACCTGAACTACCGCGGCAGGGTTGTGATGGTGGCGCAGCGGAGTTGACTCTCCAGGCGCCAGTTCAACCCGAAATGAACGAAACCATTCATTTTCGAGTTGAGGTTCTCCTTGCGATGCTGCCGGTCTATCACCAGCCAGATCGCTCAATGCCGGGCCAAAATTAACAAAGGCAATTATCCGCGTCTGGTATGTCCCATTGTTCGAAATGGCATGTGTGAAACTCTCGCGGGCATAATCGGTATTACTCCTCACAACACCGCCTACCGGTCCGTCCCCATTGCTGATTGAAGTCGTCAGAATAGGCGCATTATGCAGATGAGGATAGGATTCGTCGCCCGGATTAAGCTGGACGTCAAGGAGGTAGAGATCCCCATCGATGTGTACCGGACGATGACGGGGCTCTTCGATAACGTTGAGAACCCTCTCGCCGTCCCTGTCCTGGGCCTGCGCAATTAGTGGCAACAGCATCCCACCGGTCACTGCAGCCGCAGACGCGATGCTAAAAATCAAGGTACAAAATTCCCGGGATAAGTGGTTTACCGACAGTGTTCTCATAATTGCCTCATCAGGGGGTAAACAAATTGCTATCTGCCGAGAGTAAACGACGACCCAGGCTAATTCAACACAAGAATGACTAAGTCTAACGCTACTTGATTCGAGCAGATCAAATGCGAGTAAGTGGAAAAGTAGCGAGCAGTTCACCATTCTCCGGATTTCGAATCTGGAATTCTGCTGGATAACTGCGCCCAAGCGCCTCGTTGAAAGTCGATCCGTCGTTAAGGTCACTAATAACAAACACCACTCTGCCCTCGACCTCACGGCCCGGCGGCAGCCCAATCGGAATAAATAGATAACCCGGACTATTGCTGAGCAAGCCGTGTACAGTTCCTTCCACGCTCAGGCGCGAATCAGGTAATTCAGCCCGAACGGCCCTGAACAGGGCGGGATCGTTGTTGCCATCGAGTACCCTCAGGTAAAGATCAACTTCCCGGCTGAACAATTCGTTATTAAGCAATCTGATCGTCGGCGTATAAATCGGGTATGCAAAGCCGATTTCCACGATGCCGTTGCTAGTACTCTCGGTAATCAGGCTGCTTGCTAATTGCTCGCCGATTACCCCCTGACCGGCATTGGCAGGCAGATAGCCAAGAAAATACCAGGGGCCAATTGCCACCAGTGGCAGGCAGATTAGTGGCAGATACAGGATGGTGCGACTGGATAGCCAAGGCACAAGGGGTCGAATTCCAACCGCCAGAAGCAATCCGGCCAGCCCCGAGAACCCTGCTCGGATTTTCAGAGACATTTGTCCCATTTCAAGCGGATAAATCAGGAAAGTCCCAGCCAGAACAATAGCGAACAGGATCAGTCCAAGATGCACGAAAATGACAATTCCAGCGCCGCGCGATTGCTGATTCTGCATTAATCCGCCTTATAGATCTTCGCCACGGGCCTGTTTGTCAGCGTGGTAGGAAGAGCGGACCAGAGGACCACTGGCAACGTGGGAAAATCCTAACTGATCCCCGAATTCCCGCAGCGCCTCGAACTCATCGGGGTGAACAAAACGCTCTACTTTCAAGTGATCACGGCTTGGCTGGAGATACTGCCCTAGCGTGACCATATCTACTCTGTGAGCATGAAGATCGCGCATAACCTCTTTTACTTCTTCGATACTCTCTCCGAGGCCAAGCATCAAACCGGACTTGGTAGTGACCCGGGGCACCCGCTCTTTGTAGCGTCTAAGCAGTTCCAGAGACCATTTATAGTCGGCACCTGGTCGAGCCTTGCGATAAAGGCGTGGGACAGTCTCAAGGTTGTGATTGAAAACATCGGGCGGAGTCGATTGCAGAATGTCCAGGGCGATATCCATACGTCCGCGAAAATCCGGCACCAGCACCTCCACCTGAATCTCCGGATTACAGCGCCGGGTTTCGGTGATGCAATCAGCAAAATGCTGCGCACCACTATCCTTTAGATCGTCGCGATCAACCGAAGTAATTACCACGTAGCTGAGTGCCATCTCGGCGATTGCCTCAGCCAGTTCCCGAGGTTCGTTTGCATCAAGCGGCCTGGGTTTACCATGCGCCACATCACAGAAAGGACAACGGCGAGTGCAAATCTCCCCCATGATCATAAAGGTCGCAGTACCGTTATCGAAGCACTCCCCCAGATTGGGACAGGATGCTTCTTCACAGACGCTGGCGAGTTTATGACGCCTGAGTTTTTCCTTGATACTCTGCACCCGCGCAGAAGCCGGCACCTTGACTCGAATCCAGTCAGGTTTTTTGGGTAAATCATCGGTGGGGATGACCTTGACAGGAATACGCCTGACCTTATCAGCGCCACGCAGCTTCTGTCCTTCTATCAGGACATTACGTCTCTTGATTTCTGTCATTACTCAATTTCCGCCGGCAGCTACACACTCTCGATCTGTTGATAGCCCAATTGGCATAGCAGGATATTCGCCAGCCGTATTGCAGTTGTTTTCATCAAATCGTCTTTGTCTGGCACCAGGTCTGCCAGTTGGGTGACTTGCATGCCCCGGAAGCCGCAGGGATCGATGCGCTCAAATGGCTCCAGATCCATATCGATATTCAAACTCAAGCCGTGATAACTTCGTCCTTTACGGACCCGCAACCCCAGGGCCGCTATTTTAGCATTGTCCACATAAACTCCAGGCGCATCGCGTCGGGAGTTGCTTTCCACGCCGAATTCCCGCAATACGCTAACGATCGCTGTTTCGATTAGGTCAACCAGATCCCTGACCCCCATCTTCCTGCGCGGCAAATCAAGCAGCAGGTAGATAACCAGTTGCCCAGGGCCGTGATAGGTCACCTGTCCACCCCGATCAGTTTGCACCACTGGCGTGCCACCCGGGTTTAGCAAGTGCTCGGCGCGGCCGGCCTGTCCAAGCGTAAAAACCGGTTTGTGACTCAAAAGCCAGATTTCATCACCCCGCTGTTTTTCGGGATGATCGGCGATATACCGCATCACTCGCCAGATCGGCTCGTAGTCCTGCAGTCCGAGCCGCCGTACAGTGATGACATCGCCTGTCAGCGCTTCCCGTGAAGGCAATTGGTAATATTTATAATCGCTTAACAGCAATTGAATACCGTCGCTGATTCGCAATATAGATTCAAAGGACTATCTTAACGCCTTCCTGATTCATCAGTTCTTGAAAGATGGTCTTTAGCTGATCTTCACCGGTTGCTTCGATAACTACCGTTACCGAGATGTAATTGCCTTTTGTACTGGCCCGTTCAATTATCTGATTCTCCGGAACCGGCTTGGCGTGACGATGAATCACTTCCATGACGTCCTGTTGAAACGCCGACGAAGCGATCCCCATCACCTTGATGGGGTAGTCACAGGGAAATTCAATCCTAGGTGGAGCCTGGTCAATTTCATGAAAATTCACGGGCAGGGTTCCTGCTAGCTGAACAGATTCGTAAACATCAGCGTTAACCAATCGATAAATCGCTTGAATATCCCAGCTCGATCCACCGCCTGAAGCGCGATTACTTCACCCTGATAAAGCAGGTCGTCTTCCAGAACAACGTTAATGGTACCCATAACCTGTCCTTGTTCGAGAGGCGCGGTAATTACCTCGTCAAGTTCCATCGATGCGCTCATGGCCTCAGCCTGGCCTCGAGGAATAGTAATATAGACTTCGTCTCTAATACCGAGATCGACCGCACCCTGCTCACCTGACCAGACCCGGACATTACTCACCGGCTGATTGGCATCATAAAGCTTGTGGGTTTCATAGTAGCGAAAACCGTAGGTTAGAAGTTTCTGGGTTTCGATGGCGCGGGCATCCTCGCTTTCGGTGCCCATCACAACGGTAATCAAGCGCATACCATCCCGCTCTGCAGACGCGACGAGGCAGAACCCGGCAGCCTCCGTCCAACCGGTTTTCATACCGTCCACATTGCGGTCTCGGAACAAAAGTGAATTGCGATTGGGTTGGCGTATGCCGTTGTAGGTGAATTCCCTCTCCGCGTACATGGCGTAGTGCTCAGGGTGATTCTGAATAGTTGCCCGGGCCAGGATCGCCAGATCCCTCGCCGACATACGGTTGTAGTAGAGGTCGGTATCCAGACCGCTGGAATTCATGAAGAACGAGTTCTTCATACCGAGTACTTCCGCATATTGGTTCATCATGTCGGCAAATGCGTCCTCGCTACCGGCAATGTGTTCGGCGACCGCGACGCTGGCGTCGTTACCTGACTGGATTATGATACCCCGCATCAGATCTTCCAGGCTGACCTGAGTGTCGACGCCGACAAACATCTTGGAGCCTTCCATGCGCCAGGCCTTCTCACTGATATGAACCGGGTCTTCCCAGGTCAGATTGTTCAACTGGATTTCTTCTGCTGCAATGTAAGCCGTCATTATCTTGGTCAGACTGGCGGGTGGCAGTGATTCATCAGCGTTTTCCTCAACGATTATATGCCCGGTTCTGGCATCCATGAGGATATAACTGCTGGCGGCCACATTTGGTGGTCGCGGAATAATCGCCTGCGCCGCGCTGTGAAGGCTTACCGACATTAGGGCAAGACCCAGCACGATCGATCGCGTGCGGCATCGGGCGAAATCGAAGAAGGCTTTTGTATTCGACATATGACAGTTATCCGGTTTATCAAGAAAAGTAGACAGGGGCTCAGGTGCAAAGCAAGGATATGCCTGAGTTCTCCACAATCATTCGGTCACAGTGTACGGACTACCCAAGTTAGCGGCAACCACACGTTCGGTAATCAACCTGATCTCCTCGCTAGATTGAATAGGTCCCACCCTTACACGATGCAAGCGTTGACTGGAATCCCGCACCACATCCTGAATAAAGACGGGCCGGGTGGTGATTTCTCTCAATCTTGAACTGAGCCTTCGCGCTGCGGCCAGATCAGAGAACGCGCCGACCTGCAGGTATCGACCAGACTCAGCGCCTGACGACAGCAAAGTTGCTGGCTCGGCTCTGGCGGCAGTCGGATTCATTTCCCCTGCGGATGCAGGAGGCATAATAGATTCCAGATAGACTCGGGTAGTGCCTCGTTCTGCGTAACCAAGCTTTACCGCGGCGGCGTATGACAGATCCACCAGGCGGTCACCATGGAACGGACCCCGATCGTTAACTCTCACGATTATACTGCGATTGTTTTCCAGGTTTGTGACACGCAGAAAACTGGGAATGGGCAACGATTTATGGGCCGCCGACACCCCATACATGTCGAAAATTTCGCCGTTGGAAGTCTGGTGTCCGTGAAACTTTTCACCATACCAGGATGCAATACCACGCTCCTGGTAACCCTCCTCAGTGGCCAAAACTTCGTAGGTTTGACCAAGCACGGTATAGGGACTGCGATTCCCCGCCATCGTGCGATTTATGGGTTCCGGTATCACCTCGGGTATAGCTGAAATATCGCCAATGCCCTGTGCAGGCGCTCGATCCTGGTAAATCGAATAGCGACTGCCGGACTCAGGAGAACTCGAGCATGCCGCAAGTAACAGCGCTACAACGAGTGCGAATGGAGCTATTAAAGCTCTGGATGAACAATGTGTCATGATGTCGGATTGTCCAATTTCAGTTTATAGCGCACAAATTGTGCAATTAATCTCACAGAAACATGATCTGTTTCAGTTACATAGCGGCGCCAGAGCGGAGTTTTTTAATGCCTGTCGGCTATTTCGTGGTAATTGTCAGATTGTTGCCAGATTTGCAGGCGACGCAAGCCCTTGCCTTCGTTGCTGTTTCCGCATCATGCCCGGTTTACGCAAGTGAACGGCGCCCGCTTGCAGATATCGACATTAAAATGCCGAATCCGATAAAAAGTGTCAGGATTGACGTGCCTCCCCGGCTCATCAGCGGGAGCGGTAATCCGATTACCGGCAACAGACCCGAAACCATCGCCATATTGACAAAGACATAGAAAAAAAATGTCAGGGTGATACTGCCAGCAAGCAGGCGGCTGAACATATCCCCGGCGTAAAAAGTGATGTAGAAACCCCTTGCCAATACGCTGAGGTACAGCAATATCAAAACCAAGACGCCCAGTAGCCCGAATTCCTCAGCCAGCACTGCCAGGATAAAGTCGGTGTTGCTCTCGGGAATAAAATCCAGCTGCGATTGCGCGCCATTGAGCCAGCCCTTTCCGTAAATCCCACCAGACCCGATAGCGATCTGCGACTGAATGATGTTATAGCCCGCCCCGGTGGGGTCACGATAAGGATCAAAAAAGGTCAGAATGCGGTTTTTTTGATGTTCCTGGGCCAGGAACAAATACCAGGCCGGTGACACCAGCAATGCCGCCAGTCCGCCGGAAATCACCAATTTCCAAGGTATCCCCGCAAGCAGCACGACGAACGTACCTGCCATGGCAATCATTATTGCCGTTCCGGTATCATTTTGAATGATTATCATGGCTGCCGGGATAATAATCATTACTCCCGCCCAGAACAGATGTTTGAAACGCGGTGGCAGAGGCCTGCTACCCAGATACCAGGCCAGCAGCATCGGAACCGTGAACTTGATAACCTCTGAAGGCTGAAAACTGGGCAGGCCAGGCAAGTCAAGCCAGCTCTTGGCGCCGTTCTCTTCCACCCCAAACAGCAGCACCAGCAACAAGAGGCTAATACCGCCTGCATACATCGAGGGCGCCCAGCGTCGGAAAAAATGCACGTCGAACTGTGCAACCACCAGCATCAAGCAAAAGGCTGCCAGCATCGCAAAACCCTGTCGCCTGACCTGGACGATATCCTGCCCGGTGGCACTGTAGAGCACTATCAGTCCGAAGGTTCCTAATAGAAGCAAGGCGACCAGAAGTGGCGGATCAACTCGCAGCAACCGCCAGATGGCAGAGACGCGTCTATCTTTTTTTCCTCGATCTGTTAATCGACGGGTAAAATCCTGATTGATCATTCAGAAACCAAATCCGGAAGTTTGATCTGCTCTTCCAGTAATTCGGGTAGTTTGGAGACTTCCAGGTCTAACTGCAGGATGTCCAGCAAGTAGGTATCGACAATTTGCTTGGCGATCGGACCCGCCACGGAACTTCCGTGTTCACCGTTTTCCACAAAGACAGCGAGCGCTATTTTGGGTGTTACCGTAGGATGCTGGGCTGGGGCGAAGGAGACGAAGAGGCCATGGTCCCGATGCACATCAGCAACCTCGATATCGGCGCTACGCAAGATGCTCTGATCGATGCTAATTACCTGCGCGGTACCGGACTTGCCCGCCATTCTGTATGTCATTTCAGGATCTGGCTGAGCAATCGCTTCATAGGCGGTGCCATAGTCACGAAATACTGTGCTGAAAGGCCTGTGCACAACCATGGTCATGGCGTCTTCCACGTAGTTCCAATAGTCTGCATCAACCAGTTCAACATTCGGTACCGGGTTCGGATTGGCGGGCTCATAGGGTTCATCCCCGACCGTTTTCAGCAGCCGCGGCTGGATGACTCTGCCCTTATTAGCGACAATAGAAACGGCGGTCGCCAGCTGCAACGGAGTCACCCACATGTAGCCCTGACCGATAGACGAACTAATGGTGTCTCCCTGGTACCAGGGCTCGCCACGACTCTCCACTTTCCATTCGCGCGACGGCAAGACTCCGGTGCGGGCGTAAGGTATATCAAGGGCAAAATTACTGCCGAATCCGAATTGCGACATGAATTCATGGATCAAATCGATTCCCATGCGGTTGCCCAGATCATAAAAGAAGGTATCGCATGACTGGTAGATGGCCTTTTTGAGATCAGTATGTCCGTGCCCTCCCCCAATCGCTGTCCTGAACGTATAATCATTCCAGCGGTACCGCACGCCCGGCAGCCTGAAATAACCCGGATCCTCAATCGCAAACTCATAGTCGATCAGATCATGCTGAAGACCCCCGAGCCCGATGAATGGCTTTACTGTCGAGCCCGGTGGATAGGGATTTGTCGCGCGATCGAAAAGCGGCGTATTGAGATTGTCGGTGACCAGCTTGCTGAAATCATTATTGCTAATACCGGTGACGAACAGGTTAGGGTCAAAGCCTGGTTTACTCACCATCGCGAGAATGCCTCCAGTCTCCGGGTCAATAGCAACTACTGCGCCACGAAAATCACCCAGGGCTTTTTCAGCAGCAATTTGAAGCTGTGCGTCCAGATGCAGGCTGATGTTCTGCCCTGCTACCGGATCGGTGCGACCCAGAACCCGCATCACCTGCCCGCGATTGTTCTTCTCCACGGTTTCATATCCAACCTGTCCATGCAGCAAATCTTCATAAGTCCTCTCGATTCCGGTTTTACCGATATGGTTAGTGCCACCGTAATTTTCTCGCTGTAAATCGTCCATGCCATCGAGCTCTTCGCGATTAATTTCAGCGACATAGCCGACTGTGTGCGCAGTAAGACTTTCAAGCGGATAGTAGCGAACCAATTGACCTTCTATATTGAAGCCCGGCAGCCGATGCTGAGACACCGCGATTCGGGCCATCTCATCCTCGCTCAACTGGTAGCGCAGTAAAACCGAGCTATGAGGAACCCGGCGGCGGGACAAGCGATCCTTGAATTGATCGATATCGTCGTCAGAAAGATCGATTAGCGATGCCACATGGTCCAGCGACCTATCCATATCCTGGACTAATTCCCGCACTACCGTCAGATTGAAAATTGGTTGATTGTCGGCCAGCAGTTCTCCATTGCGATCGAAGATCAAGCCGCGACTGGGTGGCACATATTGAGAATGGAGCCGATTGTCATCGGACCGGGAGGAAAAATAATCGTACTGATAGATCTGAAGATTGACGAGTTGCGCCATCAGCGCCAGAAACAGGAGCCCAACAAATAAACCCGCAAGCGCCAGGCGCCGATTTACCAATCGTCGCTCGCTATCATGGTCTTTGACCTGCCATTTTTCAGCCATAGTTCTGATGCACTCACCGTATGCAGGTGTCGTCAGCGCTGAAACCCTTAGTCACTTGGTTTTAGTCGGCTGCTCTGGTTGACCCTGAAGCTACCGCTACCTGTATTCTGACAACAATTCTGACAGTAAGTTTTCGGAATGACCCGCGGAGTTTACAGCGCGCTGATTTTACTACCTTTTGTTGCTTTTTTTTAGAGCTAATTAACAATCATTCGCGATGATAGGGATGATTTCGCAGCAGGCTCCACGATCGATAGAACTGTTCACTGAGAACAATGCGCACCAGCGGGTGAGGCAAAGTCAAAGATGAGAGAGACCAGCGCTCATCTGCCCTAGCCAGGCATTTATCACCCAGCCCGTCAGGCCCCCCAATCAGGAAAGCAACATTACGTCCCTGAACCTGCAGAAATTCCAGCCGTTGGGCGAACTCGACAGTATTGTAATTGCGACCGTTGACATCGAGTGCTATTACGTAATCCCCGGGTTGTATGTGCCCGAGCATAACCTCTGACTCCTTGCGAACGGCCAACTCAGGAGCGCTATTTTTGCTTCTCCTGGAAAGAGGTATTTCTACTAAATGCAGAGCAAAGTCCCCCGGCAGGCGCTTGTTATATTCTTCAACCCCCTCCGCCACCCAGTTGGGCATGCGAGTACCCGCTGCAAGTAAGCGGAATTTCACCTTTCTCCACCGCGCTCGGCGCTTGTTGCAATCTCATCTTCAGAATCGGCATCGAAGCTCCAGAGGTCTTCCAGATTGTAGAGCGCCCGCATTGGTGCCAGCATAATGTGCGCTACCACTCCGCCAAGATCTACCAACACCCACTCGGCCTGCATGCGCCCTTCGATACCACGAACCTTGCCGCCGGATTCCTTGACTTGTCTGATCACTTCATCTGCCAATGCTTTGATATGGGTACTCGACGTACCTGTAGCGATAACCATATGATCAGTGATCTCCGTCAGTTTGCTGACGTCGATACAGACGATGGACTGCCCTTTTACTTCCTGAAGAGCCGACACCACAACGTCAGCCAATGACGAACTGCCTGTTCTGACTTTCTTTTTACCCATTTGAATCTCGATGATAGTTAACTGGCTATAGGTATAACTTGTTTTCTCTCAGGTAGCCGGCAACGGCCGGATCAAGTAATTCATGCAGTGAATCCTTGCGCGCAATGTGCTCGCGCACCATGCTTGACGAAACCGGGCTGTCAATTCCTTTCATGTCCAGGATCGCACCGGATTTTTTATCCAGCAATTCGCCGATGTTCTCTGTTCGCCGCCCGCGCAGTTCCTTTGCCAGCTTGTCGCTCAACGTTCCGCTGTAGCCTGCCCTTTCGATCACAACAAAATGACATAGCGCAAACAGATCGCGCCAGCGATGCCAATTTTCCAGAGTAGCAAATGCGTCGATCCCAAGAATAAAACACAAACTCGATTGCTCAAATTCCCCACGCAATGACAGCAATGTGTCGTAGGTATAGGAAGTGCCCTGGCGCTTCAGTTCACGATCGTCTATGACCATGCCCTGATGATCGGCAATTGCCAACTGCAGCATCTCCAGGCGCTGCAACGGTGAGCACAATGCCCGGTCGCGATGATTTGGAATACCGCAAGGAATCAGCCTAATCTGATCCAGCCGCAGGGCTTGTTGTGCTGCGATGGCGATTCTGATATGGCCAATGTGCACTGGGTCGAACATACCACCCATAATGCCGATGCGTTCCATCATTGCCTGAGGTTGCCGTCTCCCAATACGATGTATTTCTGCGAGGTCAAGCCTTCGAGGCCAACTGGTCCCCTGGCATGCAGTTTGTCAGTCGAAATTCCGATTTCTGCTCCAAGGCCATATTCGAAACCATCGGCAAAACGGGTAGATGCATTCACCATTACGGAACTCGAGTCTACCTCTCGGATGAATCTCTGGGCGCTATCGTAATTTTCCGTAATAATCGCATCCGTATGCTGCGAACTGTATTTATTGATATGGCCTATCGCCTCATCAAGGTCCTGTACAATCTTTATTGACAAAATAGGCGCCAGGTATTCTTCTTCCCAATCCTGTTCTGTAGCAGGAATTGCATCGGGCAAAATTTTTAGAGTCGCCGCACAACCGCGCAGCTCAACCCCGTGTTCGCTGAATTGGCCAGCCAACTCGGGCAATACCCGATCGGCGATTGATTTTGCTACCAACAAAGACTCCAGTGTGTTGCAGGTCCCATAGCGTTGGGTCTTGGCGTTGATAGTGATGCTTAGCGCTTTATTCAAATCAGCATGTTGATCGATGTAGATATGACAGTTACCGTCAAGGTGCTTGATGACTGGCACTCGGGCATCGCGACTGATGCGTTCGATCAACCCCTTGCCACCTCGAGGCACAATTACATCGACGTATTCAGGCATCGAGATTAGCTTGCCCACTGCTTCCCTATCCGTCGTGCCAACCACCTGGACCACATCAGGAGACAGCCCGGCTTCCCGCAATCCATGTACAATGCAATCGGCGATCGCCCTGTTGGAATTGATCGCTTCCGACCCGCCGCGCAGAATCGTTGCATTGCCGGCTTTCAGGCATAGACTCGCCGCTTCACAGGTTACATTCGGTCGGGATTCATAAATAATTCCTATAACTCCCAGGGGCACACGCATGCGACCCACCTGTATACCGCTTGGACGATATTTCAACTCGGAAATCAGCCCGACCGGATCGTCCAGATTCGCGACCTGGAGCAATCCATCGATCATGGCATCAATGCGCGCCGGGGTCAGCTCGAGTCTGTCCAGCAAAGGTGCATCCAGGCCTCGCTTTTCACCCGCCTGCAGATCTGCAGCATTGGCTTCCATCACAGCATCACGTCGCGCATCAATCTCTCTCGCGATCGCCTGCAAGGCCGCGTTTTTTTGTGCAGTCGACGCGCGGGCAATTTCAGAGGCTGCGGTTCGTGCCCGACTGCCCAAATTGGCCATATACTCGGCAACATCAGCAATCGCCGCATCGCTTGTTTTTAACATAGTGCTAAACCCTCGGCAGGCCCGATGCCGTTATTTCATCGCGTAGTCTGCCAGAGCCGGAGTATACCGCATCTGGCCATCCGACTGGTAAAACCGACGCTGATCAATGGTTAGACAGCAACCAGCTAATGCGATTATTCTTACAACTTCATTCAACCACTACCCCTCTAAGCGATGAGCACCAGCAGCGCCGAGCCTGAGTTCGAGTCATTTAACGACACCAATCCCAGCGTGATTCAGTCTCTCACTCCCGTGGTTGTTATGGTCGGACTCCTGGCATTTTCAGTCTACTTATTTGGCGAGGATTCGAGCTACGGACCCAATCAAATTGCGCTGTGTATTGGAGCCGCCATAGCGGGTCTGATCGGCTGGTACAATGGCATCAGCTGGGACGCTCTGGAAACCAGCATGATACACGGGATCAGTATTGCCCTGCGTGCCATGCTTATCTTGTTCACTGTAGGTCTGCTCATCGGCAGTTGGATTATGGCTGGCACGGTGCCCACCATGATTTACTACAGCCTGCTCGTACTCGATCCGTCAATTTTTTACGCAGCCTCGTGCGCAATCTGCGCAGTGATCGCTCTCAGCATCGGTAGCTCATGGACCGTAGCAGGCACCATCGGCGTCGCACTGATCGGAGCCGCGGCGGGCCTCGGCCTACCACTGGAAATCACGGCGGGCGCGATCATCTCCGGCGCCTATTTCGGTGACAAGATGTCACCCCTTTCCGACACCACCAACCTTGCGCCAGCGGTAGTCGGTACCGATCTCTTCACCCATATCCAGCATATGCTCTGGACAACAGTACCCAGCATTCTTATCGCACTATTAATTTACCTGGTCATGGGGTTCAATATCGATAGCAGCGCCGGGACTACAGAACTGCAGACAACTCTGGATATGCTGCAGGCCAATTTCGTGATCAATCCAGGCATGCTGCTTCCAGTGGTGGTGCTGCTAGTAATGGCCAACAAGAAACTACCGCCGCTACCGACCATACTGAGCGGAGCGCTAGTTGGCATTCTCTTCGCGTTTGCATTTCAGCAACCTGCGATTAAGCAAATGGCAGCAGACACGCAGAATGGCACTCTGGCTAGCGTGAAAGGGATGTGGCAAACCCTATTTGATGGTTACCTGATCAATAGTGGTGACACAGCAATCGACGACCTGCTGTCCCGGGGCGGCATGAGCTCAATGCTGAACACTGTGTGGCTAATATTCTGTGCCATGATTTTCGGGGCGCTGATGGACCGAACCGGACTTATCCAAGTGCTCGTCCGTTATGCGATGTCCACCGTCAGGGGCACCGGCAGTCTTATCGTTACGACCTTGCTCACCTGCATTGGCGCTAACATCATCGCGTCGGACCAGTACATAGCTATAGTGCTACCCGGACGCATGTACAAGGTCGAGTTCCAGCGCCGGGGACTGGATGTCAAGAACTTGTCCAGAACCTTGGAGGACGGGGGCACCATCACCTCGCCGCTGGTGCCCTGGAATACTTGCGGAGCCTTCATGAGCGGCACTTTGGGGGTCGCAACGCTGGCATATTTGCCCTACTGCTTTTTCAATTTGATCAATCCAGTCATGAGCGCGTTATTCGGTTTCATGAATATTCGCATCACACCGACACCGCAAGGGCAGGCACTGGCGGGCAACGATCCGCATTAAGCCTTTTGCAGCTTTAGCTCTACAACATTGCCCTCCGGGTCGTTGATGTAAACAGACTTGCTGAATCCGCCAGCACCGTAGCGCTCCTTCGCTTCATCCGGGTAAATACCATGTTCAGCGAGAATCTCCAGCAGTCGCCGCTCATCCAGGTCTGCTAAGGTCAAACAAAAATGTTCCAGGTTGCGTCCATCCTGTCGGGGCGGCCCGCCCCCAGCGCGGCCAAGTTCACTGTCGACCGGCACTACGTCGATCAGTGCCTCACCTGCCCGCAATTGAAACAGACCAATTTCCGGTAATTCCCTTTCCAGACTGCAACCAAGAACATGCTGATAAAAATCCAGCATGCGCTCCTGGCACGAGGTGCGCAGCACAAGGTGATCGATTCCCACTATGTTGAGTACGGGTGGCAACGCTTAACCTTCAAATATTGTTGGTAAGACTCAATTCGGCCGGATAGGGTTTCATGTACCAGGAACGCTCGATGTATGCGTCGGGGTTGCGGCGAAAGTGATGATTCAGCAGGGTGATGGGCACAATGAGTGGAACTATTCCCCTGCGATATTCCTCGATGCATTGCATAAGTTCCTGCTTGTCATCGCTATCCAGGTTCTGCTTGAGAAAACCCTGTATATGTTGCAGCACATTCACATGGTTTCCGACCGAGGCAATTTTCTTGAGCGTTTTCATCAAGTCTGCAAGGTAAACGGGCAGCATCTCACGCAAGTTCTCCTTTCGAATGCTGGCCACCAATTTACCCAGATTTCGGTAGCCCTGTTGATCGTGACTCATAATGATTAGCTTGTGCCGAGCATGAAAATCCACGAGTTTGCCAACGGTTGCACCGTTTCCCAGAAACTGTCTCCAACGCCACATTACATAGACGCGTTGAATGAAATTTTCTCGTAGCCTTGAATCACCCAACCTGCCCTCTTCCTCGCAGGGCAGTTCCGGGAACGCTTTCATCATGCTGGCCGCGTAAATTCCGGCGCCATCATTAATCGGCATGCCTTTTGCTCCGTATACCTTCACCCGCTCCATACCGCAGCTGGGAGAGCCTCGTTTGAGGATGTAGCCACAAAGGTCTCCTTGCCAGTGCTCTTGCTGCCGCGCAATGTCGCTCAGCTGATCAGTGTAGTCCTGGCTGGCATCGACCGTTGACACGCAGCGAATCTCTTCGCTATCGGGTTGGCGGACCAGGCGAATGGGCTTTCTCGGAATTCCCAGACCAATTGCAACCTCCGGACAGAAGGGCTTGAATTCAAAGTATTCTCCCAGCGTCTGCTGCACATAGGAATGTTGCTTGTGGCCACCATCAAATCTGACGTTTTCGCCCAGCAGGCAGCTGCTGATACCAATGGGAATTTTCATGACTTTCAGGCCCTGCAATCAGTTAGCGATCAGACTCGGATTGACGAATTTCCGCGACAATTTCGTCTACAAATCCATCCACTACTCCCCGAAATCCCGGCGCATACCAGAGCCGCGTTCCATTCCATATGGCACGTGCGGCTTCTGACTCCATTTGCGAACGCCAGCGCCGGGTTCTGGGTTCAAATTCATTTGCCTCAAACAGGCCACGCTGATACTGATAATAGGAATTTTCCCATTCACGCCAGACGCCAGTTAAGAAATACGTGTACATAAGCCTGTGTTCAGGACTCATACTCTGTAGCCCCGAATTTGCTTCGGATATCGCTACCGCCATTTCTGGCTCCGTAGTCACCCATTCCGAGAACGTCATCTGTTTGTCAGTAATGGAATCTCGTGCCTGGGAACGCATCATTTCGGTGTTTTGACGAATTTCCAGGGCCAGGAAAAGGATGCCAAGCAGCACACCGAGACTCGCAGCCAGATTCATCCAGTTTTCGATTTTTCTCATTTCGCTATCTGCTCACCGAACTCATACATTTTTCTGACGTAGTGATATCAATTTGCACGGCGCTGACGCCGAATTTCAATCATCGCCTGCCAATATTGATTGAATAGTAATATCGCCCGCAACCAAATGTTCTTTGGCCGCCCTGCTCAGGCGTTTAATCCGATACTCTGCAACCGAGGCCTGGCTGCGATTATCAAAGGTAGTGGAATAAACTAGCTGTAAGGGTGTCCTTCCCCGCAGTGCTTTGGCAGCGAGGCGTCCGCCCTGACAATGTTCCGCAAATCTGCGCGCCAGATCAGTAGTGATACCGGTGTACAACCTGGAATCCGCAGTCCTGAGCATGTAAAGCACCCAGAGTGATTGCGATGGATTACCAACCAAAGTTTGACCTTCCGGCATTACAGCAATTCCCAGCCCCGGCCGCTCTCCCTGGCCTTTCTCTCTTTGCAAAGTTTGATCAGATGCGCTTCCAAGGTCAACCGGGCCCATGGCAACAGATGCGGCGCAACATCATCATAGACGGCCAGAGTTAATGTATCGATATCGCAGGCGCCTGTAGATGCCATGGTTGACATGATTTTGCTCTCGCGCTTGTTTCGGTGAGCAATCAGACTATCGATGGCCTCGAGGGGAGCGCTCATGATATCTCCATGCCCGGGTGCGAGGTAGTCTAGCGGAAGTTCGCGCAACTTGTGCAACGACGTCATGTAGTCAGCCATGTCGCCATCGGGGGGCAAAATCACCGAAGTGGTTCCCTGCAAAATATGGTCGCCGGTAAATAGCAGCTTCTCTTCCCTGAGCAGGTAGCACAGGTGGTTGGAAACATGTCCGGGAGTGTGGATTAACTCGATATTGAACTCCTCACAGCTGAGAATCTCGCCATTGAGATAAGTACGGTTTGGCATGAAACTGTGATCATGATGGCCACCAGCCGGGACAGGCATGCCCACCAACTCCGCGCCTGTCAATTCTGCAACTTTCGCAGCAGCCGGTGAATGATCGGCATGAGTGTGGGTTACAAGTATCCAACGAAGTGGATTGCCTGCTATCACCTCGATGATACTTTTCAGGTGTGACGGATCATCAGGGCCGGGATCTACGAGCGCCAGGACCTTGTTACCTATCAGGTAAGTATTGGTTCCCGGGCCCGTCATGGGTCCGGCATTCGGGGCCAGAAGCCGCCTAACCCTGACTGCCGAGCCAGCCACCTGGACAGGCTCTCCAACGTTAAATCTGGTCATTGAACCCGCCTTTTCCAATTATTCTAATTCACACTCTCTGCTTCACTCAGTCGATGAATTTCGACTGGTTTTTAATGCCGTTTCGCGATATAAATG
>JAYPVG010000012.1:74785-82542 GCA_038134485.1 Pseudomonadales bacterium
ATGCCGCCCTGAAAACAGGGCCAGATTACCACCGCATCTTTCTCTTTTCGCCCATCAGCAATAGCCCGGAAATACCTCATGTTTACAGTCCGAACTTACAACAACATTGCCGAAAAAGGTCTTAATCGATTCACCAGCGATGGCTACAACGTATCACCCGAAATAGAAGGCGCTGATGCCATCATGCTGCGCAGCGAGAAACTTACCGCGGATATTATCACGCCCAATCTTAAAGCGGTCGCCCGGGCAGGCGCTGGCGTAAATAACGTGCCCGTCAGCGAGTGCACCGCCGCCGGCGTGGTCGTATTCAATACCCCGGGCGCTAACGCCAATGCGGTCAAAGAGCTGGTCCTCTGCGGCTTGCTACTGGGCTCGCGAGGAATTCTGCCAGGCATCGAATTTGTCAATTCGCTTACCGATGTCGATGACTACCAGTCCATGTCCAAATTACTGGAAAGTGAAAAGAAACGATTTAAGGGCAGCGAAATAGCCGGCAAGACTCTTGGGGTCATTGGACTGGGGGCGATCGGCTCGCTGGTCGCTGATATGGCCATCAGGCTGGGAATGACAGTGCGCGGATATGACCCCGCGTTATCCGTGGAGGCAGCATGGCGTCTTCCAAGTCAGGTACAGCGCATTGAAAACGTCGCCGCGCTGGTCGGTAACTCCGACTTTGTGACGCTGCATCTTCCGGTACTTGACGCGACACGCGGACTGATCAACAGGGACATCTTTGGCGCCATGCGTCCGGGCACCTGCCTGCTGAATTTTTCTCGCGACGAAATCGTAGACACCGATGCCCTGTTGACAGCCCTCGACAGCGGTCAAATCGCCAGGTACATCAGTGATTTTCCACGCCCTGAGCTGATGGGGCGCGAAAATGTCATTTCCATGCCGCACATAGGCGCCAGTACCCGCGAAGCGGAAGAGAACTGCGCAGTGATGGCTGCAGATCAACTTATGGATTTCCTTGAGAACGGTAACATTCGGAACTCGGTAAACTTCCCTTCCCTATCGCTGGACCGCGCATCAGGTGCGGCCCGGAGCACAAGACTGGCAATTACCAACAAGAATGTTCCCAAAATGCTGGGACAAATCACCTCAGTGCTGGCCGATCAGAACATCAATGTCATTGACATGCTGAATAAAAGCCGAGGTGAAATTGCGTATAACCTGATTGATCTGGAGTCTGCGCCGTCGCAAGACGCGCTCAACGCGATCTCCGGCATTGAGGATGTTGTCAAGCTTACACTGCTTTAAAAAACTACTGATCTGATTGTTACAGGGAACCTCTCATGACACGTATTTATAATTTTGGCGCTGGTCCTGCCATGCTGCCCATTCCAGTCATGGAAAAGGCGCAGGCAGAGTTTCTGGATTACCACAATATGGGAGCCGGCGTTATTGAAATAAGCCACCGCTCAAAGGAATTCGACCAGATCATTGATAGCTGCGACACCATGCTTGCCGAACTGGCCGGTATTCCAGAAAACTACAAAATTCTTTACGTTCACGGTGGGGCACAAATGCAGTTTTCAGCAGTCCCTCTGAATCTCATTGGCCGCAATGAATCCAGAAAAGCCACGTACATCGAAACCGGCAACTGGGCAGTAAAGGCTCGCAAAGAAGCTGCCGGTTATGGCAATGCCATCACCGGTGCGAGCAGTGAAGCAAGCAATTTTGACCGCATTCCGGACTTTGATCCTGCCAGTCTGGAAGCGGACAACTCCTATGCCTACATAACCAGCAACAATACCTTGTACGGTACCCGATGGCACCAGTTCCCGGACACCGGTGATATCCCCCTGGTGGCAGACATGACCTCGGAATTTCTGTCTCGGGAACTTGATATTTCAAAATTCGGCATTATTTTTGCCGGCCTGCAGAAAAACCTCGGCCCTGCTGGACTGGCGATAGTCATAATCCGTGAAGATCTGTTAGGACATGCCCTTCCCTTCACTCCCTCTCTGCTGGATTACAAGGTGTATGCCGACAATCACTCGCTAGCCAATACTACCAACACCTTTGCCATCTACATGATGTCGCTGGTACTCGAGTGGCTCAAGGACGAGGGCGGAGTCTCTGTCATGGAAGCCCGCAACGAGGCAAAAGCGCAATTGATCTATGATGCGATCGACGGCAGCGATTTCTATCGCGGTACGGCACATCCCAATCATAGATCAATCATGAACGTAACCTTCAATCTGGCAGACGAAAGTCTACTCGACAGGTTCGTCGACGAAGCATTAGAACACAAGCTTTACGCCCTGAAGGGGCATCGTGCCGTCGGTGGTGCCAGAGCGTCCATCTACAATGCCATGCCGGTGGAAGGCTGCCAGGCATTGGTGGATTTCATGCGGGAATTTGAACGCTCAAGGACCTGATGCGGTAGCGATTGCATCTGAGCCGGACTCGTTCAATCAAACTGCCGAGGTTCGAAAACTGGATTTTTAGTCCAGTTAGTTGCTTTGGGTAAAAGCGACATCGGATTGCTCCGTTATGCCGAAAACTCTGGTGCTGTAGCTTGATTTACTTGCTTCATTGCTTGCTGTAAATTGACCGAAAAGCAATGCAAGAACCGCCCGTTTCCAAGTTGCGTTATGTCAGCAGTTCGCAAAATAGCCCATATCGATTGTGACAGCTTCTACGCCTCGATCGAAATACGCGACAATCCCTCGCTCGCCGGACTGCCAATAGCCGTCGGCGGTTCGCCCGAGCGACGTGGCGTGGTGGCTACCTGCAACTACCTGGCCAGGGAATTTGGTGTCCGCTCTGCCATGGCTTCAGCAACTGCGCGACGCATATGCCCGGGGCTGGTAATTATCAAACCGGAAATGGCAAGGTATCGGGCGGCATCCGCGCAGATTACAGATATTTTTCGGGACTATACCGATATTATCGAACCCTTGTCACTTGATGAGGCTTTTCTTGATCTGAGTGCATGTCGACACCACCGTGGTAGTGCATCTCTCATCGTCTCTGAGATCCGTGCGCGGATTGCAGAGGAGGTCAACATTACGGTCTCCGCGGGAATAGCACCCAATAAATTCCTCGCCAAGGTTGCCAGCGACTGGAACAAACCCGATGGCCAATTCGTTGTGGAACCCCTTATGATCGACAGTTTCGTCCGCCAACTTCCTGTCAGAAAGTTATTTGGTGTTGGAAAAGTCACGGCGGCAAAAATGGAAAAACTCGGTGTCCAGTCATGCGGCGACCTGCGGGATTTTGATCGCGATCAACTGGACAGTCATTTCGGCAGTTTTGGTAAACGCTTGTATGATCTTTGCAGAGGTGTTGACGACAGAGCGGTCCAGCCGACCCGCATTCGCAAATCGATAAGCGTGGAAAACACCTTTGCTACTGACCTGCCTGACCTGGATGCCTGCCTGGCAGAGCTACCTGGCCTGCACGAACAATTGCTTGAGCGAATCGAAAAACTACGCGACAAATACCGGATCTCCAAGCAGGTAGTTAAAATCAAGTTCCACGATTTCATATCGACCACTGTCGAAACCCTCTCTCCGACCACGGAATTGCAAAAATACAGAGAGCTTCTTGAAGAAGGGTACCAACGAGGGCTACGCCCGGTCAGACTTCTTGGCATCGGGGCGAGACTCAGTCCAGTCCATGAGGGAATGACCGAAAGCAGCGAAGTCAAAAACAGCGCCACTCCGAAAAATACTGCTTCGGCACCACAACTGGCGCTCTTCGAGGAGCGCTAGCATGAGCCGCTACCGTCCACCCCCGGCTCCCAGCTCAAATTATTTAAGCACCGCCGGCGAGCAGCGGCTCAAAGAAGAACTGCAATACCTGTGGAAAGTCGAGCGGCCCAGGGTAACGCAGTCAGTCTCGGAAGCCGCGGCTCTCGGAGACCGATCTGAAAATGCCGAGTACATCTATGGTAAAAAGCGGCTGCGAGAAATTGACCGTCGTGTTCGTTACCTGAGCAAGCGACTCGATGAAGCCATCGTCGTCAGAAACACTCCCGATGACAAATCCAAAGTTTATTTCGGTGCGACAGTTGGACTGGAAGATGAGGACGGACATCTAACGGTTTATCGATTGCTCGGTGCCGATGAAATCGACCCGAAAACCGGAACTATCAGCATCGATTCGCCGATGGGCAGGGCGTTACTGGGCAAACAGGTAGACAGTGAAATCAGCCTGGACACTCCCTCCGGGCGGCGCAGTTATTTTCTGGTTTCCATCGATTACGATTTGCCATGAGAGTAGTCTTCGTCGCTTTAGAAAGAGCCCTGGCCAGCAGCATTACTATTCCTCTGGAAATGCTGCATGCAGCCAGAACAATCAGTCGAGTCAATGGCGGCCCAAATGCCAATCTGGAACTGCTGGTGGCAGGGATCGAACCCGGAATCTCGCGCATGGCTGGTGAATTGATGATCGCGCCCGCTACCGCAATTGAGAGCATAGATCAGAGTGATCTTATTTTCGTGCCGGGCTTGTGGGGATCCCCCGTAAAAACTTTGCGAAAATCGGGAACACTGCTGGAATGGCTGGTAAAGCTTCATGGCGAAGGGAGCATACTCTGTAGCCTGGTGACCGGTAGCTACTTCCTGGCCGAAGCCGGATTGCTGGATGGTCGCGACGCCACCACACATTGGTACTACTTTGACGATTTCGAATCTCGCTACCCACGCGTCAGGCTGGAAAGAAAGCGCTTCATCACGCTGGACAACAATCTTTACTGCACCGGAAGTGTCAACGCTGCCAGAGACGTAACCCTGCACCTGGTTGAGGAAATCTTTGGTACCGGTATCGCCAGCGACATCGCCAAGCATTTTACCCACGAGATCAAACGCTCTTACGAATCCATGCTGCTTGGCTACCAGCAACAGGATACTCACCATGACGAGTTAATTATCAAAATCCAGGAATGGATTCAGGGAAACTACCAGCATGCCGTTCAGATCGATGAACTGGCCTCGCGATTTAAGATCAGTGTCAGGTCTCTAAATCGTCGTTTCAAAGCCGCGACCCGCACAACTCCGGTTCAATACCTGCGAGAAACCCGAATCGATCATTCCAGGCAACTATTGAAACAAAGTAACCTGACCATCGCTGAAATAGCATTCACAGTTGGGTACACGGATACCAGTCATTTCGGCAGTCTCTTCAGGCAGGACACCGGGGTGACTCCGAGTGAATACCGCTCGCTGGTTCGCAGCAAGCTCTTCAAAGTTAAGGATTGAGTTCCTCGAATTTTGAAAGCTGCGCACTGGTGGCGTCTTTCTGATATCTGGATTTCCATTCGTCGTAAGGCATCCCGTAAACGAGCTGCCTGGCCTGATCATAATCGACCGAGAGACCGCGGACATCTGCCTCTGCTGCGAACCATTTTGACAGACAGTTTCTGCAAAAACTGGCCAGGTTCATGAGGTCGATATTCTGAACCTCCTTGTGATCATCAAGGTGTTGAAGCAGACGACGAAAGGTAGCCGCCTCAAGTTCAATTTTTTGCTGTTCGGTCAGGTTCTTCAATTTACTCGGGTCTCAGAGGCTGGTTCCAAGCGCATGGTCATCGTGTATCCCGTCGGCAACCATTTCGGTTTCTGCGAATGCCAATGGATCGGCGCGATGTTTCTTGTCTACAGATTTTAACTGCCGTTCTGCTGCGTTAAATGCATCGCGGATAGCAACATAGAGATCTTCGTGAGCATGATTGTCATGCTGATCCTGATTAACCCTGACTTCTCGTTGGGGAGTATGAATTTCAAGTCCAACTGAATAAACCTTTCCTTTGTAATGATTATTGTGAGGTGAGTCCAGTACTACGCGGCCGGCAATGATCTGGTCACAATAGCGTTCCAATTTACTTATTCTTTTGTTGACTGCGTCGATAACAGCATCAGATTGGTCGATATTATGAAAAACAACTTGAAACTCATTGGTCATAAAAATTTTCTCCGTTAAGTCGTGATAATGGCTATTCTTCCATGTGCTTCGTTTTTTATTATCCTCCCCTGGCGCATAGGTAACTTGAGATGGATCAATGTGAATTGAGTAAGGTGCTGCGGATAGACCGTGCACTTCAAAGATACCGACTTATCGCAGCTTTGTCTAAAGATTGTGGGAATCATTAAAAAGCGGTTGGTAACACCAGTGCCAGGGCTCGTACGCAATACCCAGGTTATTGTCCCGTGGATAACTCAAGACAAACCCGAAGTTGCTTGCATTAAAATTAAGCCATTGAAATGCCTTAGTTTTTTCGAAACTTTCCTCGAGTACGGCGCAATTTTCGGTATTTAAATCAATCGCCCTGCCAGTGTGATGTTCGCTAAATCCGGGGGCCGCCACTAGGCTGAGAATTTCCTCTATCGAGTTGCCTTTTTGCAGCTTTTTACGGATCAACTCGACCTGATATTCAATACTCCGGAAAGCGGAAATCAGGTGCAAGACTACCCCGTCCCCGGCGGCGGCATCTCGCATCGCCCGCCAGGCGAGATTGGCGGCGGGAGTAAGTTTCTGCGGGCGACTATAATAGTCTGGTTCGGTGTCCACCAGGTCTTCGGGCTCGATGCAGAGAGGGAGCCGAGAAGTGTCCAGAAAGTTTTCTGGAATTCCCAGCACCCTGTGCGACGCACGCAGTCGAGCCAGATACTCGGGCTCGACATTTTGTGTTTCGATTGTCATACCCGTCAAACTTCGGGTCAGCGGGGATAACTGTCGTAAACCGTCTCTATCCAACGCTGCGCATTGATAAAACCAGCCCCCCATGATTCGAGGCCAGGATCAAGCCCTTCAGACACAATTTCTTCCTTGCTCATGCCCAGAGACTTTTTGACTCGTATATCCGTCGACGTATCCTTGATGACCTCATAGAAAGCGAGCAGGTCGGCCTTGCTTGCCAGGGCCCCATGGCCCGGAATAACCTGAGTATCGTCAGCAATCCAGGACAACGCCCTTTCCAGATTGGAAAGGTAACCCTGAACCGAACCTCCGCTGGCCAGATCGATGAACGGAAACGCGTTTTTGAAGAAATGATCACCCATATGGATGACATTGGAGCCGGAGAACATTACCACACTGTCAGTATCTGTGTGTCCGGCCGGCATGTGGATCAGGGTGATATCCTCACCATTGAAATGGATGGTGACATCGTCATCGTAGGTGACAGCCGGCAGGGTAACCGGCTCTGAATTCAACTCCTGAAGCCTGACCCGCACGTTCTCATGAGCAACGATAATACCGCTGGCGCCAAAATTCGCATTGCCGCCGGTGTGATCGCCGTGAAAATGAGTATTCAGAATAAATTTCGGCGTGTCAGAACCCAAATCGGCCAGTGCTGCCCGGATACGATCGGCCAGCGGAGCATACTGATCATCGATTATTAGTATGCCGTCTGCTCCGGCAGAGACACCTATGTTGCCCCCTGATCCAACCAGCATAGAAATATTTCCAGCTACGGGCACCGTTTCAATCGTGACATTGGCAAAGCGGTCGTCCTGTGCCAGGCCAACGTTACTCGCCAGCAATATACCTGCAATGAACCCTGCAGTTAACAGTCGTTGTTTTTTAATCATTGATCCTCCTCAAGCCGCGTTAATTGCGAAAATAGGTAATAAAACTAGAGTACCACAATTGATGCAGGTAACCAGTCTGCGGACAACGAGCAAGCGCCATGACAGTCAACTGGCAGCGCAAGTCGGTCGGGCAAGCGAAGCCCCCCTCTATATTGGCTAATATGGCATAATAACTGTCTGATTTGCCATATTTGACACGCGGTCACCCAATTATAG
>JAYPVG010000013.1:0-73281 GCA_038134485.1 Pseudomonadales bacterium
CCTATCGTACCAACGTTAACGTGTACCTTGGTTCTTTCAAATTTTGCCTTCGCCATTTTGACTGCCTCTATCTCTGTGCTGAGTAAAAATACGACAACTCATTCGGAATGGTGCTCACATCCGGAGTCGAACCGGAGACCTCTTCATTACCAATGAAGTGCTCTACCTCCTGAGCTATGCGAGCAAATCTCCGGCGGTATTCCCCGACCTATGCCAGCGATCCGCTATTTAAGTTTCAAGCAACTACTTTAATTTTAATTAGTGTATTAAGTTAATGTTTACTTCTTTCCATCAATCGCAATAAGATGGAGCGGGTAGCGGGAATCGAACCCGCGCGACCAGCTTGGAAGGCTGGGGTTCTACCTCTGAACTATACCCGCCTCCTAGAAACCACCGATTAACGGCATTTCTAGATGGTGGAGGGGGGTGGATTCGAACCACCGAAGCTTACGCGTCAGATTTACAGTCTGATCCCTTTGACCGCTCGGGAACCCCTCCCCGCAGAGCTCCCAAGGAGCTAATTTCCTTGGCTCTTTTTTTCAAACGCGGCATTGTAGGGGAATTGCGTTGCTTGTGCAATCGTTTAGCCGAGATTTTCTGCGTCTCTCAGCCGCTATTCGACCCCCGCTCCGAAGCCCTTATCTGGGTCCTAGGGAAGGGCAAGCGCAAGGCCCTGAAACACCAATCCATCGACCTGTTTCAGCGACACATTCTGCAAATTCTGGAAACGCGCGATGAGAGGAGCATCCCCTCCCGTGAGATAGACTTTGAAGGGTTGTCCCACTGATTGCCTCGCTAATTGGCGGGCAACGGTTTGTTCCAGCAGCGACAACAGCATCATGAGCGCACCGTGGAAAATCGCATCCTCGGTGGAGTTTCCTGGTTCCAATCCCCAGTCGGGCTCACCCGCCAGTCTGATAGCGGTATTTCGGGTCAGAGCGTCCGGCATCAGCTTTAAACCGGGAACTATGTAGCCACCGCGGTGCCACCCGTCTGCATCCACCAGGTCAACGGTAACTGCGGTTCCGCAGTCTACGACCAGACAGGCACCACCCGCATTCCGGTGCGCTGCAAGCATTGCCAGCCAACGATCAACCCCCAGTCTGTCCAGTTTTTCATACCCAACTGAGAGTCCGAGGAACTCCCGACTGACCCGAGCGATCTCAGCCTGCAATTGCCAGCCTTTGGAGAGCGATCCGATCAGTTCATTCAGCGAGTCACCACCACGCACACAGGCGACCCGCACTCGCTCTATCGGATACTGCCTGACGGTCGCATCCAAGAGTTCGTCGACTTCGGACACTATTCCCTCGAAAGCCGCGGTCCCAGTGCGATCAACCATTCGCCATTTAATTCGAGTATTGCCAATATCAAGATCGAGAATCATCCTAAGTATCCTCTAAATTCTGCCAGCTAGCTGAGAGGCCTTACAGACGGAGCTATTTCTCCGCCGCCGATTACCTGCTCTCCCTCCAGTGTTTGCAATATCAATGCGCCACTGTCACTGATCCCGCTGACTACTCCAACGATCGGCTGGCCGTGCCCGACCACTTTGACCTGCCGATTACGGAATGCGTCAAGTTCAAGCCATTGCTCTCGAAAACATCCAAATCCCTCGACACGCAGTTTTTCCAGATTGAGCTCCAGGCTGTTTAGCACTGCTATCACAAGCTGGTTACGATCGATTTGTGGATTGCCCTGCGAACAGAGGTCGATTGCCGCTTGATCGAAATCTGCCAGAGCACCGGAGGGTAATTGCACATTCAATCCAATACCAATCACTACATGATCCCTCGCAGACTGACTTTTGTATAACTCCAGCAAAATCCCGGCAAGTTTGGCCTCTCCCAACCAGACGTCATTCGGCCACTTGACCCGCAGCAAATCAGTTCCATGCAATTTCATTGATCGAAGACCTTCGACCAGCGACAGGGCTACCACAAGACTGATGCCCTGGAGCATTCGTCCTGCTTCATCAACAGGCCATGCCAGAGACATGATCAGGTTCTGGGCAATTGGACTGACCCAGCTTCTTCCGCGACGCCCGCGTCCACTGTGCTGCCATTCGGCGAGAAACAGTGCGCGTCCCGAGTTACCGACCCGCAACCATTCCATGGCTCGGGTGTTGGTTGAATCGACTACCGGCGCCAGCTCAATATGCACTAGAGAACTCCGAAGTACTGGCGTCAATCCGGCAAGAATTTCTTCATCTGCCAACAGCGAGAGCCGTGATAAAAGGCTCACCGAGCCTTCGGCATCCGCTGTCAATTCAAGGCCATAGCTCTGCAGCTCTCTCAGGAGATCGCTCAGTGAGCCGATATCCGTTCCCAATTCCCCGACGAGATCGGAAAGGGAATGCCAGCAACCGTCGCTGAGTCTTTCGAGCAGTTTCTTCAGATCCATGGTGTTATACGCGCGGGTCTGGCAAATACCGAATCAATTGATTTGATCGTATTGCCGGCAACAGAGGTAAGACCTGGAATTACTGTCAAGTATCGAAAAAAGGGAGCGTGGATCAGATGATCCACGACTCCCTTTTCTGTTTTCTGTGTGTCGGCCAGGGTGCTGCGGTCCGGTCGATGAATCAGCAACCGGCACCGAGCTGTCGAGGCCTCACTCACCGCTGGAGGGAACTGCATCCTCCCCGTCACCATCGCTCTCACCCTTGCGGATCTTGGAGATCTCCGAAAGCGCTTCGAGCATAACCACAATACTTGCCGCCATCACAGCCAGGCTGAGTATCACGAGCAGCCAGTTAGCCTGCTGGAAGTAAGTTATTAACGACAAACCGCTGGCCCAGAACGCCACGATGATTACAAAAATCATCGGTAGCAGGGTCGGCAAGAAGTTGCGCTTGAGCTTCATAATATAGATGGAGACCACCAGCAACGTCATACTGGCAAGAATCTGGTTACCGGCACCGAATATAGGCCAGATCCTGTTGCCTCCGTCACCCGGATACTCGACCGACGCGCCGAACGCCAACAACAGACAGGTACCGACCGCCACGAGGGTAGCGATGTAATTGTTTTTCAACGGATTGATCTTGTAGATATCACCCCATTCCTGAATGATATAGCGCTGCAACCGGAGCCCGGCATCCATCGTAGTACCCGCGAACAGCACCACCATCACAGTCAGCATAGTCTGAGAAAATGTCAGTGACATGCCCCAACCCTGAGCAATCAACTCGGCGCCGCCTTCTATAAACTTGGTAGCCGGTGCGCCCTGATTATACGCCGGGTAGATAGCGCCCCAATCCGCCCCACTGGCCGCGTACAGAGAACCGGTGACGGCAACAATTGTAATCAGGGCAAGCGAGCCCTCCCCCAAAGCACCAAGGTAGCCGACAAATCGGGCATCCTTTTCATTACTGATCTGCTTGGAACTGGTGCCCGAGGACACGATTCCGTGAAAACCGGATATCGCCCCACAGGCAATCGTCACGAACAGCATCGGGAATAGTGGAGGCGTACCATCGGCCAGATTTTGATTGATTGCTGGCGCCGTAACCTCGGGCATGGTGATGAGAACGCCCGTGTAGAGCACCAGCAACCCGATAACAAGTTGCGCTCCGTTTATGTAGTCACGCGGCTGCAGCAGGAGCCAGACTGGTAGCATGGAAGCAATGCCCGCGTAAATAAACAGGATGACAATCCAGGCACCATTGTCTCCCAGCACCGGAATTTCCTCCGGTAATGCCAGCGGCCAGACGCTGCCCACCCAAATAGTGAAGTAGAGGATTGCAACTCCGACCGCGGAGATGAGCAGAAGGTTAAACTTGCGTCGAATAAGAACGCCGATGGCAATTGCAACAGGTATAGCGGCCCAGGCGGGGAACACCGAGGTCGGAAATTCCACCATTTCACTCGCGATAATGCTTCCAAAAACTGCGTTTACCATGAGAAGCAGCAGGAAAATTACCACCATGAACAGAGAGCGCGCACGCTTGCCAATGACGCTTTCTGACAAAGCACCGATTGAACGTGCTCCGTGTCGGGTGCTTGCCCAGAGAGCCCCCATGTCATGGACTCCTGCGAAGAAAATGGAGCCCAGAGTCACCCACAGCAGTGCCGGCAACCAGCCCCAGTAAACAGCGATAGCCGGCCCCACGATCGGTGCAGCCCCGGCGACGGCGGTAAAATGCGCTCCCCACAATACATATTTATTCGTGGGAACGTAGTCCACGCCATCGTTGAACCGGTGCGCAGGTGTTTCGTAGTCAGGATCAAGCCTGTAGATCCGTTCGGCGATAAACTTGGAGTAGACAAACCAGCCAAAGCTAAATCCCGCAAGTCCGAATATGATGATAAAAAGCGAAGACATAAATCACTCTCTCTAGGTTTTTATTATGGATGACAGCTGCCGAATAATAGCAAGTTAATGGCGCCAGGCACAACGCAGTGGGGCACCCTTGAGAGGTGCCCCACTGCGGAAGTACTGGTTGTTAATTCTGACACTCGCTAGCTGCGAGGAAAGGCTGTCAAGCCGCCCGACGCAGACTCACTAGGGATTGGTCGGCTTGGCTGCATGATAGGTCCAGTAGCCGATAAACATCTCATCCCAACTTTGCAATCCGAAGGTCAGTTCCTTGCTCGGGTCCGGGTTAGCGGGGTTGTGCTCGGAATTGTCGAAGGTTCCGGAAACAATCACTCTGGTTCCGGCCGGCAGGTATTCCGGCTCAGACAACTGGTAGGTCGGCTGCCAGGCATAGCTGTAGTTAGGCACGCTAAGAATATCCTTTAGCGATCCATCCGGTTGAGTCACAGAAAACTTCATGTCCTTACCGCGAAAATGCATATGCGCCCGCAAGCCGGTCACCACCACGTCTTCCTGAAAGACATACTGCGCCTCCATCTCATAATTGCGCTCATAGGGTGGAATACGGAATCTGTTCGAGACCGATCGGGTGAAATTTTCATACTTTGGTGGTTCATCGTACATGTACAGACCCAGAGTAGTCTCATCGGTGGCGGCCCGACCGTTCGTGGTGTAATGGAACTGCATGGAGAGTTTGTGTCCTGCGGGTATGAATACCCCTGTCTCCTGAGGAAACTCCATGGCTGAAATCTTGCCGGGGGCATACCCTTCAAGGAACCGCCGTGCGATGGACCGAGTATCCTGCTCACCACCCTCAAAATCTTCTGCCGGCGCAGTCACATAGGTCAGCAGGTGGTGCAGAACCGAACGATCTCCAGGAACGAACTGCACCGCCCGCACCCACTGGTCGTCATCAAACGGCAGCTCGACATCGACATTGATATAGTCCAGCACGCCGGTGGCAGGAATCTCGTGAACCGGTGCCTTGACGATATAGTCTGGCTCGCCTAGCTGCCAATCGTCATGATCCGGGAAACTCAGTTCCGCCAGCGGATCAACGGTTGCAGAGCCGCGTGGCGAACCGGCATCAATCCAGTGCACCAACGTCTGCAATTCCTGCTGGGAGATATACCGAGCGTTCTCAAAGTGCCCGACATAGGGGTCAACCTGTTCCGGCGGCATGCGTTTGGTGAGCAGCACTTCACGGATCATCGGGGACCAGCCCATCAGCATAAGGTGACTGTTAATCGCAAAGGGACCGATTCCTCCCTCCCGATGGCACGTTGCACACTGTTCAGCGATTATCGGCGCCACCTCCGTAGCGTAATCGGGAACATTACTGGCGTGCATATCGCGGGCCTGGTAATTAATCGCACACCCGCTGGCCGGCATGACATGAGTATCATCTACCGTGCCGGCTTTGGCGCCCTGTATATAACCGCCAAGGTGATCGTGAATGGGACCTCGATACAAAACTGTCAGTCGCTCCGGGTCCAACACAACAACCTCGCCAGCGTTGGCCAAGCTCAGAGTCTCGGACACCAGCTGGCCATCATCAACAAGTACCGGCATGCCGGCGTTCATCGCCGCGGCAGCCTGTCGGCCGCTGTCCTCCGAATCAATCATTGCGAATGCAATTCCCTGCTCCTGCCACTGCGCCTGCACCGACTGAAACTGCGCGATCATGGTATCCATGGAAGAACAGCTACCCGCATAGGCCATCACCACCAGGGCATCCCGGTGGCGATAACGACTCAACTGGTGGAAATCCCCGGTGCCGTCCAGCAGAGCAAAATCGCCTACCCGTTCTGGCGCTGCCTGAGCATTGACTGCCATTAGCGAGCCACCGAGCACAAACAACATCAACGCTCTAAATTTATTCATGCAATCTCTCCAGTAGTTACTTGCATTTGTATCGCCATTCGACACCGGACTTAAATGATATCGCAATTGTCCCTGAACGGGCAGAGCATTTAATAAAATCACACTCTCGGTAGCCAAACATTCGAACGCATGCTAGTCGCGACATTTTGCCTATAATCCAGTAAAGTGAGCGTCCCTGAATTGGGCCGACCGAAGGCGCTGGATCTGGAGCCCGGAAGGACCGCAGTCACATCGAACGGAGGAATACGATGTCATTGGTCAGAACGATTAAAGCCGGTTGTGTGAGCCTGATGGCAAGCCTCGCACTTGTCGGGAACGCGGGCGCCCAATTGGAAAACCCAGGCCTGATTCCCAACCCTTATGCGACAGTAAATCCCGGAGACGAGGATTGGGTGAACCTGCCCAACGGGCGCACATGGGGCGCGACCAGCACGGTGTACTCTGCTGGAGGTGGTTTTATCTGGGCAGCAGAACGCTGCGGAGCAAACGGTAATTGCCTCGATACTCCTGAAATCGACCCAATATTCCTCATAGACCCTGAAGGAAACGTCGTAAGAAGCTTCGGTGCTGGACTAATAGTTTGGCCCCATGGCATGCATGTCGATCCTGAAGGCAATGTCTGGATCGCTGATGCCCGCGGGGACGATCAGCGCCGCAAAGGGCACCAGGTCCACAAATTCAGCCCGGATGGTGAACTGTTGATGAGCCTCGGCCAGCCCGGTCTGGCAGGCAAGGGAGACTATATTTTCGACCAGCCCAACGACGTTGCCGTAGCACCCAATGGCGATATTTTCGTCGCTGACGGTCATTCGGCTAATGGTAATAATCGTATCGTCAAGTACAACAGCGAGGGTGAGTACCTGATGGAGTGGGGTGGAACCGGAGCGGAAGATGGCGAAATTCGGGTTCCGCACGCACTGGCGATGGACTCTCAGGGACGCCTGTTCGTAGCAGACCGAGGTAATAGCCGCCTGCAGATCTTTGACCAGGACGGCAACCATCTGGACACCTGGACTCAGTTCGGACGTCCCAGCGGCCTCTACATAGACAGTAACGACACGCTTTACTCCGCTGATTCGGAGTCCAATACCGGTCCGCGTCGAAATCCCGGGTGGTACCGCGGAATTCGCATCGGCAGTGCGATAGACGGCTTCGTCACCGCCTTCATTCCAGATCCCAATAGCGGCGCAGCCCGAGGAACAAGTGTTGCCGAAGGCGTCACCGCAGATGACGAAGGTAATGTTTACGGCGCAGAAGTCGCTCAGCGAAAACTTCGAAAGTATAGCCTGCAGCGCTAAGCGATGAATTAAACCCAGGCTTCAAGCAAAGCCAGCAACCAGACCAGACCTCCCTTGGGGATTTTGGTAGGCCATATTGACTGTCTCACCCCAGGGAGTTGGTTACTCAGGAGCCTGATTTTTCCAGCAGGAACACCGCAGCAATCGCAAAGAAACCGATCCCGGTTATGGTCGGCGGCAAGATACTCGCATTAACGCCCAGGTAGACCATGAAAATCCCAAGCAGTATCAGCGTCACGCCCGATAGTTTTTTCAACATGTCATCACCCTTATCCCGCTGTGTGGTTAACGTTCTTCCACCGAGGACTCGTTGCCCAGTATTGGACCAATCGCACCGAACCGCCTGAACAGTTCATACATACCCCATATTGCCGCAGCCGCAACTATCGCGAGCATTCCCCAGCGCATCAGACCGGCAAAAAACTGGGCGTCCATGAGCGGCATTTGAATCTGATACTGACTTAGCAATGCTCCTCGTTCCATCATCCAGTGCCAGGCGCTATGAGCAATCAATGCTGATAGCAGGATGGTCCCAACGCGCTCAGCGACGACTCGCTTGAACAGCAGATTAAGAAAGGGAATAACCAGCAGCAAAACAATCAATTGTCCGAGTTCAACCCCTACATTAAAGGCCAGCAAGGATGAAAACAAATGGCCGCCCGCAAACTGCAACGTGTCTCTGAACATGAAGGCAAATCCAAAGCCGTGGACCAGACCAAAGCCGAACGTTACTATCCAGCGATGCGACAATCTCGCGCCGACAATATTCTCAAACGCCATGTAGACAATAGACAGCGCAATGAGAGTCTCGATCAGGGGCGGAAACCACAATGTACCCGGCGACAATCCGAATGCCGAGCCGATCAAAGTGATGGAGTGCGCAACTGTAAATGAAGTGATCACCGGAATCAGACCCCGGATGTTGCGCAGCGGAATAACGAGGCAGAACAGGAATAGCAGGTGATCAAGCCCTTCCAGAATATGGACGAACCCCATTGAAACAAAGCGGTAAACCGCCTGATGCCAGCGGGGGTCAAGCAGCACCTGTCCGGGATTACCGAGATAGTTGAACAGCCGCTCACTACCCCCCGGCGTCAAGAAACGCAGCACTGTAGTAGTCTGATCAGACAGAGTTCCAAGCTGCGGATCCACGGAAAAATCCGACTGGTCTGAATTGATCGGGTAGGTAACTTGCATGTCCAGCATGCCCTGACGCCAGAACAGGTTGACGTCGTCACTGAGGGGCGGACTCAGGATGTTGGCGAGTGCGTCTTCATAACTCCCGAATGATCGATTTGACGGCAGAGAGACCCTTACTCGCTCCAGAGATTTTTCCTCGAGCTCTACTCCATTTTCAAAAAAATTAATGGATTCAGTAACATATACTCTTGCGGCATCCTGCAGCTCAAAATCCGCTTCAGAAATGACCAGGTAACCAGGGCCGCGAGTGGGGAATACGATTTCTCCAAGTGCCTCCATCGGCACCCGGAGCAGCACGTTGAGCTGGTTACCCTCCGGTTTGACAAAGACATAAACCGTCACCCTGGAGGGGATGTCGTGGGCTTGCACCATGGTAGGAACAAGCACAACAAAAAATGGGATTAACAGCCTGATGAGGAGTTTTTTCAGGTGCGCATATACAACATACATGGTCAAAGGTCCTGTCTCCGGGTCGTAGCGATCATTTACGACCGCGTTTGCAGCCGCACACCATAATCCAGCCTGCCAGGGTCTGGCAAGAATCATGATCTGGCGAATTAAAACCTTTGCTGCGGACCGCGCCCCGTAAATTTGTCAAAAATTGTAATAAATCAGACTATTATCAACCGGCGAGTATACGGATAGCCAGTTAGTGAGTATACTCCGCCTTGCATGACAAATCACAAGGCCCCGATGTGGGTTTTCGGAGGGTAAGAAATGTTAAAAATCAAAATGTTAATCGGAGCCTCCCTGGTAGTCGCACTGGTCGCTCTGGGTATCGGGCAGTCACAGTTGCAGGAATCTGCAGTGGCCGCCAGCAACGATGTCCTGGCACCCCACTTCCAGGTAGATCCATTCTGGCCAAAACCACTGCCCAATCACTGGATTCAGGGCCGAACCATCGGCGTGGACGTGGATGATCGCGACCACATCTTTGTAGTTCACCGGGATCAGGAGTCCATGTTTGCGCTGCGCACCGAGATCGGTCTGTACGCAGGAGTATCGGAATGCTGCACACCCGCACCGCCAATTCTGGAATTCGACCTCGAAGGTAACCTGGTGAACGCCTGGGGCGGTGCGCAGGAAGGCGCTCCTTATGTATGGCCAGCTTCTAACCACGGTATAGAGGTAGCGGCGAACGGAGACGTCTGGATCGGCGGTAACGGAGGTGGTGACTCCCACGTGTTGGTTTTCACCCGTGACGGCGAATACATTCGCACTGTTGGTGTTCCTGGCAACGACCGCGACAGCAACTCTACGACGCACTTTTCCCAGGTCGCTGAAATCGCCATCGACGAATCCGCTGGCGAAGCGTATCTGGCGGACGGCTATCGAAATCGCCGAGTGGCAGTGGTCGACGTTGCCACTGGTGCTTTCAAGCGGTACTGGGGTGCCTATGGAAATCGCCCGGATGACGATGCCGATGTCACTTATACACCCGGCGAGCCTGGCCCGCAGCAGTTCCGCGGTCCAGTTCACTGCGCAGAGCCTTCCAACGACGGCCTGATTTACGTGTGTGACAGGGGCGCCGACCGAATTCAGGTTTTCCGACCGGACGGCACCTACATCAGGGAAGTGATCATTTCTCCGGCAACCCTTTCGCAGGGCTCGACCTGGGATATCGCTTTCTCTCCTGACGACGATCAGGAATTCATCTACCTGGCAGACGGCCAGAACTTCAAGATCTACATTATCGAACGCGAGTCGATGGAAGTTCTGTACACGTTTGGCGACGGCGGACGACAGCCAGGTCTGTTCTACGCCCCGCACAGTATTGCCACCGATTCCGAAGGCAATATCTATACCACGGAAACTTACGAAGGAAAGCGAGTCCAGAAGTTCCTCTATCAAGGCCACAGACCAGTGTCTCAGCGTGATCGCGCTCCGACCTGGCCAGCTGAAGAACTGTAAGAGCTCAGCTTCCTAGCTGAAAGAATAAAAACCGCAGCGGGTTCGCCCGCTGCGGTTTTTTTATTTTCCCGGGAAACCTTTAAAAGCAGACAACTCTCGGCATATACTCATGCGCTGGCACACTAGAGATTACCCGGATGGCCATGTGCTGCATCGGCCGACCCGGGCGATTGGAGGAAACAACAATGAAAAAGATCAAGCTGATTACCGGTCTTTCCCTTGCTCTGGCCGTCTTGGCCCTCGGAATGGGCCAGGAAAGATTGCAAAACAAGACGGCCACAGCTGCCAATAACGACGTTCTGGCTCCGCATTTCGAGGTCGATCCGTTGTGGCCGAAGCCCCTTCCAAACCACTGGATTCAGGGTAATACTATCGGTGTCGACGTGGATGATCGCGACCATATCTTTATCGTTCACCGCAACACCGAATCGCAGTTTATGCGCATTCAGGAAATCGGCCTTTACTCCGGCGTTTCCGAGTGCTGTACCCCTGCGCCACCGATTCTGGAATTCGACATCAACGGTAATCTGATCAACGCCTGGGGTGGCCCGGTAGAAGGCGCCCCGTATGTATGGCCAGAATCCAACCACGGTATCGAAGTAGCACCCAACGGTGACATCTGGATTGGCGGCAACGGTGGCCCTGACTCGCACGTGCTGGTCTTCAGTGGAAATGGCGACTATATCCGCACAATCGGTGTCCCGGGCCAGCCGGTAGACAGCAACAGTCCGAGTCACTACGGCCGCGTTGCCGAGATTGCTATCGACGAAGCTGCCGGCGAAGCTTACTTCGCTGATGGTTATGCGCATCGCAGGGTTGCGGTAGTCGATGTGGCTACCGGAGCTTTCAAGCGCTACTGGGGAGCCTACGGAAACCGACCTGACGACGAAGCCGACGTTACCTACACTCCAGGCGAGCCAGGTCCAGCTCAATTCCGCGGTCCAGTGCACTGCGCCGAGCCCTCTAACGACGGTCTGCTGTATGTGTGCGACCGCGGCGCCGACCGTATACAGGTGTTCCGAAAAGACGGTACCTATGTGCGCGAGGTCATCATTTCGCCCAATACGCTGGCCCAGGGTTCCACATGGGATATTGCTTTCTCACCGGATGCAGACCAGGAATTCATCTACCTGGCTGACGGCCAGAATTTCAAGATCTACATCATTGATCGAGAATCGATGGAAGTGCTTTACACCTTTGGCGACGGGGGCCGTCAGCCCGGCCTGTTCTTCGCACCACACAGTATTGCTACCGACTCCGAGGGCAATATTTACACAACGGAAACCTACGAAGGAAAGCGCGTTCAGAAGTTCCTATATCAGGGTATGAGACCAGTAACCGTGCGTGACCGCGCGCCAACCTGGCCAGCCGAAGCACTGTAAAATTATTGCTGCTGGTAAAAAAAGCCGCGTCGATGAATCGATGCGGCTTTTTTAATGGCCAATATCTCGAGCTGTGGCACCCGTTCTCGCCTCCTGCGCTTCGCCATGTGTAATTTTCCCCACGCCATTCCCATGGTCGTGTGAGAGGCATATACTGCGATACACTGTACTTCAACAATAAACCAATCAGGACAGTGCCATGAAGCTTACCACCAAATTCTTCCTTGTCCCCGGAATCGCAGCGATATTGCTGCTGGGTCTGGGGCTTGGTCAGCAGCAACTCCAGCAAACCGCGGATGCCGCCAGCGGATCGCAGATGGTTCCCCACTTCGAAGTTGATCCTTTCTGGCCACAACCGCTACCCAACAAGTGGATCCTGGGGCGCACCATTGGGGTCGCAGTGGACGAGCGCGACCATATTTACATCGTGCACCGCGATCAAAATAGTATGTTCATGAACCAGGAAATTGGATTGACACTGGGCCGTGCCGAATGCTGCAGTGCGGCCCCACCGATACTGGAATTCGATATCGACGGAAATCTCATTAATGCCTGGGGCGGGCAGTCCCCTGATGGCGAATATGTGTGGCCGGAATCCAATCATGGTATCGAGATTGCGCCGAACGGGGACATCTGGATCGGCGGCAACGGCGGCGGAGACTCCCACGTGCTGGTGTTCTCCCGTGACGGCGATTACATTCGCACTGTCGGAACTCCGGGAGAGGATATCGACAGTAACAGCACGACCCATTACTCCCGGGTCGCTGAAATAGCAATCGATGCCAGCGCCGGGGAAGCCTATTTTGCCGACGGCTATGGTAACCGCAGGGTTGCTGTCGTTGATGTTGCGACCGGGGCATTCAAGCGCTACTGGGGAGCCTACGGAAACCGTCCCGACGATGACGCAGATAACACCTACATTCCCGGCGAACCGCTTCCACAGCAATTCCGTGGACCGGTACACTGCGCCGAACCGTCCAATGACGGGCTGGTTTACGTTTGTGACCGCGGTGCCGACAGAATTCAGGTATTCCGAACCGATGGAACTTTCGTTAAGGAGGGCCAGGTTAATCCAATGACCCTCGCCGGCACTACCTGGGATCTTACCTTTTCGCCCGATGAAGATCAGGAATTTCTTTACCTAGCTAACGGCGGTGATTTCAAAGTTCACATCCTTGATCGCGAGACCCTCGAGGTCCTTTATTCGTTTGGTGAAGGCGGCAGACAGCCAGGCTTGTTCTTCGCACCCCACAGCATAGTGACCGACTCCGAAGGCAATATCTACACAACGGAGACTTACGAGGGTAAGCGAGTGCAAAAGTTTGTCTATCAGGGTATGACTCAACTGGCGAACATTCGAGACGGCGTGCCCGCCTGGCCTGACAGTGCGTTCAATAACTGAGTCCCGAGCCTAATTGCGTATAAGGCCACCCTCAAGGTGGCCTTATTGTTGTAAAGTCGATAAGAAAAAGGTCACGACCTGAAGCTTAATGCGATAAACCAATGGAACCACCTCAAGCTGTAGCAACGGAGTAAGATTATGAAACTTATCCTGTCTGTTTTTGCCCTATTCATGGCAATATTGACACCAGTTTTCGCGGCAGAAGAAGTCTCGGTAAATTTTGTCTACGAGGGCACTGTCCGACCCGATTTCAGCAATATGTCCCGAGGGCCGCTCAGGGTGGGCGAATTTACCGACAGCCGCGGCGGCAACCCCAACCTTATTACCGACGGGGCTGGTGGTTTTGTCGCGGACAAGCCTCTGGCTGACATCGTCAGGGACGCGCTGGTTCAAGGTCTTACGAAAGGTAATGCTGCGCTTGTTGAATCCGGCGAAAACATGACACTGGTTGGGAATATTGTTTCTTCCGAGGCAGAACTGTTAGACAGTAACGGCATTGAATCAATCCAACTTACCATCAGGACCCGCGTTCAATTGCAGGGCTCCGGCCGCACAATTTGGGAGACGGTATTGTTCGGTCGCGGAACAGCGCCTGCGGCAGGCGGAATCTTGGAAGCAATTTCAGGTGCGATGGACCGCACAATTCGGGGACTGGTCCAGGATGATTACTTCCTGATCGAAGTACGGTAATTCAGCCTTTCTTCCCAATAAGGAACTCAACGGGGAAAGCATCCCAGGCTTTCCCTAAGGTCCCCTGCCGGTAACTGGGGCAATTCGGGGAACAGATCCAGGCCGGACAGCCGCTCTACCTCGCCAAGGGACGCAATACGATCACAGTGATGAACATGAAAAGGCAGATCCTGGGGAAAAAGAAATGACCCCACCTGCCCCTCTGCATCGACAATCACCTTGAAAAATCCTGTCGGCACCAGATAAGGAGTGCTCTCGAGTGCACCTGACTCTGCGGCCACGAGTTCCTCGGCATATATCGGTCCAGTTATCACATATAGCGAGTCGGTCCGATTGGCGAGATTTCTTACGGCCCATTCCAGCCCGTACCAGGATCCGCGGTTCAACTCGCTGTTTCGGGGTACCATATTGGTCAGATAATTGATCTCGGACCAGAAAGGCGTACCCGCGAAGCTAACCAGGGGTGCAAAAGAACTCAGGCCAATCTGACGGCCCTCAGGCGACACTTCAAAATCCTCTGGACGCAAGGTATCGGAGACGAAGGGGTCGCGCAGCGGAACACGCGATAGATTGGTCGCCACGCCGATTGAGCCCGGGGTTACAATGTAGGCGACCCAGTCAGCTATTTTGTTTTCAGTATTGAAAGACAATGTATAGAGCGCGCGAGCAATTATTTCATTGCCAGCGGACGCTCCCGAGGGACATCCGCCGAGGCAATGGGCGAAGCGAACGGTCTCTGCCTGCAGAGCCCCGCTGCCGAGTATACAAACTGCGGCAGTTAGCAGATTGCAAAAGGACCTGGCGTGTCTTGTGTCGAATTTCATCGTAGTGCTCTGCTTAACGCGGCCGCCTGTTCTGGTCAAACCGGAATTTCATTGCAATCTTTACACTGCAAAGCTAACCCGCAAGAATTTGACCAGTGATTCAAACGGGCCTTAGGCTATATCAGCATCCCGAGGTTTTCAATTGCCAAAAATAACTGCCAATATCCCATATTTATGACGGGTCATCATTCCTCTCGCTTCTGAAGGGACACAAAACTACTATCTGAAAGTTAAAATTACCGATCTTTGCAAGATTCAGGAAGCATTGCTTTCTATCTGCTTTTATCATACGCGCGTTTTGAAAGCCGCAATGTTTATTGCCTACAACTGAGGTCAGCTTCCTATGCTCAACTTCCGTGTTTTTATCCAGTTTCTGTTTGCAGTTCTGCTTGCCGGCGGTGCAAGTTCCACCGCCATTGCCCAGCGAATTAGCGATTTTTCGCTTATCGACCATCAGGGCAAGTTTCATCAGGTCAGCCGCTATGCGGACCACGATGCGATGGTGCTATTCATTTACGATAGCAACAGCGAAGTGGTGCAGGATGCGCTGCGCGATCTCAACCGCGAAATCGAAAGATTTAGCGATCAGAATGTCGCCTTCTTTATGCTTGAATCCTCCGGGCTTGCCGACAAAGTAAGAATCTCCGCGGCGGCGGAAGCCGACGAACTTACGATTCCGGTGCTGATCGATGATACCCAGACCGTGTCCGAACTGCTGGGCGTCACCCGCGCGGCTCAGGTTGTAGTCATTGATCCGGCCGCCCGAGCAGTGATTTACAATGGCTCACTGAATGACCGGTTCACGGCGGGAAGCGATCGGCGTCGCGCCCGCAATCATTACCTCAGGGAAGTTCTGGAATCAGTGGTAGAGGGTGGTGAAGTAACCGTGGCAGGGCAACCCAGCAGCGGTGAGGCCGTTGCCTTCAATTCCCGTGATCAGCATTCGGCATCGGGGCTCGACTACGCGGCCGACATCGTGCCTATCGTTGAGCGCCGCTGTGTTTCCTGCCACCAGGACGGCGGTATTGCGCCGTTCGCCATGAACAGCCACCAGATGTTACAAGGGTGGTCGCCCATGATCAGAGAGACTTTGCTCTCCAAGCGCATGCCTCCTGCACAAATTGATCCGGATTACGTGCATCTCTTCCAGGATCAAAGCTTGATCACGACTGAAGAAACCCAGGCGCTCCTGCACTGGATTGATGCCGGATCACAAAACAACAGCGGCTTCGATCCGCTGGCGGAAATGATTCAACAAGCGCCTGAATGGGAATTATCAGAACGCTGGGGTGAGCCGGATATGTTAGTGCAGATCCCACCCCAGGAAATTCCCGCTACCGGTGTGGTGGACTACCGCAATATCGTGTTACCACTCAACAACGAAGAAGAGCTCTGGGTCAAAGGTGTCGAGTTCAAGCCCGGCGACCGTCAGGTTCTTCACCATATCATCGCCTTTACGTTTGGCGGCAATGGCATTAATCAGTTTGAAATACTGAATCAGGGAATTGGTATGGGCGCCTACGCTCCCGGCAATGCACCAAATACATTTCCCGACAATACCGGATATCCCCTGCGCGCAGGGGGCGGACTGTTGTTACAAATGCACTACACCACGTCCGGTAAGGAAACTGTCGACGCCTCGGAGATAGCGATATATCTGCATGATGAAAAGCCCGAGAAGACTGTGTACGGTGGGTCCGCTTCCGATCTGAACATCGCCATTCCACCTCATGCCAAGCGTCACCAGATGACGGCTTCTAAAGTATTCGAGGAAGATATCTACTTGAGCATGCTTGGACCTCACATGCACTATCGAGGCTATGATGCGGACTTTACGCTGGTTTATCCGGACGGAACGAGAGAACAGGTTCTGAATGTACCCAACTACCAGTTCAACTGGCAAACCACCTATGACTTCAAGGAACCCATGTTTGTCCCGGCAGGAACCGAAATCGTATTCAATGCGACATTCGACAATTCAGAGACAAATCCGTTCAATCCCGATCCGACGGTTGAGCTTAACTTTGGTGAGCAAACCTGGCAGGAGATGTTCTTCGGCTTTTATCAGTACTACGAAGCGGATAAGTAGAGGCTGATCTTGACCGACATGAAAAGCCCGGGCTCAGCCCGGGCTTTTCATTTTCAAGAAATTCCCAGGAATTGATCAATTGTCCGGGCTGGACGTCAGGGCAAGGCAAGAACCAATCGGAATCCGATGCTATCATTACGCACCCCCGGATCCACTCCTCCCCGAACAGCTGCGCGGATATTGGCGGCGCTATCCGCATAAGATCCTCCTCGCATGACCCACAGTGCATCGCCAGAAAGGTTATCGCGATCATCATCGGAGGTATAGGGATAAGGTTGAAGCGGGCTGCGAGTCAGCTCCCACACATTGCCGCTCATGTCCAAAAGATCATATTGGCACTCCGGGCAGGCATAGCTCCCAACGGGTTGTGTCGATGAAGATGCGAAATTGGCACGTCCCTGCGCTGGCTGATTGCCCCAGGGATAAATCAACCCATCCCGGCCTCGCGCTGCTTTCTCCCACTGGGCTTCAGTAGGCAAACTGATTTGCCATCCGGAATCGAGTAGCTCTGCAAGCATTTGAGGAGTCGAATCGCTTTGCATTAGACGATTCTGTAGCCAGCGCGCGTAAGCCAGAGCATCGGTCCAGGTCACATAGGCGACAGGATGAGTTGGCCCGGCAGCGAGAGTTTCCGAAGCAACCGCCCGCCCCGTGTCATTAACGAACTCCTGATACTGGGCGACGGTGACCTCGTATCGACCAATGTAAAATTCCGGCAGGTCGACGGTTCCCTGCCTTGCGAACTGTGACCAGCGCTCGTTCTCGTACGCCTGGCGATCAATGGCAGGATCGGATCCCATCAGAAATTCACCCGTGGAAATGACCACGAACCCCAGTAGCGGCTCGTCAGGCAATTGCCAGAAAATATCGCTAAACCCGGTTAGATTTTCATAGGAGCTGACAATTGCAGAATTTTCCCGTTGCAACGCCTTGCGACCCTGCACACCCATCCAAAATGCCACGAACACTATCAGGACTGTCAGGATAATAAAGCCGACACTGCCGCTTCTGTATTCGTTAATCCTCGCTGGCGGGTCGATTGCTGACCCGGCTTGAGGATCACCCGGATTCGAAGTCATAAACTGGCTACTTGCGCTCTGCAGGCAAATGCCCAGCCATGCTCACAGGCTCTCCGATAAAGCTCCGATTGGGCCATATCCATCAGATTGAGGCCTCCCTGCCTGAGCATGAGCCGCAAATCGAGCTCGCGGGGGTTTTCGTGAGAAATGATTGAAGGATCCAGCAGGTTGACGCAGCCCGCCTGGAATTTGAGTTCGCAAGCTCGTGACAAATATCCCAGTGCAAGCTCACGATCCGGCACCACAATTTGTCCCTGAAGATAATGAATACCCAGTTCGTTACAGGCCCAGGCAGAATTATCACCGCAGTACGTAGACTCCAGCTGCAACAATCGATCACAACTATTACTCAAACCGTCTGCGCAGGCCTGCTGCCAGAAAGGAATACTGTCACCAGTATGGCGACCATCGGTCTTGCCAAGCATAGACATGCTGCCAAAGATAAGAACCCAGACCGCCATGTGCGCCAGATTAGGTCGCCAGGCAGCCCATTTGTCGTTCCACACATTCACCAGATTCTCGGAGCCAATAGATCGAACATAGCGGTCTATCCAGATAACGCTCAAATTGAGCAGCGGAACGCAGAGCAGCTTGTCGTAAAACGTCGGGACACCCACTGCACCCAGTAATGAGTACAAAACGAATACCCCCAGACCGTAAAGCGCGCCAAATATAGTTTTCCCCAGTGGCGTCCGCGGCGAGGTCGAGGGATCGGTTACCAACAGGTGCAGTCCAAGAAAAACTGCAGCCGGAATCTCAGAGTCGATAAAATAGGGAACTCCGGACACCGCGGAGTAAATCGCACTGCCGCCGAAGAGCACTATTGCAGCCGTGCCCGCCACGAGGGTAATTGAAAAGAAATACATCACTACCAGTCCAATAAGGAACAGGAAGGTATAGATATTGGGCGCCAGAGTCAGGGTCGATGCGATTTCCCGCCCCCAGGTCAGATCAGTAGTTCCGGTTGCTATCAGCACCAGGGAAAACAGCCCCAGCGCAAACGCGGAGGGGTTAAAGATATGTACTCTCCTGCCTTCCCGCTGCCAACGAACAAATTCTTTACCCATAAATCCGGCCGCGATCATCAGGAACTGCATGTAAAACCAGTCGTCGCGAAACCACAGGAACAGGTTGATGCTGAAAATAATGGGAATTGGTCCGAAACCCAGCGTGTACTGCTCCCTTCTGTTCCAGGCCAGCAGCATGTCGAAACTGTAGGCAAACAATATCTGCCCTAACAGCAACCACAAATGCTCATATACCGGCTGCCAGAAATAGCCCCAGTAGAGATAAAGACTGCCCTGCACCATCGCCTGAATATAGTGCTGGGGCCGCAATACTATATCGAAGGCGCGGGCAGTTCCCTGGCTCCTGAAAAGCAGAAAACTGTAACCCGCCCAGGCAGCGATAAACAGGGACGCGCCCCAAAATGACCAGGCCAACGTAGGATTGAGCTGAACTCGTGGACTCAGTGACAGGGTAAAAATGGCCGCGGCCAGCAACAGCGGAATCAGCATGGGTTGCAGAGAACTGGTGGTCTTCTGGAGCGTCACCGCCCCAACGGGGGAGCTGATCTGAGGAGCTGCTGATGATTTCCTGCTGCGCCGTTTCTTGCCTGCGGCCATTATGAAAATTCCTGCTGATGTGAGTCTTGAGTGCGAGAAGCATAAACCACCTTATCGCCTAATTCAATTTGACGGCAAAGGCTTAAACCGTTGGCCAAAAAGGTTTTTTTGAATCACCACCGGGGCGACGCCAATCCTTCTCATGAGCGTAGCTTCTCAACTTGAAAGAACCAGTGATGTGACAAGATGAGCCAGAAAGTGGCGAAATTCACTCACCGCAGACCCGGGCGTAAATTCATTTTGAATAATAGTATCAATTGGTTATGAAACTGGCACAATTTCTGAATGGACCCAGCGATATAATCAGATACCTGATTCACACTTATCTGCAATGACAATTAAGAACGCAACGAGAATTGGAGAACGGCATAATGACCGACCATGAACAGGAAACCAGTAACCATCGCGACAATGAACCTTCTGAGCATGAATTCCAGGGATTCTCCAGCGATGGCAGAAAGACTGCGGAAGCCGAGGCAGAGACAGAAGCGAAGGCTCACACGCAACAACAAGAGCATAAGATTTCGGGAAAGCTGGGGAACCGAGATAATCGAGAAAATCAGAACATCTGGCCCCAACTTCGCAAGCTACTGGTTTTTCAGTTCAAGTTATACATCGATGCTGCACGGGACCTGTTGATGAGCCCGATGTCGATCGTGGTGTTTATTATCGACGTGGTGCAAGGCAACCAAGATAAAGACTCTCTTTTTGAATCGCTGTTGCAGATAGGGCGCAGGACGGAGAAAGCCATCAACCTGTTTAACCAGCACAATGTCTCTGACGAAAACATTCGGGGTATAGACTCAATTCTCCTGCATGTGGAAGACGCGGTACGGAGGGAGTACACCGAAGGCAGCGTATCAGCCAATGCACGAGACTCCATTGAGAAATCTCTCGACAGGCTGCGAACCAGCCTCAAACAGTCTGGTAAGAAAGACTAATAACTCTCCACGGGAGCCAAATGCCATTCGCTCACCACTTTTCACACGCTCCATAAAAAAACGGCGATGATATCTCATCGCCGTTTTTCAATTCCGGTAAATATGAGGCGGCTGCGCCTCAACCTACCGTCAGTGACGCCTTAGAACGACCACAGTGCGCGGGCATACCAGCGACGACCTCGGCCATCAAAAACCTGGGCGTCATACTGCAGGGCACCTTCCTCGTACCGAGGAATCTCTGCATTGAACGCATCCAGCAGGCCGACTGTGAAGCGGGTCGTACCCCAGCTCGCGTTGTCCCAGTCGTGGGAATAGTTGTACTGAAAATCCCAGCTGTCGTAGCTATCGATCTTGCGAGTCAACAATCCACGGCGGAAGTCGCTGGAGGTCTGGTAGGAATTGTCATAAAAGAGGTTCTGATAGGAACCAATATGACGGTTGATCGCAGTCACACTGTGACGGTCTCTGGCCCAGGACAGGGTCAGACGTCCCTTGTTATCAGGAAGCGATCGCACCAGGTTGTTGTCGCCGGTAGTTCCCGCGGCATCAAAAAGCCCCGTATCCAGAAGACCTTTCTCCAGCCCGGGCACGTCACTGATTTCGTACTGACGCACATGGGTGAAGTCGATGCCTGCCCGGAAACGACCCCAGTCGTTATCCCAGTTATAACCCAGCTTGACATCAACACCGTCCGCTTCTATCTGACCGGCGTTGATTGCGCTCAAGGTGAGCGTGATCAGACTCGCATTGGTAACACCAAAGGCCCGCTGAATCCCGTTTACGTAGTAGGCACGGGGGTCCACGACACAGTTGAGACGTTCCGGTGAGTCTGCGCCGTACTGCGCTGTGAGAGCATCGGGGTCACAGGCGTAGTAAGGATTCGGCCAGGCGCTCTGATTAGCAGGAATGGAGTTATTGTAAATGTAGTTACTCTTGTCCTGCGAGGCTGCCACGAAGGCCTCAATTTCCGGCTTGAGGGCCGAGATTGGCGGTTCGGGCAACACTCGGTCTCGCACATCGAAACGCCAGAAGTCTGCCTGCACACTCAAGCCCTCGAGGGCCCCGTCTGGTGTCCATATAAATCCGGTGCTGTAGGTGTCGGCGTATTCGTTGCCCACATCCGGAGCTGGTCCACCCAAAGTGTAGGTGAATTCGGTCTCGGAATTGTCATCCGTCGGTGTATCACCCTCACCTCGATACGGATCCACCAAACCGGCTCGCACCTTCTGATTGGAAATCGGATCTCGGAAGACCACACTCGAAGATTCAAGACCCTGCTGGATAATCGCGATATTGGGTGCCCTGAAGGATTGCGACCAGGATGCGCGCATTAACAGGGTGTCAACAGGGCGCCAGCTCAACGCGACTTTGGGTGATACTTCGCTACCCACATTGCCACCGTAATCCTCATACCGCAAGGCTACCTGGCTTTCTACGTTTTCCCAGAAAGGTATGGAAAATTCCGTAAAGACCGCAGTCGTGTCCCGATCGAAATCATACTCAAAGGAGCAAAGCGCACACTCAAAATTGTTCGCAACCTTGTGATAGACCGTCTCAAAACCATTAGCCTCGGTGGGCCATTCCAGAATTCGCTGTGGCAAACCTGGTATATTCAGGTCATTCGAATGAGACAAGGTATTCCGATTGCGGTACTGCGCGCCGAACGCGAATTGCGCCATACCACCGCGCATTTCAAACAGCTCGCCGGATACTACCGCATCAAATACTTCAAGCTTGTTGCGCTTGTCGGTTCGCAGCACTTCGAGATTCATCCAGTCCATCAGTTCCCGAGGGTTTGCCAGGGACGGATCCGTCAGCGAAGTCAGGTATGGATTGTAGAACATACATCCATCCTGGCCTTGATTCGTGCTCGTCAGTGCATAGGACAGACTTTCTCGGGTCGTGAACACGAACTCGGGGAAGAATGTCTGGATAAGCCCGGGCGCATAGTAATCCCAGGCCGAAGGAACTGCTGCCAAAAACGGGTATGGAGAATTCTGGGCATCAACAAAGTTGAAGTCTGCGACGCCATTGGGGGTACAGTTAGGACCACCCAGTCCATTCGCCGCCATCTCGGCCCGCTCCCGGTTGAAGGTCCTGTAACTGGCTTCCAGGCTTGATTCGCTGAATGCGTAGCTGACATCGTAGTCAAGAACCCGGCCACCAAGCTCGAAATCACCCCGCAGCCCCACCTGGAAACTGCCTGAATTGGTCTCCGTGGTATTGAATTCACCACCGACGCGCGGCAGTCCGTCGCGCACAGATTGGTAGGACGCTACGTTTGGTCCGCCATTGTAACCGGCCACCGGTGCGTTGGGGATGCTGGTTGGCGGAATGAGACCAATCCGGTCAGCGAAGTAACCCAGCTCAAGTGGAGCACCCACCGCGTACCCAATTCCGGGCGCAACCGGCGTCCTCCGGTACGCTCCCGGCTGCGCCAGGAATACCGTCGGGCCCCGCGATGCATTGTACCCGTCGTCAGCTCTTATGGTGGACAAATTAGAGTAATGCCCGAAAGCATAGAGTTCGGTACCGTCGTCAAACGCATGGTTCAGCGAGGCGGCAAAACTATTACGCTCTGTTTCGTTGGCGATAAACTGGTACTCCGAAGTGTCTTCACGACAGACTCCACCGCGCTCTCCCCGCTGCTCGCGCAGGGTACCTATTATTAGAGGGGTTCCGTCTGCTGAAGTTACCGTGCTACAGCCAGGATCGGTGAATACCGGATCAGGATCGCCGCCGTTAGCAACGTTGTACGCCATAACGTCAGTGTTCAACCAGCCCGGTGCCAGCTGCGCACCAAAGGCAGGAACTGCGATTAGGGTTCCAGCCGAACCCACCGTGTCGAGAAATTGCGAGTTTTCATCGATGAAGTTGCCGTAGGAGACATTCACGGGATCGCGTTCGAAGCGTTCGGCAGACAATACGATATTGGTATTGCCGTCACCGGAAGACCATCCCCATATTGCGCTCAAGGTGGCGTCGAATAGATCTCCAGCTGCCTCGATGCCCTGCAGGTCGCCGTAGAGCTCAAAACCTTCAAATTCCGTCCGCATGATCACGTTGACCACACCGGCAACCGCATCGGCACCGTACAGTGCTGATCCGCCATCCGTCAGTACCTCAATACGCTCGGTCATCACCAGAGGAATGGAGTTCAGATCGACGAATTCGCCGCCAGTTCGGGTTGTGGCTCCCGCCGGCGCCATTCGCTTGCCGTTGATCAGTGTCAGCGTGGAGTTCTCGCCGAGGTTCCTCAGGTTGACGTTGGCAGTACCTTCTATCTGGCTATATTCACCTGGGTTCTCGCCAGACACCTGAGCGTTGGTTACTGAACCCGAGTTGATTTCCAGGTTCTTAATCACGTCCCAGATTACAGCCGCGCCCTGAGCTTCAATGCTCGCGCGATCCACGACCTGAACCGGAGACGGCGCGTCGAGAGGCGTACCCCTGATGAAGGAACCTGTGACAATAACCTCTTCTATCTCTTCTTCGTCCTGCTGCGCCATCGCAGGCATCACGAATGTGGATCCAGCTAGCATCACCGCGAGCGTCACCGCTCTGCGTTTGCCAGGATAATTGTTGCGCATTTCAACCCCCTTGATATGGATTCTAATCCTATTATTAACGAGAATTGCTCTACTCTATCGACTGCGTAGTGCGAATCGGAAGAGTGGCCATAACCACGTATCTCTTCAGGCCGCCGCCAGTGTGAGCTGGCGCTAACGAAAAAAGCGATATAACCCTCGTAAGCGTCGCAGTATAGGCGATATCAATCAAGTGCTGCAATGTCTTTACGCTGGGCACTTGCGACGCTTTTGTCGCCCGTCTACATTTGGGATGTCGCAATAATTTCCGCGTTCCGGCCCGAAAATAGCCCACTTACTGCCATAAACGTGAATTGATCACTATTGGCAACTGCCTGGTGACGTGTACAATCCTACTCTAACCTGTTTTACCCGGCGATCTGAATGGAATATCAACCTCCCGAAGTCGAGCGTGAACTCATCAAGGTGCATGCCAACGACATCAGTATAGGCATGTATATGGCCTATCCTGATCGACCATGGTTGGACACATCTTTCCTCTTTCAGGGCTTTCTGCTCGATAGCGAATCCCTGCTGGAGAAAGTACGCGCAGAATGTGAATTCATCTACATCGACAAGGGGAAATCTCTGCGTGTGCGGCCGCCCAAAGTGGCTACGAGCATCCCGGCAGCAGTCAAGCCAGCCGAAAAATCCGTCATGTCGCCTATAGACAGACGGCGGATGAAAACTGCTGATCCCAAGCGATATGAGATCAAGGCACCCATTGAAAAGGCGTTCAGCACTGCGTACAAATCACGCGAGATCACCAAAGACTCGATGAAAAAAGCTCTTGAGGAGGTGAAAACCGGCGAGGGTATCAACGTGACGCGGGTCAGGGGTTCAGTGAAGGCCTGCGTGTCCAGTATCGTGGAAAATCCCAATGCCCTGCTCTGGCTTAGCAGGTTGCGTAATCGACACGAATATACAGCGGAACACTGCATGAATGTCGGTATCCTGGCGATCGCCATGGGCCGTCACCTGGGGCTTGACGAAACAGCACTCGAAACCCTCGGACTCTGCGGCATGCTGCATGACATCGGCAAGATGCAGATCGACGAGGAAATTCTGAGCAAACCGGGTCGTCTCACCGAGGATGAATTTTCTGTAATCAAAGGTCATTGTGAGATAGGCAAGGAAATCCTTGAGAAGGATGCAAACGTGCCCAAGGAAGCCATTGAGGCTGCCTGGGGGCATCATGAACGTATCGATGGCCTGGGCTATCCGAGAGGCACTAAGGCCAATACCCTGGGACTGTACACGCGCATCATTTCCATCGTGGATGCCTATGATGCGATCACCACAAACCGCAGCTACGACCGCTCGCGGCCCGCCACCGAAGCAATCAAGATCCTCTTTTCATGCCGCGACTCGCAGTTTGACGGCTGGCTGGTTGAGGAATTCATCGCCTGCCTGGGAATCTATCCGACCGGGTCACTGGTGGAACTTCGCAGTGGAGAAGGCGCGGTGGTAATAGACAGCAACAAGACCAGCAGGCTGTTCCCGAAAATTTCAATCGTGCTGGATGAAAACAAGCGATCTCGGCATCCCCTGATCGTCGACACCAGTAATTACCAGCAGCACCCGAGTGGCAGAACAATCAAGTCCGTACTGGACGAAAACGCGTACAATATCGACCTCGAGTCCGTCTTTTCGCAATTCCTGGACTGAGCCCGGCAAATTGGCGCGGCCTAGATCAAGGCAAACGATACGCGACGAGTGCCCCGGGGAAATCGGTTCTGGAACTGCCTACCTGAACAACAATGTACTGCCGCCCCTCGTGCATGTAGGTCATCATTCCATATTGACCTGGCGCAGGCAGAGGCACGCTGCCCAGGACTTCACCGGTGAATTTATCCCGGGCATTCAAGGTGAGTGGCGCATCCGGCATCATTTGCGCCATTCCCTCACTAAGCGCTCTGGTCTGCACCAATATGTCACCCATGGGCATCTGGATCGACCAGCCTTCGCCACCCGTGTTAGGAATTTCAATCCCCTGTAGCAACGGGTGGTTTCTAATCTCCTCCGGTGTCTCACCCACAGGCAGCGACCACACCTTGTCACCGCCATTCATCTGGTAGGCAGTCAACTGGTTGTTCATTCTTTTATAGAGGGTAAGTCCGTCTATACGAGGCAGACCCCCTCCTCCACCCGGCAGCCACGCCGCCACAGTCGTCCCGGTGGTCGGAGTGCTATTGGGTGTCGCGCCGCCAGCGCCGGGTTCCGGATAATTGGGGTTGTCGCGATCGACTCCATTGGTAGGCTGCATGAATCCGGGTGCGGTGCAGGTGCGTCGATGGGAATTGAACATCAGCCCAGTATCTGGATCTGCAACCGGAGGATGCGGAATGATGTTGCCTCCGCCCTGGCAACCTACGTTATTCAAAAACGGGTTGTCGTGGTTCTCCGGAAGCGCCGGCACGTAAAGCCCGCCGACTTGAAATTGGCTAAGAATTTCAAGCGCCTGATTTTTTAATTGAGGTGTGTAGTCGATAACGAAATCTTCGGTGATTCCGGTCAGAATGATCGGATCAACCGGCTCCGGCCAGGTCGGATAGGGCTGCGTTGGGGACGTGTAGTTACCTGGCACCTGCGTCTGAATTACCGGCCGATCCTCAATTGGCCAGATCGGCTCCCCGGTTTCACGATTGAAGGCAAACACGAGACCCTGCTTGGTATTCTGGATCAGCGCCGGTATCTGGCGACCGTCGATGTTCAGATCCATCAAGATGGGCGCGGTGGGTAAATCGTAGTTCCACTGATCACTGCGATGAATCTGGAAATGCCAGCGACGCTCTCCTGTTGCTACATCGAGGGCCAGCACACTGCCACCGAACAGATTGTCGCCGGGCCTGTGACCAGCGTAGGATTGCACAGTCGACGCATTGGTCACCATGTAGACCAGCCCCAATTCCGGATCAGCAGACGCCGGTGTCCAGGTCGAAATATCTCCGGACCAGCGCCACGCGTCGTTCTGCCAGGTCTCGTGCCCAACCTCTCCTGGCCTGGGAATGACATGAAATTTCCAGAGGAACTCGCCGGTTGCTGCGTCAAAGCCCATGATATCGCCCGGCACATTCTCTATTCGGGTCTGGCCGTAGCTTGGCTGATGCCCAACCAGCACAACCACCACGCCATTAACTACGATCGGCGGTGCCGAGGCGGTGACCATGCCCAGTTCACGAGGAATGCCATAATCCGGGTCATAGCTACCACCGGCGACCACGTAGTCCTGCCATGGTCCCCAACCATCTACTAGTCTGGGGATCAGATCAATGACACCGGTTTCCGGGTACCCACCGACAGGGAAATCTGCACCCCAGTTTTCCAGAGGCTGACCAGTTTTGGCGTCCAGCGCCCACAGAAAGAATCCCGGTGTTGTAATATAAATCACGCCGCGTCCGTTAACTTCCGCATAAGCGACACCCTTGCCGTAAGCCTGACGGGGGGAACGCTGGTGGCGAATGGTTTCCGGCTCTCTGAAGGTCCACAAAGTTTCACCGCTCGCGGGATCGATGGCGATTACCTGGCGGCGAGGCGTTGCCACGGTGTATAACGTGCCGTCCACGTATATAGGAGTGGATCTAAAAAAGTAATCCAGATTGGGTCCAAAATTGTCACTGCGCCAGGTCCACGCAACCTCCAGGTCCTCGAAATTATCCCGATTAATCTGGTCCAGCGGCGACGAACGGGTATTACCCATATCGCCGCCCAGATAACGCCACTCGCCATTTTCGGTTCCGGGCAATCGCTGAGCCACGACTGTTATGGAACTAAAGGTTAATATTGCTGTCACCAATGCGGCGACTGCTCCTCGAAACTGCCTGACGGGTAGCACAATACGCATGACTGTCATTCTCCTGAATATATTTTCTTTTTACCGGCTCGACGAACTATTGCAAATTTCTGGCTATTCCTTCAAGAGTGTCGACCAGCGCATCCAGCCGTTGTCGGCTGTCACCACTCTCACCTGCCGCCAGCTCGACATAGGATTTCGCCAGCAGATCGAGTTGTCTCGCAGCGGCACGATCACTGTTGCCGGCAGCGAGGCTTACTTCCGCCTGATTCAGCACTGCCTCAAGCTCCTGCTTTTGCGCGTCGGTCACAATCTCGCTTCGCTGCAGTTGATCCAGATAGGCACGGGCGACGACCGGCACATCCGGCCAGGTTACCCGCTCCTGTGTTTGCGCGTTGACAACTGCATTGGCTTCCCGCAGAGACGCAGCATTTATTTCATTGCGGGTCAGAAAATCACTGGGTTCAAGGGCGAACACGTCGAGACCGCGCACAATCTCCGTGCCGTAGACATAACCACCATACCAGTAAGCTGACCAGTAACCGCCAGTAACCAGTTCCTCTTCATCAATCGGTCCACGATCGAAGAATGCGATCTCAACTGGATTCGCGGAGTCGGTAAAATCTACCACTGATATTCCGCCCTGATACCAGGCCTGAACGAATATATCGCGCCCGGGAACAGGGACGAGGGATCCGTTGTGCGCCACACAGTTTTCAGTCTCTGTCTGCGGTGCGGGGAGCTTGTAATGGCTGCGGAATTGCAGTTCGCCATCGACGATGTCATAAAAAGCGTTGGCCCCCCAATCGATTGGATCCTGAACGCGACAGCGAGGACGTCCACCACCACCCCATTCGTCGGTGAAGATCACCTTGTCACCTGCGTTGTTAAATGTCGCCGAGTGCCAGTAGGAAAACCCCGGATCGATAACTTCATCGAGACGCTCCGGATTTGCCGGATCGGAGATATCCAGCAGAATGCCATTACCGGAACAGGCACCCGCCGCGAGTCCAAGCTCCGGGAAAGTGGTGATGTCGTGGCACTGATTGGTCTCGCGCGTGAGTTGGGTATCTGGACCGTGATCGCCTCCGCGCCACAGACCCGCCAACACGCCTGATTCCTCATTGGCGAATACAAAGGGTCTGTTCACTATCCTCGCGTCCTGTGGACGAGCCTTGGGAATCTCCACCACCTCGATTCGATAAAGTGCGGTTTCAGGATTTTCGAAAGGCGAGTCATCCGAACAGCCGGCCAACTCCTCGTCGTCTCTGACCCGACTGGTGCCGGACACATAGATATAAATGTTTTCCCCCTCTTCCGAAACAACTGTGTGGGTATGGGAGCCTCGACAGGTTTGCACGGCGGCCACCTGTGCCGGCATCCTGGGGTCGCTGATGTCGAATATACGGATTCCCTTGAAGCGGGCCTCGCTTACCGGATCGGCAACTCCCTCCAGGCCGCAGTCCAGTCTGCCCCGGGTTTCTTCAACCGACATGATCAGCAAATTGCCAGCCCGTGAAACATCTCCCTGACCGCCAGGGCAGACGACCGAACTCATCAATTCGGGAGCTGACTGATTGCTGATGTCATAGATATTGAAACCGTGGTAGTTGCCGGCGATTAACATGTCACCGCTGAACAGCAGATCCGTATTTGAAAAACTCAGGAATGACGGGCGCGGCTCGGCATCGTCCTCCTCTTCGTCTTCCTCGTCCTGAGGGGTCTCTGGCTCGCCGGTGACGGCGACATTTTCCAGCACTTCTTCCTGAGGATCGCTTTCCTGAGGATCGCTCGGTTGCTGAGAGTCACTCTCGCTGACTGGCGCCAGGGTTTCCAGCTCCTCCAGGCGACTGAGCGGTAGCCCGGCAGGATTGTCGGGATCGAAAAAACCTGGCGGCTTGGGCAGCGAGGAAATCAGGCGCATGTTTAATGCCGCCTGCCCGGCATCTCTGAAGCCTGCGGCAAGCCCCACCCTTGGATCCGTAGAAAATCCGGATAGCAGGGCCACCATGCGCTCGATTTCGCTATTCTGGTCAGAAGTCACGTCGTCGGTAAACGCGAACAGAACCGGGTCCTGGGCCGAACCGAACTGGTCGAGCAGGTTTTCCACCATTTCCAGTGCCCCTTCATGGTGTTCAATCATGTACTGCAGGTAAAGGCTATCGAATGCCGGTCCGGAAGACTGTTCCAGCTCTGCTATTTGCTCGGGACTCAGCATGCCGGGCATCAGATCAAAGTCCGCCGCGTGATGGGCATCCGCAGGAGGCGCATCCAGCCCGCGCTCCTCGAGCCACTCTTGCATCATCGATATCTCGTCCTGCTGGGAAAGATTGATCCGCTCGGCTACCAGTTCCACTTCTTCCCGCGAGGCCCTGGTCGGTGCCAGTGCGGACATCTCCATTGCCTGGGCATGATGGGATATCATCCCCTGCAGAAACCTGATATCCGCTTCTGTGTACTCAACGTGGGCAAGATTCGATGCGTCATCGGCCGAAATCACCTGGCCAGGCTGACCAGGAGCCCCTGGCTGTATAATTGGCACCTGGGCGGATGCTCCAGACGCGAGGATTAAAAGGCTAAAGCCAGGGATGGCCAGGCTTAAAAACTGTCGAACGCGGGACATTTTTTTCTCCATTGCTTGCACAAACACGGGTCAATAACCCCGCATTGTACTCTGTCTGAGCGCAAGCGGTAGCCCCTGAAGGCAAGACAGGCTGCGGCGCTGCTACTTGTCCTGCGCCTTGTCTTGAGACTTGCGTCTATCGCCGCCCTTGCGGCGCTCGCCAAGTCGTCGCTCACGCTTCCTGCGCTCCTCAAAATCGGGATCCTCGGATTGAAGATCCTCAATGGAGGAGGAGGTTTGTCGACGATTGCCTTTGCGACGCTCGGCTACCCTGCATTCACCTATACGACGTTCCTCAAGCGGTGGAGTTTTGTCACTTGTCATTGGACCGCCCTTCAAAGATTATGGATCCCTGCAGCATGAAATAACTGCGCACCTTGGATAATAGCAAATTATGGCTCAGACCTATCTACCTTGCCGCGCAGCCCGTGCAGCTAAGAATCAGCATTTTTCAGATAGGTTTTTATTTTTATGGAGTTAGAGGAAGTAGACCCTTTAATCGACAGGGATGACCGATATCTTCCTCCCAGCCTTTACCTGATTAACTCGAAAAGGGTAAGCTCCGTCAGATACCAATCCACGTCAAGAGCAATAGAAGCAGGAGGCTGGTATGGCCAATTTAGGGGGTTTCGATAGACGCACCTTCATCAAGAATGCCGGAGTCACCGCAATAGCAGGTACAACCGGGGCATTAATTTCAGACTCGGCCACTGCCGCAACGCCCGCTTCAGGAGCAAGAATGGCGGGCGGGCGCTACGACTTTGACACTCCGTATAACAGGGCTGGCTGGAATTGCGCTCGCTGGGATTCACCGGTGCGCACCTACGGAGATAAATTCAAGTACGGCATGGGGATTGCCTCGATGGATTTCGAAGCCCCGCCCTGTATCACCGAAGCGCTGGCCGAGCGCGCGCAGCATCACAGTTGGGGCTATATCAGCAGCACGGAATCCCTGCGTGATGCCATCGTCCTGTGGGGCGGCGAGCGCCAGGGAGTGGACCTCGACCCCGAGTCAATTGTAATTTCTCACGGCGTTTATCCCGGCATTATTGCCGGGCTCCGGTCCTTTGTTCCCGCCGGTACCAAGACCCTCATGCTGACGCCGATTTATTCAGGTTTCTACACTATGTGCAGCCATACCCGGGCTAACACCGTAGACAGCCCCATGGTATTCAGCAACGGGCGCTGGGAAATTGACTGGAACGACCTGGAATCCAGGATGACCCCTGACGTGAATGCGATGATTGTCTGCAATCCGCAAAACCCGACTGGCAATGTCTGGACTGAGGAAGAGCTGCTGCGAATTGGCCGTCTGTGCCTTGAGCACCAGATTGTGGTTCTGGCCGATGAGATCCACTCCGACTTCGTCCGGGCCGGCCACAAGTTTGTACCGTTCGCCAGCCTGCCCGATAAAGAGGTGGTTAATAACAGCATCTCGTTTAACGCGGTTAGCAAAACATTCAATCTGGCAGGCATGAAGACCGCTTACTTTTACAGCCCCAATCCAACGCTTCTGGGCCGCATCAATCAGAACCATCGGGCCGACCTCACAATCATGGGAGTCGTCGCCAACGAAGCCGGCTACCGGGAGGGGGCCGAATGGTTTGACCAGGTCCTGCCCTATATCGATGCCAATCACAGCTTTACCGAGGAATACGTGAGCAGCAACATGCCACTGGTCAATTACAAACGGGCCGAGGGCACGTTTCTTTCATTCATGGACTTCAGTCGAGTCATGGCAGCGATCAACGCCGAGGAAATGGCGAAAGAACATGGATTTCGCTCTCCAGAGCACTATTTCCAGGATTGGCTAATGGATAATTCCGGGGTATTACTCAATCCGGGCGCAAGTTACGGTGCCGGCAGCGAGGGTCACATGCGCATGAATGTTGCTTCGGCCCGGGTAGTGCTGGAAGGAGCGCTGGAAGCCATGGCTCAGGCCTTCCGCCGGGTTTAGTGGAAGAGAATTGATTACAAATAATAAATTCAGCAGTGCGCCGAGGCGGCGCCGCAGGAGGATACAATGAAAACTACACGACGAGGCTTCGTGAAATCAGTTGGGCTGGGGACCGCCGCTGCAGGATTATTGTCCGGCACCTCGCTCATTTCCAGTCCCGCCAGCGCCCAGACTCGCGCAGACCACAAATCCGGCGTCTACGATAATGGAGTCATGCAGTTGAACCAGAACGAGAGCGCGCGCGGTCCGGGCCCGAGCACGCTGCAAGCTATTCATGAGCATACCAATAAGCGCGTCGGCATGGGTTACTCACCTGACCATGTGAATGAGTTACAGCAGGCCCTGGCGGAAAATTACGGCGTCGATGCCGGCAATGTGCTGCTTGCGACCGGCTCCACCCCCCTTCTTCAGGGCGCGGTGCGAGCATTCTGCGGTGATAACGGTCGATTCGTAACACCGATGCCCACATACTCGACCAGCGACGCAACCGCTCGCCAGATAGGTGCACCCATTACCCACGTCGATCTTGACAATTCGATGGGCATACCCCTCGATACGCTCGCCGAGGAATCGCGCGGTTCCGCCCTCGTCTACTTGTGCAATCCCAATAACCCCACGGGCACAGTGCATGGACCGGATGCAATAGAACAGTTTGTTCGCCGGGTTCTGCGCGAATCTCCGGACACCCGGATTCACATAGATGAGGCGTACATTAACTATACCAAGCCGGGAGCCATGGAGACCGCTCTGCCACTGGCCATGGAGTTCGAAAACGTGTTCATAACCCGCTCGTTTTCCAAGGCCCATGGGCTGGCGGGTCTGCGAATTGGCTACGCTCTGGGTCAGGCTCAGACGCTTGGTGCGATTCGCGATGCATGGGGTATGGGTGATGTTAATATGCTCGGGGCAATTGCCGCTCTGACTGCACTTGAAGACAAGGAGCATATTGCCTGGGAAGTATCGGAAAACGCGCGCGTGAGAGACTTTACGATTGGCGCTTTTCGGGACATGGGCTATGCGGTGGCCGACTCCCATACGAATCATATATTCGTGGAACTTGGTATACCTGCGCGTCAGTTCCGGGCAGCCTGCCTCGAAGAAAAAATATTGGTAGGTCGTGACTTCCCGCCAATGCAGGAAACGCATTGCCGGATTTCACTGGGTACCATGGAAGATATGCAGAAAGCCGTACAGGTATTTCGCAAGGTGCTGTCTTCCTAGACGCTACGCAATCCAGACAGACAATGGTCAGGGTGGTCAGTCGATGTCGATTGATGCCCTGACCGTTTTTATTGCCTCTTCAAATATCGACCAGGATCGATTCAGATCCTCGTCACTGTGCACCGCAGAAAGGAAAAGGTTGTGATGGGAGGTAATAAACAAGCCCCGTCGCACACATTCACCGCAAAGCGCTTGATGCAAAGCTATTCCCAACTCGTGCTCGGTCCGCAAATAGGGCATTGATGGTACACCGGTCGCTTTCAATTCTAGCCCCTGCTGACTGGCAATGCTGACAAGCCCTTCGATCCACTTCGCTCCAGTCTCAAGTATGCGTGCCGGAGCATTAATGCGTCTCAATTCCTTTAGACAGGCGAGCGCTGCCGCCATCGGGCCCGCAGAAAACCAGAAACTACCGGTTTGAAAAATTCCGCTGGCAGCATCCCTGAGAGCATCCGTGCCGACAACTGCTGAAACGGCATAGCCATTACCGATTGCCTTGCAATAGCAACTTAGGTCAGGCTGATAGCCGAAATACGCGTTAGATCCCTCCAGGTGCAACCGAAACCCGGCTCGTACATCATCACAGATCGATACAACATTGTGCTGCTTCAACAATCTGTGCACTTCATTCCAGTATCCGGGTCCAGGCAATTCGTTGTCCTGGTATACCGGGTGGTGATAGGGAGAACTAATAAAAGCTGCAACCTGGCCTCGATATTCACTGAGCACCTGTTGCAAGGCATCCGAATCATTCCACGGGATTCGAACGATATCCGCATGATCTCGGTCGTGAATCCCGGGCCTTTCTATCGCCTGCATCCAGGGGGAGGAGCCATGATATCCCTGACTGATGGCGATTATCTTCCGTCGCCCGGTGGCAGCCCTCGCGATAAGGACAGCCATGTTGGTAGCATCGGCGCCGTTTTTTGCCAGGTATGCCCAGTCCGCGAAAGGGATCATGTCAACAAGGTATTCCGCCAGCTCTACCATGACCGGCGATGCCAGTGTACACGTGTCAGCCTGCTTCATTTGTGCCCGGTATGCCTCATCCACTGCAGCATTGCCGTACCCAAGTATCATGGGACCATAGGCGCACATGAAGTCGACGTATTCGTTACCATCGACATCCCAAAATCGCGAACCTTTGGCTCGACGGCAATAAAATGGGTAGGTTCCATCCGGCTTCTGCACAGCAGGATTGAAATGGCCGGGAATGGCGTTTGGAATCACCTTTCTGGCGCGAGCCAGCAATGTGTTACTGTTATTATAGTCGTTAACTTTCATCGCCTTATCTGCAGAGTGAAGCGAGAAATTGCCGTAATTGCCCAGACGACTGGCATCCGATCTTCATAATGTATCCCGAGCCACGGCTGGCTGCTCATCCTGCACAATATGCTCTTCTCGGTAGTAATAAATAAAAACAGCGAATAGAAATGCGGCAACTCCCATGAAACCAGCAAAGAACAAATGGTACATGGCGCCTTCAAGTTTGGTAGTGCCATCAGAGTTCTGAATAAACTGATTCACTGCGGCAGTGAACAAATTTCCCATTGAGATAGAAAGATAGAAAAACGACATAACCAGCGACTTCATGCGCTTCGGAGCCTGGGTATAGGAAAACTCCATGCAGGTGATAACTAGCATGACCTCGGCACTGGATATCAACAGATACGCCAGCAATTGCCAGCCAATATGAGGTGAGTTTCCAAGCGTAATCTGTTGTTCACACCATGCCGTAACAAGAAAGGGTATCGCAGCCAGAAACATGCCAGCGGCCATTTTTCGCTTGGCGGTAACCTGGAAGAACCGCCCCGCGAAGGGATAAACGACGTAGGTAAAAACCGGTATCAGCACCAGAATAAGAAAGGGATTGGCGGCCTGAATTTGTGCTGACAGGACCTCGTATCCCAGTATCTGTCGATCCATCTGCTCTGCCTGCAAAACCCAGGTGCTACCCATCTGATCAAAGAGGGACCAGAACGCGGCGACCAGAACGTACATCAACGCCAGTCTTCTAAACACCCGGCGTCCGTCGGGCCCAAACACGTCTTGCAGGTAAGACGGCCCGCTCGGAGGAATGTGGACGAATTGATGGCGGCCAAGCCAAAAAGTGAATGTCGCAGTCAACATGAAGGCGCCGGGCACCCCAAAAGCAATCGATGCGCCATAATTTTCCAGTAACCAGGGAATCAGCAGGAAAGATGTCGATGACCCAATGTTGATGCCCAGGTAGTACCAGGAGAATGCGCGAGACAGCAAATGTTGATTGGTTTTGCCGAACTGGTCACCCACATGGGAAGCGACACTGGGCTTGATACCGCCAGATCCAACAGCTATCAGCGTTAATCCAAGCATCAGGCCAACTCTGGTGTCATCAATAAACAGAGCCAGGTGTCCCGCACAATAAACCAATGACAGAAATACAATCGTGCGATATTTTCCAAGGAATGAATCGGCAAGTATTGCGCCAACAATCGGCAGGAAGTAAGCCGTTGCCGAAAACAAATGGAACAGCGAAGTCGCGTCTTCTTCGGAGTAAACATCCAGCGCACCGTCGCCGGACATAAGATACTGGGTCATGAAGATGACCAATATGGCGCGCACGCCGTAGAAACTGAAGCGTTCCGCCACATCGTTGACGATGATGTAGGGAATACCACCGGGCATCCCAGTGGTTGGAATCGGGGCAGTACGATATGCGCTCAACTGAATTTCGCTCCCGAGTCTCTCATGGGAAGCCGCAGCCTTCTATCGTTTAACTGCAATGGCCTGAATTTCAAAGCGGGCATCAAACAAGAGAGTACCAACCCCGACGAACGCACGAGCAGGAAATTCCTGCGTGAAGTAACCCCTGTATACTCCATTGAATACGTCATAATGAGCGACGTCCGAGCAAAATATCTGCACGTATACCAGATCATCCATGGTCATACCTGCCTGCTCCAGAGTTGACTGAATCGCATTGAGGACGTTGCGGGCTTCCTGGGCTGGGTCAGCTGGCACCTGTCCGTTTTCGAGCCCCAGCATACCGGAAAGATACAAGGTCTCTCCCGTTTGCACGGCGCCACTAAAGGGTGCCGCGCTACCACTGGCAAGCGACGGATTGATGTAGGTACGCTGGGCTGACGCTCCGACAGGAATCATCAGTAGTGCAGCAAGCAGGAAAGACACTACGATTCTCAATTTATTCATTAGTTTCCCCTTGGAATGTTCGCAAAATGCCGGGCATTGTGGCCCAATGTCCATTAACCTGGCGAGACCGTCAGCCATGTTACCATGCAAAAAGTCCGATGAAGCAAATTAAGTATGAACAACTCTGACTTGGATCCCTTGGCCGGTGAAGAACGTTCTTCGACCCTTAAACTTGCGCGCCTGGGCATAGATACCTGCGGAGAAAACGTCGCCTACCTGCACAGGAGCTGTGAAATCTATCGGGCTGAGGGATTTCAGGCACTTTCCAAAGTACAGGTTTGTGGTAAGGAGCAGCGTATTCTGGCTGTGCTAAACGTGGTCGATGATGAACGTATCGTCCAGACCAACCAACTGGCGCTTTCCGAGGAGGCTTTCGACAATCTGGGCCTCAATGAAGGCACGCTGGTAACGGTGGAGCACGCGCAACCACCTGCCTCAATGAATGCCGTGCGTCGCAAAATTGCAGGTGGACGACTGAGTCAAGAAGATTACCGGCATATCATAAAAGATATTAGCAACGCTCGATATTCCAAACCTGAGATAGCTGCATTCCTGGTTGCATCAGGATGCACTGTACCCAATCAGAATGAAGTATTACACCTGACGCGTGCGATGGTGGAGTCCGGCAAAAAATTGAACTGGGGCGAGGACCTGGTTGCCGACAAGCATTGCATCGGTGGCATCCCGGGCAATCGCACTTCTATGTTGGTAGTTCCAATAGTTGCTGCTCATGGCATGCTTATACCCAAGACATCGAGTCGCGCTATCACATCGCCTGCCGGTACCGCAGATACCATGGAAGTATTGGCCGAAGTAGACCTGAACATAGACCGCCTGCGCGATATTGTTCATCAGGAACGTGGTTGCTTGGCCTGGGGAGGCAGAGCTGAACTTTCCCCTGCTGATGATATCCTGATCTCGGTCGAGAAACCGCTGGGAATCGATTCGCGCGGTCAGATGGTCGCATCGATCCTGTCCAAGAAACTGGCTGCCGGTTCCACGCATCTCCTGATCGATATCCCCGTCGGACCCACCGCAAAAATCAAGTGCATGTCACAGGCACAGAAGCTGCGTAAACTTTTCGAGTTCGTCGCCAATCAACTGGGTCTGCAACTGGAAGTGTTAATTACTGATGGTCGCCAGCCGGTGGGACGCGGTATAGGACCTATCCTGGAAGCCCGCGATGTCCTGGCTGTACTTAAAAACACACCGGACGCCCCTGACGATCTGCGGCAGAAAGCCTTGCGCCTGGCGGCTAAAGTGCTGGAGTTCGACCCTGAGGTTCGCGATGGCCTGGCGATCGCCAGAGAAACCCTGTATTCCGGTCGCGCATGGACGAAAATGAATGCACTGATTGAAGCCCAGGGTAAGCAGGAAAAACGATGGGAACTCGGCGGATTGACCTATGACGCCCTGGCACCCTCGGACGGTATGGTGGCGTCGATTGATAACCTTCAAATAGCGCACATCGCACGCTTCGCTGGAGCGCCGATGGATAAGGGGGCCGGGATTGAGCTGTTCAAGAAAATTGGCGACCCTGTTATCAAGGGCGAGCCACTATATCGGCTCTATGCGCAGTTTCCGTCAGACTTCAAGTTTGCCTGCGAGCTCTGCAATGAAAATAATGGCTATTGCCTGGGTGAGGCTGAAAGTATGACACAGTCATTGGTGGAATTCTGATGCTAGTGGGATTCGCCGACTACAGTTACCAGGCACAAGCGCTCGCGGCTGAACTGAACCTGCCGTATGCCCAAATTGAAGTACACCGATTCCCGGACGGTGAGAGCAAGGTTACGTTACCCGACAGTTTGCCGGCCAGATTGGTCATCTGTCGCAGCTTCGACCGCCCCAACAACAAACTGGTGGAATTGTTACTGACTGCCCGCACCGCGCGCGAGCTGGGTGCGAGCCACCTTACTCTTGTCGCTCCTTACCTCTGCTACATGCGGCAGGACATTGCTTTCAATCCCGGCGAAGCTGTCAGTCAAGGAATCATTGGCGAATTTCTGGCTTCCCTGTTGGATGCTGCGATTACCGTCGACCCGCACCTGCATCGAATCGAAAGGATTGCACAAGCCGTTCCCCTGCAACAGAGTGTGGCGGTCTCTGCTGCGCCCCTTATTGCGGACTTCCTTACGCAACAGCATGATCCGGTTTTGTTGGGACCAGACAGAGAATCCTTGCAATGGGTCAGTACCATTGCCACGTTATGCGGCTTTGAGCATTGCGTGTGTAGCAAGGAGCGACTGGGAGATCGACAGGTCCGAATTCAATTGCCGGATTTTGATTTTCGCGGCAGAAACGTGGTCTTGATAGATGACGTGGTATCCAGCGGTGAAACACTGGCCAGTGCCACCCGAAGTTGCCTGGCTGCAGGCGCGGAACGTGTGGATGCCATGGTTACCCACGCCCTTTTCTCCGCGGGTGCCGAGGAGAGAATACTGCAGTCCGGCATTATGAAGATTTGGAGTACCGATAGTATAACCCATGCCAGTAATTCCATTAGTCTCGCCCCCCTGCTTGCTCACTCCTTACGAAATAATTAATTATTCTTAAGCGAGTCGGATCGCACAGGAGGGCGTAAAGACCGCTACAGCGGCTTCAAATCTCCAGAAAACGCTAAAGTTTTACTCAAAAAGCATGAAATAGGCATTAGTCGTCAAACATTTTTATTATTAAATTCAGTAGGGTACTGGATTATTCGCATAAATCAGGTAACAATGCCTCGAGACCATAATTCGGCAACCTGAATGCCGTCGTAGGTCTCATAGACTAATGTTCCAGACCGAGTCCAGGAAATATGCGGTGAGAGTCCTTTTACATGGAGTACTGACAATTTGCCTACTGACCGTGGGCATTCCCGCTCAGGCGCAAACGCTTCGCGGCTCCCAGGCTTCGGTGGAAAAGCAGAGCAGTCTTGCGGCGGCTTACGGATTTACTTTTGTCCGAACCGCCCAACAAATGTCACAACTGGTCAATGGTGGCCATCTGGTCAAGGTCAACTCTACCCGCTACATGGAACTACACGATGTATCCTATCCGTATGCGCGCGAAGGTGTTCGCTTGTTCGTCAATCGGCTCAGCACGCAGTACTTTAGCGCCTGCGGTGAAAAACTGACAATAACCAGCCTGACACGACCCATCGACCAGCAACCCCCGAACGCCGCTGAAAGATCGGTACATCCGGCTGGAATGGCGGTCGATCTGCGAATTCCCTCGCGGCGCCAGTGTCGAAGCTGGCTGGAAAGAACACTGCTCTCGTTGGAAGGAAAAGGCGTTCTCGATGTAACCAGAGAGAGGCGTCCACCCCACTATCACGTGGCGGTATTCACTGAAAATTACGAGAGTTACGTGGCTTCTATGACCGGCGAAACCAGCCAGTACGTGGTGCGACGCGGTGATACGCTATCCGAGATCTCCGACCTGACCGGGGTCAGTGTGGCCAGATTGCGTTCCACCAATGGACTGCGCGGCGATCTGATTCGGACAGGCCAGACCCTGCAAATTCCCGCTGCCGTGGCCAAGGGCACCCCCACACCGGACGGCAGCCAGATCGTTCGCAATCAGGTGACTCATAAGGTGAGGAAGGGCGATACCCTGTGGCGCCTGGGAAATCGCTATGGAACCAGCGTTGGCCGGATCATGATGGAAAATGAACTGCAAGACGAATTGCTTCAAATAGGCCAGGAACTGCAAATCTCCGCCACCCGATAACCACTGAATAATCGACTTAGCGCTCGCCGCCCACCAAACCCTGATCCTCCATGCGCGCTGCTCGCAATAAATTTTCCATTGCGTAATTACCTTCGTGACAAGCGTATTCATACAGCAGACCGTCCACACTGGACATGGTGATCATCGCTGTAAACCTGTCGGTAAAGGTACTTGGGTCATCCACAGTAAACTCATATTCCATGGTATAGGGGCCGGTTCGGGTGAATCGCTCGGTCAGGCGTTTTGCGCTTGAATCTCCGTAAGCACCAAAACTTTTGGTCAGTTCGTTGAAGTTTCGCGTCTCGACCACCAGAGTGTCTCCATCCCAATACCCTCGTGAATCCCCTGACCAGAGCCGCAACTCTTCAACGATGTGCGCACGGCGATCGAGGGGAATTATACGGGCAGTGTGCACCATCTCCGTCATTATTACGACGGTGTCCCGGCTCTGAAAAATCTGAATGTTGTTATTGTACAGATTTGGCGTGAAGGGCGGTCCGGCATTGAATCCCATCAGGCAGCGCTCGGAGAGACCCCTGTCCTCGGGTCCGTCTTTGCCGATGCCTCCTACGATAAATCTGACCGGCCGGGTTCCGTCAACATCGTCCCCCAGACCACCATTGATTCTAGAAACCCCTTCGCGCAGAGGCGGCAGCCGACCATTCTCGGGGTAAATGATAAGCGATGTGCGGTTATCGAGACCGCTGCCCATTTCCAGCCAGAACGTATTGTAGCCATTGGCTCCTGCATCATTGAGTGCCTGCAATCCAACCTCAGTTCGCGCCGCCAGCGCTGCAATTTCTTCGTCCGTAAGAAATGCCTTGTCAGCAAAGGCAGCAGGACGCTCGAGAGGAATATTAGTTGCGAAGTTCCAAACCCCCTGCAGGTCTGGTTGTCCCCACTCTGTAACCGGCACTTCGTAGAGAGCGTCCTGCGCCATAAGGGAACTACACAGGCTCACAGCGCAGACGCCGACCAAATGATTCATTTTGTTCATAGCACCACCCAATAATTGAGAACCGAATTAGTGGTAAGGGAGAAGAGAATAAAAGCAATTGCTTTTCAAGTCCACCAGGCCTGAATTCAATAGCGCCAAGGGCCACAGCAACTGCTTGCCAGCGAGCAATCTCGCTATCTTGCGGCCTGACCCAGATACTGCTGAAAAATACGTTCCACGGTATCTGCTGCGCCGGGCACGAAAGCCACAATGAGTACGGTCAGCACCAGAGCGATAGCAACAAACAGATAGAATTTTCTCATTGCTTTCTCCGGTTAGCTTCAATCTCGAGGCATAGCCTGAAACAGCCACACATCACCATTTTCTATATTCGCTCTCGTAGTTTGTGACGGATATTTTGCGGTAATCGCGGCTGCGATTCCCTCGAGAATTTCTCCGGATTGAATGCGCTGCAACTGACGTTCATAGCGGACACCTTCAATACGAAAAATTGCCCGGCCATCACGCTCCGCCTGAACCGGCCAGCGTTTCCACAGGCGCCCGACAGTTGTCCCCATGTAGCCTGACCAAACGTAAATACTACCATCGTGCTCAACTGTCCAGATACGGCGGGAAAGTGACGGATTTAACAGCTGCATTTCGATAGTTGGCAGGTCATTGACAAACCGCCAGTCTGGTTCAGGCCCAACATGCATATTGCCGGATTCAAGCGGCCCCCCGGAGAAAACGCGGTTGGGTCCATCCGCGAATCTTGCCTTGATGGCAGCTGTGGAAACCGCGGTCATCGGAATCAGGAAGAGACTGAGAATAACGATAATCGCGCGACCAAGCATTTGCATCTATTGCCCCCATCCCCATCGGGTAAGGTGAAACATTGTGGCTATACCGCAGATAATACCAGCAAGCCTTCAGATTACTACATGCTTGTGCCTGAGCGGCGGAGCCTCCAGGACCCTCGTGCACACCGATGCTAACGCGTATACTTTAGCAGTTAAATGGAAACACTCTGTGTATCAGCCAGGAAAGCCAATATGGTAAATGTACTCATCAGATGGTTCACGATCGCACTAATTCTCGTGCTTCTCATCGTTGGGGTCTCCTATACATCGATGCGTCTGCACGACGGCCCGGTGGAATTCTGGCCAGGATTCACTATTAGTATCGGTGGACCGTTCCGTAGCGGCATCATTAGTCCATCTCCGGGTAACTGGAATTTTATCCGCGACCGCGAAGAAATAGAAATTCAGACATTGGAACCAGCTACATCCCGCACCGTTTGGGTTCCGGTTGTCGATGGCAGGCTTTATTTGGTCAGTGGTTATATGAACTCCACGCTTGGTAAACTTTGGAAACAGTGGCCAACTTACATGGAAGAGGACAACCGAATCCTGATTAGAATCGACGACAGGATCTATGAGCAACGTTTGAACCGCATCACGGAGGGGCCGATTACGGCCCAGGTTATGTCCGAGGTGATTCGCAAATATGCGGGCGGACCCGACCAGCTCAATACAGCCGCGGGACAAGCTGTTACCGGTGGCTCAGTCTGGCTATTCGAAGTGATAGATCGCTAAGCTCAAACAAAATAGCGCCCGACCTCAATGCAGTTAATGTTTCAAGTGGGCCTGCACAATTATTTACCTTCCTATCAGGAACATCAATATGACTAAATCGCTTGTAATTACCCTTTTTGCCCTGCTGATTGTCATTCCCTGCGGTCACGCACAATCTCCGGAAAATTGCCAGGACACACTAGACTGCAAGTCATCGTGGTTAGGCATTACTCCAGCTCAGCGGACCGACATTTTTGATTTTGCCGAACAATACAAGGACTTCATTCATCGTGCCCGCACAGAACTCAGTTTTGTCTCCGAGGCCATAGCATTTGCCCAGGCAAACGGCTTCCAACTCTGGAACGACCCGGCAAATCCGGCGCCTGGCTCACGTTACTATGAGGTCAATCGAGACCGAACCATCAGCCTATTCGTCATAGGTCGACGCTCGATGCAGGAAGGCTTTCATATTGTCGGGTCACATATTGATTCACCGCGACTGGATTTGAAGGGGCGCCCGGTTTACCAGAACAGCGAATTCGCATTGTTTCAAACCAATTTCCACGGCGGCATCAAATATCACCAGTGGACCAACCTTCCACTAGCGCTGGTAGGACGCGTGGACAAAAAAGACGGTACCGTGGTCAACATTTCGATTGGCCTCGAAGCCGACGATCCTGTTTTCATGATCCCCGAGCTATCGCCCCATGTCGACAGGGGGCGCGGCAGTCAGCGCCTCGACGATTTTCTGGGGCCCGAAGATCTTGATCCTGTGATAGGACACATCCCGGGACCTGCAGAACAGACTGTCAGCCAACAAGTTCTGGCGTTTCTCGGCGCGACCTACGAAATTACCGCTGCCGACCTGGTCTCGGCAGAATTGTCCCTTGTACCTGCGGGAGCTCCGCGGGACATGGGTTTCGATCGCGGGCTGATCGCTGCCTACGGACAGGACGACCGGCTGGCGGCCTACACCAGCATTCGGGCCCTGGCGGAACTGGATGTTCCTGATTACACCGCGGTTGCTTATCTGGTAGACAATGAAGAGGTGGGTAATCGCAATAACACTGGCGCCGGATCCGACTACTATGCCGATCTGCTGTCACGCTTGTTGCTCGCTGAACTCGGTGATGCCTATCGCGAACCATTATTGCGCAGATCCATGCGCCGCACCCGTTTCGTCTCGATCGATGTCAATCCGGGGGTAAACCCGATGAATCCGGGCGCATGGGAACTGGGCAATGCTCCCAAACTGGGCTATGGGGTAAATTTGAAACTCTATGGCCAGGGAAACAATGCCAATTCCGAATTCATAGCCTGGACCCGCGGGATACTCGATGCCAATGGGATCCCATGGCAGACTTCAACCTACAGAGTTGGAAGCGCGGGTGGAGGAACCATAGGCGGCATATTCTCGTCGCAAAATAATGAAGTGATCGACTTCGGGGTGCCCCTGCTCTCGATCCACACCCCATTTGCCGTGAGCTCAAAAATCGATGTATACAATCTGTATCGTGCGGCTCTGGCCTTTTACGAGTTTTCGGAATGATCATCGTAGCCGATGCATGATCATCCGCACGGAACTGGACAAACTTGCGCTCAGGAAATAAATTCTCAGCAAAACTTCTGGAAAACGAGGAATTACAATGTCCGCTACCCGGCCTCTGCTTGTGAGAGCAGCCTCCATACTCATGTGTCTTGCTTCGATAAATGCCAGTGCTCAATCACCGATTGCTGACTACAACCCGGTCACCGATGATCGGCTTAATAATCCGGAAGCCCGCAACTGGCTTTCCTATCGAGGCACACTGAACGGCTGGGGTTACAGCCCGCTCGGAGAAATCAATTCAGATAATGTAAGCCAATTGCAACCTGTCTGGTCTTTCTCTACCGGCGTGCTTGGAGGGCACGAAGCGCCACCAATAGTCAATGACGGGATAATGTTTGTCACCACTCCTCAGAATCTGGTGTACGCAATGGACGCGGCCACTGGTGACATGCTGTGGCGTTACCAACATGACCTCCCCCAGAGCCTGATCGCATTCCACCGCACAAATAGAGGTGTGGCTCTCTACGGAGACAAGGTTTACACGGCAACGCTCGATGCTCGCGTGGTGGCGCTAGACGCCACAACCGGACAAAAGGTGTGGGACACGCCCGTTCAGGACAATAGCTTTGGCTATTACATCACTATGGCTCCGCTCGCGGTCGAAGGTAAAGTGCTGGTCGGCACGTCTGGCGGTGAGTTGGGCATTCGTGGATTCGTGGTAGCCCTGGATGCGGAAACTGGAGAGGAATTGTGGCGCACCTACACCGTGCCTTCTCCCGGGCAACCAGGAAATGAGACCTGGCCCGGAGAATCCTGGCGAACCGGTGGTGCTGCGGTATGGGTGCCGGGCCATTACGATCCGGAGCTTCGGCTTGCCTATTTTGGTACCGGTAATCCGGGCCCCTGGATTGGCGATCAACGTCCGGGAGACAATCTGTACACCAATTCGGTGATCGCTCTGGACATCGACAGCGGCGCTATTCGCAATCACCACCAGTACCACTGGAACGGGTCCTGGGACTGGGATGAAGTGTCTACCCCGATATTGATGCCGGTGGAGCGAAGCGGACGGCAATTTAATGCCTTGGTGCATCCGGGTCGCAATGGTTACCTGTGGCTGCTGGAACGGCAGGCTGAACGCATTGGGTTTGTCGATGCCGTGCCCTATGTGTATCAAAACGCCTTCCTGAGTGTCGATCCCGAAACCGGGCGTCCTACCTACGACCCCGAACACAAACCGACTACCGGCTCGACCACTTCATTTTGTCCCTCACTGTGGGGAGGCAAAGACTGGCCCCCCGCTGCCTATAATCCCGAAACTGGCCTGATCTACATCCCCGCCAATGAAAACCACTGCGGCGCCATCCAGGGGCAGGAAGTCACTTACATGCCGGGAAGTTCTTACACCGGCGCCCGCACCGAGTTCAGTCTGCGAGAGGGAACCAGTCACATTGGAGAAATTCAGGCCTGGGACATGAATACCGGCGAAGAGGTATGGACCCGGGAATTTGACTCTCACAACTGGGGCGGGATCCTCACAACCAGCGGCAATTTGATATTCAGCGGCGGCACCAGCGACCGCTACTTCCGGGCACACGATGCCAGTACCGGGGAAGAGCTATGGAGTCACCGCACCAATTCGGGAATCATCGGTGTGCCCTCAACTTTCTCAGTGAATGGCAAACAATATGTCGCCATTCAGTCCGGCTGGGGCGTCGATGCCGCCAGCATGACCGGTCGCGTTGACCAGATTCGCGGGACACGAACGTTCGTGCCCCAGGGCGGTGTTATCTGGGTATTTGCACTACCTTAATATATCGCCAACTGGACGGTCAGGATTCTGCATGCTCCGATTTTTCCAGGAAGGTCAGGCAGCATAGACTCCGCGGGCAAGAAAATTTATGCTTGGGGGAACAAAAACAACCTGGGCCCGACCATGCTGAATCAAACCAAACTTTACCTTAGCCTGCTCATCGCCTCACTGACCGTCATGCCTGCCCCGACGGCACTCGGTCAATCACTGCTGGACGATTACACACCGGTCACATATGAACAATTAGAAAATCCGCCAGATAGCGACTGGCTGATGTGGCGCCGAACCCAGAATCACTGGGGCTACAGTCCGCTAGACCAGATCAACAAGGAAAACGTGGCCAGTCTGCGGCTGGCCTGGGCATGGACCATGGGGCCCGGACTGCAGGAAACCACCCCACTGGTACACGATGGAGTAATGTTTCTGCCCCAGGCCTGCGACTTTATCGAAGCTGTGGATGCCACCGACGGCACCCTGCTCTGGGAATATCGACGACCGGAAGTCGATCACGTGGCGCCCCTGTCATGTGCCAATCGAAACGGGACCCTGTACGGTGACCGACTGTACCTGGCAACTCGCGACGCATTCCTGATTGCTCTGGATGTCCACACCGGCGAAGTCATCTGGGAACAGCAGATGGGTGACTGGACCGTTGGTCAACATTACTCTGGCGGACCGCAAATACTGGACGGCAAGCTGATTGCCGGCATGTCCGGGTGCTATTACATCAATACCTTCTGCTGGGTTTCCGCCCACGATCCCGAAACCGGTGAGGAACTGTGGCGCACCAATACCGTTCCGCGCGTTGGAGAACCCCATGGTGAAACCTGGGGGGATGTACCTAATGAGCGCCGTCGGGGTGGTTCCGCCTGGATGCCAGCCAGTTACGACCCAGACCTGGACCTGATCTATATCGGTGTCGGTGTGCCAATTCCCTGGGGTGATATCCAGCGGCAAACCGACGGGGGCGATGTACTCTATACCAATTCCACTCTGGCCCTGCGCGCAGATACCGGCGAAATCGCCTGGTATTTTCAGCATATTCCAGGCGGTAACTGGGATCTCGACCATCCATTCGAGCGTCTGGTGGTCGAGTCTGAAATCGCGCCAGATCCCGACTCGGTCTCCTGGATGAACCCTGACATTGACTCCAGCGCAAGGCGCAAGGTCATCACTGGCATACCCGGCAAAACCGGAATCATCTGGACCCTCGATGCCGCTACTGGCGAATTTCTGTGGGCTCGGGAAACCAACTATCAGAACGTCATCATCGGTGTCGATATCGAAAACCATAAAGGAATCACTGATCCGAATCTCAAATATACTGAAATTCGCCAGCGCAAGATGATCTGCCCCACTACTCGGGGCGGGATCAACTGGCAGGCTGTTGCCTACAGCCCGCAAACCAACGCGGTCTATACCCCCACCAATAATGCCTGCATGAATCAGGCTCTGAACCCTGTAGAACCCACCGTTGGCTTACATCATCGTTCGGCCACGTCGCCCGTCATTCCGGCACCAGGATTTGAAGACCAGGTCGGCCTGCTGTCTGCGGTCGACGTAGCTACCGGCGAAGCAAAATGGATTCACAGACAGCGGGCGGGTATAGGTGGCTCAGTGCTGACTACCGGAGGTGGACTGGTATTTGTCACGGACGATGCCCGTCGCTTTCGCGCCTTTGACGCCGAAACCGGTGAAGTGCTGTGGGAACAATTGCTCAATTCGACCGCAGGTGGATTCCCGGTTTCCTATAGCGTCGACGGCGTGCAATATATTGCGATAGCGGCCGGAGGCGGAGTGACCTATCGCAATCTGACCCCAGAATTGCAGCAGCGTAGCGGTGGCAATACCCTGTTCGTCTTTAGGCTGCCATAGTCACGTACAAATCCGACCCGGGGGAATACGACCATACTCTACAGTCTGGGTGACAAGCAGGTAGAAATTGCCGGTGACGATTTCTTCGTCGCCGACAATGCCTCTGTCATCGGAGAAGTGCGGCTCGAAAACAACGCAAGTATCTGGTTCAACGCTGTTCTGCGGGGTGATTGCGACCTGATTACTGTCGGCGAAAACTCCAATATTCAGGATGGCTCGGTGCTGCACACCGATCATGGTTTCCCCCTCATAATTGGCAAAAACGTGACGGTTGGTCACAAGGTCATGTTGCACGGCTGCACGATTGGGGATAATTCACTGATTGGCATCAATGCAGTAATTCTAAATGGCGCCAAAATAGGTAAAAACTGCCTAATCGGCGCCAACAGCCTGATCACAGAGAACAAGGAAATCCCCGACGGCTCGCTGGTGATGGGATCTCCCGCCAGGGTCGTTAAACCTCTCACCCCCCAGCAGCAGTCCCAGCTTGCAGAGAGCGCCAGCCACTACGTGGAAAACTTCAAGCGATACAAAAGGGAATTACGGCAAGACCTACGCTGATGCAACAACGCCATCGCATTATCCAGAATTTAGAACCATCCGTTCTTTCTTGCCCAATCAAGCATCGGGTGAAAACCATTACCGGTTGCTTATGCGGGCAACTTGCTTACAGGCGTACTATGGTCTGGAGATAGACGTAGTTGCTGTCGCCCTTGTTAACAGCGTCCATATAAGGACCCGCATTAATCCACACATAGCCGCCATCGACGGTCAACTTGTTGGAAAACAGGTTCCAGCGTACGCGAAATTCCAACTGATCACCCAAAAAGTCCTCACCAAGACTGCCTGGATGACGATACCGGGTGGTGCGCCAACCCTGCGCCTCTTCGGCCAGTGACGGTCGCTGCCATCTGACGTAGGCATCGACATTTACGGCTGGCTGCAGGTTTAGCATGAGTCCTGGAGAACTCGTGTTAACCCTTTGAAAGGCCCGGAACAGGCCAGTGGGTCCGAAATCCGGTCTTGGCACCCCAAACAGATGATCCAATTCATTGGATTCGTCGTCCAGAGGATCCTTGTCACCGCTGCCGTAATGATAGAGAAAGCTAAGGCGTGGCTGCCACGTCGCCTCGAAGCTGTGACCCAGGGTCAGATGAAAATAGGAAGCCTTGTGATCACGCAATGCAGAATCCGCATCCAGAGCGGGTGCATCGCCGAATTGATACAGGGCTTCTATATCGTAGTGCCAGCGACTTGCCGCAGGGTTTCGGAACAGACGTACGCCAGTATTGAGCACATCGAAACGCTGGTTGGCAGGCCTATCGCGCCTTTCGTCAGCCCCGAGCAAGTACAGTTGAAGCGAGCCCGCTGCGCCGCTTAAACGAGTAGTCAAGAATCCGCCCCAAAAGAAATCATCGGATTGATTGTCGAGGCGCGGATCGTTATCAATCCAGTCGCCGGAAACGCGTCTGTTTGTGGGGTGTGTATAAAATAACTCCAGAGAAGTATTGTCGCTCTCCAGCCTGGCCTGGACACCGGCAAAGGAATTGATGGTATTTCGATAGCGATTGCGTGCGATGAAGCGACGACTGCCCTGATCCATAGTGAAACGACCAATCCTGATAAAGCCCCGATCTTCATCGCTGAACAACCCGGTGAAAGGCACTGTCACATTGGCCTGCAGAATATCTAGCGGATTATTGGTAAAACTGTCGAGAGGTGAGCCACTATCTACAAGAAAGGTGCGCATGTCAGCGAACTCAGTCGTGATAGTAAAACCCTCGAAATCGGCGTCCAACTTGAGAGTATTGCGCCATTCAATACCCTGGTCGCTGCCATCGAGACCAGCACGAAACTGTCCATCCAGATGCTGAAATCTGGTTTGCTGCTCGAATTCTAACGAGAGCCAATCCGGCAGGGTGGAATTCGACTGGGCGACCCCGACTAGGGGGAGTCCGAGTAACAGGTTGCAAAAAATAAGGACGTCGCGAAGTGCAGGGCAGTAGCTTGCCTCGAAAGTAGCTCGAATGGGTAACATAAAAACTGTTTTTTATCGGATTTATAATTATTGCGTTATTGCGCGGGTGACGGCGATTGTATCTATACTCGCACTAACACTTCAATCTTCATAAGTGGCGAAGGAATCGGAAGCATACAAATCCAAGACTTGCAGAACTGGTTTTGGTCCCCTGATTGGCGATCATTCGGGTCTGTTGCCAGGCACTTCATTTTGGTTTTAGAAAAAAAGCCAGGACAATGCCGGAAAAAACCCAGACTATGATCGTGTCAACGACAGTTATGACAGCAAAGTCCAGAGGCAGCGGCAGAATTATTGAGTGAAACCATTCCGCTGAAGCCAGCAATGAACCCATTACAAGACCAAACCGCGCGCCTTCAGCAAGGCCCTTGTTCTGATAAGCCTTCATAAATACGAAACAAGCGAGGCTGATTGTTACAAGGTAACCCACTGCAATCGCCATAAGATTAGGAGCGGATTGCAGGTCGGGCCTCAAGATTTCAAAGAAAGCACCATACTGCTCGGGAAATAACGGTGGCAGGAGTGCAAAAAACACCCCTTGTATGACGACGACAAATAACAAAGCCAGTGCTATTCGTATTACGTACATGCCTGCCTCTCATTGCTTCTTGAATCGAGACTGCCAAACTTTCCAGGAATGGACAAGTTTTAGAAGTGCTCTTAAGCTAGCAAAAAACCAAAACCAAGGGAGGGCTGCTTCTTAATGAAGTGTTTCCGGAATTGGCTGTTATATTTGCTTCTGATTGCAGGCCAGGGCATCTCGACGATAGCACTGGCGCAGGACAGCTTCGATGTCATCATCAGGAATGGCCGCATCATAGATGGCGCCGGGAACCCCTGGTACATGGCTGACATCGGCATTCGAGGCGATCGGATCGAGGATATTGGCGATCTCACCGACGCCACGGCCACACGCGTAATCGATGCCTCGGGTCTGACCGTAACCCCGGGATTTATCGATCCCCACACCCATGCCATACGGGGTATTTTTGACGTCCCTACGGCCGACAGCGCGCTGCTGCAAGGCGTCACAACTCTCACCGAAGGCAACGACGGCAGTTCGCCCTACCCCATCGACGAACATTATGCGCAGATAACCGCAACTCGCATCAGCCCAAATTGGGCCGTCTTTGTTGGTCAGGGCACTATCCGCAGCCAACTGATCGGCGCCGAAGATCGCGAAGCTACTCCGGAAGAATTACAACGCATGAAAGCCATGGTAGCCGAAGCCATGGAACAGGGTGCACTGGGAATTTCGACGGGCCTGTTCTATGTTCCGGGCAGCTTCACTCCTACCGAAGAAATTGTCGAACTATCGAAAGTCGCAGCAGAATTCGGCGGCATCTACATATCCCACATGCGGGAAGAGGCATCTCAGCTGCTCGATTCGGTGCAGGAGACCATCGACATAGGTGAACGGGCTGGTATTCCGGTACAGATGACCCATCATAAAGTGATCGGGGTCGAAAACTGGGGTATGTCCGCAGATTCACTGCGCATGGTTGACCAGGCAAGATCTCGAGGTATCGATATCACCATCGATCAATATCCCTACACTGCTTCGCAAACCGGTATTACGGCTCTGATTCCGCAATGGGCTCAGGAGGGAGGTCGGGATCGAATGATTTCCCGCATAGACAGTCCTGAAACCCGCCAGACCGTCAAAGACGCCGTCGTCGAAAAAATTCTTTACGATCGCGGCGGCGGCCACCCGCGCAACGTATTCATATCGCGAAATTTCTGGGATCCTGAGATGGAAGGCAAGAACCTCGCCGAGCTGGCGATTGAACGCGGGTTTGAGCCAACCCCGGAAAATGCCGCTGAAGTCGTATTTGATATTGTCAGAGGCGGGGGCGCCACTGCGGTCTATCACGCCATTGGTCCTGAGGACGTTGACAACATCATGCGACACCCGGCTGCCGCAATCGGTTCAGATGGGCCGCTGGGAGTTTTTGGGGTCGGGGCACCCCACCCTCGCCAGTACGGAACTTTCGCAAGAGTCTTGGGACACTATGTGCGGGAAAGGGGTGTCATCCCCCTGGAGGAAGCGGTCCGCAAGATGACAAGTCTTACTGCCCAACGCCTCAGCATACGGGATCGCGGATTACTGGCAGAGGGCTATTTCGCGGATATCGCCATTTTCGACGCCGACGAAATTGCCGACCGGGCCACATTTGAAGATCCACATCAGTACGCCGTGGGCATGAAATTCGTCCTCGTCAATGGAGAACTGGTAGTCGCTGACGGTGCCCACACAGGCAATCGCCCAGGCAGGATACTTCACGGGCCAGGCTATGCAGGAAACTGATGCAGCCACGCGGTATTCACAACAAAAACAAGATCCATTCCACGCTTTTAACGCTCAGGGAACAACACCATGAAAAAATTCGCTCTTCTACTAATCACCGCAATGTCTATGGCGTCTGCGTGGGCGCAGACCCCTGCCCCGGCAATCCCCCCGGTAGCGACCGATGTCACCGCTGAGGAGATTGCCAAGTTTATCGATTCTTTGCCCAAAGACCGGGTTAGCGATCGGCCGATCAAAAATGTGGAAGTGACCGGCGACTATCGGGTTGGTGTGTATGGCGTGTTCCGACCCAAGGAATTTCCTGGTGGCTCAAACCTGCATCAGGTCAACACGACCGAGATCTATTACATGCTGAGCGGCTATGCAACCCTGGTCACCGGAGGCACCATGACCGAGGCGCGCCAGGAAAATGACAACTGGGTGCGTGGAACCGCGATCGAGAATGGCGTCGTGCGGCGCGTGGTTCCTGGCGACGTCGTAATAATTCCCGGCCACACTCCACACTGGTTCAGCGAACTGGAAACTGATATTACCTACTTGATCTTCAGGCCGGATCCTGACAACCGAATCCCGTTGACAAATCAATAGTAATTCGGTGGTCCAATAGCCCATGTCCTCAACTTACTCTGATGCCCGATGCAGCCGGCGATCATTTCATACTGGTGGACCAAGCGACTTCCGTCCAGACAAAAAAGCATCGAAGCAAGAGGCAGTTTCCTGGATTTGCATGCCCCTGGATATCGATAAAGAGAACTCGACATATTCCAAAGACTGTAGTTGAATTCGCAGGGAGAACCAGCGGTCCCCTGTACCGGCCAAAATAATGTATCCGTTTATCAAGAAACGGACCTGAAATTACAGCCAGACGAGGCAGAAATTATGAGCAAAGTTTCCAACAATCTCACACCACGGCGCAGATTTCTGACTGGAGTCGGAATTGTTGCAACCGGTGCGACACTGGCGGCAACAGCGAAGGCGGACAATCACCAGCAAAACGCATCGGGGTTTGTCCCGGCCCGCCATGATAACGACACGTGGATGGATGAACTTGGCAGCATGCATCGGGTCTTTATCGACTCTTCGAATGCGGGAGGCGGCGGTAATGCACTCAGGTATGCGTCCAATATCCTTGAGGGTCACACGGAAGGCTACGGCGGCAGTGACGCTGACTACGGGCTGATCGTCTGCTTCCGTCATCAATCGACGTCATTCGGCTATAACGATGCCATCTGGGAAAAGTACGGAGAAGTGCTGAGCCGCATGACCGGGCTGACAGCGCCCGGCGGTGACGAACCCCTGTCTGCCAATCCCATGAACATGGGGCGCGGATTTTCTAACGGAGGCGCTACCATAGATTCACTGATTGCTCGTGGCGTAAATTTTGCGATCTGCAATCGGGCTACTCGCGCGGTATCCGGGATGGTTGCGAGGGCCACCAACGCTTCAGCCGAAGAAGTTTACCAGGAGCTGATCGCCAACAATATTCCCAGTAGCCGATTCGTGCCCGCCGGAGTCGTAGCAGCGACCCGTTCCCAGGAATACGGTTACAGCCTGTTGTACGCAGACGCATAGCGACGCCCGGTTATAACCACTACTGTAGGTTTCGATAATATTCACGGATGGGCGCGAATGGGCCCAATCGGTGTTGTTCGATCGGGAAATCATCAGCATAGGGGGGATATGGACTGTCTACCGGCTTATCAGCCAGATTGGGATAGTCGACCTCCAAATTGGCCCGTTGCGGACGCTCATGGGAATTGACAAAGGCCGCCACGTCGTATGCCTGGTTATCGGTTAGATCAGGTTGACCGAGAGGCATTCTGGCCTTGATGAAGCGCGCCGCTGTCAATAGCCGGCCCATGCCCGCACCGTTGTTAAAACTATCCGTGCCCCAGAGCGGCGGGAAAAGATAGCCTTCTCGCATTTCAGTACTGGCCGGCAGCCCCTCCCCATTTTCTCCGTGACAAACCTGACATCGCTCCTGGTACACGATTTCTCCAGCCGCGACGTTTGCAGCCCTGTCTGGTTCCACGAACGGTGGCGGCTCGTCAAGTTGTCGCCGGGTTTCGCCCATAAGATCAAACTGGCTATTCAAATTCTTGATATACATTTCCATCGAGATCATCTCGATGCTGGAACGTGGCAATTCACGGCCATTCATGCTTCGGGTCATACAACCGTTTATTCGGTCACGGAGATCTCGCTCTCCTCCATCGCGGCCTGAAAAACGTGGATAACGATCATCTGCCTGCAACAACGAGAGTGTGCCTGGCTTGGCACCGGTATCAAGATGGCAGGAAGCGCAATCCATGTAGGTCCCTGAGTAACGCATGGCCGGGTCCTCATGCCCCGGGCCTAGCAGGGCGGCAGTTTCCCGCACCAGTCTTCGGCCATATTCAACACTCGGCTCCTGGGTCAGAATCGGGGACGACGAAGGTCGCAAGGTCAGCGCGCCGAGCAGAACGCCCAGTCCCAGAACGAGGCTGGCAATCGCGACGGGCAAAATATTGCCTCGAAGTCCACCACCTGATAACAAGTCTTTCATGGATCTACCTCATGACTTCGCCAAGTTTGGCTATCATAACGCTGAAGCTGCTTTTGAAAACAGAGCTTGGGCTGTTCGATACGACGGCGCCAGGCCGGATTAAACAGATAGGCAAGCAGGTACCCAACTGCCATCAATACAGTGGCCAATATAATGAGTGTGCTGGTCAAAATCAGTTTTCCTCCGACTCGAACAGCCAGCGCAGGTAGTGACTGACCGCCTCCATCTCGCTGCTATTGAGCCGATCGCCCCAGGGAGCCATCGACGTTCCGGGCACACCGTTACGCAGCGTCCGCATACTGGCTTCAACACTGAGGCGCTCGCGAGTGAAATCTGTCGGCGGAACCGGGACAGGAAGGCTGGCGACAGCAAAGCCTCGCCCATCACCGTTATCACCATGACATTCGGCGCAGTGCACCTCGTAAACCGCTTCTCCCGCAGCCAACTGTTGCGGGCTGGCCAGGCCGGCATCAACAGCAGAAAAGGCTTGCACGACAGCGGCGAGAACGGCCAGTTGGTCCGATGTTCGGTCACGCCAGGCCGGCATGGCAGTGCCGTAGACACCATTCCACAAAATGTCGGCCAACAAATCGAGACGATACTCGTGCTCTGTCAAATTGATCGGCGGCGGTTGCAACCAACTGGCAGCCCAGCCGTCACCTCGTCCTTCCTGCCCGTGACAGCCAGCGCAGTTGTCGCGCCAGAGGCTGACACCCAAATCACTGATCGGTACCGCAGACAATTCAGGGGCATTGCCTCGCGGTCGGGTTTTACCGGGGTGCGAATTTAGCTCATTAACACTTAGCGAAAGCACAGCTCGATCGTCATCCGGCAACGCGGCCCTGCCCGCGATATCGCCTTCCGGCCAGGCCAGATCTCGCGCCCGTCCGAGGCTTTCGAGGTACGCTACCAGATCAAGAGCCTCGCGGCGCGGGCGTTCTGGTGAACCGTCAAAAAATTGCGTATAGGCTGGCATAACTGATTGGGGAACCACACTTCGCGGAGCAAACAAATGCGCCAGCTGCCATTGCTGTGTCCGGGTACCGCCAGCTCGGGACAGGTCCGGACCAATGCGGCGCGTACCCAGCATATGGGGGAAATCCATGCGCCCCTCCCAGGCCAGCGTGGGCGCTCCAAACCGTTCCATGTCCGCCTCGATATAGCGTATCTGCTGAGTGTGGCAGTATCCGCAACCTTCTCGAGCGTAGATCTGCCGACCGCGGACCTCCGACGGACTCAGAGGCAAATCTTGCGCCGGGCCAAGGACCGCCGATTGCCGCGCAAGAATCTCGCCGGGTAATACGCCAAGCAAAGATACCGAGAATACAAAAAAAATAACCCCGGCGACCGAGGCTGTTATATAGGACATCCGCAACGCTCTGGCAGAATTCCGCACGGCATCTTCTACTACAGACGCCTCGCCCGGCGGGGGACTGGTAATTTGTGTCACTTCTCGCACGACAACACGGAACGGCGTTGAGCCTCTAATCAGCCCATAAAACAAAATTACAAAGCCGGCGGCGACGGGTATCGCAGACAAACTGCGGACTATCCAGTAAGGCCGCGAGGCCCGAACTGAATCCAGCCAGGGAGCCCCAGAACTCCATAGTTCACCCTGTACCAGCCCAGCCAGTGACAGGTCGATCACCATAATCAGGATACCGACAGTCAACAAACGGTACGCCCAGTCGATCGCCCGAGCATCATAGCGGGCATCAGGCATTCGCTGCCACGCGTGAACTATCCCACTGATACTTGCGAATGTGGCAAAGCCAAGCATAGCCAGATGGGAATGGCCGATAACAAAGTCAGTAAAGTGAATGGCCTGGCTAAATCCCATATTAGCCTGCAAGGAACCCTGGAGACTCACTACCAGATAGAACACCACGGCCGTGGAAGCGAAGCGCAGGGCCGGGTCCGCCGGAATCAATCCGGCGCCTCGTTGGGACAGTAGCAGGTTGCTCACCACGATAATTACAACAAGGCCCAGCAGAAAGGACGCCAGTATGGCGGTTGACTGGGCCGCCATGGGTATTACCGAGTAAATATAGTGATGAATACCATTCAATGGATAGAGAAAGAACAGCCCCCAGAAGCCCACCATAGACAAAAAATGGCTATATATAGGCCGCCCGGTACTGGCAGGTATTACGAAGTAGAGAATGGCCAGAGCCAGTGGAGTAACAAACAATCCGACTGCATCGTGAATCCACAACCCACTGAACGCCGCTCCGGCGGCTCCCGGGACCATTTCGGGGACAATATTGCCCATCGGGTAGGCCAACAGGGTAAAGACCAGAGCACCAATTATGTACCAGCTGGAAACGTACAGATTTTCGAATCCCCGACGGAAAAATGCGGGAAGGAACTGGATTGCTGCCAAAATTAACGCTGCAACCATCAACAAGTCGACCGGCCAGGGAAATTCTGCCCATTCGAGCGGTTGACTCACTCCGGCCAGTACCAGCATCCAGCCGGGGAACATAACGGCAAAATTCCATAAGCCGAATAGCCACAGACCGAGTCGGTGACTGGTAACCTCCCTGCCGCTCAAAACCGGAACGGCGTAATACAGAAATCCCAGAAAAGCGTTCCCCAGCCAACCCAGCATAATACCCTGAGTATGGGCATATCGAAGACGCCCCCAGCTGGGCAATGCGCCAGTGAGGTCAGGCCAGAAAAACTGCAGGGATATCAAAATGCCGAACAAAACCGCCAGTAGCAGAATAACAAAGGCCGCCAGACCATGCGCTCGAACCAGCAAGCTGTCTATCACGGCGACCTGTTGACTCTCACTGGGCTGTTGAAGCTGCCCACCAATCTCTTCAGACACATTACTTCTCTTTTGTCGACTACAGGCGCGATTGGCGCCGGGAAATGCAATTATAGCCAAGCTTGCAGCATTGAGAAGTGATCGCATACCCACCCACTATGCTTTCCCCTGGAAACTTGGTAACTCAGCGTGAACAGTCCCTGATTCTGAGACATCGCAGATAGACAGACAAAATATCAAAGTAATTGGCGGGTGGTCGAGAGCACCTGGGATGATGGTACCGGCAGCGTAATTGATCCCCGCGATACTCTGCATTATATTGCGCCGAGGCCTGCAGTCTGGAAGCATTTAATCATGACGGGACCAGATAAACTTACAACCCTCGGATGGCGAGAGTGGGTATTGCTACCTCAACTTGCCGACTTACCAATTAAGGCCAAGGTTGATACCGGCGCAAAGACATCAGCACTGCATGCGTTCTACATAGAGCCCTACAGAAAAGATGGCGAGTTGCTGGTGAAGTTTCTGATCCACCCGCTGCAGAATGACACCAGCACCGAAATCGAGTGTCATGCGCCGGTAATCGATCAACGCATGGTATCGGATTCCGGCGGACATAAGGAACAGCGTTTTGTAATCGAGACCGCTGTCGTCATCCAGGAACAGTCTTTCCCCATCGAGCTCACTCTGACCGATCGAGATTCTATGTTGTTCAGGATGTTACTCGGCCGCTCGGCATTGAAGGGACGCTTCAGTGTCGACAGCGCCAGTTCATTCCTTGCCGGCGGGAACAGTAAGACTCCGTGAGCCGGCGATCAGCAATACTGCCAGGATCTCGTCAAACTATCGGAGGTTCTGGCGCTGGCTTGCGATCGGTAGCGGGATCCATTTCATCCTGAAAGCTTTCGACAATTTCGACAACTCCCGAAGTATCATCAAACCTGGCAATGTGGAACAGCGCCTCTCCTTCATTGACCAGGGGAATATTGGTTCTGCCTATGATAATTCCCTCGTGAGTCGCAGTGACTTCTTCATCTCTCGCGCCAAAAGGATCGGAAATTACCCCCAGAGACTCACCTCTTGCCACGTTCTCACCCAGCATTTTACTGGCGCGCAATATTCCGCTTTTATGCGCACGCACCCAAGTGCTGGAGCGCGCCACATAGGGACTTAATAATCTTAGCGGCCTGGATTTTAGTGTGGGCAGCATATCAAGTTCTCGCATCACAGCCACGACGCCCCTGACTCCGGCTCTTATCGCGACTTCATCAAATCGCAGCGCTTCCCCCGCTTCGTAAACAACTACCGGAATTCCCATGTTCGCGGCGGCACTCCTGAGAGTTCCCTGAGCTATTTCGGTATTGATAATTACCGGAGCATTGAACGCCCGGGCCATTCTGTCCACTTCAGGATCTTCGAGGTTTGCGCGGAGTTGTGGAAAGTTGTCCCGGTGTCGGGCTGCGGTATGAAGGTCAATACCGTGAGTACATTTAGCAACCACTTCCTCTATGAAGAGATGAGCAACCCTGGCAGCCAGCGATCCTTTTTCAGAGCCCGGAAACGATCTGTTTAAATCGCGCCGATCAGGCAGGTATCGAGTCTGTGAGATAAAACCGAAAATGTTAACCACTGGAACGGCTACCAGCGTACCCCTGATCCGCCGCAAGGACTTCCGGTTCAGCACGCGACGAATAATTTCCACTCCGTTAATTTCGTCACCGTGAATGGCGCCAGACAGAAACAGCGTGGGACCGGGTTTTTTACCGTGCACCACATATACCGGGCAACTGATAGGTGCGTGGGTATACAGAGCGGGAACCGGAATATTAATTTGAGTTCGGTTTCCCGGTGCTACAGCCACACCCGCAATAGAAAATGACGCACGCATAGATTAGCCGCGGCCGCGAGTTTTGGTCTTGCCCGATCTGATATTCTTTTCGAGGAAATGAATGATCATGCCGGCAATGTCTTTTCCCGTAACGGTCTCTATGCCTTCAAGACCTGGAGAAGAATTAACCTCCATAACGACCGGCCCGTGGTTAGTGCGCAGGATATCCACCCCACAAACATTAAGTCCCATAGTCCGCGCAGCGCGAACGGCCGTTGAACGTTCCTCAGGAGTTATCTTCACAGTCATGGCAGTACCGCCCCGGTGAATATTGGACCGAAATTCCCCTTCTGCACCCTGCCGCTTCATTGCTGCCACTACTTTGTCTCCGATCACGAAGCAGCGGATATCCGAGCCCCCCGCTTCCTTTATAAATTCTTGCACCAGAACGCTTATTTGCATGCCAAGAAACGATTCGATTACGCTTTCCGCTGCCTTACGGGTTTCTGCCAGCACCACGCCGATTCCCTGAGTCCCTTGCAACAGTTTTATTACCAACGGGGCACCTCCGACCATTTCGATCAGATCCTGGATATCGTCCGGTTTATTGGCAAAACCCGTCACCGGCAATCCAATACCCTTGCGGGAAAGAAGCTGTAACGCGCGAAGCTTGTCTCTGGACCGGGTGATCGCTACTGACTCATTAAGGGGGTAGACCCCCATCATTTCAAACTGCCTTAGCACGGCGGTACCGTAGAATGTGACTGAAGCGCCGATTCTGGGAACGATAGCATCGAATCCGTGCAGGTCCTCGCCCCTATAATGGATTGAGGGTCGCATAGAGGTGATATTCATGTAGCAACGCAGCACGTCCAGGATTCTGACCTCATGGCCTCGCTCTTTCGCCGCTTCGACCAACCTGCCAGTTGAGTAAAGCTTCGGATTACGAGAAAGTATGGCTATTTTCATTTCTTACTCCAGGCCCCAGACACGTGATCACGAACCTGATAGCGGATTCGCTGTAAATTAAAAGTCAGTATTGGTCTAATTACAGGCAGCTCAGTCAATAAGCCAGCAAGCAAACAAGTTAGCCATGGCAAGTCCTCTCTGCTTTCAGCAGCAGAATATTGTCCTGTAACCGAAAACACCCCCAATGCTTTTGCCTTGAGGGTGTTATGCTGGCTTAAACGGAGATGCTCTGCTACCGGCTAAGGCATATCCCCTTGCCGCTGCACCAACTCAATATTGGCGCCGCGGGGTCCAGCGAGATAGAAAAACTCGATCATGCCATTAGGCAGCTGCATGTCGCGCGGCAACACGGTGACATAAGCCCCGCGACCCTTTAACTCGGCCATGGTCTCCGAGGCCACGCTCGCACGCCAGCCGAAATGGTCAATCGTGCCCTCGGTGCTCGGGAAAGTATCTCCTTCAGATACCAGCAACCACACATTGCCGGGATACAGCAAACCAGGAATACGACCTTTAAGGTTTAACCTGACTCCGCCGAACATATTTTCATACCAGTCCAGGGCCTCGCCAGGATTGGGATCTCGCAAGTGTATGTGATGCAGGCCCAGGTGTTGAAAGTCTTCAATCAGTTCGAGCCTGGTGCCCCATGGATCGACCATGAAAGCCAGCTTGAATAACCCGGACACATCCCGAATCTCTCCCTGCAGGGTCGCGCCCGCAGCCTGAAGCTGTTCCACCTTGGCATTCAGGTCAAGAAAGGAAAAGCCCAGATGATCGACCACACTGCCTTGACTCGGCCTGCGAGGATTGCCCCTGTCCGACAGCCACATAACCCGCGTGCGATTGAATAACAACCGATCGTCGCGACCATCGACCCACTCACCTCCGATGTTATCAAGGTACCAGGCGGCCGCAGCCTGAGGATCCGGCACCGCCATGTGAATATGATCGAAAAGTTTGCTGGGAGTTTGTGAAAAAGCCGCATTACTGAAGACAATCAGGATAAGTAGCGGAATATGGATAAAGAAACGAGAATTAAATTGTTTCACTGGCCTGACTCCTGTTAAGCATTGCCGTGACCTTGCGCGGCAAGTTTTTCATCGGATGAAGAGTTTGACTGCTTTAAAAACGCCCTGTCAACAGCGACAGTCCGCGCTGGTCGACCGCAATGCTGCGATTATTGTGAATCGACATAAAAAACCCCGAGTTGCAATCAACCCGGGGCCTCTAGTTAGAGTACGCGGTACCGCCGCGACTAGCTGACGTCCATGAACTCCACGTGGATTTCAAGTTCGATCTCGTCACCTACACCGAAACTGGTGAAGCGGTCCACGCCGAAATCTGAACGCAGAAAACGGGCGCTTGCCGAGAATCCAACAGTATAGCTGCGAGTTAGAAAGTTGCGCCCGCCACCATGAAAACTGACTTCAAGATTGACCGGCGCGGTTACACCATGAAACGTCAGATCACCGGCAAACACAAATGAATTTTCACCGGTGAACTCAACAAAGGAAGTTGTCCGGTACACCGCTTGCGGATAGGTCTCGGTATCCAACCAACTCCCTCCGCGCAATTCCTCTTCAAACTCCGGCAGATTTACATTGATGGAAGCCATGTTGACCACTACTTCCAGACTGGAATTTTCAATGTTCTCCGGATCGAAATCCAAAGTGGCATCAAAGTCGGTAAACCGACCCAGAAAAGTAGAAAAGCCAAGATGGTTAAGCTTAAACAGCAATGCCGCATGGTCCGAGTCCAGCGCATAGGCTCCGGACCTCAGTTCGGTGATCTCATTGGTCTGGTCTGGCGTCAGCAGACGGTCACAGGAAACAAGTATCACTGAGCAAGCCAGAATTACCAAACACCGACCCAGGCTGGAAAATAAACTAGACATCATTCAATTAACCTTCTCTTTTACTGCTGAATGGCGTAGACATCGACAGTGATGGCTACCTCGTTCGGAACTTCAGCAGTGTTGGCCCAGTAACCCTGACCGACACCGAAATCCAGACGCAGGATTGTAACTTCACTAGTCAGATGAAAACAAACCTGTCCATCGCATGTTTCCACATCCAGACTGAAGGGGAAGCTCAGCGGCTTGGTCTGATCGCGAATAGTGAGGGTGCCTTCCGAGGTGAAGGCATTCGCAGACTCGACAGCACAGCTCTCGGCCGTGAAACTGGCAGTAGGCCAGGTATCGACATCAAAGAGCTCAAAATCCAACAGGTAATCCAATACCTCGGGGGAATCCACGTAAATATCGTTGATGGGGATGGTCACCTGGAATTCGCAGGAGCTGGGGCGTAGTGGGTCGATATCAAACGTCGCCTGAACATTGCGGAATTGACCCTCGAATGGCTCACCACCATAGGAATACTGAAATGTGACTACCGATAATCCGGGATCGAGCTGCCACTCCGCTGCCTGCGTCGGCAGGCTTACACTCATCATAAAGGAAGCCAGCATCAGTGTTTTGGATAAGAATCGCATGATGATATTTACTCCTGATTTAAATTTACGGTAAAGCGTAAGCCACCAGTTCGGCTGGCTGACCACCACCACCAACGAACATGGCAAGGTATTGCTTGCCATCATGCTCATAAGTGAATGGCAGACCAGTCTGCAGGTTGGGCAGATCCACTTCGGCCAGTATCTCGCCAGTCTGTTTATTTACTGCCCGGAAAAGGGGGCTTGCTCCGGGACCGCCGGTTCCCTCAGTGACAAACAGCAGGTTTTTAGTCACCAGGACACCCGAACGGGTAGGTACACCGGTGCGCTCAACATCAACACCCTCCAACAACGGATGGTTGGCAATCTGTTCCGGCGTATCCGCGTTAGCAATCATCCACAGGTGATCGCCAGAGTTCATATCGATCGCCGTGACGCGGCCGTAGGGCGGTTTCACAATCTCCAGCCCCTGAACTCGCGGTACACGAACCCCGAACGCGGCGCTGTAATCAAGATCCGAGCTTTCGTCCTTGCCCAGCGTCATCACCGCCAGTGCGGTCCGCGACGGGACATAAAGAATGCCAGTCTCGGGATCGATAGCCGACCCCTCCCAGTTCGCACCACCAGTGGCTGATGGCAAGCTCAATACGCCACGGGTGCCGTCAGCTGCATCAGCCAGGGACGGTGGGGTGTAGACGCTGGGAGCGAGGCGAAATCCCTCGATGGATTCCAGCGCGAGAGCGCGGATTTCAGGGGTCCAGTCGATCAGGTCGGCTTCCGTGAACCCCTGTCGGTCATAGGGAGCCGGGCGCGTGGGATAAGGCTGTGTGGGCGCGTACCACTCACCCGGCACGTCGCCTGCCGGCACGGGTCGCTCCTCGATCGGCCAGATCGGTTCGCCTGTTTCCCGATCGAAGGTATAGACCCAGTTCTGCTTGGTCACCGACATCAGTATTTTTCGCCCGTTGGGCAAGTCTGCCAGAACAGGCGCAGAAGGAATATCCCAGTCCCAGATGTCATGATGTGTCAACTGGTAATGCCACCGACGCTCGCCCGTTCTAATGTCTACTGCAACGATGGAATCAGAAAACAAATTGTCGCCGGGACGGTCACCTCCGAAGCGGTCGCCGGTTGCCGATTCGACCGGCAGGTACACCAGGCCCAATTCAGGATCACCCGAGAGAGGCGCCCAAACCCCGGCGTTACCCGTAAACTCAACCCCGCCATCAAGCCAGGATTCGAAGCCGTATTCACCCCGCTCAGGGATCGTTCGGAAGGTCCACAGGAGCTCTCCTGTGCGGGCATCGAAACCGCGGATATCGCCCTTCACATTAGACTTTGAACGCGGTCGCATACCAACCCTGTGGGCGGCGCCGACAACGATCACATCGTTCATGACAAAAGGTGCAGCGGACAGCCCAATGTCAGGATACGGAAATCTGGGATCATCGGCATTTCGCAGACCTACAAACAGGTCCACGATGCCGTCATCGCCAAAATTGGGATCCGGGATACCGGTTTTGGCATCCAGGGAAACCAGGTGATACCCGGGCGTAACATCAATTACCCTGGACTCCTCGCCGTCACTCCAAAAAGCCACACCACGACCAGCTCCTTTCCGGGGGGCCTCGTCGAAACGTTCACCCTCCTGGGGACGCCAGACCCACAAAACCTGCCCATTGGTGGCGTCCAGCGCTACCACATTGCGAGTACTGGCGATATTTGCGTAAAGCACTCCGTCGACTTCCAGTGGGGTGGACGGATTGTTGAAGTCCGTTGTTGGTCCAAAATTCGCGGTGGAAAACTGCCAGGCAATCTCCAGCGATCCAACATTTTCTGCATTAATCTGATCAAGTGGCGAATAGCGCTGGGCGAATTCATTCCCATGGTATTCCGGCCAATCGCCTTCGTAGACGCTGGTTCCAGTCTGGCTCCAAGCCGTGGGAACGGTCGCCAGCGCACTTGCGCTGATGATCAATGAGGAAATCAATCGGTTTGATGCTCTCATCTGGGACTCTCTCGATGTCATATGGGTAAATCTTACTTGTATTTCAATTAACGGAAGCTTAATACGTTCCATCCACTCACTTGGGTAGAAACCTCACCGCTGCGCCGCGAGTAGAGTATTACTCGCCTCCAACGCCCCTGCAGGCTTATGTGGCTTTGAAATCAAGGCGGCTGCAGATAGGGATCGGAAGAATAACGAATCTGCATTACTCGCGCAAGTTTAACGCGCGGACTTCTTTTCATTTTTTATAATATTTTCAATCGGTTATTGGCCAATAAAGGTTCCGATATGTAATTCTTTGTAACTGGAAAAAGTCGCCAGCGGGCATCCGTCCCAGTTTGCCATGGTTTGAGCGCATCTTTTGCCTCAAATCACGTCAGTCGGGAGGTTGAGACGCATATTTGGAGAGTACCGTGGGATCCGCATCGGTCGATCTAGTTAGACCAGGCACGCCGGGTCGCGCACCGCTCATTTTTAACTGCAGCGGAAATGCCGAATTTAAGCTTCCCGAGACTATTAGCCAATATGGGATTGGGCGCGCGAGTTTCTATTTTGGAACTTTAGGTCTTTAATAAAATTTGACAGCAGAATTAAGTTAGTCAATTCACAGGTCTCCACCATACCCAACTTTGCGGATACTCCCAGATTGGCTGCCATGCCGAGTAGGCCCTACTTGTTACAGCCCCTCCAATTCAGAAGCATTGCGGGCTGGCGTTTGTGGTGTTATCTTCGACGCGTATCGACAGTCATGTGCACTCTTGAATCCTCATGCCTGTTAAACAAGAATAATACCGGAGGTTCCTGTGAAAAGACTTTTTGCTCCTGGCCTGTTTCTTATGGGTGTGTTCAGCCTTCAAGCTGCCGCGCAGACCTACCAGATGGATTCTGTTACCGGTCCAATAACTGACCGCCCCATCCGCATCCTGCAGACCAATTCCGCCGGCACTGATGTCTATATCTTCGATCCGGCAACTATGGAGCAGGTGGGATACATTAATAACCTGCCCCATAATCATGGCGCTACAGTCCACGCCGATGGCACTTATTATTACTTCACCAACGAACACGACCATACCGTGGATGTAGTCGATACCCGCACCCTGGAACTGGTGGAGAGAATCGAACTTGCGAACGGACCGCACAACCTGTCCGCCAGCATGAGCGCCCGCAAAGTCTACGTCGCAATCATCGCCGAACCGTTGATTCAGGTGATCGACATGGATACGCATGAGATTATCGCCAATATCGAGACTGGTGGCGGCGTTCACAACACATTCGTTACGCCTGACGGCCGCTATGCGGTTGGCGGCATGATCGGCGCGAGTGAAATCATCGCGATTGACACCGAAACCGATGAAGTCGCATGGGAACTTTCGATTCCCTACACCCAGAACCCATTTACCGGTGGGGTCAGACCAATTACTTTTACCGTTAATCCGGACGGCTCTACGCGGTCATTGCTCGTCAACGTCGGGGGATGGCATGGTTTCTGGGAATTCGACTGGGAGACCCAGGAAGTAATGAACAAAGTTAGCCCTCCCGATGGTAGTTGGTATCGCACTGACCAGACGGCCGATGGAATTCAGAGCGCCCCAAGTCACGGTGTGGTGGTCTTGCCGGATCAAAGCCAGGTGTGGCATTCCAGCCGAGCCACCTCGCATATTTATGGCTACTCTTTTCCCGATTACGAATACTTGGGTCGTGTATATATTGGCAATCCGGCCTGGATCACTACGACCCCCGATAGTCGCTATCTCTGGGTCGGAGTGTCAGGTCATAACGAAACTGCCGTTGTCGATGTCCAAACCCAGGAAGTGATACGCCGCTTTCCAGTAGGGCAGGCACCAAAGCGGATATTTACGGCCATTATGCCTGCTGATTGGGAGGGAGAATCGCCATGACATTCCGCATCAGTCGGATCAATACCGTCGGCCGGCATTGGCTACTAAGTCTCGCCATATTGCTGCTTGTCAGTTGCGGCGGTGAGCAGGAGTCCAGCACAGGTACCACCGCTGCAAGCGCGCAGAACGACAACCCCGCGGCAGCATCCATCGCCAATAAAGGTCTGGATTTCGAGCACTATCTGGAAGTAGTCGAACCAATTTTTCAGCGCTATCGCGGTGGTTTTGTTGGCTCGGACACCTCTTGCGTAGCCTGCCACACAGTGCAGGCGAATGCCCCTCTTGGTCTTCAGCCAATGACGCTCGAAAACGGCAATGCATATTGGACCGAGGAACAGTCCCGGCAAAATTTCGAGAATGTAATCATGCTGGTCAATCCTAGTGCACCAGAAACGAGTCGCCTGTTGCTTGCGCCGCTAGCGCCCGCCGCTGGAGGTGAACGACACTCCGGTGGGATTTTTTGGGATTCTACAGATCACGCTGAATACCGCGCGATAGCGGACTGGATTGCCTCCGGGTCGCCAGACGCCGGTGCCGAACCGCTGGTGGACCTTGATTTTGAGTTCTTTCGCTCCTGTGTACAGCCAATTTTCGTCAATCCTCTGGAGAATGCGATGCCCTGTGCGGAATGTCATAGTGGTCAGTTTGCCGTTCCGCCGCCCGAAAACAGCTATTGGACTGTCGAACAATCTCAGCAGGCCTTTGAGAGTCTTCTTTACCTGATAGATCCAGGTCGTCCGGACAGCAGCCGATTTCTGCATAAGCCCCTGCATCCCAATGCTGGCGGAGATCTCATGCATAATGGCGGGCGTCGCTGGTATTCCAAGGATGACCCGGAGCGTATTGCCCTGGCAGCATGGGTCAGCGGCGAGGCGCGAGGCAACAGTTGTCCTTCTGCCCTGCAGTTCGATAATCCACCAAGGCCCTAATGCGATGCAGTTATGGATGAAGCTGGCAGCATCAGCAATCCTGCTGTTGCTTCTGGAAAGTTGCGGTGAACAGGCTCCCACGTCAACCCTGGACGGAGTTTTCACTGCTGAGCAAGCAGCTCGGGGACAAGGGCTGTTCACAGACTATTGTCAGCGCTGCCATAGCATCCAAGAATTCAGTGGGCGCATGTTTGCCGCAGTCTGGGACGAGGTTCCCGCCAGTGCACTTTATTACCGGATCGCCAATACCATGCCCATGGATCAGCCCGGCAGCCTCGGAAATAACGAGGTCACTGCACTGATGGCTCACATTTTCAACAGTAACGGGATGCCAGTCGGCAATTCGCCATTGCCGGCCGATCTGGAATGGATGAATACCCTTCCGATGCGGCAACCGGGTCAGTAATAATAAAACCGGCAGCCGCAATGCGACTGCCGGTTTAATCCTCTAAAGATTACTCCAAGCGCTGGAGTGCTACTTCTGAAAGCGATCCTGGTCGGTATATTTCCAGTCGACCGCGCCAAAGAACATTTCGTCCCAACTCTGCAGACCCCAGGGTACCGATCGGGCGGGATCGGGGTTCATTCGATTTTGTGCAGAATTATCGAATGCACCGACAGCCGTGATCTTTGTTCCAGCAGGAACGAAACGTGGCTCCTCAAGAGTGTAGGCCAATTGCCAGTTGTAATTGTAATTGGCGATATTCAGCATCTCTTCTGTGCTCCCGTCAGGGAATGTCGCATAGAAACGCATGCGCTTGCCACGAAAGTGCATATGCGGCGTGAAGCTGAAGATATAGGCATCATCGTCTATCACGATGGATTGAGTCATTTCGTAGTCGGGATCATAAGGAGGTATGTTTTCCCAGGTCGGCGTGAAATGACAGGCGCAAGCGCCGCTCATTCGCTCTTCGGGAACAAATCCTTGCGGATAAAACCACACACCGATACGGCTATCATCCACCGTGGCACGACCATTGGTGGTGTAGTGCATCTGCATGGCAATACGAGTACCCGCCTTCAGCAACCCTCCCGTATTAGGTTGTTCCATCCGCGGAGACTGGCCTGGAATGTAGGGTGCTATGCCAGGACGATCAGGATCGTCGCCGCCTAAAAGTGATCCACCGCGTCTTGCGCCAGGGGGGATTATGCTGTGCAGGGTATGATGCAGAACAGTATGATCACCGGGGATATACTGGCTGGCGCGAACCCACCGGTCTTCATCCAGATCTACGTCCACCATCACATTATAATAATCGAGGACCCCGGTGGCTGGCACTTCCTGAGGCGGGATATCGATTACCAGATCCGGTTCACCGAACGCCCATTCGCTCTCCGGCCAGCTAATTTCCGCGAGGGGATCAGTTGAACCATCCCTCGGAGAGCCTGCATCGATCCAATGAATCAGTTTCTGCGCGTCAGCATCAGATAGCACCATATCGTTTTGGAAATTGCCGATATGGGGATCAATCTGACCCGGAGGCATACGTTTGGTCATCACCACTTCACGAATCATGGGCGACCACCCTTGCAACATGGTGTGACTGTCCATGGCAAAAGGTGCAATACCGCTCTCGCGATGGCAGGCCGCGCAGTTCTGTTCGATGATTGGAGCAATATCCTGCTCATATGACGGAAGTTGTTGCTGGTGAGCCAGCGCGGCTGAGTAAATAACATTGCTCCCGTCGCTTGCGGCTGAGGCTTGAATTATTTGTTGATCATTCACAACTGCGGTCAGCGCACTTTCGAATTCAGGGCCAGTAGCCCCCCGATACAAGACGGTAAATTGCTGGGGATCGTAAATCAGAGCCTCGGCTGTGCGCTCTATACCCAGCGCTTCAGAAATTATCTGGGAGTCATCCATCAGGACCGGGATATTGATGTTCATCCGATCCATTTCCGCCTGCACTTCTTCGCGATTGAGGCGTCCCATTGGATTAATGAGAAAGAACTTTATCCCACTGTCAGCGAAGGACCGGGCAAGTTGTGCATATCCGGGCAAGGCAGACTCGACGGCTTCATCACCGTTGGCCTGCACCAGGAAAGCAATAGCCTTGTTATTGTCGTACCAACTCATGTGGTGGAAATAGCCTTGCTGGTCGAGCAGGGCAAAATCCCCTGCACGCCCCTGAGCGGTGGAGTTGGTTGTCGCCAGGCAAACCAGCGCGAATGCAATGAAATTCAGTATAAATTGCCGCATCTTGTCCTCCGGAAGCAAAATTAGGTTACAGGGTATATTATGATTGAATTCAATCACTTCTGACCAGCAGAATCAGGTTAAGTTGATGCTTTTATGAGGCCTGATCGCCTATTAGTTAAGTAGCGCTGGCACACGAATCAGGACGTAGGTGATGTGATCGCCCTCGGATGTCAAGTAGGCATGAGCTAACCTGGCAGGAATATGAAGCACGTCACCGGCCGACACGGGATATCTCACTCCCCCATTGATCACCGTGCCCGGCACATTCGACCCACCTATCATCTCGCCTCCGACCAGCACAGATCCAGTGCCGCTCTGAACGAGGACAACATCAATAATCTCCTCATGCAATTCTGGCCAGCCATCGCGATCGCGTCGTAAAAATCGAATACGGTGCGAAGCGCCGCCTGCACCGAAATCCGCGAGGGTTTCACGAGATGACCCATCGCTGCGCATTCTGGCGACGATAGCCGTGTTCCTGCTATCCAGTTCGGCAGCTCGCCACAACGCAAAGCCCGGCGGATCAAGCGCCGGCGCCTCTCCATCCGGATTCTCAACAACGACGCCTCTGAAAGCCGGGACTCTCACCAGAACATAAGTGATGTGTTGCCCATTATCCACCAGATAGGCGTGCGGAATGCCCGCTGGTATGCGAACCACATCACCGGCCCCGACGAGGTAGCGCTGGCCCCCATTGATTGCAGTGCCGATATCTCCGTTACGGCCCAGCATTTCACCGCCAACCAGGATGGTTCCCTGACCGCTCTGAATGTAGACATAATCCTCGATCTCATCATGCTGCTCGGGCAATCCATCGCGATCCCGGCGGATAAACCGAAATCGATGAGAGCCGCCAGGAGTCTGGTAATCAGCCAGTGTTTCTCGCGAAGAGCCATCCGCGCCGATTGAAGTGCCAAGTCGGACATTGCGTTGTGCCAACTCCGAAGCACTCCATTGCATAAATCCAACGTCTTCGAACCTGACACCTGTAGCCGAGGACACACTACCGATATCGCTTGATGGCGACCGACCGCAGGCCGAAAGCAAACACATCAACCCGACTAGCAGTGTCGACAGACTGTTACATCGGAAACGGATTTGCTGGGTCCTAAGCATTATTGAACCAGGCCGAGAGGTCTGAGAAAAACAACGTGCATTAGCCAATGGGTCCCGGGCATTGTATCTACTTCTGGCTGCTCAGTTGTTTCCTGCCACGGTCTGGCGCATGCGGGCTTCCCTTTCCGCTACCAGTTTATCGTAGCCGTCCTGATCGAGGTGGGTTACCGCCAGCCAGGCATGAGACATCTCGTCGCCGGTTCTCTGTCCACCATAAACCCATTGATCCGGATCAGGATTATTTGGGTTTTCGGCCGTGTTGTCGTACCACTGTTTCATTATGAGTACAGCGCCCGCAGGTATCAGCGGCGCACTGTCCGGTTCATAAATATGATTGTGGTGCCATGTTGCACTCCAATTCGATATCTGGCTGATCTGCTCAGTGCGTCCGGTCTCCGGGTAAAAAATTTCCAGGGCCGCTGCATTCATGCGCAGATGACCGTGGGGCTGGAAGCTATCCAGTCGCACAGGATGATCGAATGAATGAAAGCCCTGGGTCATAAAATGCCCATTAGGAGGTATTGCCATGCGGAGATCTCGGTGCTGCGCATTGTCGTACTGAATGTGGTATTGAGCCAGATCCTGCTTGTAGATATCACCCGAGGCTTCATAGCCCCGCTCGTGGAACCACAAGCCAATCTCCACCACGTTGTCCTCTATCATCTCACCCTGAGCGGTGGCTCCCACACCACCAGGAAACATATGAATACTCCAGCGAATATTGGAATCCGCGGGAAGGGATCGACAAACTCCATTAGGAACAACCTCGCCCCATTTACCCATTGCATACTCGGTCAACATCCCTTCGCTCGATACCCCACCCTGTTCGTCGATGGTGACCACTGACGAATTGGCATGGTGTACGACTGCATGTGCATCACCCCGCGGCTTCACCTGAATTGCCTTGATGCAGCGATCTTCGGTCATACCCGTCGCGACAATATGGTTGTGCCAGAGATCATTACCGCTTGCAGGGATGTCTATGGCGACAGAAGGTATGACGAGGTCCGGCTGTCCTAGTTCCCGGGCAAAATTCCACTCGTCGGGATCTCTCAGATCCGCTGGCGGTAAAGCCTGCTCCGGATCGCCAAGCGGCGCTCCGTTGTCTACCCAGGCAACTATCTTGTCAATTTCATCCTGTGCAAGACGCCAATCTCCAATCAGGTTCTGAATACCAATGTGCTGATCGTAGGCGTATGGCGGCATTTCTCTGTTGGCCACTTTGTATTGAATCAACGGCGCCCAGGGGCGTACCTGCTCGTAAGTCTGGAACTGCATGGGACCGATGCCCCCCTCTTGATGACAGACGACACAGTTCTCATTGATGATGCGTCCGATCTCGCCGTTATAAACCAGTTCCTCCGCAGTCTGCGCGATTGATGCCGAGCAGATCGCAAATAGCGCAAATGGGGTAATGATTGACAGTTTTATCATTTTCATTTTTACGCTCCATCTATCAATTGTCTCTAATCACCGGGGTTATTGACCGCCAGTGTACTACCTCGGAAGAAAAAAATTAACAGTGGAGGGATTGAGAACAACAACAGATATCACCGATGAATTAGCTCTAACCAGCTGTTTTTCATCGCATATGCCCTAACTATGACTTCATTCAAAGATCGCGACCTGCCTGACTTCGCATGGAACCTTACGTAGATACAGCTACTTTTTCTGGAAATAAATAAAAAGGGCTCACCCCTTCGGGTGAGCCCTTTCTATTTGGATGCCTGACGATGTC
>JAYPVG010000014.1:0-50240 GCA_038134485.1 Pseudomonadales bacterium
CAAGCTCTTCGACTACCTCGGTAGTAACACGCCAGTCATCAAGCAGTACGGGCTGATATTCGCTGGTGTGTGCGAACTCTTTCTCAGTGCTGACCGGCAGTTCAGCCGCCCGCCAGGCCTGGTAACCGCCATTGAGAACCGCAACCTCCCGCACGCCGAGCGTTTTCAGGGTCCAATAGACCCGAGTTGCCGCTCCCATATCGGCAGGATCGGAGCCTTGATGCACAACCACTACAGGTGTCCCGGCTGTAATGCCCAGCTGCTGCAGCAAGGTTGTGTATTCGCCCAGACTGCGCAATTGACCTGGATTACGTCCAACGCCACGCCAATCGGCATAAGGACTCTCGAGGCTGCCAGGAATATGTCCGCGATTATAGTTACCGGTAACACGGATTATTAGAATCCCGGAGCTTCTTAACAGCACCTCCGCCAGCTCGTCGGGTTCGAACAGCGGCTTCCAGCCCGGCGCAGCCGCGAGCCCTGGCACCGGTAAAGACAACAACAGCAAACACGCGAGGATGGCAAGTATTTGCCTGCCCTGACTCCCGAATTCTTGGACTTCGAGCTTCCTGCCAACCATCTGCTGCGGTCTCCTCAAGCGCTTCTGCCAACCCAATTGCAGTTGAAGTACAAGCATAAGCCTGTTGATCCACGACCTTCAAGTCAGTGTCGACCCGGACCCCGGTTCCTTGTGACCCCGCAGTGACGCGTGCTACATTACGCGCCCTCTTTTGACGGCGAACCGGTGATCGCCGAACTCGGCAAGGAAAAAGGACAGGTCAATGACGAAATATAAATTAGCACTATTGGACGGCGATGGAATCGGGCCAGAAATCATGGCAGAGGCAGTCAAGGTGCTTGATCTGATAGCCGAGCGCAATGCTGTGGAATTCGAGCTATCCCACGGGGCATTCGGGGCCAATGCTTATTTCGATCACGGCCACTCTTTCCCCGAATCTACAAAAAAACTATGCGATGAGTCCGATGCCATCCTCAAAGGACCCATTGGATTGAATCATGAAGAATCCAAAAAAATTCCGGTCGATATGCAACCCGAACGCGGTGCCTTGTTGCCGCTTCGACGACGCTACAACACTTTCGCCAATTTCAGACCGGTATTCCTGCCCAAGGGGCTTGCTCACTTCTCGCCACTCAAACCGGAAATCATTGGTGAAGGAATCGACTTGATCATTATTCGAGAGCTCGTCGGCGGTCTATATTTTGGAGACAAGGAAACCGGCATCAATGAAGCCGGACTCCGATACGTCAAGGAAAGCCTGGAATACGATGAAGAACAGATTAGGCGGATTGCCCGGGTGGCTTTCGACACTGCCATGAGACGCAAAAAGGTATTGCACAACATCCACAAGAGCAATGTGCTGAAGTCCAGTGTACTGTGGAACGAGGTGCTGGAAGAAGTCGGTCAGGATTATCCGGAAGTGGAAATTATCCCCATTCTGGTGGATGCGGCAGCCACTTACCTGTGTCTGAATCCTGGTCAATTCGATGTCATGGTGATGGAGAACATGTTCGGCGACATTCTGAGCGATCAGGGCGGCGGCATCCTTGGTTCGCTGGGCCTCATGCCCTCCGCCTGTATCGGCCCCGACAAAGCCTACTACGAACCGTCCCACGGTTCAGCGCCCGACATTGCAGGTCAGAATATAGCCAACCCCTACTCGATGATCGGATCGGTTGCCATGATGCTGGAAATGTCCTTTGACATGGCCACTGAGGCCAAAAATGTCTGGCACGCGATGCAAAGCGTATTTGCGCGTGGTTATTCGACTCCGGACCTGTCAAAGCCGGGAAGCGGCGTCACCATGATTGATACCAGCGGGTTTGGTGACCTTGTGGTGGAAGAGCTTCGCCAGCAGCCCATCTCCTGATTGCAGCTCGTCAGCTTCCCTGTTCGGTCTGCAGGCGCATGTTAATCATCCTCATGGTCGCCTTGATGGCGGCCAGTACCTGATTGGAATCGACCCCGCGAGTTTTTACATTTCGGCCATCCATTCCCCAGGTGATGATGGCTTCAGTCAGGGCATTGGTATCACCACCCCGCGGAATGTGAACTTCAAAATCCAACAGTTCTGGCAGCTGAAAATTTCGCTGCTCCAATATCTTGATGATCGCGTTGATAAATGCCGCGAAGCCACCATTTCCGGATCCAGAAGCATGATATTCCTCACCCTCTAGCTCTACTCGGATACTGGCGGTGCTCTCCACATCCATGCCACTGCTCACATAGCAGTTTTTCAGGCTGATAAGCTGGACTTCCCTGCTCTCCATGACATCTGCAATGATAAATGGCAGATCTTCAACCGTGATTAGCTGCTTGGAATCACCTAGCTTTACTATTCGTTCCAATACCTTTGCCTGCTCATCTTCGCTCAGACTGAGGCCCAATTCTTCCAGGTTATTGACTAACGATGCCTTACCGCTCATTTTGCCAAGGGCATAAGTCCGCTTGCGGGCAAAACGTTCGGGACCCAGATCGGTGACATAAAGATTACCTTTGAGGTCCCCATCAGCATGTATGCCGGCGGTCTGAGTGAATACGTCAGCGCCCACTATGGGAGTGTTGGCGGCTATCCATTTGCCGGAGAAATTTTCAACCATCCGACTCAGGGTGACAATGCGCGTCTCATCAACTGACAGCCGCATGCCCATCTTGTCCCTGAGAGCCACGACAACTTCGGCCAGCGACGCGTTGCCAGCGCGTTCACCCAGGCAATTAACGGTGCAGTGTACGCTGTCGACGCCGGCACGCACCGCCGCAAGCACATTGGCAGTAGCAAGACCATAGTCATTGTGAGGATGAAAATCGAACGTCAGGTCCGGAAATTCCATCAACATTATCTGCAAGGCTGCATAGACCTCATCTGGCGACATGACACCAAGAGTGTCCGGCAGCATAAAATGCCTGATCCCCAGATCTCTCGTTCGATGTAGCAACCCGAACACATAGTCGCGACTGTCGGCAAACCCGTTTGACCAGTCTTCCAGATACATGTTGCACAGCAAGCCTTTGCCGTGAGCATATTCTACCGTTCTCACTATATCTTCGGCATGGGTTTCCACGGTTTTTCCAAGCTGCTTGCGACAATGTTTCTCGCTGCCCTTAGACAGCAGATTGATAACCTTTCCTCCGGCGCTAGCAATCCAGTCTACACTGCGCTTGTGGTCAACGAAGCCGAGTACTTCGATCCGCTCATCATAACCTTCGCTGGCGGCCCACCTGTTGATTTGGGCGACCGCCTGCTTTTCACCGTCAGAGACGCAGGCTGACGCGATTTCAATCCGATCGACATTCAGCGACTGCAGCAGTGCGCGGGCAATATTCAGCTTTTCGTTAGCTGCAAAGGAAACGCCCTGGGTTTGTTCGCCATCCCGGAGCGTGGTGTCCATAATCGAGATATGGCGGCCGGATACGGTTGAATCTTTTGTGGCTGGAGTGCTCATAGTTCCACCTGGCGGCGCAACAACCGCCCCGAACAGTGAATTAAAAGGCGCCGATTCTATCAGTTAATTGGCCAGCCTTGAAACCGCCAGAACGAACGGGGGCGACCCGGGATCGCAATTCCCTGATTCATCACCCGGATCACTGCGGACGCGCGCATCAGAGCTGTAAAATCAGGGGCAAACATTCCGTTTGCAATGGACTTACTGCATTCATTTATGTGGCGGTTACGTATATACTCCGCGCTTTACTCGAAATCGACCGCCGGGAGTAGTCTATGCCTATAAAAATCGGAGTCCCGACAGAAATTCGGGAAGGCGAACAACGAGTGGCGCTGGTACCTGATGTAGTCAAGCGGCTCGTCAGCCTGGGGGCTCAGGTTGACATTCAGTCTGGAGCTGGTGAAAAAGCTGGCTGGACCGACGCGCAGTATGCAGAAGCCACCATAGTCAGCGACGGCTCCCAACTTCTGGGCAATGCCGACATCACCCTCATGGTAAACCCCATCACGAGCCAGCAGATCGACCAACTGAAAGACGGCTCTGTTCTTATTGGTTATCTGAACCCGTTCTCGGAACTGGACCGTTTCGAAAAGCTTGCCAGCAAAAATGTCAGCGCATTCTCAATGGAAATGGTTCCCAGGATTTCTCGCGCCCAGGCCATGGATGCGCTGTCCTCACAGGCCGCCATCGCAGGCTATAAGGCAGTGTTAATGGCAGCAAGCTTGCTTGGAAAATTTTTCCCGATGCTGACCACGGCGGTCGGTACAGTGAGACCCTCCAAGGTTCTGGTCATCGGTGCCGGCGTAGCCGGTCTGCAAGCCATAGCGACCGCCAGGAGACTCGGGGCAATTGTGGAAGGATACGACGTACGTGCGGCGGTGAAGGAACAGGTGGAATCTCTTGGAGCCAAATTTGTCGACGTAGGAATCAAGGCGGAAGGCAGCGGTGGTTACGCCAGGGAACTGACGGACGAGGAAAAACAGCAACAGCAGGATGTGCTTGCCCAGCACATAGCCGCCGCGGATGTGGTAATCACCACGGCTGCCATTCCCGGCAGGGCCTCTCCCCGTATAGTCACAACCGCCATGGTCGAGGCCATGCGCGGCGGTTCGGTAATCCTGGATCTGGCAGCGGAAGGCGGGGGCAATTGCGAACTCACCAGAGCAGGTGAGACCGTAATTCACAATCACGTACAGATTTACGGACCGATAAATGTCCCAAGTACTGTTAGCAATCACGCGAGTGAGCTGTATGCCAAGAATCTTCTGAACTTTCTCGAGCTGCTTATTCAAGAAGGCCAGATAAACATAAATCTGGAAGACGAAGTTATCAACGACAGTCTGCTAACCCACGATGGAAAAATCCACCACCCTGTCCTCCAGGAAAGAATGAATAATCAAGGAGCGGAGTAATGATTGAAGGATTAGCTGCCCTCTATATATTTATGCTGGCAGGCTTTACGGGCTACGAGATCATAGCCCGTGTGCCGGTCATACTACATACCCCACTGATGTCTGGATCAAACTTTGTCCATGGCATCGTGCTGGTCGGGGCGATGTTTGCGCTGGGAATCGCTGAAACTCCTGCCGAGCAGGTTATCGGATTCATTGCAGTGCTCCTCGGAGCCGGCAACGCGGTCGGTGGCTATGTGGTCACAGAGCGCATGCTGGAGATGTTCAAATCCAGCAAGAAAGAAAGCGGCGGGGAGGGTTAAATCATGGAGTTACTCATACAGGCTTCCTACTTCGCTGCTGCAGTCCTGTTTATCCTGGGACTCAAACAGATGAGCTCGCCGGTTACCGCCCGACGCGGAATTAATTGGGCCGGCGGCGGAATGGTACTGGCTACGCTGGTGACATTCGTCGCACCTGAAATCACCAGTACCAGCCATGCCACAACTAATCTGATCCTGATAATTGTTGCCATCGGCATCGGTGGTGGCTATGCCTGGTGGAGCGGCAAAAAAGTCGCGATGACCGACATGCCGCAGATGATCGCCATGTATAACGGTATGGGAGGCGGTGCCGCTGCCACTATTGCAGCTGTCGAATTATTGAAAGCAACCGACGAGGTGAACCGCGGCCTGGCCGACTCCATTCCCGACGCACTCGGCGCTGACGTGGCAGTTCTCGCTATACTGGGAGCGATAATCGGAACCATCTCATTCAGCGGTAGCATCATCGCCTGGGCAAAACTGGACGGTCGACTGCATCGTAGCAAGCTGTTGCCGGCCCAGCATCTGGTAAACGCGGTAGTCGCAATCGCAACTGTCGGTTTCGCCATCGCCATCTACTTCGCCAGCGACCTGTCTCCTATTATCATTTTCTACGCCCTGGCGCTGATCCTCGGGATTTTCATTACCGTGCCGGTCGGTGGTGCTGACATGCCGGTGATCATCTCCCTGTTCAATGCGTTGACCGGACTCGCGGTAGGATTTGAGGGCTACGTACTCGGCAATGCGGCAATGATTATTGCCGGCATCGTGGTCGGGTCAGCGGGGAGCCTGCTGACCCATCTGATGGCAGTTGCCATGAATCGCTCGGTGGCGAATGTTTTCTTCGCCGGGGTAGGAACCGATACGGGTGGCGCCGCGACCAGCGATGAGCAAGGCATTATGAAAGAGATCCAGGCCCAGGACTCGGGCATCCTGATGGCTTTTGCCAGTCAGGTCATCATAATTCCGGGCTATGGGATGGCCGTTGCTCAAGCACAGCACAAAATTTGGGAACTGACTCAGTTACTTACCGATCGCGGCGTATCGGTCAAGTTTGCTATCCATCCGGTTGCCGGACGAATGCCAGGACACATGAATGTCTTGCTGGCGGAAGCAGGCGTGCCTTACGACATGATTTACGATATGGATGACATCAATGCCGACTTCAAGAACACGACGGTAAGCCTGGTGATTGGCGCCAACGACGTGGTCAATCCATCTGCCAAGAATGACAGTAGTAGTCCGCTTTACGGCATGCCTATACTTGATGCGATGAACTCAGATAACGTGATTGTCATCAAGCGAGGCAGGGGCGCAGGCTTCTCCGGCGTTGAAAATCCATTATTTTTCGCTGACAACACTCGCATGCTGTTTGGGGACGGTCAAAAAGCCGCCAACCAACTTATTCAGGCGGTCAAGGAGCTCTAGACACCTCATTGACTGCGGATCTGAAAGCAATCAATCTGTCGGCGCTGCCCAGCGCCGGCATGCTCCGACGCCTGGCCGCTCTGCTTTATGACGGGTTTCTGGTGACTGCGATCTGGATGCTTGCAGGCTTCATACTCCAATTAATCATCGGTACCGAATCCAATCGACTCGAAAACGGTGTGGTACAAACGGACCCTGTGGTTGATCTGGTGCTGTTTGCAATTATGTTAATTTCGGCCGCGCTGTTCTATATCTGGTTCTGGTGCCGGAGCGGTCAAACCCTTGGTATGCTGGCCTGGCGTCTTCGTGTTCAGGATTACCAGGGCGAACTCCTCACGCCCTATCGGGCGGCATGGCGTTTTATACTGGCCTGGCCCTCATTTTTTCTTTTCGGTCTCGGGTACCTGTGGCTGTTGGTGGATAAACACCATGATGCAGCCCATGATCGTCTATCTAAAACCCGGGTCGCATTGCTGCCAAAGGAATTTCAGCCGCTTAAATAAGCGTCGCAAGCCCTGGTCAGAGTAGACTTGACCGTGGAGAGCAGCGGTAATCATTGTCGCAATGCAAAAGTCGCCAGAGTATTGCCTGAAATAATGGACACGTACTGAGTACCCTCAACCATGTAGGTGACCGGCGCCATCACAATTTGCCCACCGAGATTTTTGTACCACAGTAGCTCCCCCGTGCGGGCATCCAGGATATGGAAATACCCTTCTCGACCCCCGGTTAACAGTAAATCCGAAGCTGTCGTCAACATGCCACTGTCACTTACATCAAACTGTTCAAACTCCCAGACTTCTTCCCCGGTTTGAGGATCCATTGCCTTGAGTGATGCATGTCCTACTTCATCGGTCCAGTTATTTATCGGATTTGTGCGACCGATCCCTATGGTAGGAGCACCCTGCACCGGCGCCAGGACCGAAAATCCGCCTCCGAGGAAGGCCCTGCCGGGTTCATACTCAGCCTCTTCGGCTCGGTAAATAGTTGCGTAATCTTCCCAGGCACTGAAATAAAACAGCCCGGTACGTGGACTGAAAGAAGGTGGATACCAATTCGTGCCGCCCTGATTACCCGGATATGTCGGCATACCCTCTGGTTGTGGCGTTGGAATGGGTCTCCCGTTCTCATCGAGCCCGCTGGACCAATTTACCCGGACATAGGGCTTACCAACCAGAAACTCTCCATCCGTCCGATCGAGGACGTAGAAGTATCCGTTGCGGTTCGCCCACATCATGACCTTACGCGCTTCACCTTGCCAGTCAATATCGGCTAGCACCGGCACCTGCACCGAATCATAGTCGTAGCCGTCGTTGGGCGTGAATTGAAAGTACCATTCCAGTTCGCCCGTATCCGCGTTCAGTGCAATTACCGAATCTGAATACAGGTTATCGCCGGGCCGCTGCCCGGCATTCCAGTCGGGACCCGGATTGCCTACTCCCCAGTAGGTGAGATTAAGTTCCGGGTCGAAGGACCCAGTAATCCATACGGGCGCTCCGCCATGTTGCCAGTCATCGCCCTCCCATGAGTCATGGCCCGGCTCGCCAGGCGCGGGAATTGTGTAAGTTTTCCAGGCTTGTTCTCCGGTTACAGCATCAAACGCAGCGACGTAACCACGAATGCCAAATTCGCCGCCACCTACTCCCACCATGATTTTGTCCTTGACCGCCAGCGGCGCCATCGTGACCGAATAGGCCAGATCGACCTCACCTACCTCCACGTTCCAGAGCACCTGTCCATTGATACGGTCGAGCGCCACGAGGCGAGCATCCAGGGTGCCCATATAAACACGATCGTCCAGTATCGCCACGCCGCGATTGTTGGCGCCGCAGCAGACCCTGGCGTTCTCAGCAGGCGTGTGTCTGTATTTCCAGAATACCCGACCGGTCACGGCATCTATTGCCATGACACTGTTGGGTCGTTCGGTGACATACATGATGCCGTCCACCACCAGCGGATTACTTTGCCACGCACCAAAGACCTGGTTGGGCAGCATCCAACGTAGCTCCAGGTCGCCCACATTTTCTCGAGTGATCTGTTCCAGACGACTGTGACGCTGACTCAGATAGCCACCGTTGTAGGTCATCCAGTTTTGCGGCTCGCTGTCGGCATTGAGAATGCGCTCAAACGGCACCTGGGCTACCGCCGCCCCCGATGAAAGCAGAAGGAACGACAGTCCCAGACTGAAAACTTGCGTGAAAATAAAATTTTTAGTCATCATTGACCTCGCAATGTGAGCAGATAGCCAACCAGGTCGGCCACTTCCTCACTCGAGAAAGTCGTGGGCCTGTGTGTTGGAGTAGAACTGAGTTCGTAGCGAACCAGGTCGGCTTTGATTAGCGAACGCAGTCGCTCCTGGGAATCTATTACCTGAACCGTATAGGTATCCTCATTAAGGCGGCGACCGGTAATCACCTCTTCATCCCGAGTCACGATTCGTACCGCTCGGTTAATCGGCAGCAGGGCATTTTCTGGATCCAATAGGGAACGTTGCAATGCCGCTGGCGTTCTAACGGCGCCAATTTCACTGAGATCCGGCGCTGTTCGTGGTCCATCTCCGTTCACACGATGGCAATCGGCACAATTTCCGGCACCGCGAAATAGCGACTGACCGCGAAGCGGATCTCCGATCCTGACCGCCACCCCATCAGGGTCAAACCCTGCTCTGATATAAGCTATTACGCCATCCAGTTCAGTCTGGCTGAGACCAAAGGCCGGCATTCGACCTTCCGCGGCACCCCCGGAGATAACGCGTCTCAGGTCTTCGTCGGAGTTGGCGTTTCGAAAAACTCCACGTCGCAGGTTGATTCCGTCTACAGTATCACCATTGGGGCCATGGCAAAGGGCGCATTGTTGCGAATAAACGCGGGACCCAGCCTCGATCGCGGCACTGGTGTACTGGTGATCACCCAGTTCCTGGGCAACAAGCTGCCCGCCCAGATTCAAAAACAACAGCCAGGCACCGAAACGGACCTTGTTGCGTATGTTGATCATCATTAACCCTTCCAGATTACCAGTTTCAATTTTTCGGGCACAGGCCGGGAGAATAATCGCTTATTGCCGTCTACGGCAAGCCGCAGGAACTTAATCGGGTTAATGGCAGGAGACGAGACTTGGAATCATAAACTGGGGTGGTTAACGCACCCGCCGTATGAGTAAAACACCCAGCACAAAGCAAACAATTATAGGAAACATAACTGCGAGAACGGGGCTAAAACCATAAAGGAGACTTGCCGGTTCCAGCAGCCGCTGAACAATGGTGAAACCCAGGCCAATAAATATCGCTACGAATATTCGAAATCCCATGGTCGCTTCCCGCAGCGGACCAAATATAAATGAGATCGCCAGCAGCACAAGGGCTCCGGTCGCAGCCGGCTGTAACAGTTTTTTCCAGAACGCCAGGTAATAGCTGCCAGCTTCCAGGCCTTCCTCCCTGAAGTAGGCGGCAAATCTGAACAAACCGGAAATTGACTGGCGCTGGGGATCTACCAGTAATACGCTCAATAATTGTGGTGAAAGATCTATATTCCAGTCCAACTGAAGATAAGAGCGCAGTGCAATGTTATCGCCCTCAAACACCGTTTCCACTACGTCGTAAAGCCGCCAGTAACCCGGCTCCGCGACAAATTGTCCGTTCGCGGCGAAGCTGCTGGAAACCAGCCGGCGCTGATTGTCCAGCAGGTATCGCGTCACGCCTATGAGTTCCTCCCCGCCAGGAATAATGGCGTTAATATGGATATATTCATTCCCTATGCGCTGCCAGGTTCCTGTACTACCGCCGAGAGCCTGCTCACCGCTCAGAAGAACAGCCTTGTCGCTTTGCGCCTGCTGTTCAAGTCGCGGCGCAACGAATTCCCCCAGCAACAGGCTCAACGCCATCACCAGCAACGTGGGCTTCATCGCAGACCATACAACCCGCCATGAATTGACACCTGCAGTCTGGATCACTACCAGTTCATTGTGTGATGCGAGAATTCCCATGCCTATCAGTGCACCACCCAGGGCCGTGAACGGTAACAGCTCATAGATTGCAGTTGGCGTAGTCAGCAGAACGTAGTACAGCGCAGAGAACGACGTATAGTTTTCATCGGTGACCCCAAGCTCGTCGGCCAGCGAAAACACCAAATCCACGCTGGTGGTCAACGCCATTACCACCAGCATCGCGGCCAACACGGTTTTTCCGATATGGCGATCAATTTTGTGCATTAGCTCCCTGCTCCCCCGCCCCTACCGAATTAAAAATCCTGGTATAAAAGCCAGCCAACCAGAAGAAAAACGCCGTGAACCCACCACAGGCCAAGAACCGGCGATAGCCTCCCGTCCGCTAACTGTTCGCGACAAAGCTGTAACAGCATGAAATAAAGGGCGTAGACAAGGGCAGCGGGAACCAGTTTGCTAAATCGCCCCTGACGCGGATTGACCTTGCTCAACGGGACCGCCATCAAACTCATGATGGGAATAATCAGTACAGCCGAGATACGCCACTGTAATTCGGCCTGGTATTCCGGCTCTGCAACGCCCAGCAACTCGCCGGTGCGCAGCGCTTCTTTTTCATCAACCTCCTCCAAGCCGGTGGGCTCAGGCAACAGGATGGCCTGTGCATCAAACTGACCGATTGTGAATTCTGCCGAGCCCGGCTGCCCTTGATATTGCAGTACGTTTTCCAGGCGCATAAAACGTGCGCCGCTTACCGCATCAATTTCAGGGCGCGCTGTTTCGGAGATTATTACCCTAATCCCGGTACGCGCGCCGCGCCCTTCCGTAGTTGAGACGACAAAGACGTTTTCCAGCTGTCGGCCGCCAGTAATTCCTGTAATGCGTTCGGCATAAGTAATTCTTCCCCCTTCGTCGAACTCCTGAAACTGGCCGGCAGTCATCAGATCCACTTCTGTCAATTGATCCTGTCGCTGCAACAACCGCTCGGTATTGCGTATTCCCCAGGGTGCCAGCAAAAGGCTCAGAATCGCTACCAGTATGACCACCAGCAAAGAGCTCGCAAGCGTGAATGCCAGCAGGCGCCTGCGGCTCAACCCGCTGGCAATCAGCACCGTCATTTCGTTTTCCGCGTACATACGTCCATAAGCAAGCAGAATGGCTAGAAACAGCGCCAACGGCAAAATGACCAGCAAAAAATCAGGAAGGCGATAAAACATTAGCAACAACAGCACATCCGATGCCATTTTGCCGGCTACAGCTTCCCCTAAATACAGAATAAAACGATTTTGCAACCCTACCACCAGCAGGATGAGGGTTACGGCCGCGGTAGCGACCAGGATTTGCTTGCTGAGGTATCGGAATATGATCACGCTAGTGCTCGAACCGAACTGCGAACCCGGAGATTCTGGCTAGCGGACCTGTACCAGCTTACGCGACCTGTGAGGCAGGTTTTTCGAGTAGCGACTGGAAAGCGCCGGGCAATTCCGCCAACTTGTGATTGTCAAAATCAAAAAATACCACGCCCACGTTGGCAATGCACACAACTGTATCAAGCGCTCGGTTAGTGACTTGAAATCCGATGTCCAATCCATACTTGTTAAACTTGGCGACACCTACATCAACAGTGAGCACATCATTGGCAAAAGATTCTGAACGGAAATCGATTGCCAGATCAGTGACCACCATCCCCAGACCATAAATATTGGATTCGGTGAATCCCAGGTCAGCCAGAAATTGCAGTCTTGATTCATGGATGAGATTGATCATTGCGACACTGTCCATGTGGCGCGCGTAATTCAGATCACTGATCCCGACAGTCCGTTCCATGCTGTACCGAAAGGTTTCTGGGGGAGTTAACTTCACTCGTTGCATACCGTCTCCGCTGCTCACGTGCCTAATTTTGTTGACTGGCTGATCGCCATATTGGTTTTTATTTTAGTAACTGCCTGATGTCAGACAACGGGGATCAGCATTGGTTCATCGGTGTGCCGATAATTTCAGCATCGTTGTTAAAAAGCGCGGATTCTATCAGCCTTGAATCCGAATTTTCCAGTGCGAATCTTGCAATTTACCGGATTGACTCGACCCAGTGTTGCTTAACTCATTGTTTAAAACTAGGATTACCGTCTTTCCAATACAACCACAGGTACCTGCACTCTCCATGAAGTACTCGATAAGCGCATCCCAACCAGCCAACATAAAAACCGACTGCCTGATAGTGCCGGTGCTGGCGAAAGACATTCTTACTGAATCCGGCAAACAACTCGACAGTTCCTGCAACAAACTACTGAGCCAGTTACTGCGCAGCGGCGATCTGTCAGAACCGGCAGGCAGCACTTTAGTGCTGCACAACCCGGCCGGAGCGCGTTCTCGTCGCATCCTGCTGGTCCGCAGTGGGGCCAGCGAAAATCTTGATGGCAAAGCTTTTCGAAAGTTCATACAGGCCTCGAGCAAGGCGCTTGATGCTCTGGCAGTAGGCAGCGCGCATTTGCTAGTCGATTCGCTAGACATCAAGGACCGGACTGGCAGCTGGTTAGTCAGTCAGGCAGTTCAGGAGCTGGAGACCTGCGCCTATAGCTACGATCGCACCAAAAGCAAGAAATCCAGAAAGTCCGGATTGAAAGAAATAGGCTTTTCCCTGCCTGCGGATTGTTCGCGGGCCCAAGCCAACGAAGCTATCAAGCTCGGCAACGCGGTGAGCAGCGGCATCAACATCGCCAGGGAGCTTGGCAACCTGCCCGGCAATATCTGCACACCAACTTTCCTGGCAGACGAATGCAAAAAGCTGGCATCGCGCTACCCTGCCATCAAGACCCAGATTCTGGGCGAGAAACAGATGCAACGGCTCGGAATGGGATCTCTGCTTTCCGTCAGTGCCGGCTCTGCTGAGGAAGCCAAATTGATCGTAATGCAATACCAGGGCAGCACAAAATCCGGAAGCAAACCATTTGCGCTGGTAGGTAAAGGGGTCACCTTCGATACGGGCGGCATCAGTCTAAAACCAGGTGCCGCAATGGATGAGATGAAATTTGACATGTGCGGCGCAGCAAGTGTAGTTGGAGTGATGAACAGCATTGCGCAGCTGAAATTGCCAATCAACGTCGTCGGTATTATCCCAAGTGTGGAAAACATGCCAGGCAGCAGGGCAACCAAACCGGGCGATGTAGTTACGAGTATGTCGGGCAAAACCATAGAAATTCTCAATACCGATGCAGAAGGCAGATTGATCCTTTGCGACGCTCTGACCTACGCAGAGCGGTTCAAACCTCGATCAGTTATAGATATCGCCACTCTTACCGGCGCCGCGGTTGCAACATTCGGTAATGTCGTGACAGCCCTGATGGCAAATGACCAGAACCTGGCAGATGAATTGCTGGACTGCGGACAGCAAAGTCTGGACCCCGTCTGGCAACTACCTCTCTGGGACGAGTACCAGCCGCTCTTGGACAGCAATTTTGCCGACCTTGCCAATATAGGTGGGCCGCGGGCAGGCACAATAACTGCCGCCTGTTTCCTGTCCCGCTTTAGCGAAAAATTTAAATGGGCGCATCTGGACATCGCCGGCAGCGCCTGGAATTCCGGCAAGGAAAAGGGCGCGACCGGTCGACCGGTTGCATTGCTCATGGACTATCTTCGCAAGCAAAAAGCCTGATCCCCGTGAGGGCGCCCAAAATCAGCTTCTATCCGCTCGAGCACGGTGATCTTGAGGATGCGCTGCAGTTTGCCTGTCGTCTGACGGAAAAGGCGGTGCAACTCGGACATGCGGTCCATTTGCTGGTAAGAACTCAAGAGCACGCCCGGAAACTGGACGAATTGTTGTGGCAATTCCGCGCAGACAGCTTTATTCCTCATCAAATACTGCCGCTTACGCAAAACGAATGTCAGCAGAACTGCGCAGTTACCCTCGGAACTCAGGAACACCTGCCCTCGAATTGCGAGATTCTGGTTAATCTTGGCTCCGAGGTGTGGACCCACTATCAAGAGTTCGAAGATGTTCGCGAAATCGTAGCGGCGGAAGAAAAAGAGCGCCAACTGGGCCGGCAGCGCTATCGTCACTATCAGGATGCAGGTTGTCCACTGGAAACCAAGCGGCTTGCCACCGGCAACAAAATTCGCTCCTGACAATCCAATCCCTCACTGACGAGTCGGTGCAGAAAGGGCCAATCGCGCCAGGTTGCTGTATACTTGCGCCATTTCTGCAGACAGTACAATGTTTTCGATGGACAAGACTTTCCAGCCCCAGCAACTCGAGGCCCGATGGTACAAAACCTGGGAGGATGCCGGTTACTTCGTACCGCAGGGCGACGGTGATCCCTACTGCATAGTCATACCGCCGCCCAACGTGACGGGTCACCTCCATATGGGCCACGGCTTTCAGCAGACCATCATGGATGCGCTTACCCGGTACCAGCGCATGATGGGACGTCGGGCATTATGGCAAGTAGGCACCGATCACGCCGGCATCGCAACACAAATGGTAGTGGAGCGACAGCTTAGTGCCGCCGGTACCAGCAGGGTCGCGCTGGGCCGAGAATCTTTCGTGGCCAAGGTGTGGGAATGGAAGGAGGAGTCCGGAGGTAATATAACACGCCAGCTACGACGCATGGGCTCATCTCCCGACTGGAGTCGCGAGCGTTTCACCATGGACGATCAACTCTCCAAAGTAGTCGAGAAAGTATTCATCGATCTGTATGAAGAGGGCCTCATTTACCGTGGTAATCGCCTGGTAAACTGGGATCCTGCACTGCATACCGCCATTTCTGACCTAGAGGTGATATCCCAGGAAGAAAACGGCTCTCTGTGGCATTTCCGTTACCCCCTTTGTGATGGCGCAACCACCGCCGAAGGCGCCGACCATATCGTGATAGCGACCACTCGTCCGGAAACGCTGCTGGGCGACACGGCTGTGGCAGTGCATCCCGACGACCAGCGCTACCAGGCGTTGATCGGCAAATGGATTCAGCTACCTCTCTGCGACAGGCGTATTCCGATCGTAGCCGATGAATACGTCGATCCTGAATTCGGAACGGGCTGCGTAAAGATAACCCCGGCTCATGACTTTAATGACTATGAAGTCGGCAAGCGTCACGACCTGGCGGTAATCAATATATTCACGATTGACGCCACGATTAATGATAACGCGCCACAATCCTACCGCGGCTTGGACCGATTTCAGGCGCGTGAACGGGTCATAAAAGATATTGAACAGTTGGGCTTGCTGGAAAAAATCGAACCCCACAAGCTAAAAGTCCCCCGCGGTGATCGCAGCGGAGTGATCATAGAGCCCTATCTCACCAATCAGTGGTACGTTGCGGTAAAAACCCTGGCCGAACCTGCGATCAAGGCCGTGGAGGACGGTGACATCCAGTTCGTTCCGAAAAACTGGGAGAACACCTATTTCGCCTGGATGCGAGATATCCAGGACTGGTGTATCAGCCGGCAACTCTGGTGGGGGCACCGAATACCGGCATGGTTTGATGACCAGGACAACATCTATGTTGGCCGCAACGAAGCCGAAGTGCGCGCCAGGCATGGACTGGCGGATGACCTCGAGCTACATCAGGATGAAGATGTTCTGGATACCTGGTTCTCATCAGCTTTATGGACCTTTTCCACTCTCGGCTGGCCCGATGATGAGGAAACTTTCAGGACTTATCACCCCACTGACGTGCTGGTGACCGGCTTCGACATTATTTTCTTCTGGGTCGCTCGAATGATCATGATGACTCTGAAGTTCACCGACCAGGTTCCATTTCGCAAGGTCTACATTCACGGGCTAATTCGCGATGACCATGGACAGAAAATGTCCAAATCAAAAGGAAATGTACTTGACCCTATCGATTTGATTGACGGCATCTCACTCGAGGGACTGGTAGAAAAACGAACCAGCGACATGATGCAACCCGAGCTTGCTGGCAAAATCGCAAGGATGACCAGAGAAGCTTTCCCCGACGGTATTCCCGGTTATGGAACCGATGCCTTGCGCTTCACTTTCTATTCCCTTGCTTCAACAGGTCGCGACATCATCTTTGATCTGGGTCGCATCGAAGGTTATCGTAATTTTTGCAATAAGATATGGAATGCAGCGCGTTATGTGCTGATGAACACAGAACACAAGGAACTGGACAAGTCAGCAATCGGTGAAGATCGCCTCACGGTCGCCGATCGCTGGATTCTTTCGCGCTTGCAGCTGACTGTTGCAAACGTGCATGGCAGCATGGCGAACTACCGGTTCGACCTGGTATCTCAGGCAATACACAGCTTCTTCTGGGACGAGTTCTGCGACTGGTATCTGGAACTCTCAAAGCCGATACTCTGGGACGAGGAGGACAATCCCGAGCAGGCGCGAGCGACCCGCTTCGTTTTGCTGGTTGTGCTTGAGCAAAGCCTGCGCTTGCTGCATCCGTTCATGCCCTTTATCAGCGAAGAAATTTGGCAACGGGTAGCGCCATTGTTAGGCATACATGACCCCACGATAATGCTGCAACCCTATCCGACCGAGAACGACGAATTTTGTGACGCCGATGCCGAGGCGGAAGTCGACTGGCTAAAGGGCGTAATTGTTGCAATCCGCAATATACGCGGCGAAATGGACATATCCCCGGCCCGCGAAATTCCAGTGCTGCTTCGCAATGGCAGCAATGCAGACAGACAATTACTTGATACCAACCGCCAATACCTGACCAGGCTGGCTAAATTGGCATCGATCGAATGGCTCGACGAAAGCAGCGAGGTACCGCCGTCTGCGACCCAACTTCACGGCGAACTGGAGATACTGGTACCCATGGCTGGACTCATTGACGTAACCGCCGAAATCAATCGGCTGGAGAAGGAAACAGCCAAAATCAGTGGCCTTTTAGAAGGTATAAACAGGAAACTTGCCAATGATAAATTTATCGGCAATGCGCCCCAGGATATTGTGGCCAAAGAGCGGGAAAAGCAGGCTACGCAGCAGAAAGCATTGCAGGCGCTCAATGATAGACTGCAATTACTGCAAAAAATAAGCTAGGAACTTGATCCGGTAGGACGAATGGAAGCGTATCTCTCATGCGAACATCTATAATTCGGGTTTAATTTCGAGACACTGGTTTCGATCCGACGAAAGCCCTCCTGAATCATCCCCAAAATGAAAAAATCTCTTGTAATTTCGCTCTTACTGACATGTTCATTGCTTTCGTTTGGCAGTAGCGCTCAGGATAGCGATGCAGATACTGCAGACTCCACAGTCGTCTATCCTGCCTCATATTTCGACCAGTACAACCCTCTCACCCTTAGTGACATGCTCGAGCGTATTCCTGGCATCAGCGTTGGGCGTGGCGGACCTGGCGGCGGCAGAGGCGGCGGCAGAGGCGGTTTTGGCGGCGGAGGGGATCGCGGCCTGGGAACGGGCGGCAATCTGCTGATCAACGGCCAGCGAATTGCCGGTAAGGGAAATTCCGCTCAGGATCAACTTGATCGGATTTCGGCCTCGGATGTCGAAAGAATCGAAATTATCCGGGACACCTCGGGCGCCCTTAATGTGCGCGGGGCCAGCGAAGTAATCAATATTATCCTGGCAACGACTCTTTCCAACTCCAGTACCACAGTCGAAATGGTTAATCGCCTGAATCATGACGAAACGTTCGAAACCGGCGGTTCCGTGGCATGGTCCCAACAGGTCGGTAATTTTCAATCGTTGATCAACGTCACAGCGCGCCCCAATTATGAAAACCGAGACCGACGGGAGGTCCGCCTGAGTCCCGATGGTGATCTGCTCGGTACGCTGTTTGAAACCACTATCCGTGATCAGGATGAGCATACCTTTACTGCCAATATGAGCTATGGCACCGGACCACATCGTATACAGTTCAACGCGTTGGCCAGCGAGGGTGATCATCCGCGGCCAATTCGACGCGACTTTGTAGACTACACAGACGAGGGGCCGGTCGCCAGCATTCAGGAAGAACTCGTTGATAACAAACAGCGCAACTGGGAACTCGGCGGAGATTACGAATTCAGTTTCGACAATGGCTCGCGCTTATCCTTGCTGTTTGTTGCCAATGATGAGATCCGGGATTTTGTGCGCGAGCGTTTTGAGGCCGACCCGGCAGACACACCGCTGGACAAAAACCTATTCATCGATTCGCGACAGCAACGCAGCGAATTCATCGTTCAGGGCAATTACAATTTCTCATTGACGGATGGGCAGTCCCTGCGGATCGGGCTGGAGCTTGCAGATACGCAAGTGGACTCAAGTCTGTTCATAGGCAGCAGCTTCGGCAGCGAACCTCCATCGCCAGACTTCGGAGGACTATCGCCGCTGCCATCAATTTCAAATTCGGGGACCGGTGTGCAGGAAATTCGCTACGAGGGCTTTGCTTTTCATAATTGGAGCCTCAGCGACAAGAGCTCCCTGGAAAGCAGTATCGTGTACGAGACTTCGGAAATCTCCCAAATCGGTGTTGTAAACAAAAAGCGCGACTTCCAGTTCTGGCGCCCATCATTTGACTATCGCTATAACTTTTCCGACAGTTTTAGATTCCGCGGCAACGTTCAACGACAAGTGTCACAATTGAGCTTTTCCTTATTCGCAGCCACGACCAATGAGGAGGACCGGGATCGAGATGCACTGGCGGGCAATCCTGAATTGGAGCCCGAGACCGGCTGGAATTATAACGCTGAACTGGAGTATCGCCTTCCCGGCGATGCCGGAGTTCTTTCCAGCAGCGTTTTCTTTGCCGACATTGACAACTATATTGGACGCATCGATGCGACAATCGACCCCGAGGAGCCACTCTCTGCGACCGGCAATGTCGGACCATCCAAGCGCTGGGGCTGGTTCAACCGCGCCAGCCTGAGACTAAATCGCTTCAACCTGCCAAACGCCATATTATCAGGAACCCTGGGTCTGTTTGATTCGGAAATAATCGACCCGTTTCTCAATAGCAAACAACGCACCGGTGGCCGGGGATTTGGCAATCTGAGCTTTCGGCAAGACATCACCGATCTTGGGCTGAGTTACGGCGTGGAATACCGGCACAATATATGGGGCGGCTACTACGACATCGACATCGTCACTATCACCCGAACCAATCGGCAGCAATCGCTGGATCTTTTCGTGCAAAAAGTGATGTTTGAAGACTGGACCCTCAGACTGGAAACCGACAATACCCTTGATGCGTCGGAATGCCGAATTCGTCAACGATTCAACGGAACCACGGTAGAGGGGTCTCTGGCCCTGATTCAGGACTCCTGCAGTAGCCGCTATCGTCGGTGGACATTCAGCATGCAAACGACGTTCTAGAAAACCTGTTAATCGTTATCTATGTCTAGCCGCCTTGCGCCAGCCAACGTACCTGTCATGGAGTAATTTCCCTCATGACATGCATACTCATAGAGTTGCCCTTCGATAGCATAGAAACTGAGCTCTGCTGTCCAGGGTTGACTGTACAGATCCCCATCTTCAACGGTGAAACTGTAAACAATTTCACTGTCTGAGTAGCGGACGAAGCGCTCGGTTATCTTGCCATTGCCGGTAATCGCGGTTGCACTTTCTTGCATCTGCTGGGAGTTAACATTGACCGTTTCTACCATCAGGGCGCCCTCTTCATACCATCCAACAGAATCGCCCATATACTGTTGCAAAGCGGCTGGTCGATGGCTGGCGCGAGCTTCCTCGGCCGAAGCAAAGGTAGGGATAATGCGCGCATCGTGTATTTGCTCTACATTGATAACCACATAGTCTTTAGTTTGCACAAACTGATAGGTATTGTTGTAGAGCGCGCTCTGCATCGCCGGCCCGGCTCTTCTTTCTGAAATTATGCAACGCTCCGCCAGAGGCAGTGCCTCGGGGCCCGATGCATCGCCGATGCCTGTTACATAACGGCTACCAAAATTGACTCGTTTAAAACCTGAAGTCGGGTTATCCAGATGCGGGACCTGCCCATTCTCCGGATCCACGATATATGACGTCCGGTACTCGCCTCTGACCAGGGCGAGACTGGAACCGGGATCAACCCAGAAATTATTATAGGCCCGGGTACCGAAATCATCGCCGGCAACATCCGGCGTGTCGTTGACTCCATCGCCCTCGTCAAAGCCACCCTCAAGACCGCCAATAGGTACCCTTGCCGCTATAATCCCGGCCTCTTCCGCGGTTACAACCAGCGATTCCACTCCATTCATACGAGTAAGAGTGGTCAGTGACGCGTTGCTCCAGATTCCTTCCAGATCCGGACGCCTCGCATCCTGCCCCTGCGCCGCGGTAAAAGGCAATGCTGCGCTCGCCAGTACTACCGCAATGAGTGTCTCATGATTTGTAAACCGGATCATTCACTGCCTCCTTGAATAAGCCTCGCACAATAGTCAAGCATCCGAATCCCGAACACCACAGGGGAGAGCTTACCGGGGAATTCACTCTAATTAAACAGGCTAGCGACCCAGGAACTCCAGCCGTCCATCCTCCGGGTAACGGATACTGTAATAATGCCGAATCTCCTGCGGTACTGCCGGTCGCGCGCGCAGCTGCCACATCAATACACCTTTGTTTCCATCAACATCCTGCTGATCGAAGGGCGTTGCCTGATCGTCAATTTCAACTTCTATGTCTTCGTTTTGGGAAACCGCAATGCGTGCCAGTACCTCCATATCGATGGTGTCGTCGTGGAAACTGGTGATCTGGTAACGCACGCGACGATCGTCTAGCGCCGTGCGGCGGAAAGTACCACCGTCCCTTGAGTCCTCTTGTTCAGCAAATACTTCAACGCGCACTCGCTCATCCTGACCGAAGGGCAAATTAATTTCGTCCCGGGGCTGGAAAGTTGGTACTGGACGACGCCCGATAAAAGCGCCATCCCGGTAGAACTGCATCAGTCCCGCCTGCAGCGGCTCGCCACTATCCAGGGTGAAACGCGCTTCAAGATAGGCACTGGTATCCACCTCTGGCACCGCTCGGGTCACAAGGACGACATCACCCTCGCGCTGGTCAATAGGCAGAATTCGAGGTTGACGGTCGGCAGAGACAGAAACACGGCCTGGTATTTCAAAATTAACCAGGTATTGCGTAGCCTGCACCTCGGCTCCCGGCGCCGAGGCCGAAAATTCCTCACTGTTGCGCATTAAGCCCTGAGTTGCAACAGCGTCTTCCTGGGCCACTGCTGACAGCGCCCGGGATTCCATGATGAACGGGGGTCGCGGCTGGTAGAGATCCACCAGCAGGCTTTCTAATTGCGGGGTCCGCGTATTCTGGTTGGGACGCGCAGTCGTAATAGTCACCTTAACGTCGTTCCAGTCCTCGCCGCTGCCCTGGCTAACCGATACTTTGCGCTCGAGATTTAAATTGCGGTTTTCAGTTTCAAGCCGCGCTTCGTAGAGCCAACTCCAGCGGGCCTGATTGACCGGGTACGTAACGGCAACGTCTGTGGTGATAGCAGACTCGGCGGTTACGGCAACGGTCAATACCTGCTCGGTTCTGCGCCGCGTAGCAACTTGCGACAACTCAAAGCGTTTTTGCTCGATTTCCTGCTCCAAGCCTGCCAACTCGCGATTTGCTTCGCGAATCACTGCTCTTGCCTGCATTGAAGAAGTCGACAAGGTTTGCAGCAGTGCTGTTAGCTCGTCAACTCCGAGTGAAGTCTGTTGTCCTCCCACCGAACCCGTGGCGAGAGAAGCCAGTAACTGCAACTGGGTATTGGCGGCCTCGATTCGGTCGACGACTTCCTGCCTTTCGAATTGCAGCAATTCCAGCTCAGCCTGCAGCCTGCGTTCTTCATCGCCAACCAGATCACCTGCGTGGCTTTCATCCAATTGCAACGTGCCAATCCGCACGTTCTCACTTCTAATATTTAGTTGCAACCTTGCCGCATCAATTGCCGCGGGCAGATTTTGAATGATTAGACGGTGCTCACCGGCAGGAATAGTAACTGAGCCAACGCGCGTCACCTCGGCTCCACTCGGGAATATGGTTACCTGATCGATACTGGAAGCAACTCCCAGATCATCGGCCACGCTGCTAATAGACAGCATCAGTCCAATCATGCCAGTAAATGTAAGGATCGAGCGTCTTGTACAGAAGAGTTGTTCTACCGAAACCATCGACAGCCACCTCAAGAAAGATTCAGGTCATTATAGTTAATGACTCGCATACACACGATAAAGTTTCAATAGTAAAGAATTGACGAATTAGAAACGCGGCCGCATGGGCTCCACGCAGGGCAGCTCACTATCAGGATTTACGCAATTCTTTTGGCATGCTGAACACGATGTGCTCTTCTACACCATCGAGCTCCCGGGGTCTCTCGGAGCTGTATTGCTGCAGGAAATTCACGACTTGCTGCACCAGGATCTCAGGAGCCGAAGCGCCAGCTGTGACCCCAAATCGACGCTTCCCACCCAGCCAGTCCCTGCGAATCTCGTCAACACTGTCGATCAGATAGGCTTCGCAGCCCAGACGCTCCGCCAGCTCCTTGAGTCGATTGGAGTTGGAACTGTTCGGAGATCCGACAACCAATAGCAAATCACATTCCAGAGCCAGTTGCTTAACCGCGTCCTGGCGATTTTGGGTTGCGTAGCAGATATCTTTCTTGCGCGGCCCCTGAATAGCTGGAAACTTTGCTCGCAATGCATCGATCACCCGCGAGGTGTCGTCCATTGACAACGTTGTTTGCGTCACATAGGAAAGGTTTTCAGGATCCGTCACTTCCAGTCTGGCAACATCCTCTTCCGACTCTACGAGGTAGATACGTCCACCGGCACTGACATCATACTGCCCCATGGTACCTTCAACTTCAGGATGTTTCTGATGTCCGATCAATACGCATTCTTTACCCGCATTGCTAAATCTGGAGACTTCAACATGAACCTTGGTTACCAGTGGGCAAGTAGCATCAAATATCTTGAATCCCTTCTCAGCCGCCTGCTCCTGCACAGCCTGGGAAACGCCATGGGCGCTGAAAATGACAATAGATGGCCGGCCAAGTTTATCAAGCTCAGGTATATCGTTTAACTCATCAACGAAGATGGCACCCCGCTTGCGCAACCCATCGACAACGAATTTGTTATGCACAACTTCATGCCGCACGTAAATAGGTGCACCGAACAAATCAAGTGCGCGATTGACTATATCGATCGCGCGATCCACTCCCGCACAGAACCCCCTGGGATTAGCCAACTTAATCGAAACAGAGTCAGTATGTTGCAGTCTTATGCTCACAAGACACCTTAGAACTTGATCTCAATCGCATCCGTGCCCCGAGGAATAATATCAACTATTCTCGCTTTGAAAACGATATCCTTGCCAGCCAGAGGATGATTGAAATCCACCACTACTCCTGTAAGTGATTTTTCTTTCACCACACCCGGCAGATCAAACCCTCCCGGGTCTTTAAATGAAACCACTGTGCCTGCCTGATGCTCCTCGTACTCTTCATCCAGGAATTGATTGAATCGACTCCTAGGCAATCGATGCACATTGCCCTCATTGACCGGACCAAAAGCCTGTCCCGGTTTAAGCACAACATCCACCGCGTCACCTTTGCGCAGCCCAAGCAAGTGTGATTCAAATCCTGGCAGCATATTGCCATCGCCCACCGTAAAACTGGCCGGTGCCGCGTCGAAATTACTGTCCACTACATGACCATCAGTCAAGGCTATAGAAAAATGCAAAGTAACCTGACTGCCCTGTTCTACCCTGTCGCCGTCAGACATTCAACACCCGCGATGGTCAACCAATAGAGTTATTTTTGAATCGCACCGAACAGACCCTGAGGGTCAGGCATAAAACCTTTGCTCGCCCGCACCGTCGATATTTTCGATGCACCGAGCGCACAGAGTCGGATGATGCTCGCTACCACCCACAGTCTCGCTGTGATGCCAGCATCTCTCACATTTCTGATATTGCGATGAATCGATGCTGAGTTTCAGGCCCGGCAGATCAGTATCCGCACCCTTTTCGCCGGCATCACTCAGCGGCGCGATTTTTACCGCAGACACAATCAGGGCAAAGCGCAGTTCGTCGCCTAACTTTCTTAACTGAGTGGCAAGATCATCATCGCAATACAAGGTCACTTCGGCACTCAGCCCCGAACCGATCTTTTTCTGGGTTCGCTGATTCTCCAATTCTTTATTGACAGCAGACTTGACGGCCATAATCCGTTGCCAGAATTCATCGGTAAATTGGTCACTTTCAACGGTGTCGAACTGACCTTCTGAATAGTCACTGAGAAACACTGATTCCACTCGCTCGCCCGGAATATTCTGCCAAATCTCATCTGCGGTAAAACTGATAATCGGAGCAATAATTCGAGCAAGCTGCTGTACCAGATAATACATGGCTGTTTGCGTAGACCTGCGAGCCAGGCTCTCCGCCTGGCAGGTATATTGCCGATCCTTGACAACATCCAGATAGAATCCTCCCAATTCGATCACGCAAAAGTTATGAACCTTCTGGTAGACGTTAAGAAAATTGTAATCCGAATAATGCTGCACCACTTCGTTCTGCAACTGCCGACATTTCTCCATAATCCAGCGATCAAGAGCCAGCATTTCCTCTGCCGACACCGCATCACTGGAGGGATCAAATCCGCTAAGGTTAGCCAACATGAAGCGGGCAGTATTGCGGATGCGTCGATAGGCATCGGCAACACGCTTGAATATTTCATCGGAGACTGTCATTTCTCCGCGGTAGTCCGTTGCAGCAACCCAAAGGCGTAATATATCTGCACCGTAGTCCTGATAAATCTTTTTTGGCGCAACCGTGTTGCCCAGAGACTTCGACATTTTTCGACCTTCCGCATCAACAAAAAATCCATGCGTCAGAACCTGCCGATACGGAGCACTGCCATTCATTGCGACCGCGGTTTTTAAGGAGGATTGAAACCAGCCGCGATGCTGATCGGACCCTTCCAGGTACAGGTCGGCTGGGTAGCGCAATTCGTCACGTTGTTTCAGCACCGTAAAGTGGGTAACACCCGAGTCAAACCAGACGTCAAGAGTATCAGTGACCTTACTGTACTGAGCCGCCTCTTCACCCAACAGTTCTTCCGCCTGCAGATTAAACCAGGCTTCAATGCCCTCATTTTCTATCCGCTCGGCTACCTGTTCGAAAAGTTCAGCAGTCCGGGGATGAAGTTCCTGAGATTCCTTGTGTACAAACAAGGTAATGGGAGTGCCCCAGGTGCGTTGTCTGGAGACACACCAGTCAGGACTACCTTTCAGCATCAGTTCTATCCGCGCCTGACCCCAATCCGGAATCCACTTGACCCCTTCTACTGCGGCCAGGCCTTCGTCGAGCAAATTCTTTTCCGACATGCTTATGAACCACTGTGGGGTCGCCCGATAGATCAATGGCGTCTTGGTGCGCCAGCAGTGCGCATAACTGTGCGTAATCGTGCCCTCAGCTACCAGCGCGCCACGCTGCTTCAGTTCTGCAATAACCTTTTCATCTACCTGGTAGACGTGATCACCGGCAAACTGTCCGGCTGCGACACCGAATACGCCGTTTTCGTCGATGAGATTCAGCGTGCCAATTCCGTAGGCCTGTCCAACGTAAAAATCATCCAGGCCATGATCAGGAGCCGTATGAACCGCGCCAGTACCAGCCTCCGTTGTAACATGCTCGCCAAGAATCAGTGGCACCTGGCGCTCAATAAAAGGATGCAGCAACACAAGATTTTCCAGACTGGCACCCGGTAGGAGTCCGAGTGTCTGGTGACTACTCACCTGATAGCGCGACATCACCTGATCTACCATATCCGCGGCAATCAACAGTAATTCCTGGCTTCCATTGATCTCGGTTTTCACCAGGGCATAATCCAGCTTTGCATTGAGACATACGGCCTGGTTGGCAGGCAGCGTCCAGGGCGTTGTAGTCCAGATTACGACTGAAATCGGCAATTTGGCAGCCGCCTCATCCAGCCCAAAGAGATCTGTAAATTTACCCGGATCCCTTACGGCAAATCGGACATCAATAGTGAACGAAGTCTTATCCTGGTATTCAACTTCAGCTTCAGCCAGGGCAGATGCCCCGACCACGCTCCAGTAAACCGGTTTAAATCCCCTGATCAGATGGCCGTTGGCAACAATTTTTCCAAGTGCGCGGACAATGTTTGCTTCATTCTTAAAATTCATCGTCAGATAGGGATTATCCCAGTCTCCGAATACCCCCAATCTGATAAAGTCTTCTTTCTGATTATCTACCTGTCTGGCGGCGTAATTTCGACAGGCCTGGCGAAATTCCGCAAAACTGATTTTCTGGCCCGCCTTGCCCTTTTTCTTTTCCACGTTGTGTTCGATCGGCAATCCATGGCAATCCCAACCGGGCACATAGGGTGCATCGAAGCCGCTCATCTGCTTCGATTTGACCACTATGTCTTTAAGCGTCTTATTGATCGCGTGCCCCAGGTGCAGATCGCCATTGGCGTAAGGCGGTCCGTCGTGGAGAATAAACTGGGGTCGACCGGCGTTTTTGGCGCAAATCTTTCTGTAGAGATCCAACTCCTGCCAACGCTTTAACATATCGGGCTCACGCTGCGCCAGGCTGGCTTTCATTGGAAAAGCGGTGCTCGGAAGATTCAGAGTGTCTTTATATTCTGTCATCGGACGTTCAATTCATCACTGCTGGTCAATAAATCAGACTGCTGCTATGCACGGAAAAAACAATCGCCAAGAAGTCTAGTGACGGGCTCTGGCAAACCCGCGATTATACACGCTCGCGGCTGCATCAGGAGTAATTTATCCACTCAAAACCTCTGCTTTGGACGTCAGTGGCAGGTCCTCGCAGAAGTCAGATTCATTCCCTGTTAGAGAAATATTCTCGTACCCGTTGCACATCAATTGCAATCTGTTGTTTCAACATTTCAAGCGATTCAAACTTTTTCTCTTCCCTAACTCTGGCACAAAATTCAACATCCAAATGATGGCCGTAGAGATCACCATCGAAATCCAAAAGGTACGCCTCCAGCAGCGCTTCGCCCTGATCGGTGACAGTTGGTCGGTAACCCATATTGACGGCTGCCAAGTGGCGGCGTCCGTCCAGCTCAATCGCGCATGCATAGACGCCGTGCAGAGGAATGCGCTGACGATACAATTTGATGTTGCAGGTGGGAAAGCCCAGACTCGAAGCGAGCTTACGACCTTCAACCACTTGCCCGGAAATTGTGTAGGGGCGCCCCAGAAGCCGCTCTACCTTCTGGAAATCCCCAACCTCCAGCTGCTCCCTGACCAGCGTGCTCGATACCCTTTCACCGTCCACTTCGCAGGTGGCTGTCTCGATAACCTCGAAGTCCAGTTCCAGACCGAATCGCTGCAGCAACTGGAAATCACCCTGGCGACGGTGACCGTAGCGGAAATCGTTACCAACAATGAAAGCGGCTATTCCCAGGCCCTCGACCAGAATCGATCTTATGTAGTCTTCGGCACTCAGTTTGCTGAGGGCGAGGTCGAATTTCAACAGGTAAACAAAATCCACGGACATGGATTCCAGCAGCGCCAGTTTTTCCGCCTTGGAACTCAATCTGGCCGGACACTGATCAGCACTGTCGGCAAAGACTTCTTCCGGGTGGGGTTCGATAAGAATCACCAGAGACGGCAACCCCAACTGGTCCGCCTTGCCCTTGAGCTGACCCAAAATCGCCTGGTGGCCAAGGTGGACACCGTCGAATTTACCAATGGTAGCTACGCACCTGGAATATTGGAGTTGGAATCCCTCATATTGCTGAATGATTTTCATACTGCAGCTCAGGCGTCGATTTCTTTATCAACGGCACTGTCAGAGCTATCCGATGTTGCGGCATTAAACCGGGCTATACCTTTGCGCCAGAGAATCCTGCCCAATGCCACCAGACAAACGATCATCACGGTTTGACCAATGATGGTATTGACCACCGAGATAGTCTCCGGTCTCATGGCTATTAACACCATATTTACCAGTGTCGCTGCTGAAATTAAAAACAATATTACGGCCAGTCCGGCCTGAAGGACTGCCAGGAATTTGGTCATTTCATCAGTTCCTAGGCTGATTTATCCAGACGATTGATATCCAGAAATCGATTGTACCCTTCTTCTCCCATGAAACGAATTGCAGTCTTGCTGTCACACAAGCGCAAATCAACAATGATGAGTCCCTCCAGCGAATGGTTGAAGCTCTGGTGAACATTGAAGCAAACCAGCCGACCGTTGAGGGACAGATAATGCCTGAGCAGGACCGGGACCGCCTTGCCGGGATCACAACGTCCTATCAGTTTGCTCAGAATCTTTATATTTGCCAGCGCTTTAAGAGTCTCAATCGTCCACAGCCGTTTTCTCACTTTGTGGGGAATGATAGGTTTTACCAGGCCCTGAAAGTCATCGGCTTGAAAATTGGCAAGCAACGTTTCAGCAATCAGTGAGCGAGCGAGGTCCGTGTATTCCCGGGAAATGCTAACCGACCCGAACAGGGTATGGTAGCCGGGGTTGTCGTTGATGAATGCGCCAATACCACGCCATAACAGGTTCAGCGCGACCGGTCGTCGCTGATATTCGGGATGAACAAAAGATCGTCCCATTTCAATGGCAGAGCCCAGTTGATCCAGAAAAGCTTCGTTGTAGCGGTACAACGACCGGGTATAAAGCCCCTTTACTCCGTGCTGCTGGACGATGCGGTCGACCAGCCCGATTCGATAGGCGCCAGCTACTTTGCGCGCAGTTCTATCCCAGAGGAATAAATGCAGATAACTGGGGTCGAATTGATCCGAATCCATTTGCAACCCGGTGCCTTCACCAACCATTCGAAATGTCACTTCCCGGGAAATAGCTATCTGCTCCATGACGACTCCCAAGCGTCCGTAGGGAGCACAATACACGTCAAAATCCCTGTGCTCGACCAGTCGACAATCCTGCAATGCATCGATAGCCGCCTGCAGTTTATCCCGTTGTATATCGGCAGCGAGTTGCTTGTAATTGTATTGCCGCGGCTGCTCAAGGTTTTTATCGGCGGGTGCCAGCGCCTCGGTGCTGATTCGCAGGTATTCGGTGATTGCCCGGGGGTTATCGAGACTGGCCAGTTCGATATGGGGAATAGCAGTACCCGGGGTCAGCGGCAACCTGTAACCACGCTTGTTAAGCAATTGACGGGGCAACATTATTGTTGCGAGACGAGGGTGGAGTAGTCCAGCTACGTAGAATGCCATACTGTTACGACCGCCTACGTGAATAGGCAGACAGGGGCATTGATGGCGCCTGATCAACTGACCAACCAGTCGATCCCAGGGCTGATCTGTGACCAGTCTGTCCTTAAGCCGATAGCGGGATACGACCCCAGCCGGAAAAATGAGTAATGCGCCTCCTCCTTTCAGATGAGAATGGGCCTGTTTTATTCCGACCACATTTTGCCTGGCAGCATCTTTTGACAGCACATCTACACCGATAAAAATTTCGGCCAACTCAGGTATTCGACGCAGCAACTGATTGGTCAACACCTGAAGATCGGGCCGAATTTCCATAAGCAAACTTGCTATGGCAACTCCCTCCAGCCCCCCTAGTGGATGGTTAGCGACGATCAGCAGAGGACCTTCAGTTGGGATGCTGTCCAGCCTGTCCCGGCTATTGACCTGTAGCGTCACACCGACTGAATCTAGCACATAGCGCAGAAAATCCCGGCTGTTGATGCCCACTGGCCTATCGCGATAGATACGGGACATAACGTCAAATCCCAGCAAATGACGAACGCTGGCTGTCAATAAAGAGGATTTCAAACTAAGCTGAAATGGGTCTGTCATAGCCTTGATTCGTGGGAACCGTCTTCAGTCGTTAGTTGGGTACTGTTTAACCAGCCGGCTTTCACGCCGCCACGCATGCCACAGGGCGCGCAGTCCCGGCGGCAGATAGCCAAGCTGACGATTGGCATGCCCAAGGGTAAATAGAGTCCGATACTGTTGCAATAGAGTCCCTACGGCCTCACAGAATCCAGTGTTCCGGTCCCAAATATGGATCGATTCCGAACTGGCTCCGTTGATCTCAACGATTGCAAACTCCTCCCCATTCATAAAGCTGTCCAGATTTCGAAACTTGATATCGAGACGACCATAATGAAAACCGGGTATATCACTGAAAATTGTATCCAGGGTTTTTGACAGTTTATCGGTAATGTACGCATTGCCGTCTCTAAATATCGCGCCGCGGCTATGGCTGGCAGCAAACACCAATCTGAATGGCTGATCCGCAGCGATAACCTTGTCCCAGTTCTGAGAATGGCGCTCTTGGTATAGGTGCTGAAGCTTGCCGGCTCTGGGATCGCGTCCAATCAGTTCGCCCAGGGTGGCCTTACCGTCTCCAATCACATAGGGCATATATTTAAGAGTCAGAGACGTAATCGTGCCCGCTTGCTGATCGGGGTGGCGAACATAAAAAACACCAGCCTCAGGCTCCCAATCTGCCAATTTTTGAAACTGAATACTGCCTGCTACGGGAAAGGAGATTAGATAGTCGAGTAAATCGGTCTCTGACTGTAGAAGTTTTACCCCAGCTCCTCGACAACCAAGATTCGGTTTGGCGACGAGGGGCAGTGCGAGCCCCGCTTCGGCCAATAACCGCATCACCCGCGATTTCTGATCTGCTGCGCTTTCTTCGGTAACCTCGTAGTCGAACCACGGCAATATCCAGCTGCGAGCCAGGCTTCCTGCCTGTTCAAAAACCGCTGTTTTAGGAACTCCGACCATGCCAGAAAGCGGTATCGAGGGATTAGCAAGCAATGGCAGGGACAGGCTTCTATACCGCAGGGCCAAGAACACCCATTGAATAACGACCGGCAGGTACATGACCCAGGCTGGCCAGAATTCGAAAAATGACGTTGGTCTGCCGGAGGTATCCATATCCGGCATACCATCGACGACGAAGCTATCTTGATGGCTGATTCTCGTCATGACTGGTCGTTTGGCGATTGTCGGAAGGCACTATCTTACCGCGCGGCTTCATGGACAGGGGTATCGCCGAATGGACAGAGATTTCATTCCGTTCTATCTATTGCGCACCATTACGCAAGCAGCCCAACGCTGCCAATGTGGCACCCGCCCCTATCCTATCGCCTTGCCCGGTCTCCCTACAAGAACCGCTCTGGCATTCAAGCGATACCGATTGCTATCATCGTCATTCCATTAGTAGCAGAGTGCCCGACCATGATGGGAAAAGCCATCATCACCCTGACCGTGATCATTGTTGCTTTCCTGATTTTAAGGCAAAGAAACGATCAACATGTCGACCGGTCCGAGTCCGCCAGGGCTCAGTCTGGAGACCCAGGTACTACTATGGCATCTGATCTGCGTTTTGCTGCCTACGCGTTCCTGGTGTTAATGGTCGGCACGGGAGCTTTTCTCTATTACCAGCGCTGGCAGGACGATCATACGGTTCTGACTGTAAATTTGTATCGCGCAGGGCAATCAGAGCCAGCAAGCTATGAAGTTTACAAGTTCGAATTAGAAGCGCGGTCTTTCACTACCCTGGACGGAACCCGGATCACCGTGGCTGACAATGAGCGCATGGAGGTCAGAGGCCTGAATTGAGCAATATAAAGCCTCTCGTTCGCTATCGGAATCTACGATGCGCCCATCGCTCCAGCCAGACAATACCAGGCCTCAAACACAATCGACAGGGATGAGTTACTCAATGCGATGACCGAGATCCGGATTAATACCCGCCATCGATCAGTCAGAAACCTCAATCTCGATGTCCGTCAATTCATCCAGATCAAAACGTTCGCTGATCGCTCCGATATCGTTGGGACTGATATCGCCGACAATGTTGACCAGCACTGTCTCATCGGGCTCGGCAACCATTATGGCTATACCGTGGATAAGCTCGCCGTCCTCCGAAAGCCGGAAATACACATCCACATAATCTGAACCTTCCCTCACCCTGACCACCCGTTCCCAGCTATCTGCATCCAGGCGTCGGGCGACTGCGGTCATGGCCTCTGCCATACGATCGGTGTCTATGCGACTACTCTCAAAGACACGCACACTGACTCTGATCAGAGTAGAAATAAACTGGGCGGCTTCTTCTTCATTATTTCTGAGCAGGTTGGTTATCAGTTTCAGCAACGGCTCTTTCAGACTCACTTCGACGCTTGGCTCGCTGCCGGCAATCTCGTTCAGCTCGGTGAAATCGACATAACCGGGATGGCCCAGCACATCGTTCTGTTGCCCCAACGCCGGCTGCATCAGGGTCAATCCCAGCACCGCAATACAAATCAACTTATTGTGATTCATCATCTATCCTCTCTCGCCACGCAAGGTGGCAAAACGTACTAAATCGGTCCGTTACCCGCATCGTTATCCGGATTGCTGGTAAACGACGCATTCATGGAACGCTCCAGCTGACGCAGTAAAAAACGATCCTGAATCATCACTTCCGTGCGCTCACTAATCTCTCCCAAGTAATCAAGCGCCAGCTCAAGGTCCTGCAGCGCCTGCCTTATCTCGGCCGGCGAATATTCATCGGCGGCGGCATCGACGAATGACTGGTCAGCCAGTTCAAGTCGGGAACTGGCGGTGGGCAGCAAGATTTCGCTACCCGGTAGCAGCAACAGCACTACCGCCGCAATTACCGGAATTCCGAGACGGACGGGAGCTGGCATCGTATCGATCAGCCCACCCAACGCTGTCCAGAATCTACCTGTTGACTGTTGGCTTGGTCTGTCACTGCCTCCCGCATAAAGCCGGTCTACAGGCTCAAGTGCGAGGTCCGAACAGTCCAGCAGGGGCAGGCTGACGACCGCCTGATGCAACTCTATGGCGTAATTAAGCTCCTGACGGCAGGCATCACAATGATCTAAATGCTCGCGCAGCTCTTCCGCCCTGGCCGCTTCCAACTCGTTATCGAGGTAAGCATCAATATGCAGCTGGTATAACTGACACTGCGTTCCGGGTTTACCTGACATGACTCGTTCCCTCGTGATTGACTGGCGACCCACTCTTTGTCGCATCACTTTTAGATTTCCCGCCCCCGGCCATCGACAGCAGGTTTTGATCGGCGGCGCACTGCCGTAATGTACTGTTTTCCCGCAGCTGGCGCCTGGCACGATACAGATAAACTTTAACCTGACTCTGGTTCAGGTCCAGGGACTGCTCTATTTCCTGGTAACTCAGACCCTGTATATCCCGCATAATCAAAATGCTCCGATAAGGTTCGTTCAATGAACTGATCGCAATTTCCAGATGCTGGCGAAATTCCTGGAATTCCGGTTCCGGGTCTTCTTCAGCCACCCGGTCTACCAGATTTTCCGCGGTATTAACTCGTTGCCAGTCATTTTTGTGCCGTCTAGCATGGTCGACCACCGAATTGCGCGCGACCCGCATCAACCACGCGCCCACCCGATCATGGTCAATCTTGCGCCAGTGCTGCCACAGCTTGATAAACACATCCTGAGTGATGTCCTCAGCATCCTCTCGATTGCGCAGGCTGTAGAAGGCAAATGAGAACACGCGTTTGCGGTACTCGATAATTGTCTTTTGATATTGCGACAACATATGACTAGATAGACGGACAATGAATAAAAAAGTTACACAGCATTGTCGCAGTTGCGACTGAAACGCGTCCAGCCGCAGGTATTCTGGCTATTCTGACTGAATCCCAGCCGCTGGAAGTGTTGTTTTATCTCATCACGTTGTCAGGTAAATCGAGTTGATTGTTATACTTGCGCGGCACAGCGGAGATATGCGGACACACGACACTATGGTTCCTTCCAGACTACTGGTAATTGCTATTCTGTTACTGAGCCCAATGCTTACCCTCGGGGCAGAACGGACAGTATCGTTGCAGGGTCAGCCCGATGTTCGCGTTTGGGTTTTTTCGCCCCGTGATGCGGGAAGCGGGCCCTGGCCCCTTGCCGTATTGATCCCTGCGGGCAGTGGCCAGGAGTATGCAGTAAGGGCTCAATTCTGGCTGGGTCGCGAAATGACCAAGCGTGGCTGGGTCGTGGCGGTGCCAGGCTCTCCGGAAGGCCTTTCATTTGTCGGCGACAGTGAAAACAATATCAGCCAGGTCATTGGCGAACTGCAGAAAGACTCAACAATCAGAAACGGCAAAACGCTGCTGCTGGGCGTTTCCAGCGGCGGCAGTTCGGCGCTTGAGATTGCCAGTAAAAACCCGATCGCTTACTACGGGGTAATCGCCGTCCCCGGGCGTATCAAGCAATCAGGACCCCTGCCGGAACTCGAGGGTTTACCTGTCTTCTTGCGCATCGCCGAGAAAGATTATTTTCGCTGGCACAAGCAGATGGCGGACATAACGCAGCGCCTCGAATCCGCGGGCGCCAGGCTCGATGCCTCGTTGGTTCCGGACGCTAAACACGTCATAAAGGTGAAGTTAGACGAACTGGATCGCTGGCTAGACACACTGGAGCACTAGTGAGCCACATCACCTGCAATCAGAATCTGTCCTCTTCGATCCAGTAATTACTCACCAGGCCGCGTTCGAATTCGATCGACAGGGTTTCTATCCACTCTTGTTCCACGTCCACTGAAAACACCAGGAACAGACCTACCTCAGTGTCTTTTTCCGAGCGGTTGCGGTATTTCCAGATTTCTGAGCCATCCGCATAGGCCACACGGGAAGTTGGGTCTCCAAAGGTATTTATTACCCAGGCACTATCCGTCCTACCAACTTCCAGGCGATTGACATCACCTCGATCCCAGGTGCTATCCAGCATCCGCCCATCAGAATCAACGGTAAGAAGACACCCGCTGAGAGTCGTTACCAATACACTGAGCAATACAATTCTAGTCATGCTTATCCCCCTGTTTAGCCAATTAATCGCTCCTTTCCCCCACCCGACAGTTGGCGTTGCGAAGTCGGAAATTGCGGCGTTAATGGTATGACGTATTCAAACTGTAAAAGGTTACATTGCGTTTCCAATGCGGCGCAGAACGATCTATGTATAGCAGCCCACTCCTCTGCTACCATGGCTCGCCGCCGATTGAAAATCTTGGATTTCGCGCGGCCGTGTTAACCTGCGCCTTTGCAGATTTTTGACAGATTTCTCGATATGACCCGGCTAGTGTTGTTCAATCGCCTTTTCCCGCTCTGGGCAATTCTCATGTCTGTCCTGGCATTCCTGGCGCCGGAACTCCTCAGCTCCTGGCAGTCAATGATAGTGCCCCTGCTTGCGGCGGTAATGTTCCTGATGGGAGTCACCCTTACGGAAGATGATTTCAAACGCATTGTGCTTTTTCCAAGACCGATATTGATCGGCGTCTTACTGCAATTTCTGGTCATGCCGTTAGCAGCATTCCTTTTATCGTTGTTGCTGCAATTGGGTCCGGAGCTAACCGCAGGCATGGTACTGGTCGGCAGCTGCGCCGGTGGAACCGCCTCCAATGTCATTTGCTACCTGGCCCGAGGAGACGTGGCGTTGTCAATCAGCATGACCCTCGCTTCGACCTTACTCGGCGTAATCGCAACTCCACTTTTATGCACCTTATACCTGGCAACGACGGTTGCGGTGGATACCTTTGGTATGTTGGGAGATATTACACAGATAGTACTGATACCCGTATCACTGGGCATAGCGGCGAACCGGTTATTCGGGTCGACTGTACGTCGGCTGGAATTCCTGCTGCCTACACTGTCCATCCTGGCTATCCTGCTTGTTATTTCAATCATCGTCGCACTCAATGCCGGGCGACTGGCCGAAATCGGATTGATTACGGTCGTAGCCGTAGTACTCCACAATACCGTGGGGCTCAGTGGTGGGTACTCCCTGGCACGCCTGTGTGGCTGTAATCTGCAGCAGAGTAAGACCATAGCCATCGAAGTGGGCATGCAGAATTCGGGGCTTGGAGTCGCTCTGGCGCTGGATTTTTTTTCCGCCACTGCAGCCCTGCCGGGAGCTTTGTTCAGCATCTGGCACAACGTCAGCGGGTCGCTACTCGCCTCCTGGTGGAGTACCGCTGATACAAAAACCAGCATCTGAACTCGCCCTGAGCATTGAATGCGTCAACGTTCAAGTGATCAGACTCACACCGAATGCATATTTTTGTATCGAATTCGTTTCCAAAGGTTGACTCGCGCACTAAAAGGAATAGAATGCGCGGCCTGTAATTTCAGGAAACTCAAGTTTTAGACTATTCAGCCAAAATCGCCACCACCAAGAGTAGAAAGTGAATACCCTTCTTCGACAAATGACTAACAGCCTGCTGGCTACCATGTCCCCCTGGGGGCACGGGTCAATCTCGTGCGTGGTGAAAACCTGGAGGTTAAGCCTGGAGTAATCTTATCAGTAACAAACTGAATTTTATGCCAAAGATAAGACCTCTAAGCTGACAAGTCGCCTAGAGGTCTTTTTTTTTACACTTCAACAAGCATCAATGCCCGAGCTTCGGCCAGGGTAACGGAAGACTGTTGTGATTACTAAGATGCAACGAAACATAAATCTGGTTTACGGTCTGGCGTTTTTTCACTGCTTTATGATCGTCTTGCCAGTTATCGTTCCTTTCTTTATGTCAAAAGGACTCGGTCTCGCGGAAATTTTTTATCTGCAGACAATTTATGCCGCTACCATAGTATTACTCGAGGCACCTTCTGGATACTTCGCGGATCTGTTCGGCCGTCGCATTGCACTGCTGGCTGGAAGTTTTGTGCACGGCCTTGGCTATTTTTTACTGAATTTTGCCGACGGCTTAACTAGCTTGATGCTATTCGAGATTACCGTAGGCATCGCAGGCAGCCTGCTTTCTGGTGCCGATCTCGCTCTGCTGTACGACTCCGAAAAAGCTCTGGATCAGGACTACGATTCGCCGCACAGCCGCGGCCTGGCGACTCTTGGTTTTATCAAATCATGTGCAGAAGGGCTGGGCGCCTTGCTGGGCGGTCTGCTGGCATCATATTCATTCGAGGTTATGGTTCTCGGTCAGTCCCTTGCCGCTTGGGTCTGTACATTGTTAGCTCTTCTGGTGGTGGAACCGCCACATCAAGCAGATCGGCGTATCGATAAAAGGCTGAGGTTCGCCGAGGTTATGCAGTACATGTGGCGCAGTGATCGAGTATTACGAAACGTGTTCATAGCAATACCCGTTTATAACCTCGCGACTATTCATGTTGTCTGGCTGGTGCAACCCTATTGGGAATCACGGGGCATCTCACTGGCAGCGTTCGGGATGTTGTGGTTTACCCAGAGTTTGACGGTAGGCCTTGCAAGCAAATGGGGCTTCAATATCGAGCGCCGACATGGGGCAATAGCTGCGCTGAGCCTGATAGGCTTCCTTCCCGTGCTGGGCTTTTTTGGCATGGCATGGCTTGAGGGCTGGGCTGGCATCGGTATCTGTCTGGCGTTGTTTTTTGGTCGGGGCCTGGTACAGGTAATCCTTATTAACGCGTTGAATCGCCGCGTTCCCAGTAGCTTTCGCGCAACAGCGAACTCTCTGACAAGTTTCGCGTTTAGATTGGGCTTCATTGCGACTGGTCCTATTGTCGGCTCGATTGCCGAGAGCCGGGGATTACCCATCGCACTGAACTTGCTGGGAGCAACCTTCATAGTGGTTTTCATTTTTATTATGTTACCGCTCATCAAGTCGGTCAGGGACATTCAGGGTTAAGTAAGCTCCGCCCCCGACAATGAACCGCCACTGTCGATAATTCCCCCCCCCCCTCGGGTGGCTATCCAAAATCCCCTCCCTGGATAGTCACCCTTTTTTTACCGGACGGCTTTGTTTACTGCCGAATAGGTCTGAACAATTTCTTAAGTCGTGCACCAACTTGGTGCCAATACTGTCGGGGTGGCAACATGAATTATTGCCAAAGGATGCGCGGACATCGAAAACGAGATACTAAACTGCTAAATCATGGCGCACCCGAGCACACCGTTGGTGCTTTTTGAAACGGCATGGTAAAGTCAAAATCCTTGCAAAACTCCGGCAGGTACCAGTTGTTCTGTTACCGAGTTCCAAGCAGTGCAGCGGCTGTCCAAGCGCAGTCATTCGAATAGCGGCTCACAGGAAAAAAAAAGAAAACACCATATGGCGGGAGACACACCATGAAATTAATCACGGCGATTATAAAACCGTTCAAATCTGATGATGTTCGCGAAGCTCTATCCGAACTCGGCGTTAATGGGATGACGATAACCGAGGTAAAAGGATTCGGGCGCCAGAAAGGACACACCGAGTTGTACCGCGGAGCTGAATACGTCATCGACTTCCTACCGAAAGCCAAGATAGAAGTAGCAGTAGAAGATGGCCTTCTTGATCAGGCCATAGAAGTCATCTGCAAAGCTGCCCAAACTGGCCAGATAGGGGATGGCAAAATTTTTGTCAGTAGTCTGGAGCAGGCAATCAGAATTCGAACCGGGGAAACCGGAAACGATGCACTATAACAAAAAATGAGGGGATCAAAATGCTTACAATAAAAAGCTTGAAAATCATACCGCTGATCCTATCGGCACTGCTAGCGCCGTCTATGGCGTTTGCCCAGGGCGATGCAGTCGACGGAGCGAATACGGCCTGGATTCTTACTTCCACTGCGCTCGTGCTGTTCATGACCATACCCGGTCTTTCGCTCTTTTACGGAGGTCTGGTAAGGACGAAAAACGTTCTATCCATACTTATGCAATGCTTCGCCATCACCATAATGATTTCTATATTATGGCTAGTGGTGGGATACAGCATCGCCTTTGGGCCTTCCGAGTCTCCCTACTGGGGAGGGTTGAGCAAGGCCTTTTTTAACGGCGTAGTCATTGACTCGATGTCCGGAGACATTCCCGAAACCGTATTTGCTGCCTTCCAGATGACCTTCGCCATCATCACACCCGCTCTCATTGTCGGCGCCTTTGCGGAACGCATGAAGTTTTCGTCAATGATGCTGTTCAGTGGGCTGTGGGCACTGCTGGTGTATTTCCCGGTTGCGAACTGGGTTTGGGGCGGCGGCTGGCTGGGCCAGATGGGACTGATAGATTTTGCCGGAGGAACCGTTGTCCACGTAACCGCAGGTGTAGCCGCCGTGGTCGCGGCTCTGATGCTGGGTCAGCGGAATGGTTTCCTCTCCTCCGCGATGGTCCCTCACAATATGACCATGACAGTAACCGGGGCAGGCATGCTTTGGGTTGGATGGTTCGGCTTTAATGCCGGCAGCGCACTGGCCGCAAACGGCGGAGCTGGCATGGCTCTCATAGCAACCCACCTCTCGGCTTCTGCGGGCGCCTTAACCTGGATGGGTATTGAGTGGGTCAAGCACGGCAAGCCGAGTGCCCTTGGCGCTGTAACCGGTATGGTCGCGGGGCTGGCAACCATCACGCCGGCGTCCGGCTCGGTGGGTCCGGCGGGGGGAATGCTAGTAGGCATAGCCGGCGGCGCAATCTGTTATTTCGCCACCACCACCATGAAGAGCAAGCTGAAAATCGATGACTCTCTGGATGTATTTCCAGTTCACGGCGTTGGTGGCATGCTGGGAACTTTTCTAGCGGGCATCCTGGTGTCCCAAAACCTGGGCGTATTCAGTGGCAACGGGTATGCCGATGGAATGACTATGGGTTCACAGCTGGGAGTTCAGATTACCGGCATTCTGGCCACGGCAATATATACCGCCGTTCTGACCTTCATAATCCTTAAAGTCGTGGGAGCACTCACCTCCGGAATCAGGATATCTGACGAGGAAGAGCAGATGGGCTGTGATATCACAGACCATGACGAAAAAGGCTATTCCATGTAACAGTTCGCTGTTACCGGACGGACGACCGAGCCGGGCTCCAGCCCGGCTCTCGCCTGCTGAAATTCAGGCCAACTGCGCATGCTTGCGCAATGTGGTGATCGCGTAAACCAATTTATCCCCGTTCTCATCGAAAAAACTGGTCGCCACCAGGCACGTGGTACGCCCATCGTTAATTAATTCACCCCTGATTCTGAACCTCGGGCCGAGCACCGGCTGCAGGTAGTCAATGCGCATGTTTACCGTCGAAGCCCAGGTAAAACCTGGTGTCCCAGCAAACAGGGTGCGCACTGTGTATATGGCGACCATGTCAATGTAGGTGCCAGTGAAGCCACCGAACAGCTGTCCTCGCGGATTCAGCACGTGATTTGGGAGATGAACATCAAGCTCGACCAGACCAGACTCCTCCTGCAACACTTTCCAGTTATAAGCCTCAAGGAGATCGCCCGCGCAGTGCCCCGGCCTCATAAATATTGGTTTTTCCCGGTTATCCAGTTGTTTCTCTAACGTATCAAGATCGATTGAATTCATTAAATCCTCTCTTCTGGCAACCGGTGCTTAGAACAACTGCATGCCTGTCTTCGGCACTGGCGACCGGCTTACCCTGCCATTATACTGGGCGCCAAACCTCGATAATAACAAGGAGACCAGCCATGCTCTATGCAAAAACAGGCGACTTACATGATGCCCAACGTATCCTGGTAAAAGCGATTGTAGTTCCCTGCCTCCTGACGCTCGGTGCAACCGCTCTGGCCGAAGACCTGCCCTTCGACAAACCCGAAAACGTGGGCGTATCCACTGACAGGTTACAGCGAATGAACACCGCCATGCAGCGTTATATTGATAAAGAACTCTTGGCAGGAACAGTCACGCTGGTCGCGCGCAAAGGCAAGATCGTCCACCTGGAATCCCAGGGATGGAAAAACAAGGAAACCGGGGAGCCAATGAGTGCAGACACGATATTCGTAATCATGTCGATGACCAAACCTATCGTTTCGGCAGCGTTGATGATGCTTTACGAACAGGGCCACTTCCTGTTAACCGATCCGATCACCGACTGGATTCCAGAATTGGCTGGCAAGGAAGTCCTTATGAACAATGATCTGGGCAGTTATCGGGTGCCAGCCCGCAATCCCATAACCTTCAGACATGTTCTGTCGCATACTGCCGGTCTCGACCCTGATCGGAACGCACTGACCGAAGAAGAACTGCAGTTACTGCCCCGGTCAGAAACCTTGGAAGAGACGATTCTCAGACGCGCGCCCCTGCCGTTGAGTTTTCAACCCGGCGATACCTGGCAATATGGCAGCTCCACCGACTATGTCGCCTTGCTGGTGGAAAGAATTTCTGGCCAGCCGCTGCGACAGTTTCTGCAGGAAAATATTTTTGATCCATTGGAGATGCACGATACTTACTACAACGTGCCACGGGACAAGGTGAACCGAGTGGCGGCCGTGTATAGCCCCAGCGGCCCCGGTAATACCATCGAGTTATTCAGAGCGCCGGCATTTCAGGAAACGACCTATTTTGGCGGCGTTGCCGGGCTGTCCTCAACAATCTCCGATTACTGGCGCTTTAGCCAGATGTTATTGAACGGCGGCGAACTCGACGGAGTGAGGCTGCTCAGCCCCAAGACAATCAACCTGATGATCAGCAACCATAGCGGTGACAGTAATATCTATGTGCGGGGACCCGGTTACGGTTTCGGTCTGGGATTCGGCATTCTCAATGAACCGGGAAAGGCAAGAGATCCTCTTACTCCCGGCACCTTTACCTGGGGTGGCGCGTGGGGCACAGTTTTTTGGATCGATCCAGTCGAAGAAATGATCGGCATCATGATGACCCAGATAACATCGTACGGTCACCTCACAGTTCGCCAGGAACTTGGAGTGACGGCCATGCAGGCGATCATCGACAGTAACAGCAATAAACCTTATTCAGTGATGGGGTACCAGCCGCTGCAATAAGCTGACCTTAGGATGCGCAAGCGCCACCAGAATGCGCTGTTATTGATTTCGCGAGGAAGTAAAGGTATCGACTAAACCTGGTGCATTCTCACGCACCTTCCCGGGATGCAGCCCGCCGGGTAAAAACCTTGCGGGCTTGCTCTTTATTGGTCGTCCAGTAACTGATAGATACGGCTGACAGCCCGGGGATCAGCACCCGGCCCCCGAATCTGGCCAAAATTGCCGCTGTGGTTGGTCATGTCGACCTGCTCAGCAGCTCGTTCTACACTCAATCCCTGGTCTTTCAGCTGTGACACCTTGGGCCACAAATCTTCAAGGTAAGCCTGAAAATTATCGATAACAGCCCGATCACTAAACGGCTGACCATGGCCGGGCAGCACCCATTCGAAATCCAGTGTCTTTAGCGCCTCCAGGGTTATCGGCCACTCATCTACGTGGGCATCACCCATGTAGGACAATCCCGGCAACATCATATCGCCGGTAAAAACGACTCTCTCCTGAGGCAGGTAAACCACGACATCGCCACCGGTATGCGCACGACCCAGATGTAGCAGCTGTATTTCCCTGCTTCCCCGGCTAACTACCTGGAACAGGGTCATTTTTTCCTCCAGAGTAATATTTGGCGGAGTCGGCATGACTTCCGGAATAGCATTCATGTAATCACGCTGCACCTGCGCCCGCTGTTCCAATTGAGCGCGACGGGAAGAGTCCTGTTCTGACGCTGCTTGTCGTTCCAGGTTTGCTACCGTGGTCGGTACGCCATCAGAGAAACTGCGAAATGTATTCTCTTCAAGTACATTGCCAATCTCACCGTTGAGCTTTTGTCGGGTAAAACTGTGACCGATAATTTCTACTTCCCGGGGAAATGCCTGATTGCCGTGAGCATGATCGAAGTGATAATGGCTATTGACTAGATAGCGAACCGGTTTGTCGGTAATTACCGAGAGTGCGTCCAGCAGAGATCTGGCCGCCGCGGGCGTAACATGGGAATCAACCACGAGGGTATCGAACTCACCTACAAGAACCATGACATTGCTCATGACATGGACGCTGCCGGTGCCCACTCCGTGCCACACGCCTTCCGCAAGTTCGGTAAAGCGATGGCTATCAGATTCCACTACCCTGCCGGTCTGGGCATGGGCGTTTACTGCGTAGCTTACCGCGAGGACTAGTAGGGTGGTGACTGTTAAAACAATTTTTACGAGAGATGTTGCACTTCTTCTTCGTGTCATAAGTTGGAAAGTTCCTTGTTAGGGGACCACAGGAAATTGGGGAAATATCATGGAATAACATTGTTGTTATGGATTTTGCCAGTCCACCGACAGCAACAATTCCAGTGGGCTATTGCTGGAATCCTACCTAAATTATGACAATGAGAGAAGAAAAATTATTGCCCTCGCGTCGCGAGCCAAACTGCGCTGCCAGTGCGACAAGTTCGCTTCTCAAGATCCCAATGGATAGTTCACTTTGACGCACACCAAATCGGCATGATCAGCCATAATTAACCAGTGGCGCTAAACTCGATCAGCATGGCGAATTTCGCCAATGGTTCGCCCATTTAACCCAGCAGTGGGTTAAGAGACTGCTTTACCAATTCTATCCAATTGATATTTATATACTTTATTTTTTGGCAAGTGTTTTGCAAATAGCGGTACAAGATAGATTTTAAACTCTCAACGGGTGTAACTAATTCGGGATTACGTGCGTCAATACATGTAAGTCCCCAGAGGAGAAACAGACATGCGAGAACTTAATGATAGCGCCCCACTGACCCTGGCAACCATGCTTGCAATTATCCTTGGTGCATACCTATTCACTGGCGATGCAAACGCGCAGTCCGACTACCAGGATATATCACGTGTCAATGGCAGCATCGAGATCAAGCAGGGACAACAGGCAGGCAATGTTTCCACGGTAAATGGCAAAGTTCAGATCCTGGACGGAGCCAGCGTAGGATCAGTCTCAACGGTTAACGGCAGTATAGAACTCTCCCGACAGTCTTCCGCGCGAAATACCGAAACGGTGAACGGTGATATTCAGATTGGAAACGGGGTACTGGTCGACGGCAGTCTCGGCACCGTAAACGGCGATATACGAATTCGTGATAATGCCAGCATCGGAGATTCTATCCGCACTGTTAACGGTAACGTTGAACTCAATAAGGGTGTCTCTGTAACCGATAAAGTTCAGACTGCAAACGGCGATATCCGCCTTATTGGCAGCAGCGTAGGTGGTGATCTTGTCACCCGTAGCGGCGATGTTAGTCTGCAGGCGTCAAGCACTGTCACCGGGGACATTGTCTTCCATGACGACTCAAGATGGTGGGATAGGATCTTCAGTCCAGGCCGCCTGAAAACACCTCGTATTCATATCGACGCAAGCTCTGCCGTTCACGGTAACATTCACTTGCACAGACCCGTGGATCTTGACATCGAGGCAGGATCGGTAACTGGCGAAATCGTGCGTCATTATTAGCGGGTTCGCTGGAAGTTACCGACCAGCAGCCCGGTGGCCAATACATGCCCTTCGATCGCTTCCAGCAAGCCTTCCTTGTCGAGGCCGACTGGTAGGTCAAGGTCGGTATCAATGGCGTAAACTCGGAAGTGATACTCATGGGACAGTCCATCCAGTGGGGGTCGTGGACCAAAATAACCTGGACGCCCGACCCCGCTTAATCCGTTGATTAATCCATCAAGACCTTGCACAGCAGGCTGAGATTCGGTTGGCATGGCTTCCGGTAATCCCAACGCAGTCGCTGGAATGTTATATACCACCCAGTGCACAAAAGGTTGCGACATGCCTACTACTGGATCATCGCAGATCAGAGCCAATTCGACAGTTCCAACTGGCAAGTTACTCCAATAGATATCGATAGAACGGTTATCACCGTAATTGGAGTATGCGTGAGGGATAATTCCCCGGTGCTGAAATGCATAGCTGGACACTTCGATAGTATCTGGCGCATCCGCCGCCCGGGCCACGCTGGCGAATAAGGTCCACCCGCATATCAGAGTCATCCGTATAATCAGTGTCATAACTATGTCTTGCTCCGGTCGGGTCAGTAGTCCGAATTGCCGCATTAGTCGACAGCAGCGGCCCGTTCGCGAAGTTTGTATTTCTGCACCTTGCCAGTTGATGTCTTGTCAATGGCGCCAAACACAACCTTCTTGGGCACTTTAAAACTGGCGAGCTCTTCACGGCAATAGCCTATCAGCTCATCACGCGTCATTTCCTGGCCCTGTTTCAATGCTACAAAAGCACATGGTACCTCACCCCATTTTTCATCCGGCGCCGCAACTACTGCGGCCTCAAGAATTTTAGGATGCTTGAATAACACTGACTCCAGTTCCAGAGACGAAATGTTTTCGCCGCCAGAGATAATAATATCTTTGGATCGGTCCTTGATTTGTACATAGCCATCCTCGTGCCATACGGCCAAATCTCCAGAATGAAACCAGCCACCGGCAAATGATTCCTCGGTTGTGGGCGAATTTTTTAAATAGCCCTTCATAACCAGATTACCCCGCATGAATATCTCACCCATGGTTTGGCCGTCCTTTGGCACCGGCTCCAGATTCTCTGGATTCGCCACCATCAGCTCATCCTGTAATGGGGCTCTGACCCCCTGCCTGGCCAGAAGCTCCGCGCGATCAGTAATTGATAAATCAGACCAGCTCTGTTGTGGCGCACAGACGACGCATGGACCATACGTCTCGGTAAGTCCATAAACATGAGACACACTAAAGTTCATTTCCTCAATACCCGCTATGACAGCCGCCGGCGGCGCCGCGCCAGCTGTCATGACATGTACTTTATGATCAATTCCCTGCTTAAGCTCATCTGCAGCATTAATGAGAGTATTGAGCACCACAGGCGCGCCACAAAAATGACTGACCTTGTGCTCCCGCATTGCGTCAAATATCGCCTTGTCACGAACCTGTCGTAAACACACGCTGGTTCCGCCCACCACCGCCAGAGTCCACGGGAAGCACCAACCATTGCAATGAAACATCGGAAGCGTCCAGAGATAGACCGGGTGGCTAACCATATCCCAACTCAAGGCATTGGAGACGGCATTCAAATAAGCACCTCGGTGATGGTACACAACTCCTTTCGGATTACCGGTGGTGCCCGAAGTATAGTTCAAGGAACAGGCGGACCATTCATCTTGAACCTGAAAGCAGGAATACTCCGCATCGCCGGTTGCCAAAAACTGTTCATAACTCATCTCACCCAGGGATTCTCCACCTTCAAACTGTGAATCAACGATATCGATCACCAGCGGACGGGTGGGTAGCATCTCCAATGCCGCCTTGATGGTTTCACTGAACTCAAGATCGGTAAACAGCACCTTTGTTTCAGCATGCTCCAGAATGAAGGCGATAGCCTTGGCGTCTAATCTGGTGTTCAGCGCATTAAGCACGGACCCTGGCATCAGTACACCAAAATGGGCTTCAAACATTTCCGGTGTATTAGCCGCCATGAAGGACACTGTGTCTCCCTCGCCGATTCCTTGCTTTATTAAAGCCGATGCCAACAGGCAACTGCGTCGATAGGTCTCGGCCCAGGTCTGTTGCAGGTTCCCATGGATAATAGCAACTCTGTGGGGGTACACGCTGGCAGCCCTCTCTATAAACGTGAGAGGTGTGAGCGGTGCAAAATTTGCCAGATTGCGATCCAGGGATTGTTGGTAGATGTTGTCGCTGCTCATACAGTAATCACTTTAAAATTTCAGGGTCAATGACTCCAGTCTGCTATCAGCCTCAACCCAGATCCCGGTAGCTGAAGCTCTCATTCGGAGTAATGATGGCACGCTTTAATTCTACCTGACCAGTGTTAATACGCTGGCCGAAATCATCCAGTACAGGGTAATCCACATTAGCGAAGCAATTCGGGTAAAATGGATCCATGGCAACATCAATCTACAACTCTGGACTAAAAGGTTTATTCGCGACTTTCTACCTCGGTGACAGCAGCTCAACCGCGCGTCAGGCATTATCACTGCTGTTGCTAGTTCGTACACTTGTCACTGTATTGGGGGGGCTGGGGCTGATTGGCTACCACGCATAGACCGACGCCAAGGCGATCCAGGAACCCAAGTCTGTTCGACGCCCGGAATGGGAACATATTCTGAAAGTATTGAACGAGAATGAGGGAAATATTTCTGCTACAGCGCGACAGCTAAAAATGCATCGGCGAACGCTGCAGCGCAAACTGCAGAAAAAACCGCTTGTCAGATAGTCTGGGGAGTGGAAGTTCGCCCGCTTCGATTTCAATCTTACCCATTGAATTTATTCAGCGCCGCATTAATGGCACATGATTGAGATGCCGTCCTCCATCAACAATCAGTGTCTCGCCGGTAACTGCCTGAGGACCCACAATGAAATGATAGATCGCCTCTGCCACAGTTTCCGGCGTTGCATTGAAACCGAGCGGCGCATTATCGCGATTACTTTGCATGACTGTCTGGTAACGTTCATCTCCCATTCCATTGCGCAGCCAGTCACCCTCGATAAAGCCGGGACATATGGTATTAACACGCACTTTGGGCCCCAGCACCCTGGCCAATGACATACTCATCGTAACCATTGCACCTTTTGAAGCTGCATAGGCAATACAGCTGCCTATACCATTGACAGCGGCCGTCGATGCGACATTCACTATGCATCCACCTGCTTCCTGTTGCTGCATAATTTCATTAGCTGCCCGGGTCATTTGGTAAGCACCGATCACATTCACTGCATAAATTCGTTGAAAATCCTCGGCACTCAATCCTTCAAGCTTGCTATGGTCAACGAATTTAGTAGTTCCGGCATTATTAACCAGTATGTCGAGTCGTCCCCAGCGATCGCAGGCTTGCCTCACAACCTCGTGGCAATCGTCATCCCGGGCAACGTTAGCTCCAGAAACCAGAGCATCCGCGCCTAACTTTCTGCATTCTTCAGCCACCGCCTCCGCAGCTTCTTTTTTGGTGCTGTAATTGACAACCACATTACAGCCCAGCGACGCAAGTAACCTTGCTGTAGCGGCACCTACTCCACTACTGGAACCGGTAATTATCGCCACGTGATCTTTCAAATCTTTCATAGAAATTTCCATCTGTAAGTTGAATTCCGATAGTCAGCCTTTCCTATCTGGTGTCATGAGAGTAGCAGAATTGGCCGCATTAACCCACGTCTGACTAATTTGAAGCCCGTAAGCCAAGAGATGAGCGCTTGTTCTATTGATGTGACAATTTGTAACCGAAGACAGAGGAATTTTCCCGCTGTGCTACCATTTTCAGCACTTTTTAGTCGGACTCCTTAAGGGATAAGGTTGTCTGCTGAAAAGAGTCGACGGTGGGGCCTGGGAGTTTTTCTTTGTTCCCCCCTTTATAAATAGCATTGAGCGGCTTTCAAGCCACCACGTCGGCGTTTCTTGACTGATCCTGTAGTAGAAAGAATTCCCCTGACTTAACCAACCGATTCCACTTCGCTAATCAAGGCTGCCCACGAATATTCGGTACAAGAGGGCCATCAAATCGAACCCCAATCTGAATCGCGTCCGGTATTAATAAGCAGAATTGTCAGAGGCTCAGGGAGATTACTAGTCAAGGTTAGCCAGGGCCCTACTGCGCGCGTAGCGGCGTCTTTCTCGAGCCATTTCATGGTAAATATCGGAGCTCAGATACAGGTAGTATTCACTGCGGGCAATATTGCGCTTGAGCGAGTCGAGCAAAGGATCCTCGCCACTAAGAGTTAACTCGGCGACTTCCAGTCTTAACTTGAGAAGCCCGTGGGCCTTTCGGAGATGTTCAACGCGTGCACCGTTAAGATTGAAATTAGAAGCATCAAAATGCCATGCAACGACCTTGCGGAGACCCTTTTCCAATCTGGGATCATCTCTCTCGTACAATTTTTTGTACAGATGCTCGAGATAGGCATAATGATTATTAACCTGGTCCCATCTCGCCATTTGCTGATCTACATCAATCAAGCGCTCCACGATTGCCAGCTGTGACTCACTGATCAGCCCTTCGTTGACTCGAGTAACGTGCAGCGCTCGCTTGTATGCATCACTGGCAGCCATCAGGTCGCCAGATTTATTCAATTGAAATCCGAGTGCCTTGAGCGCCTCTTTCAATCTGATGTCGTAGGGACCGAATCGGGTCTCCAGTTCGCTTACCAATTGCAATTGCCTGGCTACCAACTCCTGCTTGCTGGGTCTTGGGTCAATCAATGACTGGCTTTGCTGTAAGAAGGAAGATGTTACGGGGGGATTATCGGCTAACAGAGGACTCGGGGCCACTATCATTGCGATAGAGACAAGAACGAAAAGAAGGTCTGTGTGATGTTTACCTCTACCCATACTCTGCATTACGGGCAAACTCCTGTGCCCTCAATATCGCGCAATTACTATCGCTTTACAACAATTATCGGCCGCGATATCAGCAAAATATTTCAGTATTATGACGTTTTCATGACAAATAAAATCTATGTTTTTATTAAAATCAGCGGCTTACGATTTCAATCTCAAAGATTGGCTATCTGTAGGTTCGATTGGCAATTTTTGCCTCCGCTATCAGTAGTACAACTATGAGGCACATTATCCACCACCAGACACGCTGCGGTTGTTCCAGCTCAGCAGCCATTTGGGCGGTCTGTACTTCCCTTGACTGAACGGGACTGGTTTCCGGGTTGATAATCATGTCGTTCACAGTACCGACGCTTGTAGCTAGCAGGTTGGATTCCTCGGTCGGCAAATTTACAGCAAAATAGCGCGTCTCCTCACCTGACCGCACAGCAGTAAAACCGGGTTGATTTGCCTCGATGGTGATGGTACCCGCCCCAAGGTCACCCCTTTCCCCGTCGGGGTAAATCACTTCCAGTTCTGCACCATTATCACTTTCAAGCGAACCCTCCAGGCTTATGGAATCTCCAATACCATAGGCGCGCTGGCTGGTTTCGGGTGCCACCAAGTGACGAAGGGTTTCATGAACGAACGGCAGGTACATACCTTGCAATGCCAAATTATTCCATTCAAGATCCATAGTCGACGCAAATAGAATTACCTTTCCTTGTCCAACCTGCCTTTCGGCCCGCGCCGGCAAA
>JAYPVG010000014.1:50250-71258 GCA_038134485.1 Pseudomonadales bacterium
CATCCGCATCTTCGCTCGGAAGCAGCTGCCAGTGGCGTTGAAATCTTGCGGTCCAGTCAATGTCCAGAGGCTGAAGAATTGGGTGGCGTCGGTCAAAATCGGCAATAACGAGGTAATCATCAATGAATGCACCACTGGGTGACTGCAGCAAAGCCGGGCTAATATCAGCCAACTGCTGATTGAACAGTTCAGGCTGCACACGATCACCGGGCGCAATCAGCAGACTGCCCCCATCTCTCGTGTACTGAATTAATTGCTGCGCCTGGCTATTAGTGAGATCCCCCACGTTCAGCAAAACCGCCACATCGTGCTCAGACAGCAGTTGGGAATTCAGTCGATTTGATTCGATCGTATCAAGACTGAAAGGCGAAACTTCTGCACTGCTTACTGCCAGTCCGAACCAGTGTCCCTCATCGTCAAACCAGTTTGGAGATGATTCGCCATTCACCAATAAGACTCGAATTTTGCGCGCAACATCCACCGTGAAGTAAAAATCATTGTCCGTCCGAAAATTGTCACCGTTAACGGTCACGCGACCTCTTCGAACGCCTGTCGCATCAAAATCCCCGGTCAGATTAACTACGGCCTCGGAAGCCTCTGATAAGTCCACTCGCTGCCTGTCGACTACGGTATCGTCGATGCTCAATGTGACTTCGGCTTCATTAAGATACACGGAACCGGTACTGCGCACCCGCGCCAGTATGGTCTGTTCGCTAGCTGCCCCTTCAAGAAGACGCTCGGGAGACCTCACATCTGTCAGCACTAGATTACTGCTTTCTTCCTCGGCGACGTTGATTCCGGAAAAAACCACGCCTGGTGCCAACTTCCAGTCGGCATCGTTCTCATCCAAACCAACCTGCTGATAATCGGAAATCAGGTACACACGCTTGTTGCCATAGTTGGAGCTGCCCAATAACTGGTCAGCCAGGCGCAGATTGGGCATGAATCGAGTGCCTCCGTATCCGGCTTCGCCCAGATTCTGCAGCGTGGACCGTACGCTATCCAGATCCGTGGTGAGTTCCCGAATCATATCCACACCATTGGAAAACACCACCAGCGCCACTTCGTCGCCCGGGCGCAGATCGTTGACAATATCCACCGCTTCTCGTCTGGCAGTCTCAAAACGATCGCCGTAGCGCATGCTCATGGAATTATCCAACACCAAGACGACGGCGGCCGGATCGGCATCCAGCAGACGCGCAATGGTCTGATTTATAAGCGGTCGCGCGAAAGCAAATACCAGAAGCGCGATCAGCGCGGCTCGTAATAAAAGCAACAACCATTGCTGTATTTGCTGAAACAATACTAGCTTCTTGGATGTTTTCTTTAGGAAACGGATAGTGCCAAACATAAGTTTAGGCGGCTTTTCCTTGCGGATTAAATGAATAGCAACGGGGAGGAGCGCGGCAAACAGGCCAAACAGAAAAAGCGGCGAAAGAAATACCATCAGTAACTTCTCCCTCGCTTGGAAATATAAGACGAAAGTGCCTCATCGAGTGGGTCTTTGGTATTTATAAGGCAATAGTCCACTCCGCTGCTCTGACACTGCTTGCGGCAATATTCGAGGAATTCGTTGAGATTCTTCAAATAGGCTTCTCGAATTGCCGCCGGTGAGGTAATGAACGATTCATTGCTCTCCATGTCGATAAATTCCGAAGGTTCATTGAAAGGAAAATTCAACTCCGCGTTATCCATAATCTGAAACGTGATGACATCATTGCCCATACTGCGTAAATTCTGTAAGGCATTTATGACCCGCGACTCATCATCCAACATATCGGTAATCAGGATCACCAGGCTTTTCTTGTGCAAATGGGAAGCCAGATCAGCCAGCGGTTTGACTACATCGGTTCGAGTCCCGGACTCCAATTGTGCAAGCGATCGTAGAATTCGAATCAGGTGCGGCTGCCTGCACTTGGCGGGAATGAACTCACGAACCTCATCGTCGAAAGTGATTAATCCTACGGCGTCACGCTGTCGCATGATGAAGTAAGCCAGCGCGGAGGCCAGGGTCCGTGCATATTCAAACTTGCTTATGCCACCCGAGGTATAGGCCATTGAGGCACTGGTATCAAGGGCTATGAAGCAACGGACATTGGTTTCATCTTCGTATTGCTTGATGTAGAACTTTTCGCTGCGCGCATACAGCTTCCAGTCTACATGGCGCATGTCATCTCCAGGGTAATAGTTACGGTAATCATTGAACTCGACACTGAAGCCGCGTCTCGGGCTCTTGTGCAAGCCCGATAAAAATCCTTCCACCACGACGCGCGCACGCAGCTCAAGATTGTCCAGGCTAGCCAGTACACTAGGATCCAGAAAGTTCAAAGACTCTGCCATAGGAGAACCCTAGATAACCGCAGCCGGTTCCGGCACTGCTTCCAGCAACTTCTCTACGACATTGTCCGTGGTGACTCTCTCTGCTTCTGCATGGAAATTAAGTAGGATTCGATGCCTCAGCACAGAAGGAGCAAGGGCTCGAATATCACCATAGGACACGTTGTAGCGTCCCAACAGCAAAGCCCTCACCTTACCTGCCAGCACCAGATTCTGTGAGGCTCGAATTCCTGCACCCCAGCTAACCCAGTCTTTGACAAAGTCTGGCGCTTGCTCGGATTGCGGCCGACTGGCATGCACCAGTCGCACCGCGTATTGAATGACCGCCTCGGCCGCTGGCACCTGCCTGGCTATACGCTGAAACTCGAGGATTTCCTCTCCGCCCAGTGGGTGCGAAAGTGCTGTATCCCGAATTTGGGTCGTATTGCTGACCACCTGCACTTCTTCGGCTTCGGAGAGATAACCCAGTTCAATCTTGAACATGAAACGGTCAAGCTGAGCCTCCGGCAGTGGGTAGGTGCCCTCCAGCTCAATAGGATTCTGCGTCGCCAGCACGAAGAAAGGCTGCGACATCGGCCATGTGGTGCCGCCCGCGGTCACCTGGCGCTCTTCCATAGCCTCCAGCAGGGCCGACTGCGTTTTTGGCGGAGTTCGGTTAATCTCATCCGCCAATAGAATATTGGTAAAAATAGGACCTTTGACGAACCGAAGCTCGCGTTTGCCGTCTTCTTCAGTCACGATTTCCGAACCCACCACATCCGATGGCATCAGGTCGGGCGTAAACTGGATACGGCTGAAATCAACCTGCAGGATGTCAGCTACTGTTTTGATCAACAGGGTTTTAGCCAATCCGGGAACCCCGGTGACAAGGCAGTGCCCGCCGGCAAACAGCGCAATTAACAGCTCATCGATAATATCTTGCTGCCCGACAATGATTTTTTTGATCTCATTGACAATCTGTTCTCGTCCATCCTGCATCTTCTTAACCAATGCCAGGTCGTCCTGATTTTCAATCCCTTCCATATTTTCTTCTAGTTCTGCCATGGGTATTTCCTGTTGTTAATGGCTAAAAGCGTAAATCAAAAAATTGATGCCGATCTTATAGGCTTCGTTGGTGTACTTGGTAGGGTAGGGCTCATAAAAAGTGTGTTCCCAACCATCACCCAAATCAGTGTTGTAATTAGCGACCATCATTATCCGTCCGTCATCATCCAAGATAGCGTAAACCGCAGGAGGGTAGTTGGGATCGTCAAGATTGAAGTAGCCGCCTCTGTCCCAGGTCACCATGCGGCCGGGCACCTGTGCCACTTCGTCAATATCGAAAAAAATATGGAAGATTTCATGACTGGTATCCAACTGCACCAATTCTCGCTCCGGAAAAATCTTGGCGATTTCCATTTGCATATCTTCCAGATGAGCATCCCCCCAGAAGTCATCTACCATCACAAAGCCACCCCGGAACATAAATTCTCGCAATGCCTCAATTTCTTCCGGAGTGAAATTGGGGCCGCTAAATGTCGATCCGATTGGCACCCGCTTCCAGTTCATATAAAGAAACATGTGTTCAAACAATCGTGGATCCGTCAGTTCAAGCCAATTGTGATTACGCGGATTTGTATCGATATTGGTATAACGCTGTACACCTCGCAGAAAATTTTCATCAGAATCAGGATAATCGGTGTCCCACCAACCACCACGACGCCGACCATATCCAAATCCTCCGCCGCCTCTACCACCACCGTAGTTGGTGTAGCGACCACGAACCCAGGTAAATTCCGTAATGTCAGTTCCATACAGGGACAATTCCTCACCATCCCTGAATACCAGCGCCTCGACTTGTGCATGACTGGGGCTGCTGCCAAGAACCATCAGCACCATCAAAAACAGCATGGGAAAAGCTGTTGTTCGATCTGGAGAATGCACGGGTTCCAATTTTCCTCTAGTTCGGGCCATCGACGGACTGCAAGAGTATTTGCTGCGCTCGCTGATAACTGGGAGCAATTTCCAGTGCACTGAGCACATTTCGCTTTGCATCGTCCAACTGACCATTGTTCAGATAAGCTTCAGCGAGATTAGTTTGTGCTTCGACCGGATCAGTAATGTCAAGTTTGGCCAGCACCTCATACTCGGTAACTGCCAGCGCCGAATCATCTATTAATCCGGCGTAATCCGCTTTCAGCTGATGCACATCGATGCGATAGGGATCGATCTGCAACGCCCGATCGATGTAATAACTCGCGCCTTCCACATCTGCAGCTTCCAACGCCGCCTGCGCCAATATCATGGCGGAACCGTAGTCATGCTGCTGATTATCCAGCAGGATCTTGAGCTGCTCCAGTTGCGCCTCGACATTCCCTTCCTGTTCATAGATCTGCGACAGCACCAGCGGCGGACTGGGATAGCCGGCATAGGAAGGCAGTAACTCGTGAGCCTCTTCGAGATGGAGACGCGCCTCGGCGAAATTTTCTTCCTTAAACAGTACGATTCCTAGTTGCAGATGGGCCTGGAAATCTCTCGGCTGTGCTTCAATTCGATTTCGCATGTGCTGCTTGAGCGAAGTATTGTTGTAGAGCTCCGCCAGCACCGCGCTTGAGTTCTCACGAATGCCATGCCCATGCCCCTCACCTTCATCCGGATTGTCCTCGGAGTGCACGTAAACATTGATCTCCTCTACCCTACCAACTATCCAGTCGACAAAGCCATCATTGAAGGTATCAAGATTTTGCTCGAACACCTCCTCAAACATCTCATTTTCTTCCTTGATGAAAGCGTACTGTTGCACCAGTTCCACCAGTTTTTCAAAGCCGTAAGCCTCAGTAATATAGTCAACGACCAGATAGGACTGAAAGTAGGCAAAACCAAGATCAGCACTGTTCTGGGCACTGGTAAAACCCGCATTCAGATTACTCACTGGCAAAAGTTTGTTGTCCTCGACAGCCCTCACCAGGTCCAGGCCCTGCCGGCGCCCCCAGTAAGCTCGCCCTTCACTTTCTTCCCACACGGAAATTCCCTCCGATAGCCAGCGCGGCATTCGATTGGCGGTCATCTGCAGGGTAATAACATGCATAAATTCGTGCCAGGCGATTTCCTGCCAATTGGCGGTCAGCGCATCCGGGGAAATCAGGGTGACAACCTTGCCGAAACAGATTCCCACGAGAGGACCTATATCCGGCAATCCTACCGAGCGCACCGCGAAGTCTTCGCTATTCTCGAATACCTCTATCAGTACGGGAGCTTCCGGCTCAAAACCGTATTTGGCAGTCAGCGTGGTCCATGCCTCTTCCAGTAACGGCTCCATGTACGGCCACAGAATATCGGCGTCATTTTCACTCATGTGTACCTTGAAGTGTTCACTCTCCAGCGTCTCATAGTTCGCCAGCGTATCGAATACCTTCAACATATTGGAGGTCATGACATTAAATGGGTCGTTTTCGAATCCAATTTCGAGATTGGCTTTCCCCTCCTCTTCTTCGCCAAGTCGAACCAGGTTGGAACCCAGCAGGGTATAGGCTTGCCAGTAATTCGGGTCAGCATCGATAGCAGCGCGGGCGAATTCAACGGCTTCGGTGAAACGGTATGCATTTCCGAAAGCGTCAGCGATATTGCTCAGAAAAACCGGATTACCGGGGCTGAAACTCTCAACCCTGGCCAGCAACTCCCGATATTCCTCTTCTCGCTCCATCAACATTGCTTCGGCCGCCAGGGTGCTTAAAACTGGCAGCGACTCAGGATTTATACCGAGGGCCTGGTCAAGCACTTCTCGGGCTTCCTCCTTCCGATTACTGCGCATCATGCCGGTGGCATAAGTTTGCAAGGCCTCAACGGAGTTGGGATTGAGAGCCATCGCACGCTGGAGAGACCGCTGATCGCCGACCGCTCTGGCAAGGCCTACCAGGGCCGGTATGTAGCGATTATTGATTTCCAGCGCATCCTGGTAGCTCTGTTCCGCATCGGCGGCGTTATATTTTTCCAGAAACAGATCACCCCAGAGAACATGGGCTTCCAGATTGTTAGGGTTGGCCCTCACAGCTTCGTTAAAAAGACTGTTAGCCTCGTGAAAACGATCCAATTGCCAGCTGGCCAACGCCACCATAGCCACGTCCTCGGACGCGAATACCAGACCATCGTTGTAACGCTGGGCGGCGGCTTCAAGGTAAATCCTGGCTTGTGCATTGCGGCCAACGAATTTCAACAGGCTGCCATATTGCACCAGCGCCCGAACAGGTGCCATCTGCAAATCCTCATCGACCACGGCTGCCAGAATTTCCAGTGCCTCAGCGGATCTACCTACCGTTCGCAGCATCTCGGCCAATTGCGTACTTACCAGGGGAAAATCTGCGAAGTCATTGCCATCAATCAACTCCTCGCATATCTCGATCGCTTCTTGATATCGACCAAGCATGGCGTAAGAACGACTCGCACCAACCACACCTTCATTACGATCCAGGCCATCCGCTGCTTTAAATACATCTATCGCTGCCACAAAAGATCCAGATTGAAAGAGTTGCTCACCGCGAAACAATGGCGCTTCCCCGGTATCTGTCCCTGCGGGATCCGGGTCCTGAGCAAGTACCGCAATCGGCAAGAGGACTGCCAGAACAGCAGCCTGAATCAATGCACCCAACTGCCTAGTTCTCGAGTAGTTCATTGTATTGTCCTGTGGTTCTAGCCAAATCAATCAACAATTCTTCCATCTGTGCCCAGTAATCATCTTCAAGGTAATCTGCCTTGCGGCCGCGAAGTATAAATACTGAACGTTCCAGTTCCTGAACCCGCGACTTCAACTCCAGTTGGCGCGGAGAGAGGTTTTCAGTGTCAGCCGTCAACACATCGAGATAAACAATTTCTGCCAGTCTTCCGTCAGCTTCTGCCGCTGTTGGATTGATAGTGAACAGTGCATCCCCGTTATCATCCAGGCTGGCATGTTCCGAAGCCAGGCGACCCTGGTCTTCATACCACTGATCGACGCTTTGCCGGGCATAATTAAATGCTTCGAGCATGGATACTCGGTTATTCTTGTCGCGATCTCCATTACGCTGTTCAAGAGCTTCGATAAAGTAACCAGAAAATATCGGGTCAAACCGTTCTGCCGGTGACCGGGTTGCCGATATCACCACCCTGCCTTCGCTCGAAAGCAAGGCAGAAAATCCATAGCTGGCGCTTGTGGTATTAACGATCACGATGTCCTGCTGATCAAACTCATCGAGCACCGCAGCAAATTCATCGCCGGTAATGTCCGGACCCACTATATTGAATTTTGATTCGTCGTCGCGACCGGTTCCGTGCCCAATCAGAAAAATGGTGATCTGGTCGCCTCTGTTCACGCGCTCCCGCAATTCGGCCATTTGTGCGACGATGGTGATTCGGTCACAGGCTCCATCAATTCGACTATTATCAGGATGGGAGTCCTTTCCTCTATCCAACAACAGGGAAATAGTATCGGAACTATAGCCATAATCCCGGATCAGGATGTCATGAAGTGAAAAAGACCATTGCCTGAACCGATCTACGGTCTCGTTGCCAACAGAGGGTCCGGTCAGTATTACTGCGTACTTGGTCGTATCAGGCTGCTCAATGAAAAATCGGCCCAAATCTGAACCTCCGCTGCTTTGCGATGGCTGGGCTATAGCCTGGGTTAGCGTGCTGGCAGAAAGAAGTCCCAACAAAATCCCGATGAACCGCAAGCGAGTTTCTTTGAAACGCTGCAGATTAGAACGATTATTATTGATGCTCATTACGATAATCCCTTTAATCGCCTGGCTACCCAATCAATGCACATCAGCGAAATAAGTAACGCCAGCAACCAGGGGCGGTCCCAGAGGTCTTCCTGGATTTCCCTCGAGTACGCGTTGGGAATGTATTCGATTTCATCAAGCAGATTTGCTGCCTCTGCAAAACCGTAATGCTTACCGCCGCTCGCTGCAGCAATTCGCGTGAGTAGCCCGGCATCCATACTGGCGTTTGAGTACTCTCGCAATGAGGGCGTAACCACAAACGCGGAACGCTTCTCGGAACTGTCAGCGGCGGCGTCGCCGGCTGCGCTGGCGACATCAACCAGCAGTTCATGCACACCCTCGTTTTCCACAATGAAGCTCACCCGGTAGACGCCGTCTTCTTCGATATCCCACTCCATAGGAATATCTTGTACCTGTCCCTCGGGATCTGTCACCTGCATCCACAGTGTGGCATCGTTGTCGGGCTCATAATCGTCGCCCAATACCGTCGCAGAAATATTGACTTCATCGCCAATATTGTAGAACTCTCGATCAAAATCCACCGAAATGCGCTCCGGTGCCGATACCGCTAGCCACCGAAGAATCTGCCGCCACAATGTTTCATGAGACTGATCTTCCGACGGCATCATCATCTGCCAGCGCCATGTGCTGGCTGTGTTAAGCGACACGCTTCGGCCACTTCCATAACGCTGAGACGCTATGATCGGCAAGGGTTGATTTTGGAACTGCAGTATCGGGTGCTCAAGCAGCACGGTCGCTCCAGGCTTGGCGCGCCCGGTTACATGGACACCCTGCAACTCGGGTAGCTCCTGCCATAAACGACGATTAGCAGCGTCTTCACTGGATAGTCTTAGCAGCGGCGAAAATTCTCCATTCCGGGTCAAGCGAGGGAAGTACAACTCGCCGGTTGGATGTTCTCCACGACGAATACCTCCTCGCAGATGAGAGGGCAGGAAACTTTCTTCAACGATAGTCACAGGAAGAATATCAGCCACGGGAGAGGCCAGGTATCCCTCATCAACCATGCCGCTGATTAGGAATCCGCCTCCCCGCTGAGCGACAAAGTCATCGATCATCTGTAGTTGATCAGCATTAAAAAAACTGGCTTCAATATCTCCCAAGATTATCGCCTCGTAGCGATAGAGCTCTTCCTTGCTCGCAGGAAATCCGGCACTCAACTCCGTCGGCGAATCTATACCCTGGCGGTAGAATTTTTCTGGACCGGTCTGCAGGTAGGTTGCAAGCCGCAACGAATTATCGCCCTGTACTGCCCGACGGATAAACTTGTACTCATTGCGCGGATGACCCTCGATATAAAGAACATCCAGCGGCGGCCTCTCACTATTGTCAACCAGGAACCTATAGCTGTTGTTCTCAGAAATAATTTCGCCGTCCTGCAGCGCCACCTTCAATTCGTAGACGATCTCTTCGCGACGCTCGGGCGTCAGTTGCAAATCGTATCGTCGCGTCACTCCCTCTTCGCCCAGGGTTATAGTTTCATTAACCACGGCAACATCGCCATCAAGTATGGAAATTTCAACCGGAACGCCCTGATATCCCTGGTGATTCAGCGCAACCTGTACATCGAATACCGAGCCCTCCAATACAGTCTTCGCGCTGCCAACATCAACGATGCCAATATCTTGGGGTATATTCTCCTCCCCCACGCCAATGGTAAATACTGGTACTTGCCTGCCACCCAGGGAATCGGCAATGGTTAAGGGATCGGAGTCAGTGTTATCTGCACCGTCGGTGATCAGCACTATCCCCCCCAGGGGCAGTCCGTTTAGCTGATCGTCAACGTACTGCAACGCCTGCTCAAGCGACGACGAAGTCCCGCTGCCCTGTAGCTCCGCGGCACCCGCGATCCGATTAGTCATCTTGTCGAAGCGGAATGTTCGTATCTGGAAAGTTTCCGCCAGCTCTTCCAAATATCCTTCTTCGTACAGTAATTCACTGACCGCACTCGCTCTCGCCTGCCCGGCCACATCTTCAATCTGCATGCTTCCCGAATCGTCGATCAGCACCCCAAGGTAGGTTTCCTGGGGCGTTATCTGTGTAGTAGTAACAATGGGTCTGAGCAGGCAGAGCAGTAGTATGACCAGCACCGCCGACCGCAAGCTGATGAAGAATGTTTTCCAGCCGGCAGAGATCGGTCGCGTAGTCTTGCGATAGGTGAACCAGACCAGAGTCACCAGAGCGGTAACTAGTAGAAAAAAAACTAACGGGCTGACGCCATAAGCAAAGGTGAATCGCCCGTCCTGAATTGCCTGAAGCAGGTTGTTTTCTGTGAACTGCATTATTCCGGAGCCTAGTTAGCTGCCCCCTGGTTCTCCGATAACACCCGATAGTACTCTTCAACGAGTTGCCGGTACTCATCAGGTATTTCTTCATCCATGACCGCATAAAGCTTGTTGTTAATATTATCCAGTTCAGCTTGTGCCCGCAGTTGACCTTCCAGCTCCAGAATAGGTTGCAGTAGCTGCCTGAACAGCTCAGGCTGATTGAGAAAATCCTCAATATCCTGCTGAGTCAACTGCTGACGGATGGATCTGGCGTTCCCAAATGGTGAGTTATTACCACTGGTATCGATCAGGCCTCCGCCCAGACGATTGTTATTGCCATCGCCGCGCGCACCCCCGCCGGACTGCTGTGCCCCTGGCTGACCGCCAGCCTGCTGATTGTTTGCCTGCTGATTTCCACCGGGCTGTTGACCGAGTTGCTGTCCGGGCTGCCTACCCCCGGGCTGCTGACCGCCAGCCTGATTCTGTTGTTGCAGCTGTTGCGTCAGTTGCTGAGCTAGTTGCTGACTGCGTTGTAGCTGATCACGCATTTCACGCACCGAAGGCATTCCCTGCTGGGAATCGCCGTCGTTGAAAGCGAGCGCCTGCTGCTGCAATTGCTGAATCTGTTCAGCCAACTCAGCGGCATCTCGGGCTGCCTGCTGTATTTGATCGGACTGCGTTCCTTCCTGACCCGGCGTTAGTGCCATCAGAGTAGAACTCAGATCGGATATCTGATCTTCGATCTCGCTCTCTATATCGACCGCCAGATTGACCATGCCATTGCGCAGCACCCGATTGCTGGTTTGCATCTGTTCACGAATTGGTCGCAGCTCCCGGCTTGCCTCCTGCGCTTGTGACATCAGCCGCTGGTCCTCATTATCACCCCTGGCGATGATCGCCCGCAGCATATCCTCTATTTCCTCGAGGTCTCGCTGCTGACGCTGCTGACTTTCTACCAGTGCCTGCAGATCTTCATTGCTGCGAATTGACTGCCTGGTCTGACCCAGCCCCTGCTGCCGACTGGTCTCTTCCAGCGCATCTTGTAACTGTCGCTGCTGCTGCAACAACTGCTGACCGCGCCGACCGATATTCTGGGCCAGCTGGTTAACAGACCTTTCGGACTGCTCGTTCAAGGCCTGTTGTTGCTCGCGCAAGTTCTCCAGCGCTTTTTGACTCAATGCGGATGCGATGGATGCATCGCCACTATCAGCGGCCTGGCGCATTTGTTCCGCGGCCCTTTGCAAGGGGGATTGCTGTTGGCTTCCGCCACTGGAGGAAGAGCCCCCCTGTGACTGCTGTTGAGACGACTGCTGGGATTGAGGAGAACCTGATTGGGACTGCTGGGAACGCGAGAGCTGCTGTGAAAGTTGGGCAACCTCGCGACTCAATTGCTCCTGCTGACGCATCAGTCGCTCCAGTTCCCTACGCTTCTGCTCCTCAGTCATCTGATCCTCACGGCGTGCAAGATTTCTCTGCGCCCGGGTCAGACCCTCCTGTCGCCTCGCCAGCTCTTCTAACTTGTCAGCTTCCTCGGTATTCTGCGCCCCACCACCACCTCCACTCTGTGGCGTTTCGTATCGGTTTTCCAGCCGGCCCAGTTCCATTTCAAAAAGCTCTCGCAGATCCTCACGTTCCTGCTGGGCGCCGCCGCCACCGCCTCCGCCACCACCTTGCTGCATGCTGATCTGGGTGCGATTAATATTCGCTTCCGCTTTGAGAATAAATTGCAGGGCGGCCTGCTCCGGTGTCAACGCGCTGGTAATCTGCTGTTGATCCAGTTCAACTGCTGCCAGATTCATCTGCTCAATCGCGAGCGAGAGATTTTCGACTGCCTGATCGTACGTATCATCCGAAAAGTTGAGTCGTTCCGAAAGGCGATCGATCGACATGCGAGCCCGCTCGGTAGCTTCTCTCTGCGACTGGGCAATGATCTCCGCATCAGCCTGAAACTCATCGGCAGTGGCTTGATTTTGGCGATTACGCAATTTCCACGTTGCAGCGATAATGTCTTTCTGCACTCGAACCAGGGCGCTGCTATCACCACCCTGCTGGCCGCCGCCACCTCCGCCGCCACCGCCACCTCCGCCCCCTTGGCGGAACTCCTGGTCGGTAGGAATAATCTCCAGGAAGTAGATATCGGAGATCACCTCGGCTGGACCCGCTAGCCCGTTGTTATCCGCCATGGTCAGGTAGTAGCTGACAAAATCCCCGGGCTCCACCTGCAGGTCTTCGAGGTAAATCAACTCCGCACCGTTAACACTCCTGACACCGGGTGTTTGCAGAAATTCGACCGTGCGCTCATCCTGTCCGACCACACTGTAGTGTAAGCTGAACTCACTGATACCGTAGTCGTCGCTGGCATCCACTTCGATCACCACCTCTTCGAGGGGCATCACATCCTGGTCGTTACCCGGCCTTTTAAGCACCAGTTCCGGTGGTGTGTCCTGAATCGCGCGAATGTAATAGTCCAGCGGGTCCTGCGATTCGAGCTGCTCGAAATCGCGAGCCACAATCCGATAAACGCCGTCTGCCATCACCGTGAAATCGACCGTTCCTTCATTGCCGTCCAAATCAAGGGGGATATTCTCGTAAATGACAACTTCCTCGCCATCCTCGTTATACGAGGGCTGAAATTCCAGGGTGGCCTCGGCGATAGGCTTGTTGAAAGTGACGGTCAGACCTACCCCTGTGCCCTCCGGAACCACCATATCGCCACTGTCTTCTTCAACATTATCTTCATAGCCCGTGTATTCGGGATAATCGAATGCCACATCGATCTGCTCGACCTGGGGCAGGTCAAACAGCGCGATCTGGTACTGCGTCGAGTTATATTCATCAGCTTCGGTAAATGTCACGTAGTACGTAGTATCTTCGTCAAGCGCAGGGACGTAGTAGCTGTAAGTCGCACTATCGCTGCCGCTACCGTCTCTGGACATAGTAAAATCGCGCCAGTTGACATTATCATCCTGAAGCCTGAGAGTGACCGTTGCCGGAATTGCATTGGTAACCCGCGCGATGATAGTGACGCTACTGCCGCGCTGCAGCTCCAGGTTGCCGGGTTCCAGGGCTATTTCAATCGGGGCAGTTGGCTCCAGAACCAGCGGTTCAGGCTCAGCAATAGCAAATGGCCATGCCAACTTACTGCCTGCAGTCAGAAGCGTCTCGGACACGCTGAAAAGTCCAGCAATCGCAACAACTGTGATTGCGGCACCGGCGAATGAAAACCAGGACTGACGGGCTGGTATTACCGTTTCGACCTGCTGTTCCTGCTGCCGCACATGCTCCTGCGCATCCAACCACAACTGCTGAATGAATTGATAGGAAACCCCCCGGCGACCATGGATAAGCTCATCGTCGGTAAATTCCATCGAGGTTAGCAGGCGCTGTTCCAAATCTGGGATGCGCGCCTCAACATACTGTGCCAAATGGCGGTCGTCGGCCCTTTTCAGGAGCAACGAGCGACCCAGAACGACAACTATCGCAATAATTCCAAGCAGCGTTATCGCAAATAGAGCGATGCTCCCAGTTCGACCAGGATCGAGCCATGCCTCCAGGGCCGTCATTCCCAACAACAGCGCAGCGACAGCGGCAATTGCAAGGCTCAGGAATTTCAACAGAAACAAGCGGCTGTGCCGGCGGCGAATTTTTTTCAGAGTCTGTCGTAGCGTAGAGAAAGAAGGGGACGACATAGCAAAGTTCCGTCGAATGTATTATTCGAACGTCCTGACCAGACATACTGATTGGGCCTTGTGAGGACCGGACTCAGTGGCCGCCGGCAGTGACTTTTCCTTACAAGTTAACTGCCCTAACTATCCCATCATCTAGGTTCGAAAAGCAAGCATATATCAGTGTTTCAGCGGACATTAAGGGACATCTGTCGGATGATTCGTATGCTGGCTGCAATCGCCCCTGAAAGCCAGGGTTTTTGCCCTTTATTGACAGCTGTGCGCCACAAAAATGTCCCTCTCAGGGCCTATTCGCGGGACTGCATGGAAGGCAATTATTCCGAGTTGTCGGTCACACCCATTTCAGATGGACGGTAATAAGGGGAATTTTCCGGAAAAACCCGGATATCGCGACCGCTGAATCCTTCCAATACCTGATCAAGGGTCGAATAGTCGAGCAAATCTCGCAAGGTAACCTGTGTTGGATGCGGCACAACAAGTTGTTTCGATGCTATTTCCCGTATTGCATCGGCCGGACTTATCCAGCGATAGTCGCGAATCTCGCTGTCATCCACCACCACTTTTACTTGCCGGTAGATGGGGCACAGGAAAAACCAGGTACTGTAGCGGCGCGGCAAGTGCTCCGGGGTTGTCCAGTGCGCCGTGTGAACGAGATGCTCCGGCGCCAGTTCGATGCCTGCCTCCTCGCGGGTCTCCCGCACTGCGGCTCGCAGCGCTGCATAATATTCGAGTCCAACGCCGGCAACAGGATAATCGTCGGCATCAATCTTGCCTCCGGGAAACACCCAACTGTCCGCATTGAATGCGAGATTACGGTCTCGCAGCAGCATGAGCACTTCGATATCGTCGCTGACCTCACGGACCAGCACTACAGTCGCAGCAGGCTTCGGTTCAATGACAGTCATACTAGTTGTCTGTTAAGAATAAGAATGATGTAGTTACTTCCATGAGATCGAATAATCGATTTCGAAGGAAAGCAGCATAATGAAAAAACACGTTCTTGTCCTGTCCGCATATGATGCCCTGAGCCATCAACACTGGCGAACTGTAGTGGCACAGCTTCTGCCAGAGTTCCACTGGACACAACTCGCTTTACCTGCGCGCCATTTCAGCTGGCGGGTCCGGGGAAACAGTTTGAGCTGGGGAATTGGCCAGGCGGCTTCGCTTGCGGGGCCCTATGACCTGTTGCTTGCGACATCCCTGGTAGATCTGGCCAGTCTGCGGGGATTTGTCCCCTCGCTGGCTACAATCCCGACCATTGTTTATTTCCACGAAAACCAATTTGTGTATCCGCTTAACCCTAAAATAACGGGACAAAAACAGTTTGAAAACCTGGACGCCACCATGGTATCGCTTTACACCGCCCTGTGTGCAGACCAGTTGGTTTTCAACAGTGAATTCAATCGACAGACCTTTCTGGCAGGTATTCGGCGACTATTGCAAAAATTGCCGGATCAGATACCTACAGACATTGAATCCAGACTGGCAAAGTCTCGCGTCATTCCAGTGCCGCTTGGAATGGATTTATCGCTAACGGAAAAGCATCCTGAGAGCGACCCGAAAGTGCTGAACCTTGCCTGGAATCACCGCTGGGAATACGACAAGGGTATTGACCTGCTATTGCAGGTGGTACGCAGGATAGAGGAACTCGGACTTGCCGTGCAATTTCACATATCGGGGCAGCAATTTCGGCAACGACCCAAGGAATTCGGCTTGATCGAGCAGCTTCTATCACAGATGAGGAACCGTGACCCGCGCCTGCAACACCGCCTCGGATATCTTACGGACCGGAGGGAGTACCTGGCGGAACTTGCCAGATGTGATGTTGTGCTTTCGACCGCACGGCACGATTTTCAGGGGCTGGCTGTGCTCGAAGCATGTGCCTTGGGATGCACGCCGCTCTGTCCAGACAATCTGGTATACCCCGAATACCTTGGCATGCCGTTTCTTTACGCGGCGCCAGGCGAGGCATCAAACTCCAATGCTGCCGCTGAAATTGTCGATCGGCTGATTCATTGGCGTACTGAAAAAAAGGAGGGGAAAGCACTACCAAAATTCCATCCGGAGAAGTTTTTACCAGCGGCGCTTAAAGAAAGTTATCTGATGCTTTTCAATACCCTGATTAAAGACTGAACAATATGAACAGCGCACCAGAAGAAGCACTTACTGTCTTGGGAGAACTTGTAATCACATTAATCAAAATTTACGGATGAAATAGCACTGATGCGCTCAGTCGACGCGCTCTAACAAGGGGAAAATGACTTCCTGACCAATCTGTATCCGATTGAAATCCAGACTGGGATTGTACTGGCGCAGCAACCAGATTGGCGTTGAATACCGACGGCGCGCTATCGAACCAAGATTGTCATTACTGGCCACCTGGTAGTTGTCAACATCCTGGATACGATACCTGCTGAAGAATTCCTGCTGCAGATTCACATGAAATTCCCGACGTTGGGCTTCAAACTCAACCGCACTGACCTCTCCGAACTCCAGTTGCAACCGCTCCCCTATGATGACCGGAGTTCGAAAAGCCATATTGTTGAGCCTGCGAATATCTCGCGCTCGAATACCGAGCCACTCGGCGTAATGCCCCAAGGTCTCTGAAGCCTGAATTTCGATGGTCCCGTCAGTTGCTACCGAATAATCTGAAGGGTCTGCAAGCAGAGCCTCAGCGAGCCTCGAATTGGTTTCGGCGGCACTCAAACTAGCGATCGCCACAGCCTGACCTGTCGCTTCGGTGACCGGTTCTTCCAGTTCCTGATTATCTGGTAGCACCGCTGCAGGCGGCAGCAGGTCGTCCTCCTGGGCCAATTGCTGTGGATCCGGTTCAGACTCCGGCGTAGCATCAGCGATTTGTGGCACAGCTTCAGGCAGCGGTGGCTCGGGCTCTTTTTCGTTTGCTGCTATGCTGACAGCAGGCCCTGAACCCGGCGTCTCATCGGTCTGCGGCTCACCAGTGCCAGGCAGACTTAATTCCTGTCCTGGATAAATGCGGTGCGGATCAGCGAGATTATTCAGACGCATAAGCTCCGCCTCGCCGATATCAAAACGGGTAGCAATCAGCGATAGCGTATCGCCACGCTGGACACTGTAAACACCATCGACAGATAAGGGCGTCTCGATTGCGGCAAGCAACTGCTGGCCGTTGTCATTTTCTTGTGGCAGAAGCAGGCGCTGGCCGATCTGAATCCGATGGCGACTTGCAAGCTGATTTAATGCTGCGAGTTTGGTCACGCTGGTATTGAACCGCCTGGCGATAACTGAAAGGCTGTCACCCCGCTCAACTACGTAGGAAATATCCGGGGTCTGGACGGAGAATTTGAAGTCAGTCGGTATCGAAGCCAGAACGCGCCCAGGATCACTGGCGATGCCGCTTCGCAATTTGACCGGATAGTCTGTGGGAATGCGCTTGGTACCGTCCCATACGATGGGTAATAGTGCCGGATTATCGGCCCGCAATTGCTCCAGGCTAATGCCAACCGAATCGGCGAAGACCTCGGCGTCTATAAAGGAATCTGTGACTACTTCAATGAACTGGGGCGCGTCTTCGAGGCGAAAATCACCGAAATATCGCCTTGCATTATTTTCAACATCCAGCACCGCCAGGAACTGCGGATAAAAATTACGTGATGCGAATCCGAATGCGCGGCCATCATACCGAGCGATAATTTCCTCTATTCGATCAGTACCTAACTGTCGCTTGGCGCGAGCCATGCCACCAGCACCGTGATTATAGGCGGTCAGAGCCAGCGGCCAGGTTCCCAGAATTCCGTAGTTGTACTCCAGTAGACTCATTGCCGCGGAGGTCGCCGTGTAGGGATCCATCCGCTCATCTACTATGTGGTCAATACGCATAAAGCGCTGGCCGGTTGCGCGACCGAATTGCCACATGCCTGCAGCTGAGGCACTGGAGTAAGCCCGGGGATTAAAGGAAGACTCGACGTGGGGCAGAACGCCAAGTTCAAGCGGCAGATTCTTCTCTCGAATCACTTGATTAATGTGCGTACGATAAGCACCAGACCGAACCAGCCCACCGAGGAAGCGATCTGATTGCCCCAATTGCCAGCGCACACTGGAAACCGCTTCCGCCAACGTCTGGTTATCAACATCGGAACCCCATAGCTCAAGGAGCTCGCGCTGGCCATCGGTCAGGCCAGTTCTCTTCCCGCTGGCCAATACTTCGAGGTCGGCACGGATCTGACGACGGGTCTGTTCTATACGCGCACGATCCAGGGGCAACCGCCGGTAAATGACGGACAAATTACGGGCGTCATGCAGAAAGCCACTCTGGGTATCAACTTCGGTGTACACCTTGATCCAGAATTGAACGGCTGGCTCGAGCGCAGCCGGGCGTGGGAAAAGGTCGCGGTCCTGCGCCCGACTGACCCCGGTCGCTGCCAGGCAACCAATGAGCCACAGGATTGCGCTTATTGTTCTGATCGGTCGCATTGTGGTCTGCCGAAATATCCTGAGCTTTCTGAATCGCGCTGGCGGGGGAACCCTGGGCAATGAATCGAAGCTACCGTAGTTTTTATCGCCCCATGCTATCCTATCTTTACCCGTGATGTGCTTGAAAGCAGGCGCTAAACACCCCTGTATCAATCTTTACATCCTGCATGCCCTTGTGCCTGATGATTCATACGAACCAGCCCAATAGCCGGACACAAGCAAAGTTTAAAAATCGTTCGGCTTGCTGTAAAGGGTTCTGCACAGCAGCGATCCAACATCATCAGGGCATGCCATCCAGTTCAGCGCCTTCTTTCACTGGTACCATGAGGTCTTCCCTGGTTACCTTCATATACAGAATAGTGCTGCTGGCGACGTAGATCGACGAGTAGGTTCCAACCAGCACTCCGATTGTCAGGGCAACAGCGAAGCCGCGAATTGAATCCCCTCCCGTTATCAGCATCGTGATCAGCACCAGCAAGGTGGTAAAAGACGTAATCAATGTCCGACTGAGGGTCTGGTTCAAAGACGTATTGACCATATCAATCGGAGTCCCTTTGCGCATGCGGCGGAAGTTTTCCCGGATGCGGTCAGCCACTACGATGGTATCATTCAGGGAATAACCTATTACCGCAAGCAGGGCAGCCAGCACAGTTAGATCGAATTCCATTCTGAAGATCGAAAATATTCCCAGCACAATGATTACGTCGTGGGCCAAGGCTGCCACGGCTCCAACGGCGAACTTGAACTGAAATCGGACAGAAATGTAAATCATGATAATGAACAAGGCGACCAGCATGCCGAGACCTCCCTGTTCGGCGAGTTCCTCGCCCACCTTGGCACTCACGTAATCCGACCCGAGCAGCACAATTTCCATAGCGGTTGCCTGACGCAACACATCAGCAATTTTCTCTCCCTGTTGCAGGGCCGCAGCGGATTGCTCGGACTCCTGAACTTCAGAGTCAACCGGAAGAATAATTCGGATGTCCCGATCTGAACCAAAGGACACGACCAGCGCATCCTGGTAACCATTCTGTCGCAGGGTTTCATTCACCTCGGCAATATTTACTGTTTCACTGTAGGAGAGGCGCACTGATGTGCCGCTGGTAAAATCGAGACCGAACTGCAGGGAGTTGAATATCAACGACACCAGCGAGATGATTATTGCCACTGAGGAACCCACTGCCGCGATTCGGCGTTTACCCATAAAATCTATTTGATTAAGTGAAATCATTTTAGTTTGAATCCTTACTGCTACTCGCTACGCACCTGCTTCCGAAGGGGTCGCTTGTTTTTTGCGTACCCCCTGACCACCAATCGAAAGAGATTTCAGATTTCGCCGTCCACCGTAAATAATATTGACGAGGGCACGGGTGCCTACAATAGCGGTAAACATTGATGTCACGATCCCTATCATCAGAGTTACTGAAAACCCTTTCACAGGCCCGGTGCCGATAGTAAACAGAACCACTGCTACCAGAAAGGTTGTCAAATTGGCATCCAGAATGGTGCTAAACGCTCGGTCGTATCCAGAGTCAATCGCTTGTTGCGGCGGCATGCCGCTGGCCAGCTCTTCTCTTATGCGGGTAAAGATCAGCACATTGGCATCAACAGCCATACCCACTGTCAATACGATTCCAAATATTCCCGGCAGGGTGAGGGTCGCCGGAATCACCGATGACATTACCGCAAAGATCAACAGGATATTCATGATCAGCGCAACGTTGGCAGATATGCCAAACACTCGATAGTAAAACAACATGAATATCACGATCAGCAGTGAAGAGATGACTACTGCATTCAATCCCTGTGTCAAATTTTCCGCGCCCATCGTCGGCCCAATAACCGATTGTTCCACAATCATCATGGGCGCAGCCAGCGCACCCGACCGAATTAGCTCACCCAGATCGTTGGCTTCCCGCAGAGATAGTCCGGTAATACGAAATTCGCGACCCAATGCAGTCTGGATGGTTGCGTGACTAATCAGGCGTCTATCTTCATAAAATTCAATTTCATCCACCTGCTGGCCATTTTCATCAATCACGGTATTGGTTCGCGACTTGGTTTCGATCAGCAGAATATCCATATTTCGACCGACATTGTCGCGAGTGACCCGATTGATCTGCTGACCGCCCTGTGCGTCAAGACTTATAGACACCTGCGGCAGACCATTCTCATCCAGTGCTGCACGCACATTGCTGATGCGGTCACCTTGCAGAATCACGTCATTATCGACGTTTATGAGCTGCCCCTGATACTCGAATGTCTCGTACGATAATGATGGCGCCCCCAGAGACGCTTCAAGGTGGAATTGCAGAGTGGCAATACGCTGCAATATGCGAATTGCCTGCGCCGGATCCTGCACTCCAGGCAATTCCACCACGATACGATTAGACCCCTGCTGCTGAACAGTGGGCTCCGCGACTCCGAGGGCATCTACGCGATTAAGCAGCGTGACCCTGTTGGTCTGGATAGTGTCTCGTTGTATGTTCAGTATGGTATGCTCTGTCATGCGC
>JAYPVG010000015.1:0-2367 GCA_038134485.1 Pseudomonadales bacterium
AAGCAGGTCTGGACCGATACCGGCGAAAAAAGGGATGCGGAAACGCCTGTTATAGATTTTCCTCGTCAGCGTAAAATTGAGGTGTTTTAAGAACTGTTTGAGTATGCGCATCGTTTAGTCTCTTGATTAATCTCTTTCCCATGCCTCTGAAAACAAAGGGTGGGCCAGTTCGGCACCGAATACCGTCAGATGATTAGCGTCCCGGTAAAGCGGCGCGCCGTCTTTTTCCACCATGCATGAGCGCATATCCGGGCAGTACACCGGTGCCAGTTTAATGATTTCCACTCCGTTGCCAGCGACCGAGGCCATCGGGTATTGAGCTTGCCATCATGACCCGAACCTTGCGTTGCCTCAACTGATTGAGGGTTTCATTCAGCGCCGCCGCAAAAACCGCTTTGTTTTCCGCGCCGCCATTAGCGGAAAGCGGCAGAGGTTTTGAGCGCCCGCTGTTGTACACCTCGGTATTGCTGTATACACCCCAGCGCGCTACGAGAAATACGGCGGAGATGCCCGGATTGTCTTCCAAATAGCGCATAACCTTGGCATTATGCGCCGCGCATTTACCGTCCGTGACCCGGCCCCGGAAGATATTGACATCCAACAGCGGCGGACAGCCGTAACGCACAATCATCCGCCCGCTGACGCCCTGCCAGGTGAGGGCGGGACTTAGCGCCGAAGCGTGGGAGTCGCCCCATACCAGATAAATCGGAGATTCGGTCGTGCCTCCCAAGTCGATCACGCTGTCGTTTTGGTCGAGTATCAGCGGACTGTCGCTCACCGTGCGTTGCAGCGGTCTTGGTGTTTGCAGCGTGGCAATGATTTTCTCGGCTTGGGCGGGCAGGGTTTTATACATGCCATTGGTCAGATAACCGAGCGTGCCGAAACCGATCAATACCGCCATGACGATGCCTGCAAGCGTAAATACCTGTTTGCGGGTGAACAGGCCGCTTTTGCCGCGAAACGGCCTTTCCACATAGCGCCACGACACCCACGCCAGCAGCAGCGACAGCAGAAAAACGGCTAATTGCTCGGCGGGCGTGAACGGTCTGATCAGGTAATAGCGGAGAAAAACAATGATCGGCCAGTGCCAGAGATACAGGGAATATGACAACAAGCCGAGGATAACAGCGGGCCGCCAGGTTGTGATATGCGCCACCCAGGTTTTGTTGTGACCCGTGCCCGCATAGATCAGCAGTACGGTGCCCAGCACCGGCATAAGCGCACCGGCACCGGGAAACACCGTGTTTTCATCAATGCCCGTCACGCTATACAGCACCAAGCCAATGCCCGCGAGCGCCATACCGTTTCTGACCGGCATGGACGGCTCATGCTGTCTGTGTCCGTACAGCGCCAACAGGCAACCGGCAAACAATTCCCAGGCCCGGAAAGGTGCCAGGTAGAACGCGGATGTCGGCCACACATAAGAGGCCCAAACCGCCCCGGCAAAAGAACTCACGGCCAATATCGCCACAACCGCCGGAATGTAACGCTTAGCCCATTTATACAAGGCAACGAGGATGACGGGATACAACACATAAAATTGTTCTTCCACCGCCAGCGACCACATATGCAGCAAAGGCTTTTCAATCGCGGCCACGTCAAAATAACCGCCCTGATGCCAGAACAGCATATTGGCGGAAAATAAGGTCGTTGCGGTCAGTTGGCTGAAATAATTGCGAAGGTCAAACGGCATGAGCAGCCAGTAGGCGATGATTGCCGTGACGAACAAAACAAGAAACAAAGCGGGAAACAAACGTCGAATGCGGCGTTCGTAAAAATTGGCAATCGAAAACCTTCGATAAGCTATTTCATTGAAAATAACGTTAGAAATTAAATACCCGGAGATGACAAAGAATATATCGACTCCTAAGAAGCCGCCAGGAAAGAGATCAACATCTAAATGAAACAGGACGACAGACAGCACTGCGATTGCCCTTAGTCCATCAATATCCTGTCTATATCCGCTTTTCACAAGATTTTCTTGAAAAGATGAATAAATGAACTACTGTCTCTAACTCTGGGTTGCAAATCAGATTTAATTGCATAAGCGTCATAAGTTCGATGCAGCAAAAACTGACATCAATCTCGCTTTTTTAAAGATTTTAATTCTAAATTATTCATAGACCAGAGCTTTGCAATCCACCTCAGATCAATAACAAACGCATAGCGGAGGCCCGCTAAGACAGAACTGCTATCGAAATAGAGAATTGAGGAAGCCTTTTACGCTGGATTACCAATCTAGTTTAGATGGATAATTGTTATTAGTCGGGAGATCCGTGAACGCCTTCTAAAGGATTGGGTAACTTTAGTCACTTTCTGTTATGGCATACCGATTTAAGAAAACCTTATGCAAACTCAGTTTTTGTA
>JAYPVG010000015.1:2377-10110 GCA_038134485.1 Pseudomonadales bacterium
CCTGGTTAACGCACTAAAAATGGCCCTCGGCATTGTTTGCTAGCCATAAAGGTGATGTATTCTCTTAGTTCTGGTCTTCGAGATTGAACGCGCGAGGTGCGACGAACAAAGCGAACTTCTTCCGTTGTTTGTATTTTATTACTTTCAATCGGAAGATTTTGTCTAATAGCGCTGCTGTCGAGAGTAATTGTATTAATAGGATTAGAACGTCCTTTCCACGCGACACATGAGAAACCTGCGGCCTCTAGGGCGTACCTCAAAGAATTTGGTGTAAACAGAACCAAATGTCGTGGCGGATCAAGATCGCGCCATTCACTACCAAAATACCTGTGCCCGATACTATTGATATTGGGCGTTTCGATGTACAAACTTCCACCTGGCCGTAGTAATCGATAGCATCGCTCCAGCACCGTAATTGGATTATGTACATGTTCGATTACGTGGTTCATAACAATAGCATCGAATTCCTCGCTTAAATCATTAAAAACCTCAATTCCTCCTCGCGACACATTGAACCCTCGCTGTAGCGCCGCGGCAATTACTTGTTCATCGGTATCGACTCCAAAAACAATCCACCCACAAGAACTCGCTTTTTCTAAAAATGTCCCTCTTCCAAATCCGACTTCCAGTAGTTTACTTTTCCCCCTGATAGGCTTGGGTAAATGCCTGAATTCACCATCAATTTTTTCTCGTTCTTTTCTTAAAAGCAAAAATAGTAAAATACCTAAACTCGACGCAGGACTAGCTCGGGTCCCGAAGCGGTAATTAGTATATCCATTCAACAAGCGCCGCCTACATTTGCGCAAGGGTCCAAGTTCTAAATATGGTTTTTTTAATGGAGGGGCTTGATGGGTATAATAGTTCGAATAGGCCATATGAATAGATGCTACGTTTGGTCTGGGGTCTAAATACGCGCTGCCGCATCCCATACAATTCCATAACGTCCACCGCCCGGGTGCTACACGGAACACCCTATCTACCAACTCAGAATGTAGTAGTTGCCGCCGCGAATCTCGACAGATGGGACATATTGGTACAGCTTCTAGATACGGTTCTGGCCAAAGTTCATAATCTAGGTCGGAATCTGTCATTTGCTTCACGTTGATGATAAGCGTCGCTCTATCTATGTCGTTCAAAAAAACGAGTTCATGCTAGCCTGAGACAGTTTAAAAAATACGATTAGCAACGCAATTGTAATCAAATCTAAGCAGGCCGTGGCATACCATGCGGGGGAACCAACTTCGAATTGCATGGAAATTATTGAGGTCAAAAACATAACAAGCGAGGGTATAATCAGCAATCGAATGAGTGTCGGTAATATTCCGGATAATCCAGCTAGCAAGAGGAAATCCAAAGCGACACGAAAAGAGAACGCAATCGCCATACCAACTAATCCGAATCCTAGATACCCCAAGTACAATATACTTATATAGGGAATCAACTCCCCTACATGGCACTTTGCCACTAAATCCGCACGCCCGCATGCTTGTAGCTGGACAAACGGGATTCTGGCAAACGTATTGATCCAGAAGCCAAGTAAAAGTATCTGACCAACCAGACTTGCGTTCATTGCGAATTCTGGGGAAATCCACCAAGCGAGAAACGGATGCATTATGAGCATGCCACCGGCAGCAATTGGCGTCATGATAAGCGCTATCATTGCCGCGCCCCGTGCCGCCAACCTAGAACGCTCTTCAGAACTGGTTTCGACAAATCGCGGGAAAAGGGCATTACTCAAGGCGGAGGGAATAATGCCGCAACGTTCTGCAAGCTGGAAAGGTATTGTATAGTGACTAACTGCTCTCGCTCCTAATAGTGTGCCAATAAGTAATCGATCCAAGATAACCATTATCGGACTTATAATGGCTGTGAGGGCCACCCAGCCACCAAAGCGTAATAAATTGCCTGCCATATCTCGCGAGTAGGAGTACTTGTTATTCGAAATAATATGACGCTGACAGCTTCTTAGTAGCATTCCCAGTGTCAGAACTCGAGCAAATAGTGCAGCAGGTATAAGTGCGCCTAATTTGACATCATGGACTACTGCAACAACTAGTGGCGACAATTGTAACATCAGCGAACCAATTACGGATATTACATTAAGTTCCAAGAAGCGTTGCCTACCTTGGAGCGCGCCACTGAAAACACCAGCAAGCGTGGCCATTGGTAATGCTACAATCAACCAAGGCAGAGCCGTACGCACTTCCAAGTGCATCATGTCTTCCAATTGAAAGATATTGTTAAAAAAATAATTCGATAGTAGCCAGAAAATCAAGCCTCCGAATATTCCAAGGCAAACATTTAGCGTTAGCGCAGTCCAAAACAACTCTGCTCGCTGCGCCGCCGTCCCAGTATTAAGCGACGCTATGCGTTGCGCTGTCGCCCGACCGAGTCCAAACTCGAATAATCCAAAATACCCCAGCATTAGCCATATTATTGTCAGCACGCCAAAACGCGCTTCACCAATCACATTGAGATAGATTGGAATTGTTGCGAACGAGCAAATCATCGGGATAACCGACCCAAGCAGATTGTATGAAGCGTATTTTTTTATGCTCATTAAAAGCTATCGCCGAAAACAGGATAAGTTAAGTCACCAAGTTAAGACTGCCCGAAAGACTTTTTGCGTGTACTCTCGCTTGAAGGCTCTTGCCCGAGCCTTGTGTGTGCCAGAAGACACCCAACTTGCCCTTCACGCCGTCTCGCGTCTGGAATCGTTGCAAGGCCCGGTTCACCACGATGTACTGGTGGTTCTGGGCGATGATCTTCTGGTTGCCTTTGTAGAACAGGATGAAATTTTCGATGTAGTCCAGTAGCTGCGACGGATGCAGCAGGCCATCGATATGCAGCTAGTAGCGGATGGAGAGCACGCCTTTGCTTGGTTACAGGCGGATATCCGACGCTTCCGCAGGAAACAGGCATTTGAGATCATAAAGTACGTGTTTGGCCTTGCCCAGGGCGCGGATGCCGTCTGCCCCCATCGCGTTAAACTGCTCATGGGCAACGGCCAGCACGATCCCATCGTAATCGCTATTTCGCGGGGCCTGCACAAGGTCAAGTCCGTATTCATACCGCGCCTCACCCGCATCCACCCATGGGTCATGCACCTCCACCTGCACGCCGTAACTCTGCAGCTCCGCCACGATGTCGACCACGCGGGTGTTGCGTATATCTGGGCAGTTTTCTTTGAAGGCCAATCCCAAAATAAGGACTTTGGAGCCATCGATCTGAATGCGCCGTTTTAACATAGCTTTTACCAATTCCTCTGCCACATAAACACCCATGCCATCGTTAATGCGCCTACCTGCCAGAATCATTTGTGGGTGGTAACCCATCGCTTCCGCTTTATGGGTTAAGTAATAGGGGTCCACACTAATACAGTGCCCGCCCACCAGCCCGGGGCGGAAGGGCAGAAAGTTCCACTTGGTGCCCGCGGCCTCAAGCACCGCCTCGGTATCAATACCCATTTTGTTAAAGATCAGCGCCAATTCATTAACCAGGGCAATGTTTAAGTCACGCTGCGTGTTCTCAATAACCTTTGCCGCCTCGGCCACACGAATGCTTTCGGCCTTGTATGTGCCCGCCGTAATAATACTGGCATACAGCTGGTCAACCGCGTCGGCCACTGCGTCGGTAGAGCCCGAAGTCACCTTACGGATATCGCGCAAGCGATGGGTTTTATCACCGGGGTTAATTCGCTCGGGGGAATAACCCACGAAAAAGTCTTCATTAAAGGTCAAACCCGAGACGCGCTCTAACACAGGCACGCAGTCTTCTTCGGTGGCGCCGGGGTACACCGTGCTTTCGTAAATAACAAGGTCGCCACGCTTTAAAACACTGCCTATGGTTTCGGAGGCTCTCAATAGCGAGGTTATATCGGGTCGCTTATGGGCATCGATGGGGGTCGGTACGGTGACAATATAAATAGTCGCCGCAGCAATGTCCGCAGGGTCGGTCGTAAACGATAGGTGCGTAGCTTCTGATAACTCGTCAGTTGAGACTTCAAGGGTGCTGTCTTGCCCTTCGCGCAATGCATCTATTCGACTCGCCTTTACATCAAAGCCAACGACCGGGCGAATTTTGCCAAACTCCACCGCCAGCGGTAGGCCGACTTAACCCAGACCAACAATAGCGACTGTGCCAGTGTCTACCTTCATTTACCCGAATACTCCCGATACCATGCAACAAACTTGGCAATTCCGTCTCTAAAATTTGTCTGTGGCCGGTAACCCGTGAGCGTCTTCAGTAAATCGGCATTCGCCCAAGTTGCGGGAACATCGCCTGTTTGCATGCCCATATAATTGCGCTGGGCTTTCTGCCCAAGGCATTCCTCAATGGCATCCACAAAATCCAATAAGCGGACTTTTTCGGAATTACCAATATTCACCACTCGATAAGGCGCAATCGGTGAGAGGCTATCGCCCTCGGGTACTGCACCGTCTTGCGGGCGCTCGGGTACTACCTCAATCAATAGGCGAATGGCACGCACCAAGTCATCTACATAGGTAAAATCCCTGTACATGTTGCCGTTGTTGTATATGTCGATGGGCCGTCCGTCTAAAATGGCATCGACAAACTTGTACAATGCCAGGTCTGGCCGACCCCAGGGACCATAAACCGTAAAAAAGCGGAACATGGTAGTTGGCAGGTTGTGAATATGCGCATAGGCATGTGCCATACTTTCATTCGCTTTTTTGGTCGCTGCATAAATGGTCAGCTGCGTGTCGGCCTTCTCCGTCTCCATAAACGGCATATCGGTATTGGCGCCGTACACCGATGACGTCGAGGCCATGAGCAAGTGCCTCACCCCTAGGCGGCGCGCTGCCTCCATGACGTTATACGTTCCGATCACGTTGGTATCAAGGTAGGCACGGGGATTTTCCAGGCTGTACCGCACACCAGCTTGCGCTGCTAAATGAACAATGACATCGGGCTGAAAGTTGTCGGCCACACTGTCAAAAAGCGCCTGGTCCTCCAACCTGCCTTCCGTAGCGCTGAAGGTAGCGTGCTCTTTTAGCATGTCATGACGACGGCGCTTTAGCGACACATCATAGTAGTCGGTCATGCCGTCGTAACCGTGCACCAAAAACCGTTCGGTTAATAATAAACTGGCTAGATGGAAACCTATAAATCCGGCAGTGCCGGTTATGAGCACGCGCTGCACTTTTTCACCTGAAGTTGTCGTCGACTGATTTCTGCCCTCGTCAGGCATACACTACCTCGGCAACAGCTTGGCGATAGGCCGCAATTACCCTCGCCTGATTATATTCCTGTTCCATTTTCAATCTGCCGGCTTGCCCCATGGCGGCTTGCTCCTTCGGAGGTAGCTGCATCAACGCAAGCATGGCTCTGTGCAAGGTCTGCGCATTTTGAACCTCGCAAACAAGGCCTGTTTTGCCGTGCTCTACCACAGAACGGCAACCCGGCACATCGGTCGTAATAGTGGGGCGAGCCATTGCTGCCGCCTCCAGGAGCGTTCGCGGCGCACCCTCGCGGTAGGAGGGCAAAACTACACAGTGTGCCGCGGCAATTGCCGGGCGTACATCCGCGTGCACACCCAGGTATTCCACCACCCCTTCCTCCACCCATGCATTAACCTGCGATGCGCTGATTGCACTCGGGTTTTCCACATCAACGGGGCCCAGGAGCTGGCACCTTATGCCTGGGTGCTCGGCTTTCAATTCTCTGGCGGCAGCGACAAACTCGTTAACTCCTTTATCTCTGAGCATACGGGCTATCAACAAGAACGTAAAAGGGACAGATGGCTCCGGCAGCGGCTGGGGGATAAAGTACTCCAGATCAATGCCAGACCCGGGCAAGCACCGTGATTGTTCGGTCTTTACAACGGCCAGTTCAACAAAAAGCGCCGCGTCATCGGTGTTTTGGAAAAACACGACTTTCAAGTTTTTAAAAGCCAATCGATAAAGTGTCACGGCTATTTGCCGCAAAATGCCCGTCGAAAGAAATGCCGTCCCCAAGCCAGATACGTTGGGAATAAACGGTATGCCGGACGCTTTCGCCGCCAGTGCCCCAAATACGTTGTTCTTCACAGTGTAACCGAGCACCACTTCAGGTTTTTCTGTTCTGAAGCATCGATAAAAACGCATTAGAAGCTGAAAATCGTACCAAAGATTTTTTCCTTTAACGTCCATCTTAAGGGGTAATACCCTGCAGCCTAGCGTCTCAAGTTGATCTACAGAATCGTCAAGGGGTGCGAGCACAGTAACCTGATGACCATCTGCGAGTAAGGCTTCAACCACCGGGCGCCGGAAATTCCATATATTCCAGGCAGCGTTGACAGTGAGCATTATTCGCATTTAACAGGTGAGCCTTACGTCTAATTTCGACTACTCATTGGCTGGTTGTAACCATAAGGGAGCTTATCGACCGACACCTGTCCTGGACTGTGGAAATGACTTCCATGAACTGACGTCATTTAATCTCCCACGCCCACGCGCTCGCCACAATCCCCTCAAGTTTGGTATGCAGCGGTTCCCAAGCGAGTATTTTTCTCGCCTTTGTTGCGTCCGCCACCAGCGAAGTTGGGTCGCCCTTACGTCGCTCGCCCAGCACATGCGGAATGCTTTTCCCCGCTGCGCGTTCGCAAGCGCTGAAGACTTCCTTCACTGAAAATCCTTGCCCATTACCCAGGTTAAATACTTCAAATCCTTGGTGGGTTCGAACGTATTCCATGGCCTTCAGGTGGGCGCTCGCCAAGTCTTCAACGTGTATGTAATCCCTGATGCAGGTGCCATCGGGGGTGGGATAGTTATCGCCAAAGATAGTTAGTGGTTGCCCACTTCCAGACGCTGCTTTCAGCGCATTGGGTATCAGGTGCGTTTCCGGCTCGTGGCTCTCGCCCAAGCTGCAGTCCAGTGCAGCGCCGGCGGCATTAAAATAACGCAGGGAGATGGCACTGAACTCTTGAGCCGCACAGACGTCTTGCATCATGTCTTCCATGGCAAGTTTTGTTTTGCCGTATACGTTAATCGGCCTAGTTGGGTGGTCCTCTGCAATCAACGCAGTTTCTGGGTTGACATACACGGCCGCTGAGGATGAGAATACAAAATGCTTCCAACTGTTCTCTATCGCAACTTCCAGCAGGTTGGCGGTGCCGGCAACGTTATTCTGGTAATACAATAGTGGTTGCTGGTCGCTTTCGGCAACCAGGGATTTAGCAGCAAAGTGGAAAACCCCATCAAACGTTTCGCCATTAAGTGCACTACGTAGTGCGTGTAAATCGCGCAGATCGACTTCAATTATTCGCTGCCCCTGGGTTGCCCAGCGGTGGCCAGTAGAAAAGTTATCCAGAATTGTCACATCGTCGCCGCGCTCAATCAGCGCCTTAACTATGTGAGAACCAATGTAGCCGGCGCCGCCGGTGACCAGGTAATTCATTCTTCAGCTGGTGATCTTGTACTTAATTAAATTATTGTAATCTGCTGGTATGAATGTCTGTGCATCTCAAGTCATCAGCGATGGGGATAGTAATTACTTTGTTAGCAAAAATTTCTTCCCTAATCCCGACCATATAAATCCCGTGTGAATACCTTCTCAACAACGTCGCCCAGCTCCTCGCTCATACGATTCGAGATAATAATATCGGAAACCGATTTGAAGTCGCTTAAAGATGTCATTACTTCTGAATTGAAAAACTCGGATCCCGAGTAAGCAGGCTCATATATGACGACTTTAATTCCCTTTGCGTTTAGTCGTTTCATGATGCCCTGAAC
>JAYPVG010000015.1:10120-27468 GCA_038134485.1 Pseudomonadales bacterium
CTCCAGTTTCATTACTAATCGATAAATTCCCACTACCCGTGGCTTCAGCTGAATAATGCTGTCGGCAATGTGGTCCTTTCGTGTGGAGTTTGAAGAAACGATTGCCTGGATTAAATTTTGAGGAACCTGGTCATAATTAGCCAAAAGCTGCTTTGTGTCCTTGGGCAAACAATAACCGCCGTAGCCAAATGACGGGTTGTTGTACCCGCCGCCAATGCGATCGTCCAGGCAAACCCCATCGATAATGCTCGCAGTGTCCAGCCCCGCGGTCATTGCATAGGAGTCAAGCTCGTTAAAGAATGCGACGCGCATTGCAAGGTAGGTATTGGCAAATAGTTTGACAGCTTCAGCTTCGGTCGAAGACATGAAAAGCGTTGGGATATCTGGCTTTTCCGCTGCCTCTGTTAGCAGCCGAGCGAAGCTGGCTCCCTGCTTTTCTGGGCACCCTACAATAATTCTGGATGGATAAAGGTTATCTTTGAGCGCCTGCCCTTCTCTTAGAAACTCCGGAGAAAAAATGACTCTATCTGTGCTGTGGCGCTCTTGCAGCGATCGGGTGTGCCCCACGGGCACGGTTGATCTGACAACCACAAGTGCTTTTTTTGCAAGGCTCAGCGCATCCGCGACAACATTGTCTACCGACCTGGTATCAAAACGGTTAGTATCGGGATCGTAGTTGGTGGGCGTTGATACCACCACAAAATCCGCACCAGCATACGCTGTTTCTTTGTCGAGAGTTGCGGACAAACCAAGTTCACCACCGGTCAAAAACGCTTCGATCTCAGGGTCGGCAATTGTTGATTCCCTTCGATTTATTTTGTCGACACGATCCGAATCAATATCTAAAACAATTACGTCGTTATGCCGGGCCAATAGCACAGCAAGCGACATGCCAACATAGCCCGAACCAACGACTGTAACCTTACATCTTTCAGACATCATTCTTACGACATTGATATTTTTGACTATTGGTTCGAGGTCTACTGGAACGATTACCAATAAGGGTCATTATCGTTCTGAAGCCCAATTCACCCCTGCTGCACATCTCGCATCTCAACCTGAAGCTGCTCAATCTCTTTCTGTAACAGCTCGTACTCGGCCATTTTCCGCTTGAGGAATCTGGCGGTGATTTTTGTTTTTTCGGTAAGCCCCTCTGGTGTGAGGATGTAGGCGTAGCCCATTTTTTTGTCGGACTTGGCGAAGTTATTGAGCTTGACCAGGCCTCGCGCAACCAATGCCTTGATGCAGTAGTTTACCCCCCCCAGGCTAACGTCAAGGTGCTGCGCGATCTCGCGCTGGGTTGCTGTGGGGTTTTCCTCCAGAACGCGCATAACGCGCAGTTTTAACTCTTCCTGAAAGGTGTTTTCTTCGGTCTTTTTGGGCTGAGGCATAATTTCCGGGCACGCTACCGCACGGCTTTGCACCGCGGGCATCAGGTTAGTTCATGTCATGAACATAGTACTCCAACATTTCCCTGGCGTCACTAATTAGTTATAACTAAGAACTATTGCTCGTGCATGGCATCGACTAAGTGCTTTTGTCGATTTTCTGCGCCTTCGACGGTAGACTTCCCAGGTTTGCACCGCAGTATTTTTCCCAATGCCCAAAATCATCCATGCGATCTCGGGACCTCGTAATATCAGCACGGCGCTGATGTATAGTTTTGCGCAGCGACCCGGGTGCGCAGTCATCGATGAACCGATGTACGGGGTGTATCTGAAGAAATGGGATCCGGATCATCCCGGAAAAGAAGCAACGCTGTCGCAGTGGCCCACGTCCATTGCCGGGGTGCGCGCGCGCGTGGAGTCTTTATCGGAGCACGACGAGATTTATCTAAAAAATATGGCGCATCACATGCGCGGGGAGCCCTGGCATTGGGTAGACCCTTGGGCCTACGTGTTTTGGATTCGCCATCCACGAAAGGTGGTTCACAGCTTTACCAGGGTAATTGAAAGAATTACGCCTGTTGATATCGGATTGAAAGAACAATGGGAGCAATGGGAGCAATTGAATCAATCGTTCAATTTTTCAGGCTCAAAAATTATCGTAGATTCGGACGAAATGCTTTCCAGCCCCGCAAAAAACATGGCTTTAATTTGTGAAGCTCTGGGAATACCGCCGAGAGAAGAAATGCTTTCATGGAAGGCGGGTCAAAAGCCCTATGACGGGCCGTGGTGGCCGCATTGGTATACCAAGGTACACAAAAGCGTAGGCTTTGGTCCCGCGAAGGCAATGCCCAAAATGTTACGTGCCGACCACGAAGCGGTGGTTCAGGCCACCTTGCCAGCCTATGAAGCCCTGCACGAACAACGATTGCGGTTCGTCTGATATTTTTTTGCTGCAACTTTCAGGTAAAAATGCAGGCCTACTTTACGTGTTACAACGTGTCTTAAAATACCACCAACCTTCTAATTACCAGCGTTCGTCATTCCATGTATTCTGAGTAATGTTGATTGCCACAGTCGGGACAAAACCCGTGACTGAACGCGGCGCCGGAGTGGCCACTGATGTATTGCTCCATAGAATGCCATTCATTTTTTTCATCGCGTATCTTCTTGCAAAAGGCACAAACGGGCAGTATCCCTTCCAGAACTTTTATGTTTGCCAATGCTTTTTCAAGCGCGAGCTTATCTTCAAGTGCCTCATTGTATAGCCTCTCGTTTCTGGCTCGTTCCTTCTGGTATGCGCTGAAAACCAGGTGTACCAATAATGTGACTATTCCCAGGCTGATAAGCAATGAGGTTGAAAGATTGAAAAATTCTTGAGATTCGCTCGAATACGGAAGAATCATTTCGGGGTTGTAACTTTGTATTATTAACAACGCAATCACAGTCGTGAATGAAACACCGAGCAGTAAAGTATTGTAAGGGGACGGCATTAATACGCATGCAACAAATAAAACGAACAGGTAGAGAGGCATAGCTCCCTGTAGCCCCTGGTTGGTCGTCCAGCCAACGCAGAGAATAAGTAAGAAGGAGACAATCATCGGAATTCTTAGATACCGATCCTTGTTAAATCTTTTGGAAGCGATGTAAAAGCCTGCTGCGACGACTGTAGTCACGAAAGAAATAATAAATTCGCTGATGGGCGCGGTGAAAAAATTCAATATCCCGGTGGTTACACCCGTATAAATTCCCACGAGTATTATCGTATTGAAAATCCTGTTTTCCAGCGTGGTTGTTTTTTCGTCTCCCAGCAGGGCCGTCATAATTGAGGAATTCACTACTGATTCCGGGGAGTTATGTGGAGTACTCATTACCGTCATCTCCTGACGTGCATTAATTCACGGATATAGCTTTTCTGCATTCGATAGATTCTGCCACGCCTGGATTGCTGCTGGCAGAAAATAGTTCCCGACACTAAGCCGGAGGGGCAGTTGCAAAGCTTGCAGTGAAGCGTTTATTCGAGGAGTTTGTCAGACAGCTCGGACAGCTGACTCATCATATAGGGCTTCATCAGGAATGGCACGGGTTCTTCGGTTTCTTCTGCAAAGGGGTTCGAATAACCGGAGGTTAAGGCCACATTAATAGACGGGAACTTTGCCTTTACATGAGAAACCAGGGCAAGTCCGTCCATTTCGCCCGGCATTCGAATATCCGAGAAAACTGCTTTCACCTTATTATTCGCGAGATACTCAAGCGCTTCTTCCGCATCGTTAGCCGTTAACACACTCCACCCGAGCCTGGAAAACATGACTGCGCAAATTTGCTGAACCTCTACTTCATCTTCCACTATGAGTAAAACGGGTAACCGTTCCGATTCAGCACTTACTTGGTTGACCTGATTCAAAATTCTGACCTCAGAGGCAGACATCTCGCTTAAATCCTGTTCTTCTTGATTCATCCTCAAGAGTCCTGCATTTGTAGCATATTTTCCCGAGATTTTGGATATGCATTGTAATATTTTAGTCTCACAGCAAGAACAAAAACGAGCTGAAGAACCCCGCCAAGCGCGGCGGTAAAAATTCCTCCGTTACGTTACGTCTATTGGACCAGGTCAAAGCCTGCCAAGCGGGAGTGCAATCAGAACAAGCAGTACCGCCACCCCCAAACCGTTGGTCCAGCGATCATTGCGATGCCTTTCAGGCACGAGTCTGTGGTTGATCACCACCAGTAATATTATTGCCATCAGGGGTAAAAAAAGCGCGTTGATCACTTGTGCGCTTATTATCAGGGCTATAGGACGGTTCACGACAAACGCAAAGAATGCGCCCGTGAATAACACACCCATTGCCACCAGCCTGAATGAGCGGCTGCCCGGCGCAGTTGACCAGCCCAGCGCGCCGCAAACCGCCCAACCCGCCGCCACAGGCGCGGCGATAGCAGAAGTGAGGCCTGCGGCGAACAAACCGACACCCATGGCATAGCGCCCGGGGGGACCATAACGGCCATCAACTTCGGCAATCAGTTGATCGAACGTCGCGTCCTCTGCACTTGCCGATACCAAAACCGCTCCGACTATGACTATCGAAGCGGTGATCAGGCCGCCGGTCAAAATTGACCACAGCGCATCTGAGCGAGCTAATTCAATTGCCTGATCCACATCTTCCCCTGGCCAACGTCTGCGAACAGCAGCCGCATGCAAAAAAAGATTATAGGGAACGACAGTAGTGCCTATGAGCGCTAAAGCGAGAGTTATCGACTGAGGCGACATTGCCGAAAAGTCGGCCCGGGACGGGCTTGCGGCAAACTCGGGAAAAAGCGCGATCGCCAGGCCAACAAATATGAGGGCCATTATCGCCACCAGTAACGACAGTGATCTTTCAAGCCAGCTATACCGATCAATGCAGATCAGCAGGCCGGCAACCAGCGCGGTGCCGGCGATGATTGCATTCAGAGGCAAGCCCAGAGAAGCGGAAAGCCCAAGGCCCGCGCCGGTGAGATTGCCCGACTGGTAGGCGGAGTTGCCGACGCCGAGGGCGAGCACAATCAGACCCAATACGGGCACCCGCCACCAGCGCAAATAACTCAAATGACGAATGAGTGCTGACAGGTCGTATCGGGTCGCCAGTGCCGCCCGGGCAGCAAGATCCTGCAATACCAGTGTGGCGATAACAGAAAAGCCAACGGCCCAGAGCAATGCACCCCCGCTGCTGGCTCCCGCCGCGCTGGCCGTCACCACGGTGCCGGGTCCAATAAATGCTGCCGCCACCATGGCGCCCGGACCTATTTTCATAAGATCTACTAACCTAATGTCGATTTACAAGCTGGCACTCTGCCTGCACTCGCGTTGATTTCCTTACCTGCCTTGTCAGGACTTGCGTCAGGGGTCCTCCAGACGCCGACCCGCGCAGGCGGAACCATTTATCGCAGTCACTCTGAGCAGGTTCACACCCAGCCTGGCAAAGGCGTCCATAGTGGAACAGGGTACATAGGTGAAGCGCAGGTCAAGTTCATCGCCCTCCCCCAGACCCGGGTTAAGCAGAAGCGGACGCACATCGTAGAGCGACCAGTTTCGTGCCAGACTCAACTCCTCGATCTCGTTAATTCCTGCCAGAGCGCTTACGTCAGTGATGTTGTTGTTTTCGAGCCGCAAGACCCGCAGCTCGCGCATACGCCGGAGCGGAGCGATGTCTTCAATGGTGTTGTTGCTGAGGAAAAGGTGCTCCATCTGGATCATGCCCTGCAGCGCACTGATGTCGGAGATAGCGTTGTCGTTTAGACTGAGCTGTCGCATGCCGGTCATGCCGCTTAGAGAACTTATGTCTTCTATCTGATTGTTATGGGCCCACAAAAGTACCAGGTCATCCAGATTGGCTAGCGGGCTGATATCTTTTATTTCACTGTCATATATTCGCAAGTGAGTAAGTCGAGTGAGATTCGCCAGCGGACTGATATCGGAAATGGCGTTGAGGTGAATGCGCAGCAAGCGCATTTCCGTGAGCCCTGCCAGAGGACTGATATCGGTGATGCCATTGAACACCACGTTCGGGTCACGTCCGTCATCCATAGCGAGGTAATGTTCAAGCTGGTATGGATACAGCCCGTGCACGTGTAATTGCCGCAGTCGAGTCAACCCGGCCAGAGGACTGATATCGGAGATTGGATTTTCACTGACAATGAGCTGTTCAAGTTGGGTCAGTCCTGCGATTGGGCTGAGGTCGCTGAACCAGTTCGTGTGCAGGTTCAGACTAACTAGATTCGTCAGATTGCTCAGCGGGCCAATATCTGTAATCAGCCGGTTAATCAAATTGAGTCTTGTAAGCCCGGTGAGATTCTGAATCCCGTCCAGACTTTCAAATGGTTTCTCCGGCGATGGCCTGAGGGTGCCGCCATAAACAACACGCTCAATCGTGGTACCGACAATCAGTTGTTCAAGGCTGGCAGCCTGTCCGCAATTAAGCGGGACACCTGGTGGCAGGTTCAGCGCGTCATTAACCACTTCGGCCAGGTCAGGATCAGCGAAGGTAACAATCGCATCCGCCGAAAAATCGCGGCAATGATCTGCAGGCGAAAGGACTGTCTGGGCGCTGGTGACAACAGAATTGACGACAGCGCTGCACAGCAGGACTAGTGTTGCCAGGTCTATCAGGCGCGAGCGGTGCGACATGGGCATTACCTCGTGATTGGAATCATGGCCAATGTTCCTGACAAGCTCGGCAGATTCGTCTGAGGCCTGTGATGTCGAAAGGGCCGACGATCCGGGTTGGAGTCTGACGGATTTCGCCCCGATAGCTTGCTACCGGCCTGGCGGCCGATCTCTAGCGTTTATCAGAGACCGGCCGCAACACCTCTTCTTTGGGTAAAACGCGCATTCAAAGCCTTCTGTTAAGGGAGCGGTAATTTTGAAACCATCTGGCACGCCGACCTGTGTTTGACCGATAATTTTCGATCGCCTCATCAATGTCGTTTACGACATTTTCATCGATCGGTTTCACTTCAGTGGCGATTGTCTCTCCGGCAATTTTTTTAGTGACAAAGTCGTATACAACAGCGGCAATCGTTCGTCCCAGTTTCCGACCAGCCGGTATTGAAGGATAAAAATGCACCCCCGCCCAAAACCGGCTATCACCGCATTTCTGATCGAGATCAGACCAAGTTGGGAATTCGAGCATCATCGCCTGCGAGGGAGTTACGCCCGGCTCACGAAGGGAGGAGCCCGCGTCCACTGGAATGTTAAAATTAAGCGAGTCGTCACCAAAAAACAATCGACTCACCTCAGCATGCGCAGCGCAGAAACTCGCAGTCGCAGACGGGTATTCGGGATGATCAGCCGTTTGCAAATAGCTTCGCCATTCATCCGCTGGCAAATCAGATACAGTGCCTACGCCCGGCCCCCCCCATGCGGTCACCGGCGAATCACCGTATAGGTATTCAATTGCGGAGAATGGTCGCACTGCATTAAACCTGGCTTTCTCATTCCATACGGCAATGGCAGTATCGAATGCAGCTACATTGGTTAAAAATTCATAATGCAGCGTATCTATCAGTCCGATTCCTTTGGTTTGGGCAGCAAAAACGCCCGATACACCGAGGCTAAGTATTTTATTATCGAACAGTTCAGCCAGCATTTTTTGTTCATCTGTCATATTTGCGGAAGCATCCAGTACCGCGTCAGCCTGCTCCTTGTACTCCTCGATATTTCTGACTTGACTGGCTGTGGGGTATTCCACTCTAAAGACGGACGGACTGGTGTAACTGTAAGGTGTTACATACCGAAGTTGTGGAGTTACGAATTGCTGAACCCTGAATATTCCTTTTCGGTCGCTTACTATATCCGGTTGCCATTTAGAGGGGTCTGTCAGCTCATAGGCCGAATTGGCAGGCATAAATCCCGTGTAGTCACCGTAAGGTTGCTTGTTATAATCCTCGTTACCCAATTGATTCATTCCGTCGTTTTCTCTGGCAACGACTACAGCATTTCCCGCAGTATTGCCGATACCAATCGCAGTGGTAATGTCAGTGCTGTTATCGTCGGGGTCGAGACCCTCGGCCAAAAGCATTGTCCGCCACTGCTGTTCCCGCTCTGGAAATAAACTGAGAAAAATTCGATAGGACGCGTATATGACCGCGGTGTTGATATTCCTGTAAGTTGCCTCCGCCGAAGGTCTTCGCTCGATCTGCGAGTAAACGCCAACCGCTGTTTCATGGTATGGCGCCGACGCATCAAACCACGTTGTCGTGATCAAGGTGGTGAAACGCAGCACGAGGGTCGCATCCCCCCCGGTCGGTGAGACCTCGAATATCGCCGGTACCGCATTGGGAATCACCAATTGTGTTGCAGCGTTGTCACTGTCCAGATCAATTGCCTGAATCTGCGATGTGGCAAACAGGAAGAGAAACAATGAAAAAGATACCACTGGCCTGCACATAAGAATCTCCTTATTTTTTTTAATTTAGGTTGCTGACTGGGCAGAATCAATCAAGCCGAACTCGTTCAAGGCTGGAAATTTATCCAGCTAATCACACTTTACCTTGGTCGATCGTGAAATTAATATGTATTATCGATTGCGTCAACGAGTGATCGCCAAATTGCTCGAACCATCAGCATGTGGAACATACTTACCCTGCCACTTTTATTGGCTCAATACCATTAAACACGTCCAGAGATCGCCAAAATACCTCGCAGACGCTGATCTCAATCCATCAGTCCATGAGCCTTTCCTGGCATAGTTGTCGCTTATTAATACAAGAAAATCGTAACATTCAGAAATTTATAGATATTCTTTTGGCGCGCACAGAACTTTTTCACGAAAACCCGAATCAACTCGCCACGCCTGAATAAAGTGTGAACTGGTTCACATTTGCTTCAGCGGCAGTTACAATCGGCCATCAAGTCGGTGCGAAGATAAAACAATAATTCATGGCCTCTGACTCAACATCTAAATCAGGTTTTTTTAACCGGTTCGTACCTTCGCTCCCAACCGCACAGGGAATCGATCGCGATCCTGTTGAAATCAACCGGCTTATTAACGAAGCGCTGATCGTAACCATGCGCGGCGGGTCTGCCGTGCTCGGCGTGCCTGCAATTTTTTCTATTACCACGCTCGCAAATAACTATGGCTGGTCACCTGCGTACGTTGCATTGATTATGAGTCTGGCGCTATTACCCCTGAACTACGTTCTGTGTAAATTGTCCGAGTCCTTTCGGGCCGCCAATCCGATTGTCCTGCTGAGTCTCCTGTCGCTGGTCGCCCTGTCGGCGTATGCTGCGCAAGGCCCTTACAGCGGCGCGTTCATTCTGCAAGCGATCGTACCAATTATGGCGTTGTTCCTGTTGAGGTACAGATCGGCATTTGCTTTCATTGGGGTTTTCTTCCTGTTGATCGTTGCAGTGTCCTATTTACATACTTCGGGTGTCGTGCAGCCTTCCATTCCGGGATTGAGTTATCCCAATGATTTGGGCGAGTGGATGCGCATCAATCTGTTCACGCTCGGTGTTGCAATAGCCTTTGCACTGGCTGGATTCAACCTCAAAGAATTCTTGTTGAGAGCGCTGCACCGTTTGGCGGATAAAGAAAAGGAATTGTCTGAAACGTCAAGTGAACTGGGGACAATCCTGGAAAACTTGCCGGACGTATATTACCGGGCAGACACCGAGGGCCGGGTTATTATTGCCAAGGGCGCCGTGCAGTCTTTGATTGGTTTGACACCAGAACAGGCCATCGGCAAAAAGATGTCAGACTTTTACACTGACCCAAGTTACCGAGACCGTTACCTCCAGGCTCTGGCAGATTCTGGCGGAAGACTCAATGACTACAGAGTCACAATCGTGCTGGCGGATGGCGTTGCCAAACACACCTCCTCCAATACCCAGTATTGGAGGAACGAGGCAGGCGAAATCGCAGGTGTCGAGGGAACCATTCGAGACATCTCTAATGCAGTTGAAACTCAGCAAGCTCTGCTCAGGGTAAATCAGGAGATTTCGAATCTCTACAACACGATGCTCGATACAGTTTTTCAAACCGGGGACCGTGGCGAAATTCTCATGGTTTCACCCTCTGTAGAAGAACTTCTCGGATACACCCCAGAACACCTCACAGGCAAACCGATAACAGACTATTGCGCTCGGAAGGAGACTTTTCTGGAATGCCAGAAAATTGTCACAAATCAGGGATTCGTGAAAGGCTTCGAGGGCGAATTAATATCGAAAAATGGAGAGTCTGTCTGGGTTTCTATGACTGGATCATTGGACGAGAACGGCCACTTCAATGCGGTCGTTCGTGACATCACACAACAAAAAGATAATGAAGAAAAAATCAGACAGGGACAACGCTTTGAAGCACTTGGTCGCTTGACCGGCGGCTTTGCGCACAACTTTAACAATTTGCTCGGCGTTGTCTCGGGTAACGCACAGATTATAGGCAGTCAGGACAATATAGAACTGGAGGTAGAACAGGCGGTTGACAACATTCTATCTGCCGTGGAGAAGGGTACTGGCCTGACAAACAGGCTAATGGTCTTCTCGCAAAATGAGGACCAGAAGCTTATAGAATCCGTCAACGCAAACGAAATTATTTCAAACAATATGCTGATGTACCGGGCGTCGTTGACTTCTTCGTTTATCATCAAAACGGAACTCATGGAAAACTGCCCCATAATTGAAGTCGATCGAAACTTGCTGGAAGATGCGATTTTGAATCTTTTATTAAACTCGCGAGATGCTATGCCAGAGGGCGGGGATATTACTATCCGAACCAGCATCGTGTCTTCAGATTACATCCTCGAAACCCATGGGTTGCAACCGGTCCTTCCCAAGTTCCTCAAACTGGAAGTCGAAGATACGGGGGCAGGCATGGACAAAGAAACCATCAGCAGAGCAACTGATCCATTTTTTACCACGAAAAAAGCCAGCGGAGGCATGGGCATCGGATTGAGCACCGTTTATGGTTTTGCCAAGAATTCTGAAGGCTACTTTTTCCTCGATTCGGAACTCAATAAGGGAACCAGGGCTCAACTCTTTTTCCCCCTTGTGATCTAAACATTAGCCCGACAGGTCGGATACGCAGGTCATTGATAACTTTTTTCTCCGGCAAGTTCCTCGGCTGCCTCCAATATCAATTCCAGGCTGCGAAAGGGCTTCATCGCCTCAATTTCCCGGGCAACATCCTGAGCCGATTGCTGAGTTGACTTATCATCCAAAAATTCTTTAATTCGCGCAGCCAATTCATCAACTGAATCATTGATGTTAATGCGGGAGGCAATATTTAGCGCCTCGGCTTTGGAACATGTTAACCTTTGCTCCAAGTGCCTTGGGAGCAATAATTGAGCCCTGCCGGCAACAGCCGCGCTCTCCGTAGTACCTATTCCACCGTGATGCAGAATTACCGAGCAATCGTTTAACGCCTTGTTCATGGGCAGAGGCCTCGGCGAGATATCAAGACCCAGCTTTTTACACTTATTCAGCAGGGCAGGACTGGCATTACGAACAAAACCGCAGGCGTGAACATTACTCTGGATGACTGATTGCAATACTTTTGCTGTGAGCTTGTAATCAGCCGCTAGGTAAATAAAAAGACTGCGATTGTTGGCCATCGTAACGGGTTGTTGGACAGACACTATCGGGCCTGTGGCAGGTGTGAGACGCGACTCATGATAAATATCAAAAATAGGCGTGACACAAACTATCTGTCTGTCACCACTCGTCGCCTGAGGCAGGGATTTGGGTATTGGTTTCCCTCTCTTTTTCTGCACGGCGACGACGTTTTCCAACAATTGTTCCTCGTGGAAACCAGAGCCCTTTGATTTCTGCAATACCGGAAAATTGTTCAGATGCCCCGGCGGAAGCGCGAAACTGCTGCCAATCTGAATGACTGGAGCCAGTTCTTTAGCCGCGATAGAGATATAAGGAGCGTAGTCTGCGATTATTACGTCGGGGCGAATATTTTCTATCAGCCCTTCCCAAGCACTTACCATAGCGAAAAGCGGTTCAATACTCCCGCATCCTGAAATAGCCAGTATGTCTCCAAAATTTGCCGCACCGAATTTTGGGGGCGCCCACCCTTTATGGTGTATTGGAGCCTGAACCACGTAGCTGGCCACGACGGTCATTTCTCTGCTGAGGGCGTAAATATCGCGCACTGCGAAAACGAGCTCCCAGCCGCCTTCGATCAAGGCATCGGCGAGCGACAGCAGGCGTCGAGTGTGTCCGTTGCCCCCGCCTAGCTCCCAAGCCAGAAGTACCCGCTTCCGATCGCGGCGAATTTGATTTCTCACGCAGAATTTCCGACCTCTCCGTGAGGCCAGAGATCAGTCAAAAGTGTTTTATGCTGATTGACATCCGATAGCTTAGCTTGTTCAAACCCCTTTTCTCGGATTTCCTGGGGAACTGGCTGAGAAATGATGCGACTGACATCATGAAGATTGTCGTAAACAAATCCGGCATCACCGACGTATTGCTTGATGTCCGGGCGTATATTCGCCAATACCACGCCTACTCCGGACGCCTGAGCTTCTGCGATAGATAAAGGCCAACCAACACTGCGAAGTCTCGGGCAAGCGGTATAAACAAGCCATTGATGCTTTTTATACTCGACAGGCATGTTGATCGGCTCAATCGGAGCCATGATTTCAACAGGTTTCCCCATTTCTTCGTTCAACTCCTTAATTTTTCCAACGTTGTAACTGACGGGGTAAAGATTGAATTTTCGTTTTTCTACCATGGTCGACAGTTGTAAATAGTCCTGCATGCGTTTCTTAGGTATACAGGCTCCAGTGTTCATTACGTCCTCACCGTTTTCGGAACGATCCAAAAAGCGATCGTAATTTACCACCGGGAAACAGTCATGAATCTTATCTGCCGGCGTACCGAGTTTTTCTAGGAAAGGTCTGGAAAAAGGGAAGCCCAATATACCCAGGCAAAGCTGGTCACGGGTCACTTCAGCAAGCACCTTTCTCCCTGACTTCAACCACTTGTCTCCAATGCTGCCCGGCGTCGGAATCGTGTCAAAAGAATGAGCCCTCAGGGTGAACGGTACATTGCAGTGTCTGGCCAACTTTGCCAGCAAGTTGATGTTAATCAGCCAATGGGAATGCAGTACGTGAGGATTAAAGGTGCGAATAGTTTTTACTATCTCTCTGGGGTCCTCCACAACCGAATAGGGATGGTGAGCCGCATAGGATGTGTTACTCCCCTCAATTTTCAGCTGCGAAATAATTTTGATGTCGTAGTCGTTCTGCAATGCATCAATTTCTGACTGGATATAAGTTTCAGAAATTTGCGGGTATTGCCGCAGTATGTAAAGGATTCTTGGTTTAGCCATGATACAGTTCCAGAATTAACTTAAAGGTGCAGGATTAACATTGCTAGAGCCAACCCCTTCTAGTTTCGCGTTTATCCAGTTACCCTTTGCAATGAATAGTACTGTCTACTTCTTATCGCAAATCCGAATATGCGGTTTAATCGACATTTTAATGTACGAGGGCGGCATGATAAAGAGTCATGTGCCCCGACGATCAGAAGCATGATTCCAAGATGTCTACGAAGCGCCGTCCTCTTTTTCCTTTTTGCCCCTGATATTCCGGTAGTTTATTGGCCCGAGTCTCTTTGACCGGGATCCAACCCAGCTTCACTCAAGAGCATACACTACCAGCGCTGGTGCGCCGCTTGGCATCTGTAATGCGGACTGACCCGGTCCCAGAAAGTTCATGACGAGACCAAGCAGAGTGCCACCATAACGGCTGGGTTGGCCCTTGACGATAGCGATGTACTGCTTGTCGTTCACCGCGTACGTTATTGGGAATGACGAGGGAATATTATCCATTCTGGTTTGCCACAGTATCGCGCCAGAGCCTGCGTCGAAGGCCTTGAACGATAAGTCCAGATTACCCCGAACACCAGTCCGCCTGCCGTCGATAAAAGCGGAGTAGAAGGTGGTGATATTTCCCGATGACGCCAGGCCAGCCCACCAGTCTGCATGTCGATAGCCTGCAGCCTGCCGAATTGGCCATCGCTGTCAGGACGGGGCGCAGGGCTGCTTTCGATGCCCGTAGTGAGTAGTGTGCCCTCCGCCATTTTCCCGGCCATCATGCACATCTCCAGCACCGGCAGATACAGCATCTGCGTGTCGGGGTTATAGGCTCCTGCCTGCCAGTTGCGGCCACCGAGGAAATAGGGACAAATCAGATGATTACTCTCCCTGTTTGGTACCGAATCCGGGTTGACTGTTTTGCTGCCGTTCAGCGGGTCGACCGCGGATACAACGTTCTGAATTCCCAGATCAATCGAATCCAGATACTCGCCGGTTGCCGCATCAACCACGTCGTAAAGAGCCATCTTACCGGCAGTGAATACCACTTTCCGCTGCCGACCCTCCATTTCGAGTTCAGCCAACTGCCGCTCATAGACCCAGTCGAGGTCGAGCTGATCATTGGGCATGTGCTGAAAATACCAGACAAGTTCGCCGGTTCCGGGGCGCAATGCCATTGTTGCATTGGTATAAAGGGCGTCATTGCTAACACCCTCCAGGCCCAGATCGTCTAGCAACGGCCCCGTGTCATAGGTAGGCGCAGAACCGAAAAAGACCAGATCCAGTTCCGCATCATAGCTGCCCGAGTTCCAGACCGAACCTCCGCTGCGCGCTTCTGCTGGCAGGTTGTTCCAGCTATCGCCGCCGGGAGTCCCGGGAGCTGCCACGGTCTGAAAGCGCCAGCGCTCCTCACCAGATTCGATATCCAGACCAATGATAAATCCCCCCATTGGTACCATGGTGGCGCCGACACCCTGGATAAGCACGTCGCCCGCTACCATGGGTGCGCCTCGCAGTGAGTAATAACCACTCTGCGGGTTTTCCCCGGGTGTAGTAATCGCGCGCTCCCACTCCACGGCACCGGTGTAGACATCCAGGGCAACGACGTCCAGATCGTTATGAGGAACAAAGACTCGATCGCCAAACAGGGCTATTCCCTGACGGCGTCCATCAAAATTTTCCGATTGATGTTGATAACGCCACAACTCTCGTCCGTTGCGGGCATCCAGTGCCAGCAGGATATTATTCGTGTCCGCAATGAACATTACCCCGTCATGCACAAGAGGGGTTGTCATGCTGTTTCCCGACGAAAGAGGTATAGACCAGGCCTCCTGCAGATTCGCAACATTGTCACTGTTTATCTGATCAAGGTTACTGTGCCCGCTGAGATCATAGTGATTACGCCACATCAGCCAGTCGGAAGCGGGAGGATCGAGCAGCAACTGTTCATCGATCGGACGATAGGAATTAAGGGGATTTTCCGTATTGCTTGTCTGGGCCGACACGGATGCAGCCAGCGCCGCTGTCAGGCAGAAGACGATAAGTGAGCCAGTTTTATTATTCATTGGAATAGCCCTTTCTTATGCAGGTTCCATTCAAGAATATGTTCTTTTTTGCTTCCTGACTACATTGGCGATAAGTTACCCACTTCCAGAGGCTATTCAAATCCCAACAGAACGACAGGAGCGAGGCAGGTATGGCAAACCGGGAATCGGACGGACAACACTTTGATGTGATCGCCGTCGGTGCAGGCATGGCAGGCCTGTACCTGCTGAAGAAGCTGCGGGACGCCGGGTTTTCCGCTGTAGCCCTGGAATCCGCAGATGATGTGGGCGGCACCTGGTACTGGAATCGCTATCCGGGCGCACGCTGCGACATCGAGAGCCTGGATTACTCCTATAGCTTCGATCCGGAACTCGAAAAAGAATGGCAATGGTCAGAACGCTATGCGACGCAACCGGAAATATTGCGCTACCTGCAGTTTGTTGCCAATCGCTACGATCTGCGCCGGGATATCCGCTTTTCCACCAGAGTGGACCGAGCCAGTTGGGATGAAGGCGCCAGGCTTTGGCGCATCACCACGGATAACGGCGATCGAGTTACCGCACAATTTTACGTAATGGCGACCGGTTGCCTGTCCATGCCAAAGGAACCGGATGTGCCGGGAGTGGACCGCTTTGGCGGGCCGATCTACTTTACCAATCGCTGGCCTCACGAGGGTGTGGACTTTAGCGGCAAGCGCGTTGCCGTCATCGGCACCGGTTCTTCCGGCATCCAATCGATCCCTCTCATTGCCGAGCAGGCCAGTCAGATCACCGTGTTTCAGCGCACTGCCAACTACGCAGCGCCCGCCAATAACGGCCCGGTGCGCAGGGAACATCGTGAACAACTGGAAGAGGATCGAAACGCCTATCGCGAGGGTGCACGCTGGTCGCGCGCCGGGGTGCCGATCTCCGGCTCGACAGAGCCGTTTTTCTCCGTGGAACCGGGCGAGCGCATGCGGCGCCTGGAAGCGGGCTGGACCAGAGGAGATTTACTGACCATCAATTCGTCCTTTGCCGATCTGGTGGTCAATGCCGCGGCGAACTTTGAAGTACAGGAATTTTTTCGCGACAAAGTGCGGGAGAAAGTGCTCGACCCGCTGACAGCCGAAGATCTGTGCGGCAAAGATTTTCCGCTTTTTTCCAAGCGACTTTGTCTCGAGACCAACTACTTCGAAACCTTTAATTCACCAAAGGCAAAACTGGTAAACCTGCATCGCACGCCTATTAAATCGATAACGGAAGCAGGCATCGATACCTCGGCGGAATCGATGGAATTCGATGCCATTGTGTTCGCGACCGGGTTCGACGCCATGACCGGCGCCATAGTTGCCGTCGATATCCGCGGGCGGGATGGGATCGAATTGAAAAATGTCTGGGCAGAGGGTCCGAAAACCTACCTTGGACTGAGCGTGCATGGTTTTCCGAATTTCTTCACTATTACCGGACCCGGCAGCCCTTCCGTGCTATCCAACATGGCAGTGTCAATCGAGCAGCACGTGGACTGGATTACCGCTGCTCTGGAACACCTGCGCGGTGAAGGACTTCACAGCATCGAAGCCACCTCTGCAGCGCAGGAGAGCTGGGCGACCCACGTTAATGACTACGCCAACCTGACGCTCTACCCCCAGGCCAACAGCTGGTATATGGGGGCGAACGTGCCTGGTAAACCGCGCGTATTTCTTCCTTATATTGGCGGAGTGGACCGCTACCGCCAGGTCTGTGATGACGTCGTGAAAAGGGATTACCTCGGATTCGAGCAGGTGGGTAACGCAGGTTCACGCTGCAACGACGGAGTCATCCGCCCGGTAAAACCCGACGTGCAACTGCTGCTGGAGTTACTAGCCAGCCTGGATCAGCCGCCGCTGGATTCGCTGACGCCGGAGGCGGCACGTCAGCAGATGGAAGCGAGCGCCGTACAGCGCCCCCCGGGACCTGAGGTGGATGAAATTATCGACGGAACCCTTCCCGGCCCGGCGGGAGAACTGGATTACCGGCTGTATAAACCCGCAATACCCGGTCTCGCACCCATCGTTATATATTTTCACGGCGGTGGCTGGGTGTTGGGCCATGCCAGCTCCGATGATCCGCAGGAGCGGCAGGAGCTTGAGAACCGTTGT